>DATILL010000085.1:0-67376 GCA_035476575.1 Mycobacteriales bacterium
CCCCCGACAGGTCACCACACGGGCGGCACGGGCAACGACAGGTCACCACAACGCCGACAGGTCACCACAGGAGGGCGGACGGAGGGCAGGCTCAGGCGCGGGGGGTGGCGCCGTACTGCGTGCCGGGGCGGCGCAGCGACAGCCACGCGCGGGCCTGCACGACCACCTTCCAGGCGACGTACCACGGCGCCGCCAGCAGCGCGAGCCAGGTTCGCACGCCAGCCCGGGCCTGCACCAGCCCGGTGACCACCGCCAGCCCGAGCAGGCCAAGCCCGCCCACCGGCACCCAGACCGCCCGGGTCCCGGACAGCCAGGCCAGCGTCGCCCCGGCCAGCAGCGACCCGGCCGCCACCGCGATCGGCGGGGTCAGCAGGAACACCGCCGCCTCCAGCCCGGCCAGCGACCGCGCCCTCAGCAGCGGCCAGCCGAGCTCCTTCGCCGCCGCCATCCGGCCGGCCTCGTACCGGACCCGCTGGTTGGCCGCCGCCGACCAGTTACCGACGTTCGCCGAGCGCAGCTTGGCCGACTCCACGTGCCGGGGCAGGATGCCGTCCAGGCACAGGTCCAGGGAGTAGAACAGGTCCTCCGACGCCGGCGCGCGGAACCGGTGCCCGGCCAGCACGTGCCGGCGCAGCACCATGCCGGTGCCGCGCAGCCGCACCGACAGCCGCAGCCGGTCCCGCCCGCGGGGAATGGTCACCCCCTGCAGCGCGAACGCCGCCAGGTAGGCCTGGGCGATCAGCCCGGTGCCCCGGGCCGCCTCGCTGCGCGCCTGCACGGCGTCCACGTCCGAGGCGAGAACCCGCTCGCAGGCCGTGAAGAAACCCGGCTCGATGATCGAGTCGGCGTCGACGAACGCCACCACGTCCCAGTCGAACTTCTCGGCGAACTCCAGCCCGTCCTGCCGGGCGGCGGCCCGGCCCGGCTCGTCGGCCGGCCCGCGCTCCAGCACCTCGGCGCCGTACCGGCGGGCGATGTCGGCGGTGCTGTCGGTGCACCGGTCGGCCACGACGACGAGCACGTCGTACGGCCGCATCGCCGCCCGCAGCGCGGCCAGTGTCGCATCCAGCACCCGTTCCTCGTTGTGCGCCGGCACCAGGACGCAGAACCGCAGCTCCGGCACGGCAAGCTGCCGGCCCAGGCGCGGCTCGCGGTAGAACCAGGACGCGATCGCGAGCAGCCCCAGGTGAACGGCGGCAACCAGCCCCGGCAGGGCCAGCAGCAGCCCGGCGACCAGCGCGACGACTCGCATCAGCCCTCCAGCAGTCTGCGCCGGTCGGCGACCAGCGTCCGCAGCGCGGCCCGGTGGGTGGCGCTCGGCCGGACCGAGCGCAGCGCCTCGCCGAGGGCCAGCGCGGCCCAGAACGAACCGGCGCGGCCGCGACCGTGCCGGCGGGCGTACAGCCTCACCTTGTTGGACACCAGCAGCGACCACAGCGCCGGTGACAGGTGCGACTCGCCGCCGAGGTGCACCGCCTCGGCGCCGGGCACCAGCCGCAGCGCGTAGCCGGCATCCCGGGCCCGCAGCGCGAAGTCGGTCTCCTCGGAGTACAGGAAGAACGACTCGTCCCATGGCCCTACCGCGGCCAGGCAGTCCCGCGAGACCAGCATGGCCGCGCCCGAGGCCCAGTCCGCGACGGCCGGCCCGTCGTACGCCGACCGGTCGCCGACCACCTCGCCGAGCGCGGCGAACCGGGCCGCCCGCCGGCCGCCGAGCACCGACTCGCCAAACGCCCGCAACACGGTCGGCGCCCGCCGCAACGACAGCGCGAGCGCGCCGTCCGGCCCGGCCAGCCGGGGCACCGCGATGCCCACGCCTGGCGTGCCCAAGGCGCCGCGCAGCCGGCTCACCGAGCCCGGCCGCAGCCGGATGTCCGGGTTGAGCACCAGCAGATCGGCGTCCGGCATGGCGGCGGCCACCGCGTTGACCCCGGCGGCGTACCCGAGGTTGCCGTCCATGGGCCGGACCAGCGCGTCCGGCGCGCGACCCCGGACCAGGTCGGCCGATCCGTCCCCGGAGGCGTTGTCGGCGACGACGAGCCGCCAGGACGGTACGCCGGCCAGCGCGGCGGGCAGCGAGTCGAGCAGGCCGGGCAGCACCGCCGCGCTGTTGTAGGTCACCACGCCGACGGCGAGCGGTCTCACAGTGGTCTCACGGTGGGGGTCTCCAGGTGTCCGGCTGGGCGGTGCGCAGCAGCGCACCGCAGGCTCCGACCAGCAGGAACGTCAGGCCGGTGATGATGGCGAAGGCGAAGGCGTCGAACGTCGCGTAGCCCACGATCAGGATGACGACGGCAGCCGCCAGCGACTGGGCCAGGTCACGGGTCCACGGGTTGGTGCTGACCCGGCGGACCCGCTGTGCCGCGACCACCCCGGCGAACAGCATGATGAGCAGGCAGAGCACCCCGATCAGGCCGGTCTCCACCAACGAGCCGAGATACTGGTTGTCCAGCGGGCCGTTCGTGCCGCCGTGGTAGGTGCCGTAACCGATGCCGAGCCAGAGGTTGTCCTTGATCAGCGGGCCGACCGCGGCGTAGTCGTCAGTGCGGCCGGCCACGCTGTCGTCGTTGCCGAAGTTGCGGAAGAGGCTGAGCAGGGTGCCGATCAGGCCGGGGACCATCAGCCGCATCAGCCCGGTGAACACGACGACCGTGATCACCGTCCGGATCCGGCGCTTGACCGGCCAGGTCGGGATCAGCACCATGCCACCGGCGATCAGGCCGAGGATGGCCGACCGGGACACCGACACGAACGCGCCGACGGCCAGCAGCGCCACGCACGCCCAGCGCCACTTGGGTCGCGCGTCGCCGTGCACCCGGCGGCCGGACGCCGCCGCCTCGGTCACCTTGAACGCGTAGTGCGCGGCCAGCGGCAGCAGGCAGGCCATGATCACGCCGAACTCGATCGGGTGGGTGGCGCTGGCCGCCGGCCGGCGGAAGTCGGCCCGGTCCAGCACCAGGGTCAGCGTGGACGTCTCGCGTAGTCCCGGCAGCTTGCCGAACAGGCCGGGAATGTTGACGTTCACGAAGAACTGCAGCAGGCCGAAGATCGCCACGATTGCGCCGAGGTTGACCAGGTAGACGAGCAGCCGGTCCAGCCGGTCGCTGGTGTACATGCTGTCCACGACGAAGATCCCGACCAGGGCGACGGCGATGATGATCATCGTGCTGCGGTCCATCGACCGTAGCGCGTCATGGGTCTGGTAGTGGTAGGTGCCGTAGGCATAGCTGGCGACGTTGGCCACCATGAAGAAGAAGATGCCGGTGCGGACCATGTTGTGGCCCTTGGCCACGCCCTGGCTGCTGACAAGCTGGGCGCACCACCACCACATGCCCAGCCCGAAGGCCACCAGCAGTGCGGGGGTCAGGTCGAAGCCGGTGCCGGAGACCACCAGCCGGGCCGGCAGGATCATCAGCAGGCCGAGGTAGCAGAACAGCAGCGAGCACGCGTCCAGCCCCTGCCGGCGCTCACCTGGCGACGGCAGCCCGGGCGCGACCTCCGGCGGTGTGGCGACGGTGCGGGCCGGCACCAGCTACCCCTTGGTCCGGATCCGACCGATGTCCGAGATCGGGATCGTCTCCGATCCGTCCAGGCCGGACGGCGGCCGGCGCGGGTCGGCCGACGGCTCCAGGACTGGACCGTGGCCGAGGGACGTGCCCTGCTCCCAGCCGCCGCCGACCGGTGCTGGCTGGGGCGGCTGGGGCGGTCCGGCGAGCGGGTGCGGTGCCCCCTGGCCGCCGTACGGCCCCGCTTGGCCGGCGTACGTGGCGTGAGCGGGGTGGCCAGGGTGGGTGCCCGGTGGGGCGTGGGCCGGTCCCGTGGTAGGCGCGATGGCGCGCCTGCGCCGCCGGGCGCGGCGGTTCTCCGCGATGCTTTCGATCATGAACGCCGAGCTGATGGTGAACGCCAGCGCCAGCGCCATGGCGGCCCCGGCAGCCCGGATCTTGCTGCCGTTCAGCTTGGTGGCCTCGGTCGGCCGGACCAGATCGTTGATCTGGATGAAGCTGCCGTCCGGCGCGTTGAAGGCGATCTCCCTGGTGCGCAGCTCGACGGCGGCCCGCTGCAGCACCATGGTCACAGTGCGTCGCGTCTCGGTCGGCGACCGGCCGGTGGCCACCACGTTGATGAACGGGCCGGGGAGCTTGCCGTCGCCGACCTCGTAGTCGGCTGTGGCACCGCGGTTGTACAGGTCCTGAACAACCTCCGGGCTCATCAACACCGAGGTCAGCGCGGTCGACACGACGATCAGGCTGCCGTCGAAGGAGAGCAGCGGGTTGGTGGGCGGGGACTTGTCGGAGATCCCGCCGCTTGCCCCGGTGTTGGGCGTGAGCAGCACGATGGTCCCCGTCGAGGAGTACTTCGGCGGCACGGCCTCGAACACCATCGCGGCCAGGCCGAGCGAGATCATTAACGCCGGCAGCGCGACGTACCACCGACGGAGCAGCACCATCAGTGACTTTGCGAAGTCCACGAGCCCCCCAGCGCTCTGCCCGTCCGGGCCAGCGACCTGTACCCGTGCTGAGAGTACGCGGCGCCTCGGACGCTGATGGCGAAATCCCGAAAAGGTCACGCCCAGGCTCGGGCTCTGCCCGAGTGGGCACGGTCGTTGCACACTGTGACGTAGTTCACTCGAATGGCTTGACACGGCTCCCCGATGGTGCGAGCGTCGGTGCCTGGCCGTGTTCCCGCCGCGGTCTCGGTCGTCGGGATCCGAGACTGCTGCGCTTCCCTGCCGGGCTCTGTACCGCTTGCGCAGTGAACTTCTTAGGCAGGATTGGCCAAATGTCGAAGATCGAACCAGCACGGTCCACGGCCGTGCCGCTGGGTGCCGCCCAGGATCTGGTGGACGCGCGGGGTTGCGGCGTGTTCGCGTTCGACACCCACGATGCGATGGCAGCCGGGGATGCGGTCCGGGTGCTGGTCTGCACCAAACGGCCCGGCCGGGCCGCCCACCTGATGCGGCGGGCCGGCTTCCGGGTGCGGAGCTGGACCCCGCCGCTGACGCTGCTGCCGCGGGTCGAGGCTGAGATGGCATGCTCCGCGCCGGACGTGGTGATGTGGCGGAGCCACGACCCGGCCCTCGCCGAGCAGTGGTTCTGGCTGCCCCGCTAGCGTCGGGCTTTCGGCATCGGGCCTCCGGCCTGGCCGCGGCCAGCTACCGTGCGGGTCATGACGCTGAGGTTCCCATGATGCTGGGGTTCGGATGAAGCTGGGGTTCGCCTGCGCCTGGGGCGCCAGGCCCGAGCTGACCTGGTCGCACACCCCGTGGAGCCTGCGGGCCGCGTTGCGTGAGCGGGCCGGGTCGGGCGATGAGCTGGTCGATCTTGGGGTCAACTACCCCCCGGCGCTGCGCACCGCGTTGCGGGCAGCCACCGCGCGCCGGCACGACGGGCGCTGGGTGAGCATGTGGCGGCACTCTCGGCCGGCCCGGCGCTACGGCGAGGTGGCGATCCGCCGTACGCTGCGGCGCACCCCGTGCGACATCGTCCTGCAGATCCAGGACCTGGCCGCGGTCGACCCGCCGTTCCTGCTCTACCAGGACCTGTCCTACGACGTGCTGCTGGAGCGGGCCGAGGCTCCCGAGGGCCTGGTCCACTTCCCGACGCTGTCGTCGGACGCCGTGCTGCGGCTGCGGGACCGGCAGCGGGCGCTGTACGAGCAGGCGGCCGGGGTGCTGGCGATGAGCCGCTGGTTCGCCGATCATCTGGTGGCGCGGACCGGCCTGCCGGCGGGCAAGGTCCACGTCGTGCATCCTGGTGCGACCGCGGCGCAGGATCTCAGCCCGGCGACGCTGGTCGCTGCGCACAAGCGTCGGCTGGCCGGGCCGCGCCGGAGGCTGCTGTTCGTGGGCAAGGACTTCCGCACCAAGGCGGGCGGACAGGTGGTGGCCGCGCTGGCCGTGCTGCGCCGTGATGTCGACCCAGATGTCACGCTGACCGTGGCCGGTCCGGACGTCTGGCCGCTGCCCGGCGAGGTACCGGCCGGGGTGCGGTTTCTCGGCCGCCGGCCGGTGGCGGAGATCGGACGCCTGTACGACGAGCACGACCTGTTCGTGCTGCCGAGCCGGTTCGAGGGCTTCGGCATCTCGTTCGTGGAGGCGCTGGCTCATGGGCTGCCATGCGTGGGCCGGGATGCGTTCGCGATGCCCGAGATCATCCAGCCGGGCGTGAACGGCGACCTGGTCACTGACGACGACCCGGCCGGCCTGGCCGGGCGGATCGCGGCGCTGCTGGCCGACCCGGAGCTGTACCAGCGCACCTACGACGCCGCGGCCGCCGTCGCCGAGCACTACTCCTGGCCCCGCGCCGCCGCCGACGTCCTCACCGTGGCCCACACAACAAGAGGTCACCACAACGCCGACAGGTGACCACACGGGGCCGCCGTACACCGTGTGGTCACCTATGCGCCGTGTGGTGACCTCTTGTTGTGTTGAGCCAACGACAGGTGACCACAACGCCGATAGGTGACCACACGGTCGGGTGGGTCTTGGGCGATGGGCTGCGGGCGGGGGGGCGGCCCACGTACGCTCCGCCAAGAATGACCGACGGGGCGCAGCCAACGGGGTTGGGGGGCTCGACCAGTGCCGCATGTGCTGATCATTGTGCAGAACCTTCCGGTGCCGCTGGACCGGCGGGTCTGGCTGGAGTGCCAGGCGCTGGTCGCGGCCGGCTACCGGGTCAGTGTGGTCTGCCCGAAGGGCCCGGGTGACCCGGAGTACGCCGAGATCGACGGCGTGCGGGTCTACAAGTACGCCCCGCCGCCGGCCGCCCGCGGGCTGGCCGGCTACCTGCTGGAGTTCTGCTACTGCTGGGCCAGGACCAACCTGCTGGCCCGGCGGGTCTGGCGGCGGGACCGGTTCGACGCTATCCAGGCGTGCAACCCGCCGGACACGTACTGGGCGCTGGCCCGCCGCTACACCCGGCGCGGCGTGCGGTTCGTCTACGACCAGCACGACCTCAACCCCGAGGTGTTCCGGTCCCGGTTCGGCGAGCCCACCGGCCTGGTCGCGCGGACGCAGTACCGCCTGCTGCTGTGGCTGGAGCGGCGCACCTACGCCACCGCCCGGCACGTCATCTCCACCAACGAGTCCTACCGGGCGATCGCGATCAGCCGCGGCGGCAAGCGGCCCGAGGACGTGACCGTCGTCCGTAGCGGCCCGGACACCGCGACCATGCGGCCGCGCGACGGCGACCCGGCCCTGCGCCGCGGCCGCGAGCACCTGGCGGTCTGGCTGGGCATCATGGGACCGCAGGACGGCGTCGACGTCGTGCTGCGGGCGCTGGACGTGCTGGTGCACCGGATGGGCCGGGAGGACCTGCACGTTGCGCTGCTCGGCTTCGGTGACTGCCAGGAGGAGCTGGCCGCGCTGGCGGCCGAGCTGGGGCTTACCGACTATGTCACGTTCACCGGCCGGGCGGACGCGCGGATGGTCGCGCGGTACCTGTCCAGCGCCGACGTCGGGCTGTCCCCGGACCCGTTCAACCCGCTCAACGACGTCTCCACCATGAACAAGACGATGGAGTACATGAGCTTCGCGCTCCCGGTGGTCGCCTTCGACCTGACCGAGACCCGGGTCTCCGGCGGAGACGCGGCAGTGTACGTCGAGCCGACCGACATCGACCGGTATGCCAAGGCCGTGGCCGACCTGCTCGACGACCCGGACCGGCGGGTCGAGATGGCGGTGGCCGCGCGGCACCGGGCCGAGACGGTGCTGGACTGGGAGCCGCAGAAGCGCCGTTACGTCGGGGTCTACGACCGGATCTTCGCGCTGCCGGCCCGGGCCGAGCCGGCCGGGCTGGCGGAGCCAGCCGAGCACGAGGGGTTGGCCGACCAGTGGGGGCACCAGCTCGTCGACCTGCGCGACCCGGGGGCGCTGCGCCGGTTCGCCCGCTCCCGGCGCATCGACGGTGCCTGACGCCGGGCCGGCGCGTGCTGACCGGCTAAGGACGGAACCAGGCGGTCCGCCACGGCTGGCCGTGGGCCAGCAGGCCGCCGACGCTGGTCGCGACATAGCCCTGCCCGGCCAGCAGGCGCAGCAGCGCGCGGGTCACCTCGCCGCGGTCGAACGTCGGCCGAGGCGTGGTGTCGCCAGCGGGCACCTCGAAGCCGTCGTGCAGCAGGACGACCTCACCGGGACCGAGCCTGGCCTGGGCACGGGCGGCCACCTCGACCGGGGCGCCGTCCCGCCAGTCATCCACCGACGGGCCCCACACGACCGGGTCCAGCCCGGCCCGCCGTACCGCCCAGTAGGTCCGCAGCGTCTGGGCGCCGTACGTCGGCCGGAAGTAGCGGGCCGGCCGGCCGGTCACCGCCGCCAGCCGGTCCCGGCCCTCGACGATCCGCCGGGCCGCCTCGGCCGGTGACAGGCCGGTCAGCCGGGCGTGGTCGATGCCGTGCAGCCCGATCTCGTGCCCGCCGTCGAGCACCGCGCGGACCAGCTCCGGATGGCGCTCGGCCCGCTCGGCAAGCTGGAAGAATGTCGCGGTCACCCCGACCTCGGCCAGTGCGGCCAGCACGGTCGGCGTGCCCTCGGGGTCTGGCCCGTCGTCGTAGGTCAGAGCGACCACCCGGGCCGACGTACGGGCTCCCTTGAGCGAGCCGACCGGGCCGGCCAACCGGTCGGTGGCCAACCGGATCCGGGTGCGGGTACGCGGCGACAAACGGCGCGCCACCACCCGGTTCAGGCCAGACGACACGATCCCTCCTGTGACAAGCTCCTCGCTGCACGGCCGGGCCCGACGACCGGGCCCGACGATCAGCCTGCCATGTCCGGCCCGCCGGCAGGCGGGGTTGACGGGATGCGGCCGGCCGAATCTCGGTTGACCTCAGCCGACCGGGCCGGTCTCATCTGCCCATGACCGCCTTCCCCGAACCCGCGCTCCCTGAGCATGTCGCCGAGAACCGGGCGTACTGGGACGGCGTGGCTGACCAGTGGGTCGCGGCGGGGCGGCGCCAGTGGGCCGCGGCCGAGCCGAGCTGGGGCATCTGGGGGGTGCCGCAGTCCGAGCTGCCGTTCCTGCCCGACGACGTGGCCGGTCTGGACACCATCGAGCTCGGCTGCGGCACGGCGTACATCTCGGCCTGGCTGGCCCGGCGTGGCGCCCGCCCGGTCGGCATCGACAACTCCGCCCGGCAGTTGGCCACCGCGCGCATGCTGCAGGCCGAGCACGGGCTGGAGTTCCCGCTGATCCACGGCAACGCCGAGCGGGTGCCGTACCCGGACGGGAGCTTCGACCTGGCGGTCAGCGAGTACGGTGCCGCGATCTGGTGCGACCCGTACCGGTGGGTCCCGGAGGCGGCGCGGCTGCTGCGGCCCGGCGGGCGGCTCGTGTTCCTGTGCAACTCGGCCCTAGCAATGATGTGCATGCCGGACGAGGGGCCGGCGGTGGACCGGCTGGTGCGCCCGCAGGAGGAGATCCGGCGGCTGGCCTGGCCCGGCGAGGGCATTGACTTCCACCTCGGCCATGGCGAGTGGACCCGGCTGCTGCGCGAGTGCGGCTTCGTGGTGGACGAGCTGATCGAGGTGTTCGCACCCGCCACGACGATGCGAACGCCGGAGTACCTGACATTCGAGTGGGCACGGCGCTGGCCGGCCGAGGATGTGTGGCTCGCCACTCGCAGGCAAGATGGCAGGAGGTAGCCGACGGGAAGGGTGTCGTAGCGGAGCCGGGCGAGGTGGGTGGGGTGGCGTTCGACCGGCTGTTCGAGCAGACCCGGGAGGCGCTGGCGGTGGTCCGGGCGACCGGGCCGCCGGGCCGCCGGGCGGGGACGATCCCGACCTGCGCGGCCGGGGCGAGGCGGCTGACGGCCAGGTGCGGGCGGAGGTGCTGCCCAACGGCCGGCTGGAACGGCTGAGCGTCGATCCGCGGCTGGTGCGCGGTGGCGTCGAGGCGATGTGCGAGCAGATCGTGCTGGTGGTGAGCTCCGCGCTGGACGACCTGGCCGGGCAGTCCGCCGCGCGGCGTTCTGCCGGGGGCGCCGGACCCCGCCGCGCTGGCGGGCCGGCTGCGCGACCTGCAGGACGAGTCGATGCGCCAGTTCGCGGCGTTCAGCCAGGCGCTGGGCGACGTCGTGGCGCGGCTTCCCGGGCGGGGGTGACGGCGCGGTGGGAGCGGGGTACGACGTCCACGCCGACAGCCTGCGGCGGGCCGCGGCCGCCGTGCGGGACGCGGGTGAGCGGCTCGACCAGGCGTGGCAGGCGCTGGCCAGCCAGGTGGGAGGCCTGCCCGGCGCGTTCGGCGACGACATGGTCAGCGGTCTGATCACCGCGTCGTACCAGGGCGCGCGGGCATCGCGGAGCGCTCGTTCGGCTCGGTGTCGCGCGGCTTCGGCGCCTTCGCCGACGGGCTGTCCGCGATGGCCGACCGGTACGACGCCGCGGAGCAGGACAATGTCGTGATCATTACCGCGGTGGGCCGGTAGCCGGCCGTGGGAGTCGAGTTGCCGGGTGAGCTCGCCGACCTGCTGAACGAGCTTGGATATATCTGGCCGAAGGCCGATGAGGTGCAGTTGTTCCAGCTCGGCCAGGCGTGGGTGGATCTGGGCTCGACGGTACGGGCGATCAGCCAGGACGCCGAGGGCGCCGCCGGTCGCGTGTGACGGACAACCATGGCGACGCGATCGAGACGTTCCGGGAGAGGTGGGCGGCCGAGCGGGCGCCGTCGGCGGTGCTGCGGGATGGCGCGACCGGCACGCAGGCGGTGGGTGCGGCGCTGCTCGTCTGTGCGGGGATCGTGCTGGCGCTGAAGATCTGCGTGATCGTCCAGCTCACCATCCTGGCCATTGAGATCATCCAGGCGATCGCAACCGCCGAGGTCACCTTCGGGGCCTCGCTGCTGGAGATCCGGTGTTCATGAAGCTGACCGGCCTCGCGATCAACTTCATCATCAGCAAGGCAATGGAGACCATCCTTGGTTGAGGGGGGAAAGGCCGCCGGAGAGGGAGCCGCCAAAGCCGCCTAAGGCATCATCGCGGCCGCCACGAAGAACCTGCTCAAGGAGGCCGACGAGGACATCGCCAAAGCGGTCGAGAAAGACGCCTTCCCAGCCGCCGAAAAAGACGTCGCTCATGCTGCCGAACACGGGGTCAGGCCGCCGAGCGAGCATTCCTACCAGGGGTTGAAGGACAGCCTGGACGAGGGCGCGACGCTGGAGAAGAATCGCAAGTCGGAGATTGCCCGGCGGCCAGGCAACTCCGCCACCGCGCGGCAGGAGTTCGATCAGCTCACCCAGGGCATGCCGGTGCGCGGATACCCGAATGGTACGAGAGCGGCCACCCTGGCCGACGGCACTGAGGTGACGGTGCGCAAGTCATCAGACGGACGTACGACGATCGAGCTGGCCGCTGCGAGTGGCAGTGCCGCGATCCTGTTCGGCCAGGACGAGCTCGGGCTGGTCGCGGGGAGTCCGGTGTTTGTCCGGACCGTTCTGGGCATGCCGGTCGAGCAGGCGCTGCGGGAGTTTGCCGAGTATGCCGAGGACATGCGCGAGGCCGCGCGGCACCTGCCCGAGATCGCCGCTCGGTACGGTGGCGGAACGCTTGCCAACGGCCAGCAGGACCCGAGTGTCTGATCATGACCATTAGCGGTGGGCTCGTGGGCATCGTTGTCAGGCGGCGAGCCGGGCGAGTTGGGCGCCCGGGAGGTGCGCGTCTGAAGATACGGCCCCGGAGGTACGGCGCCCGGCGAGAGGGGCGGACCGGGCTTGCCGGAGGGCGGGCGTAGGCTCAACGACATACCCCCGGGCCGCTACGACTCGGGGTTTGTGTGCTGCCAGTTGCCGTGCCGCCCAGGGACTGCCGAACGCCATGACGCTCGCCGGACTGCTCGACGCCGTACTCGCCGACCCGACCCTCGCACGCGCCGTGGCCGCGGCGGGCGCCACCACCCTCGACCTGACCGCCCCGGAACCGTTGCGGCCGTTCGTCGTCGCCGTCCTGGCCGCGGCCACCGAGCGGGGCGGCGCCGCCCGGCCGGTCCTCGCCGTCACCCCCACCGGCCGCGAGGCCGAGGACCTCACGGCCGCGCTGGCGTGCCTGCTGCCACCCGACAGCGTCGCGCTCTACCCATCCTGGGAGACGCTGCCGCACGAGAAGCTGTCCCCGCGCCCGGACACTGTCGGCCGCCGGCTCGCCGTGCTCCGCAGGCTTGCCCACCCCAGCGCCGATGACCCGGCGACCGGGCCGGTCAGCGTGGTCGTGGCGCCGGTACGCAGCGTGCTGCAGCCGCAGGCGCCCGGTCTCGGTGACCTCATGCCGGTCGAGCTGCGGCCCGGCACCGAGGTCGACCTGGACGACGTGGTGGAGCGGCTGGCCGGGCTTGCCTACACCCGGGTCGACCTGGTGGAAAAGCGCGGCGAGATCGCCGTACGAGGCGGCATCCTCGATGTCTTCCCGCCGACCGAGGAGCACCCGGTCCGGGTCGAGCTCTTCGGCGACTCGGTGGAGGAGGTGCGCTACTTCAAGGTCGCCGACCAGCGCAGCCTCGAGGTGGCCGAGCACGGCCTGTGGGCGCCGCCGTGCCGCGAGCTGCTGCTCACCGACGATGTCCGGGCGCGCGCTGCCGCACTCGCCAAGGACCAGCAGGACGCCGGCCGGGCCGACCTGGCCGAGATGCTGGACAAGATCGCCGCGGGGATCCCGGTCGAGGGTATGGAGGCGCTCTCGCCGGTGCTGGTCGACGGCATGCGGCTGATGCTGCACGAGCTGCCCGCCGGCACGCACGTCGTACTCTGCGACCCCGAGCGGATCCGCTCCCGGGCGGTGGAGCTGGTGCGCACCTCGGAGGAGTTCCTGGCCGCGTCCTGGGCCGCCGCGGCCACCGGCGGCGCGGCCCCGATCGACCTTGGCGCGGCCACCCTGCGCAGCCTGCCCGAGCTGCGGGACGCCGCCGCCGAATGTGGCCTGCCGTGGTGGACCGTCACGCCGTTCACCGCCCTCGGCCTGGCCGACGGCGCGCCACCGGACGCTGGGCTTGCATCGGACGCTGGGCCGGCGCCGGACGCGCTGGCCGTCGACGCTCGGGCCGCCGACGCCTACCGCGGCGACACCGATCGGGCCGTCGCCGACCTCACGTCCTGGGCGCACGACGGCTGGCGGCTCGCCCTGCTCTACGTCGGGCACGGCCCGGCCCAGCGCGCCGTCGAGGTGCTCAAGAGCGCCGACCTGGCGGCCCGGCTCGACGCCGGCATCGACGGCCCGCTCACCCCGGCGGTGGTCACCGTCACCACCGGCCAGCTTGACCACGGCTTCGTGTCCGAGCCGCTGAAGCTGGCGGTGCTGACCGAGGCCGATCTGACCGGCAGCCGCGGCGCCTCCACCAAGGACATGCGTCGGATGCCGTCCCGCCGCCGGCACCAGATCGACCCGCTCCAGCTCCAGCCCGGCGACCTCGTCGTCCACGAGCAGCACGGCGTCGGGCGGTACGTCGAGATGGTCCGGCGCACGGTGAACGGCGGCGAGCGGGAGTACCTCATCCTCGAGTACGCCGCGGCTCGCAAGGGCCAGCCGGCCGACCGGCTGTTCGTGCCCACAGACGCGCTGGACCAGGTCACCCGCTATGTCGGCGGCGAGAACCCGGCGCTGAGCCGGCTCGGCGGCGCCGACTGGGCCAAGACCAAGGGCAGGGCGCGCAAGGCGGTCAAGGAGATCGCCGGCGAGCTGATCCGGCTCTACGCGGCCCGGACCAGCGCGCGGGGGTTCGCGTTCAGCGCCGACACGCCGTGGCAGCGCGAGCTGGAGGACGCCTTCCCCTACGTCGAGACGCCGGACCAGCTCGCGGCGATCAACGAGGTCAAGGCGGACATGGAGCGGTCCGTCCCGATGGACCGGGTGATCTGCGGCGACGTCGGCTACGGCAAGACCGAGATCGCGGTGCGGGCGGCGTTCAAGGCGGTGCAGGACGCCAAGCAGGTGGCGGTGCTGGTGCCGACCACCCTGCTGGCCCAGCAGCACTTCACCACGTTCGCCGACCGGATGGCGCAGTTCCCGGTGACGGTGCGGACGCTGAGCCGGTTCAACACACCGGCCGAGTCGGAGCAGACCGTCACCGGGCTGGCCGCCGGCTCGGTGGACATCGTGATTGGCACGCACCGGCTGATCCAGCCGTCCACCCGGTTCAAGGATCTCGGGCTGGTCATCGTCGACGAGGAGCAGCGCTTCGGCGTCGAGCACAAGGAGTACCTCAAGCATCTGCGGGCGCACGTCGACGTACTAACGATGTCGGCGACCCCGATCCCGCGCACGCTGGAGATGTCGCTGACCGGCATCCGGGAGATGTCCACGATCCTGACCCCGCCGGAGGAGCGGCACCCGGTGCTCACCTTCGTCGGGCCGTACGACGACAAGCAGATCGCCGCCGCGATCAGGCGGGAGCTGCTGCGCGAGGGCCAGGTCTTCTTCGTGCACAACCGGGTCGAGTCGATCGACCGGGCGGCCCGGCGGCTGGCCGAGCTGGTGCCCGAGGCGCGGGTCGCCGCGGCGCATGGCCAGATGGGCGAGCATGTGCTGGAGCGGGTCATCGGCGATTTTTGGGAGAAGCGGTCCGACGTGCTGGTCTGCACCACGATCGTGGAGACCGGGCTGGACATCTCCAACGCCAACACGCTGATCGTGGAGCGGTCCGACGTGCTCGGGCTCTCCCAGCTCCACCAGCTCCGCGGCCGGGTCGGGCGCGGCCGGGAGCGGGCGTACTCGTACTTCCTCTACCCGCCCGAGCGGCCGATGACCGAGACCGCGCACGACCGGCTGGCCACCATCGCGCAGCACTCGGACCTGGGCGCCGGCATGTACGTCGCGATGAAGGACCTGGAGATCCGCGGCGCGGGCAACCTGTTGGGCGGGGAGCAGTCCGGGCACATCGCCGGGGTCGGCTTCGACCTGTACGTGCGGATGGTCGGCGAGGCGGTGCGCGAGTACCAGGGCAGCCCGGCGGAGGAGCAGGTTGAGATCAAGGTGGACCTGCCGGTCGACGCCCACCTGCCGCACGACTACGTGACCAGCGACCGGCTGCGGCTGGAGGCGTACAAGCGGCTGGCCGCGGCCACCCGGGAGGAGGCGGTGACCGCCGTGGCCGAGGAGCTGCGGGACCGGTACGGGCCGTTGCCGGCGCCGGTGGCCAACCTGATCGAGGTGGCCCGGTTCCGCACCCTGGCCCGCCGATACGGCGTGAGCGAGGTGTCGCTGCAGGGCAGCGTGGTCCGGATGTCGCCGGTGTCGCTCCGGGAGTCGCAGGAGCTGCGGATGCAGCGGCTCTACCCGCGCAGCGTCTACAAGCCGGCGGTCAGCACCATCTCGGTGCCCCGGCCGGGCCGCCCCGGCCAGCCGGTGCGCGACGTACCGCTGCTGGAGTGGGCCGGCCGGCTGCTGGCCGCCGTGCTGGAGCCGCCTCCCGCCGCCGGGTAGCGCCGGGTAGCGGCGCGGCGGTCGTGCCGATGGAGCCAGGTCCGGGTCAGGCGTCCAGCTCGGGGTCGCGCGTGAGGGCTAGCTTGCGCAGGATGTCGTCACGCACCTCCTCTGCCATGAGTGTGATGTTGAAGAGGTGCTGAGTGGTCGCGCCCAGGCTTACCCGGAGCCGGCTGGCGACGGTCTTGACGTTGTTGAGATCGGTGATCGGATCCGGCAGGTCCGCGATCGCGTTCGAGCAGCCTCGGGGGTATGAGGAACATGGCCGCAAACGCGTTTGCACGCTGTTCGAGGCCACGCGGCGCCCACGGGCCACTCGCGATTGCCACACGTTCACCGTACCCGCGGTCGTAGAGAACATGGCAGATCTCATGGGCAATGGTGAGCCGCTGCGCGAGCTCGTTCGCGGAGTGGGGTGAGGATCGGTTGACGAGAATAGTTGGACGGTGCTGTGGGCCGACGATGCTGCAGCCACGTATTGTAGTGTCGGAGAGCGTGAGGACCCCACGGGCAATGTCGAGATCGGCGAGGTCGTACCCTTGCTCCCATGCCGGGTAGGTCGTGGCTCCCATGCCGGGTAGGTCGTGTCCAGGGGGCGGCTCTCGATGAGCTCGCGGAGTCGTGGACTTTTCGACGCTAGCTGGCACGTACTGGTCGACCAGGACGTTCGTCAAGGTTCGGACATCGCTTTCGGTAACGGTGGGTGCGACCGCTCCGGACAGCAGGGCGGCCTGACACGATCTGGTGACGACCAGCGGTGACCCATCGACGTCGAGAGCGGCGGCCACCGCCTCATCACCACCCCGCTGCTTGGGCGTGTCCAGGACGGTGGACCAGATTTCGTGGCCCGCGCTGCTCCCGAGCAGATTTTTGGATAGTGGTGGCGTCGGTCGGAGACCGGCCAGCCAACGGAGCCGTTCCTCATGCTCCCGCGGCGCCGTAAGGTCCAGGAGCGCCACCCTGAGGTCGTCCAGGCGTTTGCCCGGCCGAACTCTCAGCAGGTAGCTCACTGCGGCGAGGGCCGCCTCCTGAAGAGGACCGGCCACGTCATCGGGAGACAGCAGCGCGAACCCCCGAGCGGAGCTGAAGCGAAAGCCGGGCGGCGATCCGGCCAGCGGCTCGTCGTGCCAGCTTGTCTCTATCTCGTCACGCAGCCGCCGGAACACCGACGTTCGGGAACAGCCCACCGGCCCGCGCAGGCCGCACCGCGTGCCGCTGACGCCACTCGAACCATTCTTCCTCCCACGCCGACGTCGTGGTCTCGTCTGCCAGCTCGGGTGCGTTTCGGGTCGCGGCGAGGGAGTCGACTGCCGAGCTGCCCAGGTTTCGGTTGGGTAGGCGTTCCTCGTGCGGCAGAGGGTTCCAGCTCGCCGCACCTGTTCGGCAAGCTCCCGCTCGTCCACGCCATACCTCCCTATGGCCCTCCCTGCTCGGCTGCCACGGTCAGCATGGCAGATACGGCCGCGTCCGGTGTGGCGGTGGCCAGCCGACCGCGAGGCGAGCCCAACCCGTGCCGTGTGGTGAGCCCGGCCGCCGTTATGTCGGACGCCCGTGAGAGCCTTGCACACGCCCAACCCACGGAAGGACCGGCCTTCGTGACCTCTCGCCGTACCGCCGGACTGGCCGCGCTGCTCGCCGCCGGCATGATCGCTCTGACCGGGTGCCAGCCGAGCACCGGCACCGCCGCGTTCGTCGGTGCCCAGCGGATCACCGAGCGGCAGCTCCAGGCCGCGGTGGACGAGGGTCTCGCGCTGCCGGGCGCCCGGGCGGAGGTGATCAAGCAGAGCGGCGGGGACCTTGCCGAGTTCCGCCGGAGCATGCTGCAGACCGCGATCCTGAGCGCGCTCGTCGACGAGGCGGCCCGGCGGACCGGGGCGGCGGTGACGCCTGTCGCCACGCAGCAGCTCATCAGCTCCATCGGCGGCGCGGAGGGCGCACGGCAGCGGCTGCACGTCTCCACCGCACAGCTCACCCGGCTGGCTTACAACAGGCTGCTGGTGCAGGAGCTGGGCTACGTCCTGGGTGGTGTCCAGCGGCCCACCGACCAGGTGCTGCGCCAGCAGTACCTGCGCACCGCCCGGCAGCAGAGCATCGTCACGATCAGCGTCGTGCAGGTCGGCGACATGCAGGAGCTGCGGGCCGTCGTGGCGCGGCTGCGGGCCGACCCAGGCAGTCTCGCCGCGCTGGCCAAGCAGTACGCGAAGTACGAGTTCACCCGGGCGCAGCCGCAGACCGTTGACTCCACGATCCGGCCGGAGAGCCTGTTCGCGCAGCTTGTGGCGGCCAGGCCAGGCGATGTGGTGCCTTTCGTGGGTCCGCGGCAGTTCGTCGCCTTCAAGGTCGTCAAGGTGTCGCTGCCGACGTTCCAGCAGGCCCGCGGCGCGCTGCTGGACGCGAACCAGACCTTGGCGCTGAACGGCGGGTTCGAGTACCTGGTCCGCCTGTCGGGGGAGTTCGGCGTGCGGGTGAACCCCCGGTACGGCGCCTGGACGGTGGATCGGACGGCCGGTGTCTTCCGGGTCGACCAGGCGACCAACCCGGTGCTGCGGCTGGGCGGGGCGAGCCCGCCACCGGACGCCCCGCCGCCGAGCCAATGACGCCTGGCCCATGACCGACCGGCTGCTGCTCGTCACCACCTCGCCGCGGCTGCCCGCCGGGCTGCTCTCGTGGGCCGGTTGGGAGGCGCTGCGGTCCGGCCCGGTGTACGCCGCCGACCCCGGCTCGGCGCAGGCCCAGGCGGTCCGGGCGTCCGGTGTCGCGGTCTCCGGACTGTCCACTGTGGACGACGTGTTGGCCGGCGGGGGTCCTGGTCGGGTGGCGTACGACCTGCGGGAGCGGGCCCGTGCCGGCGGTGTGGCGGTGTGGCTGGCCGGGCCGGACGGCGACCCGGAGCTCGCCCGCGCGCTCGGCGACCTGGTGGCCCGGTCCGGCGGCGCCGAGCTGGAGGTGGTGTACGGCTCATGGGACCCGCCCGGTGCCCGGCTGCTTGATGTGGTCGCGGTGATGGACCGGCTGCGCTCGCCGGGCGGTTGCCCGTGGGACGCCGAGCAGACCCATACCTCGCTGGCGCCGTACCTGCTGGAGGAGACATACGAGGCGTACGAGGCGCTGGAGCACGACGACCCCGACGCGCTGCGTGAGGAGCTCGGCGACGTGCTGCTGCAGGTGGTCTTCCACGCCCGGCTGGCCGAGGAGCTGCCGGAGGACGAGCGTTGGTCGATCGACGACGTGGCCGGGCATCTCGTGGACAAGCTGGTCCGGCGGCATCCGCACGTGTTCGCCGGCCTCGAGGTGTCCGACGCGGCCGAGGTGCACGCGAACTGGGACAAGATCAAGCGGGCCGAGAAGCCGCGCGGCTCGGTGACGGACGGCGTGCCGATGGGCCAGCCGGCGCTCACCCTGGCCGCCGCGCTGCAGCGCAAGGCGGCCAGGATCGGCCTGGCCGACGTGCTGCCCGACCCTGCGGCAGCCGGGGCTCCGGCGCCGGAGCTGGGCGGGCCGGAGCCGAGCGGGCCAATGGTGGGTCGGCGGCTGTGGGCGCTGGTCGCTGAGGCCCGGGCCGCCGGGCTGGACGCCGAGGCCGAGCTGCGCGCCGTGGCCCGTGCCTACCGGGCCGCCGTCATCGCTGCCGAGCGCGTTGGTCCACCCTAGCCCGACGATCATCGAGCTGCTGTCTCTAGTTGATCTCCACCAGCGACCACAGCTCGATGATCGTCGGAGAGCGGGTCAGCTCAGGTCGGGTCGGACCCGAAGATGCTTGGCAGCCAGAAGAGCACCCCGGCCAGCAGCACCGTGGCGATCACGAAACCCCGGTGCCGGACCCGTCCAGGTAGGCCCACACCAGGCCGAGCGCCGGGGCCGGCAGCACCAGCCCGATGTCGCCGAGCAGGTGCCGTCCGAGCGGGATCTGGTCCCGGTCCGGGCCGCCGTCCTTGTTCCGCTGCTTCTCCAGCCCCTTGGTCCAGCGGACGTTGTTCTGCGTCAGCTCGCCCTTGGGCTGGGTTGCCCGGCGGCGGCCGGATGGCCAGATCGGCTGCCCGGCCAGGTCCACGGGCAGCAGCTTGTCGATGGCCGGCACGCCATGCACCCGGGCCGGCGTACCGGCGAGGGTCGCACGCAGAACCGGGTCCCAGTAGACCGGCTGCCACCACTCCCGCCTGCCGTCGGAGATGATCAGCCAAGACCGTCGGATGAGGCCGCGCCGGGTCTGCGCCCAGCTCACCGGGAACGTCTGTACGCGCCGTCGTTCGGCCTGGGCCCGGCGCGGGATCCAGGTCGCCGTGACCAGGAGCGCGACCAGCAGCACCAGCATCGAGAAGACCAGGCCGCTGAAGTACGTGCGGTCACGCCGGAAGATCTCCTCGCCGACCGCATAGCTCCGGCTGGGATTGTCGGGCACGTAGCGAATGTCAACCCTGGCACCCTTGCTGACGGCGCCGGCACCGGGGAAGACCCGCCGGTCCCGGTGCCTTCCGCCGGTCGCGTCGGTCCACTCGACGTCCAGCCCGGCGGAGCCCGCGCCGTCCGCCAGAACGGTGCCCGTGGCGACCGCGGTGGCGGCCCGGAGCTGGCTCGCGGTGAACTTCACACCCAGCAGGCCGATCAGCACGGCGCAGATCACGACCAGCGGGACCAAGGCTACCACCATGTGCCGCACGGGACGGCGCTGCCACAATCTCACGGCCGGCAACTATCCCACGTGTGGTCACCTCTTGGCGTTGTGGTGACCTTTCGTTGGCTGCGCCGCCCGTGTGGTCACCTGTCGGCGTTGTGGTGACCTCTTGGGGTGCGGCGGCACCGACAGGTGACCACAACGCCAAGAGGTGACCACACGGGGAGTGGGCGGGGCGGGCGAGGTCCGCGTACGGCGGGCCGCCGGGGCGGCGCGAGGACCGGCGGTTAGGCTCGGGCCAGACCGACGGCCGGTACGCACGTCACCGGCCGAACCGACCGAAAGGAGCACCCAGTGGCGACCATCGAGGCCGTCGGCGCCCGCGAGATCCTGGACTCCCGTGGCAATCCCACCGTCGAGGTCGAGGTCGCGCTGGACGACGGCACCCTTGCCCGGGCCGCCGTACCGAGCGGCGCCTCCACCGGCGCGTTCGAGGCTGTCGAGCTGCGCGACGGCGACGACCGGTACGGCGGCAAGGGCGTCATCCGGGCGGTCCAGGGGGTGCTCGACGACATCGGCCCTGAGCTGCTCGGCTACGAGGCGCACGAGCAGCGGCTGATCGACGCCCGGCTGATCGACCTCGACGGCACCCCGGACAAGTCCCGGCTGGGCGCGAACGCCGTCCTCGGCGTCTCGCTGGCGGTGGCTAAGGCGGCGGCCGAGTCGGCCAGCCTGCCGCTGTTCCGCTACCTCGGCGGGCCGAACGCGCATGTCCTGCCCGTGCCCATGCTCAACATCCTGAACGGCGGCGCGCACGCCGACACCAACGTGGACGTGCAGGAGTTCATGGTGGCGCCGATGGGGGCGCCGACGTTCCGTGAGGCGCTGCGCTGGGGCACCGAGGTCTATCACGCGCTGAAGTCGGTGCTGAAGGGCCGCGGGCTCGGCACCGGCCTGGGCGACGAGGGCGGTTTCGCGCCCAACCTGGACACCAACCGGGCCGCGCTGGACCTGATCATGGAGGCGATCGACAAGGCCGGTTACGCCCCCGGCCGAGAGGTCGCGCTGGCGCTGGACGTTGCCGCCACCGAGCTGTACGCCGACGGATCCTACCGGCTGGAGGGTGGCATCAGGTCGGCCGAGGAGATGGCCGCGTACTACCAGGAGCTCGTCGCTGCCTACCCGCTGGTCTCCATCGAGGACCCGCTGTCGGAGGATGACTGGGCGGGTTGGCGGCTGCTCACCGAGCTGCTCGGCGAGCAGGTGCAGATTGTCGGCGACGACCTGTTCGTGACCAACCCCGAGCGGCTGCGCCGCGGCATCACCGAGCAGACCGCCAACGCGCTGCTGGTCAAGGTCAACCAGATCGGCACCCTGACCGAGACGCTGGACGCGGTCGCCCTGGCGCGCCGGTCCGGCTACTCCTGCATGATGAGCCACCGCTCCGGCGAGACCGAGGACACCATCATCGCCGACCTGGCCGTGGCCACCGACTGCGGCCAGATCAAGACCGGCGCGCCGGCCCGGTCGGAGCGGGTGGCGAAGTACAACCAGCTCCTGCGGATCGAGGAGGAGCTCGACGACGCCGCGCGGTACGCCGGCTCGGGTGCCTTCCCGCGGTACCTGCCGGGAGGCTGAGGCCGTGCCGACCCCGCGCCCGAGCGGCCGAGGTAGCCGGCCCGCGCGCACGCCGGGCGCCACCCGGCGGCCGGGTGACCGGCGGACCGCCCGCGCCGCCCGAGCCGGTCGCGTCGAGGCGGCTGGGCTGACCACCGGGCCGACGGAGCAGCCCAGCCAGTCGGACCGGGCCCGGCGGGCCGCGGCCGGGGCCGGCTCAGGGTGGCGGAGCAGTGCGCTGACCGGCCGGGCCGCCGTACTGGGCCTGGTCGTGTGCGCCCTGGTGCTGAGCCTGGTCTACCCGGCCAAGCAGTACCTCAGCCAGCGCGGCGTGATCGCCGAGCTGACCCGCCAGCAGGCCGCCGCCGAGCGGCGCGTGGCGCTGCTGGAGGCGCAGGCCCGGCAGCTCCGCGACCCGGCGTACCTGCGTGCGCAGGCCCGCAAGCGGCTGCAGTTCGTGATGCCCGGTGACACGGTGTACATCGTCGTCAACGGCGACGGCCAGCCGTCGACGCGCGCCGCCGGCCCGCCGGTCCCGGCCGCGGGATCCGCCCAGCCGTGGTACGCCGAGCTGTGGCGGACCGTCGAAGCGGCCGACCAGGCGCCGTGACCGGCAGCCCCGAGCGGTGACCGGCCTTCCCGGACCGGGCATGAGCGAGGCCGACCGGCAGGCGGTGGCCACCCAGCTCGGCCGCGAGCCGCGGGCGATGCGGGCGGTCGCGCACCGCTGCCCGTGCGGCTGGCCGGACGTGGTGGAGACCGCGCCCCGGCTGCCGGACGGCACGCCGTTCCCGACGCTGTACTACCTGACCTGCCCCCGCGCCGTGTCCGCCGTAGGAACCCTCGAGGCGTCCGGCCTGATGCGCGAGATGAGTGCCCGGCTGGCCGCCGACCCCGAGCTGGCCACCCGGTACCGGCAGTCGCACGAGGAGTACCTACGGCGGCGGGCGGAGCTCGGCGAGGTGCCGGAGATCGCCGGCACCTCGGCCGGCGGGATGCCGGGCCGGGTCAAGTGCCTGCATGTGCTGGTCGCGCACGCGCTGGCCGCCGGCCCAGGGGTCAACCCGCTGGGGGACGAGGCCGTGGCGCTGCTGCCTCGGTGGTGGGTGGACCAGCCCTGCGGCCCGCGCGACCCGATGTGCGGGACACTGTCGGGATGACTCGTGTGGCGGCCGTCGACTGCGGCACCAACTCCGTTCGGCTCCTCGTCGCCGATGCTGTCGGTGACACGCTCGTCGAGGTGGTACGCCGGATGGAGATCACCCGGCTCGGGCAGGGCGTGGACGCGACCAGCCGGCTGGCGCCCGAGGCGCTAGAGCGTACCGGTACGGTGCTGCGCCGGTACGCCGAGGACATCGCCCGGCTGGGCGCCGAGCGGGTCCGGGTGGCCGCCACCAGCGCCACCCGGGACGCGGCCAACCGGGCCGACTTCGAGGCCCTGGTGCGGGTCACAGTCGGCGTCGTACCGGAGGTGATCAGCGGCGAGGAGGAGGCCCGGCTGTCGTTCGCGGGTGCGGTGCGCGGCCTGGCCGGCGGGGCGCCGCCGTACCTGGTGTGCGACATCGGCGGTGGCTCGACCGAGCTGGTGCTCGGCGGCGGGGGAGCGGGTGCCGGGCAGCCGGGTGCCGAGGAGGTGGTCGCTGCCTGTTCCATGAACGTCGGGTGCGTGCGGCTGGCCGAGCGGCACCTGCGGGCCGACCCGCCTACGGCGGCGCAGGTCAGCGCGGCCGAGGCGGACGTACGGGCGGCGCTGGCCGAGGCCCGTGAGAAGGTGCCGGTGGAGCGGACGGCGACCATGGTCGGTGTGGCCGGCTCGATCACCACGGTCGCCGCGCTGGCCCTGGGCCTGGCCGAGTACGACCCGGCGAAGGTGCACCACAGCCGGCTGTCCGCCGCCCGGATCGACGAGGTGACGACCGAGCTGCTGGCCTCGACGCACGCCGAGCGGGCCGCCCGCGCGGTGATCCACCCCGGCCGGATCGACGTGATCACGGCCGGGGCGCTGGTGCTGAGGGTGCTGGTGGCCGAGCTCGGCGTCCCGGAGGTCGTGGTGAGCGAGCACGACATCCTGGACGGCATTGCCTGGTCCATCGCCTGACGCGGGTACTTGTCGCGGCACCTGTCGTGGGAAGGTCGCCGTCTCCGCGCCCGGTTTGTTCGACTTGTCCCCGACAGGTCGCGACCCGTCAGCGCTCTGGCTCGGGCTCTGGTGCCCAGCCCGGAGCGGGCCGTCCGGTCAGCGCCCGGTAGACCACCGCTGCCCCTCGGGACGCCACGAACTGCCCCACGGCCACCGACACCGCCGACAGCCCGGCCCACGCCAGGACGTCGTTCAGCCGGGCGTTCGGCGCCTTTGGGTCGGTCACCGTGTCGCCCTGAGCATGCTGCCAGGCAACGGTCAGCACCTTGCGCGTCAGGATCGTGGTCGGAATCGCGAGCGCCACCCCGAGCACCCGGTAGATCAGCTTGCCCACGCTCTACCTCCTCCATCGCGGGGTCGCGACGGGTGAGCCCGACGCGCCACAGCCGACAGCAAAACACATGATCGCGCTGGTTGCCTGGTCGCGCTGGTTGCCTGGTCGCATCCGGCTGCTGGCGAGTTCGGCTGCTGGCCCACCCGGGAGCGTGGTTGCATACAGGGCATGGCCACTCAGCGGATGGGGGACGGCGTGACCGCGGCGGACCAGGCCGCCGTTGCCCGGCTCGCCACCGGAGCCCGCGACCTAGCCGAGCTCGACGCCCGGATCGCGGCGTGCCGGGCCTGCCCCCGGCTGGTCAACTGGCGCGAGACGGTGGCCAGGGACCGGCGGGCGGCGTACGCCGGGCAGACCTACTGGGGCCGCCCGGTCCCCGGCTTCGGCCCGGTGGACGCCCGGATCTGCGTGGTCGGGCTGGCTCCGGCTGCGCACGGCGGCAACCGCACCGGCCGGATGTTCACCGGCGACCGCAGCGGCGACTGGCTGTACGCCGCGCTGTACCGGGCCGGCCTGGCCAACCAGCCGACGGCGACGAGCCGCGACGACGGGCTGACGCTGTACGGCGTCCGGGTCACCGCGCCGGTGCACTGCGCGCCGCCGGCCAACAAGCCCACGACGACCGAGCGGGACACCTGCCGGGCCTGGCTGGACCGCGAGCTGGCGCTGCTGGCGCCGGCGCTGCGGGTCGTCGTCGTGCTCGGCGGGTTCGCCTGGTCGGTGCTGTGGGCGGCGCTGCGGGCGACCGGCCAGCCGGTGCCGCGGCGGCTGCCGGCGTTCGGGCACGGCGTCGAGGTGGCGGTCCCGGAGCGCGGCTGGCACGTGCTGGCCAGCTACCACGTGAGCCAGCAGAACACCTTCACCGGCAAGCTGACCGAGCCGATGCTGGACGCGGTGTTCGCCCGCGCCGTCGAGCTGGCCGCCGCGCCCTGATCACCCCCCACCCGCCGAGTGTGGTCACCTCTCGGCGTTGTGGTGACCTGTCGTTGCCTGTGGACCCCGTGTGGTCACCTACGCGCCTTGTGGTGACCTCTTGTGGCCTGGACACCCCGAGAGGTCACCACAAGGCGCGTAGGTGACCACACGTTGTACGGGGACCCCAACAGGTGACCACACGGCGTAGTGGTGACCACACGGGATACGCACCTGTCGCGGTTACCCTCGGGTCATGGCCCAGCGACGGCACATCCTCATCGTGGGCGGCGGGTGCGTCGGCATGTACACGGCGTACCGGCTGCAGAAGAAGCTCGGCCCGGGGCAGGCGACCATCACCGTCGTCGACCCGCAGAGCCACATGACCTACCAGCCGTTCCTGCCTGAGGCGGCTGCTGGCTGGGTCGAGCCGAGACACGTGGTCGTGCCGCTGCGCCAGGTGCTGCGTAAGTGCCGGGTGATCACCGCCACGGTCACCGGCCTGGACCACGCCCGCGGGGCCGCGACCGTCCAGCCGCTGGAGGGCGAGCCGTACGAGATCGGCTACGACATCGTGGTGATGGTGCCCGGCTCGGTCGCCCGCACCCTGCCAATCCCCGGCCTGGCCGAGCACGGCATCGGGTTCAAGACCATCGGCGAGGCCATCTACCTGCGCAACCACGTCCTGTCCCGGCTGGACTTCGCCGCCTCGACCAACGACGAGCGGCGCCGCCGCAAGGCGCTCACGTTCTGCTTCATCGGAGGCGGGTACGCCGGCATTGAGGCGCTGGCCGAGCTGGAGGACATGGCCCGCTACGCCACCCGCTACTACGACAACCTCTCGGCCGCCGACCTGCACTGGGTGCTGATCGAGGCGGCCGACCGGATCCTGCCCGAGGTCAGCCTGCCGATGGGCGAGTACACGGTACGGCAGCTACTTAAGCGGGGCCTCGACATCCGGCTCCACACGCGGGTCGAGTCGCTGACCGACTGCCACGTCGTTCTCACCGACGGCGAGGAGCTCGACGTCGAGACGATCGTGTGGACCGCCGGGGTCAAGCCGAACCCGATGCTGGCGAACACCGACCTGCCCCTGGACGAGCGGGGCCGGGTTGTCTGCGACGCCACCCTGATGGTGCGCGGCGTGGCCGGCGCGTGGAGCGCGGGCGACTGCGCAGCCGTGCCCGACCTGTCCAGCGACGACCCGACGGCGACCTGCAGCCCCAGCGCCCAGCACGCCGTACGGCAGGCCAAGCGGCTCAGCGACAACATCGTCCGGTCGCTGCACGGCGAGGAGCCCCGGCCGTACCGGCACGCCTACGTCGGCTCGGTGGCCAGCCTCGGCCTGTACAAGGGCGTCGCCGAGGTGTACGGCGTCCGGCTCAAGGGCCTGCCGGCGTGGGTGATGCACCGGACGTACCACGTCAGCCGGATGCCGACGTTCAACCGGAAGGTCCGGGTGGTCGCGGACTGGACTCTCGGGCTGTTCTTCCGCCGCGAGGTGGTCTCGCTCGGCCAGATCCAGGAGCCGCGCCGGGACTTCGCGGCGGTCGCCCAGCGGACGGGGCGGCCGGCCGCATAGCCGGCTCGCGGCCCCCGCCCGGGCCAGACAGGGCCTGACAGGGCCTGACAGGGCCAGACAGGGGCAAGGGCAGCAAGGGATGGCGTCAGGCGGTGTCGACGGCGGGCAGCGCCTGCAGCCGGGCCAGCTCGGCCGGGTCCTGGGCGCGCATCCAGCGGATCACATCGCGGTACGGCACGCAGTACGTGTCCGGCTGGCGGCAGGCCTGCCTGACGAAGCTGGCCAGGGCCTGGGTGTAGGCGTTGTTGTTCCAACTGTTGAAGTGGTTGCCGAGGATCAGCGGCGCCCGGTTGCCGTTGTAGGCCGCGCGGTACATCCGCTGGTACGTGGCCAGCACCTGCCGGGAGTTGGCCACCGAGTCGCCGGTGGTGGGCGGGTCGCCGGTCTGCTGGACCCAGAAGTTGTAGTCCATCGAGATCACGCCGCGGCTGGTGCCGGCCAACGGCACGTACCCCATCGGGAGCTCCCAGATCCCGTAGCGGTTCTTCTTCGGCCAGGCGATGCCGCTGCGGTTCCCGCTGGAGTCGTAGCTGAGGCCCAGCCGCCGCAACGCCGGCATGAGCTGGCCTGGCCGGCCCTCCAGGCACGGCGTCCGGCCGCCCTTGATCGACTCGACCGGCACCTCAAGGGTGGGCATCGTGTCGTCGTGGTTGACCTGCTTGTAGTCCCGGAAGAACGTGAGGAACTGTTGTAGCTCGCTGGTCCAGTCCGCGGTGGTCCAGTCGTTGGCGGCGTACCCGGCGCCGGCGCAGAAGTGGCCGTTGTAATGGGTGCCGATCTCGTCGCCGCGGCGCCAGGCGTCGTTCAGGTCCTCGACGACCTGCCTGACCTCGGCCGCACTGAAGAACCCGATCGAGCTGCGGCCAGGGGAGTGGCCCGGGCCGGTGTAGGCCCGCCGGTACTTCTCACCGACCAGGTAGACGCCGGAGAGGAAGCCGGTGAACCGCATGTTCGCCTTGGCGGCGACGTCGCGCCAGTACTCCCACTTGGCGTGTGAGCCGGCGCCGTCGAAGGAGACCACGATGAACTGGGGCGGTCGCTGGCCCGGCCGGAGCCTGGTCGGGGTGAAGAAGGAGTCGGGGTCGACCGCGCTGGGGCTGGTCGAGCCGGGCCCAGTCGAGCCGGGGCTGGCGGGCTGGGTCGGCTGGCCAGGCGGGTTGGCCACCGAGGCCGGCTGCCGGTTGTCCGCCTCGGTACGGGCGAACAGCGTGAAGGCCAGCGCGACCACGATAGCGCCGACCAGCAGCGCGTTGCGTTTCATGGTGTGATGGCCCCGTCCCCCGTGATGGGTCGAACGCTAGCAGCACCGCAGCGACCGGAGTCTGGTTCAGGGTAGGTCGCCCAACACTGTAGATGCGTGCCCGGCTTGTCTGGTTGGCACAGGCATCGCGACCGTGAGCAGGACGGGTTCTGCCAAACCCGTAACGCGGACTTGTCAGGCTGGCTAGCCTCGTAGAGCCCCCGTAGCCCAAACGGCAGAGGCCGGCCCCTTAAAAGGGCTCCAGTGTCGGTTCGAACCCGACCGGGGGCACCGCTCAGCGGGCGGCTGGCGTCCAAGCGCCAGCCGCACTGTCCCCACCATGTCATCGAGAGTTCGACCTCGATCTGGAGCGGCGACCCGTATGCCGCTACCTACAGTAGCGCCTTGACCACCCCATGTATCAGATTTGGCGAAATCAGTTTTCAATGATGACGAGCGCGGCGCGGCCCAGGCGTTGGTTGCGAGGCATCACGTGGTTGTCACAGGGGAACGGCGACAGGGGAACGGCGACGGTCAGCCGAGGCGGCGCCCGGTGACACGCTCGGCCGGGATCCGGAGGTAGCAGTCCCGATCGCCGGGCATCCAGGACCGCACCGGCAGCTCCGCCAGCCGGGCGCGATCGGCGGGGTCGGTGACCTCCCGGGCGTAGCCGACCACCGTCACACTCCACCCGGACTCGTCGTCCGGGGCGAACCAGTCGGCCTGGAAGGCCACCACCGCGTTGCGGACCGCGGCAGCCAGCGTGGAGCTCTCGCTGGCACAGATGACGACCGCCTCACCCAGCAGCCTGAACCGGACTGGCAGGACGGCCGGCAGCGCATTGTCGGTGCAGACAACTCGGCCGATCGTGACTGAGGAGAGCAGTTTCAGGCAGTCCTCGGCGGTGAGGATCTCCAGCCCGTTCGAGTCATACATGGCACCACCCGCGGCCTTCGTCGCTTTCGCACCGCTTACCATGCCGGGCCGCCGTAACCGACAACAGGGCCGAAAGTCCCGACCCCGACATCTCGCCCTACCGGGGCTCATCACCCCGACCCCGCCCGACCAGACCTGGCCCGGCGCGTCCGGCCGGCGTGCCTGAATAGTCATGACGAGGCACCTCACCTAGTTACCTGTTGCTATTTGGCGCAGGTTTCGCCGGCCGCGACCGATTAGCCGCACGGGGGACCGTTGAGGGTCCTTGGTCCCTACCCGGCTTGCCCCCACGTGCTGGACTCTTACCGGTACGTAGGACTTCGGGGGCATATTGTGGTGATGTCGAACGTAGGTATGAGAACCGGTGTGGTCGTGGGGATCGATGGGTCGGGAACGACCCGCCGGCCGCTGCTCTGGGCAGCCCGCGAGGCCCGGCTCCGTCGGGAGCCACTGGTGATCTGCCATGCCTACCCGCCGCTGGACCATTCGGCGGGTCTCCGGTCGAGTGCGTCGGCCGGGGAGCGCTCCGACCGCCTGACGTGGTACGCCGCCGAGCTGGCTGAGGCGGCTGAACCGGGGCTGACCGTGGTCCCGGCGCCGGTTCCGGCGCCGGTTCGGGAGGCGTTGCTGGGCGCGGTCGAGCTGCCATGCCTGGTGGTGATCGGTACCGGCGGCGCCGGCCGGATGGCCGAGGCGCTGCTGGCCGAACCCACGCTGGGCGCATCCGGGCTGGGCGCGTCCGGGCCGATCGCGGTGGTCCGTGGGTCGGCGACCGGCTCAGGCCATCCGTTCGCCGGTCACGTCGTGGTGGCGGTGGAGTGCCCGGAGTCGGACGCGGCGGTCACGTTCGCCTTCATGGAGGCCGAGCTACGCCGGCTGCCGCTGGTCGCCGTCGGCGCCAGCGCGCGGGGTACGCCCGGCGGCCTGCCTGGCCGGGACGAGACCGCGGCTTGGGCGATGGTGGAGGCGGCGGTGGCGCCGTACCGGCGACGGCACCGTCGGGTGGAGGCGAAGCTGGCGGTGCACGCCGGCCATCCGGTCGGTGGGATCCTCAAGGCGGCCGTTGACGCGGCCCTGCTCGTGGTGGGGTCGGCGGACCCGTCGGCCGGTGCGGGCGGCCCGGTTGACGGCTCAATGCGTCACGCGGCGATCACCGGTGCACCCTGCCCGGTGGTGGTCGTGCCCACCGTGCGGGACCATCCGGACGGCTGGCCCTCGCGGCTCCCATCGCACGTGATCAGTAGCCTCCGGTAGACCGGTAGACCGGCACGCCAGCGCGGACGACATCACTGGTCTTGTGGCGTGGTGACCACGAGATCAGTGATCTCGGCTACCGGCGCATTGCGAGGCCGATAACCAGGAGCCGATAACCAGGAGCCGGGTGGCTGGCTGTTGCCTATCCTGGGCGCCGTATGAGTACGCCGGTGGTCCGACCCTCGCGCGCCGAACTGCGGGAACGTCGGCGGGTGTCGGTGCCGCGCATCACCTACCCGCCCGGCCTGCCGATCAGCCGCCGTACCGGCGACATCGCCGCCGCGATCCGCGACCATCAGGTGGTGGTCGTGGCCGGGGAGACCGGCTCCGGGAAGACCACCCAGCTCCCCAAGATCTGCCTGGAGCTGGGCCGGGGTGTGCGCGGGATGATCGGGCACACCCAGCCACGCCGGATCGCGGCCCGCACCGTGGCCGACCGGGTCGCGGCCGAGCTGGGTACGCCACTGGGCGGGGTCGTCGGCTACCAGGTCCGGTTCACCGACCGGGTCGGTCCGGACACCCTGGTCAAGCTGATGACCGACGGCATCCTGCTGGCCGAGATCCAGCGGGACCGGCTGCTCCGCCGGTACGACACCCTGATCATCGACGAGGCGCACGAGCGCAGCCTGAACATCGACCTCATCCTCGGCTACCTCAAGGGGTTGCTGCCGCGCCGGCCCGACCTGAGGGTCGTCATCACCTCGGCCACCATCGACCCGGAGCGGTTCGCCGGCTACTTCGCCGGCCCGGGCGGCGAGCCGGCCCCGATCATCGAGGTCTCCGGCCGCGGCTACCCGGTGCAGGTCCGGTACCGCCCGATCGTCGACCCGGACGACGAGAACGCCGACCCTGACCGGGACCAGACCCAGGCCATCCTGGACGCCGTCGACGAGCTGGCCGCCGAGCCGCCGGGCGACGTCCTGGTCTTCTGCAGCGGGGAGCGGGAGATCCGGGACACCGCCGATGCGCTGGCCGGGCAGCAGCCGGCCGGCACCGAGATCCTGCCGCTGTACGCCCGGCTGTCCACGGCCGAGCAGCACCGGGTCTTCCAGCCGCATGCCGGCCGGCGGATCGTGCTGGCCACGAACGTCGCCGAGACGTCGCTGACCGTGCCCGGCATCCGGTACGTGGTCGACCCCGGCACCGCGCGGATCTCCCGCTACAGCCACCGGCTCAAGGTGCAGCGGCTGCCCATCGAGGCGATCTCGCAGGCCTCGGCGAACCAGCGGGCGGGCCGCTGCGGGCGGACAGCGGACGGCGTCTGCATCCGGCTCTACACCGAGGCCGACTATGCCTCGCGGCCGGAGTTCACCGACCCGGAGATCCTGCGGACCAACCTGGCCTCGGTGATCCTGCAGATGGCCGCGGCCGAGCTGGGCGACGTCGCGACGTTCGGCTTCCTCGACCCGCCGGACCGGCGCAACATCGCCGACGGGGTCGCGCTGCTGCACGAGCTCGGCGCGCTCGACCCGGCCACGAAGCGACTGACCCCGCTCGGCCGCCGGCTCGCCCAGCTCCCGGTGGACCCGCGGCTGGGCCGGATGGTGCTGGCGGCGGCCGACAACGGCTGCCTGCGCGAGGTGATGGTGGTGGCGGCGGCGCTGTCCATCCAGGACCCGCGGGAGCGGCCGGTCGAGCAGCGGGCGGTGGCGGACGAGAAGCACGCCCGGTTCGTCGACAAGGACTCCGACTTCACGACGTACCTCAACCTGTGGGAGTACCTGGCGGAGCGGCAGCGGGAGCTGTCCGGCAACCAGCTCCGCAAGCTGTGCCGGGCTGAGCACCTCAGCTACCTGCGGGTCCGCGAGTGGCAGGACATCTACGCCCAGCTCCGCCAGGTGGTGCGCGGGCTCGGCCTGACACCGAACACCGCGCCGGCCGAGCCGCCGTTGGTCCACCGCGCGCTGCTCGCTGGCCTGCTGTCCCACCTGGGCATGAAGGACGGCGCGAAGCAGGAGTACGTCGGCGCCCGCAACGCCCGGTTCGCGATCTTTCCCGGCTCAGCGCTGGCCAAGCGGCCGCCGCAGTGGGTGATGGCCGCCGAGCTGGTGGAGACCTCCCGGCTGTGGGGCCGGGTCGTCGCCCGGGTGGAGCCAGGCTGGGCCGAGGAGCTGGCCCCCCACCTGGTAAGGCGCAGCTACAGCGAGCCGCACTGGTCGAAGCGGCAGGGCGCGGTCATGGCGTACGAGAAGGTCACCCTGTACGGCGTCCCGATCGTGGCGAACCGGCTGGTCAGCTACGCCCGGGTTGACCCGGCGCTGGCCCGGGAGCTGTTCATCCGGCACGCGCTGGTCGAGGGCGACTGGGCGACCCGGCACCAGTTCTTCCACGCCAACCGGGCACTGCTGGAGGAGGTCGAGGACCTGGAGCACCGGGTGCGGCGGCGCGACATCCTGGTGGACGACGAGACCCTGTTCGAGTTCTACGCCGCGCGGATCCCGGCCGAGGTGGTGTCCGGGCGGCATTTCGACTCGTGGTGGAAGAAGGCGCGGCGGGCCCAGCCCGACCTGCTCGACCTCGACCGGGTGCTGGTCATGGGCGGCTCGGCTGGTGCGGTCAGCGAATGTGACTATCCCGATGAATGGCCGCATGGCGAGCTGCGGCTGCCGCTGGCCTACACCTTCGAGCCGGGTACGGCGGCCGACGGGGTCACCGTGCGGGTGCCGCTGGCGCTGCTCAACCAGCTCGACGGCGCCGGCTTCGACTGGCAGGTCCGCGGGCTGCGGGAGGAGCTGGTGATCGCGCTGATCCGGTCGCTGCCCAAGCCGGTGCGACGCGGCTTCGTCCCGGTGCCGGATGTGGCCCGGGCGGTGCTGGCCCGGGTCACGCCGTACGCCGAGCCGCTGCTGGACGCGCTGGAACGCGAGCTTGCGGAGCTGACCGGTGTGGTGGTGCCGCGTGAGGCCTGGGAGCTGGACCGGGTGCCGGACCACCTGCGGCTGACCTTCCGGGTGGTGGACGAGCAGGACGGCGTGGTGGCGGAGGGCAAGGACCTGGCGGCGCTCACCCGGCGGCTGGCCGACCGGCTGCGGGCCGCGCTGTCCGCCGCGGGGAGCCCGCTGGAGCGGGCGGGGCTGCGGACGTGGAGCGTGGGGACGCTGCCGCCGACGTACGAGCGGGAACAGGCGGGGTACCGGGTGACGGCGTACCCGGCGCTGGTGGACGAGGGTGACAGCGTGGCGGTCCGGCTGCTGGCGACGGCGGAGCAGCAGCGGCGGGCGATGTGGGCGGGGACGCGACGGCTGCTGCTGCTCACCGGCCCCTCGCCGGTCCGGATGCTGCGGCAACGGCTGGCCAGCCGGGACAAGCTGGCGCTCAGCCACAACCCGCACGGGAGCGTGGCGGTGCTGCTGGACGACTGCATCGACTGCGCGGTCGACCGGCTGCTGGCAGAGGGTGGCGGGCCGGTGTGGGACGAGGCGGGGTTCGGCACGCTGGCCGAGGTGGTGCGGGTGCGGCTCGGGGAGACCGTGGTCGAGGTGGTGGGCCGGGCGCGGGAGGTGCTGGCCGAGTGGCACGGGCTGGAGCTGCGGCTGGGCGAGCTGGCGGCGCCGGTGCTGGGGACGGTGTTGGGGCCGGCGCTCGCTGACATCCGGGGGCAGGTGGGGGAGCTGGTCTATCCGGGGTTCGTGGCCGGCACGGGCTGGTCGCGGCTGCCTGACCTGGTGCGCTACCTGCAGGCCGTCGGCCGGCGGCTGGACAAGCTGCCGGAGCGGCCCGAGCGTGACCGGGAGTGGATGGCGAGGGTGGACCGGGTGTGGCAGGCGTACCGGCGGCTGGTGCCGGTGGGCGGGCCGCCGCCGGACGGAGCGCTGGCCGGGATCCGCTGGATGATCGAGGAGCTGCGGGTCAGCTACTTCGCCCAGACCCTCGGCACGCCGTACCCGGTGTCTGACGTCCGCATTCTCCGCGCTCTCGACGCCCTCCCGTCATGACCGCGCCGAAGCTGACAGTGGGCGGCATCTTCCTCAACTACCGCGGCAACGACGCGCTGCGGAGCCTCGTCGTCAGCGCCCTGCACGCCCGCCTGATCCAGCATTTCGGCGAGGACCGGGTGTTCATGGATGTGCAGATGGAACCGGGCGTGCGCTATCCGGATGAAATCCGAGATCACCTGTGCGACTCGGACGTGCTGCTCGCCATCGTCCACGAAGGGTGGCTCGACGAGGTCGATCATGACGGTGTGCGGTTGATCGACCGCGAACGGGACTGGGTGCGAGAGGAGATCAAGTACGCGCTGGGCCAGGGTAAGGATGTGTTTCAGGTGCTCCTCGGCGAGGCTAAGCGACCGGCTCCCGAGTCCCTGCCCGCGGATATCCGTGAGCTGGCCCATCGCCAGGACCACCGGCTACGGTCCTACGAAGACGTGGAGCCCTTGGTGCTTGCCCTTGAGCAGTACGTCGCCCCATCATGGTCGGAGCCCGGGCCGGCCTCGATTGAAAGCCCGTCGCGACGGCGAAGAGCGGTCGGGACAGCGCTGGTGGCTCTCCTCTGGGCGCCCCTAGTGCTCTGGCGGTATGGGGTGGGCTCCGGGTCGTCGACTGATCGCCTTGGAACCTTCCTTGTCAAGCTGGTTTTCTGGGGCATCGCGGCATTCGTCGGACTGCTGGTCGTTGGAGCCGGACTCTACGTCTTCCGTCGGAGGATACATACGTCGGAGACGGCGCCGATGCTGGACAAACCGGTGGCGCTCAGGTTGCTGAACCCCATCGCGGTGGCCTGGGTGTTCGGGCTCCTGCTCCTTGTGTGGAGCGAAACTCGCGGCTCGCTCTGGCCAACCCCCACGTATCTCGGGTTCGTGACCATGTTGGCTTATGGCGTCGCCCGAACGGTGGTGAACCAGCGGGAGCGGGAGAAGCAGGCAGACAGGGCATGGCCGATCTGGACATCTGGCGTTTCTCTCAAGGCGGCACTGCTGCATGCGGACCTGGACCGACTGCGCAGCAGACTGGAGGCGTGGGGCCGGCCGCTGTCCCGCGAGCAGCGCGACAAGGCGCTCTGGGCGGTCGGGCAGCTTGACGAGGCCGCCGCGGAGCTGAAGCGACGGGCCAACCAGACCCGACGGGACTTCTTCATGTACTGCGAAGTCCCAGATTTGGTCATGCTCGCCATCGGTGCTGTCGGCCTGGCTGCCATGCCCGGACTCGCTGTATTGGCCGTCATTCACTCGGCCAGCCTCAAGGGTGCCCTGATCCTCGTTCTCCTAGCCCTCGCGCTCACTGCGATGGGTGGGTGCGGCGTCGAGCTCAGGCATCGTTACGAGCGCTGGCAGTCCGGTCAGCTTGCTGTCGAAGTTGAGGCTGAAATCGCGTACTCGAAGAAGCTGCTTACCGTCCGTAGCAGAGCGCCGGCAGTATCGGAGCGGGTGTGACGCTGGTCTCATCGGGCGACCGGCCGGGTTGATCGGGCCGAATCTGGAGCTGTGGCGAGGCGTGATTTCCAGTCCCCTGCTCCGCGGCCGTGGATCGAGGTGGTCGGCTCGGCGGACCCGGAGGTCACTCGCGCGGTCGTCATCCTGCTGCACGGTGGGCGGGCGCGCAGCCGTGAGCCGGCGGCGGGGGTCCGGCTGAGCTATCGGCGGATGGTGCCGTTCGGCCGCGCGTTGCATCGGGCCGGAGCCGCCCACGGCCTGGCCGTGTGGATGCTGCGGTATCGCTACCGCGGCTGGAACGCGCCGGACGAGGACCCGGTGCAGGACGCCCGCTGGGCGCTCGACCAGGCCCGCGAGCGGCACCCCGGCGCCCCGGTCGTGCTGGTCGGCCACTCCATGGGCGGCCGGGCCGCGCTGCGGGCGGCTGGCGACCCGGCCGTGGTCGCGGTCTGCGCGCTCGCGCCGTGGATCGAGCCGGGCGAGCCGGTCGGCCAGCTCGCCGGCCGGGCGCTGCTGATCGCGCACGGCGACCGGGAGCGGATGACCTCGCCCCGGCTGTCCTTCGAGTACGCCCGGGCGGCCCGCCAGGTGAGCGACCGGGTCTGCCGGTTCGACGTGCTCGGTGACGGGCATGCGATGCTCCGCCGCGCCGCCGACTGGAACTGGCTGGTCTGCCGGTTCGTGCTGGGCGAGCTCGGCATGGAACCGGAGAACCCGGAGATTGCGAATGCCATGCGCGCGCCGACGCCCGCGGGCCTGCATACTCCGCTCGTGAGAGGGCGTTCGTGATTCCAGCCAACCAGCCATGCGGCGATTGTCAGTCGTCGTCGGAGGGCTCGGGTTGGTTTGGTAGTGGCGGCCGGTGGGCTGGTCCAGCGGAAGGTGCCGTCTGGGTCTCGTGTGACGGTCCAGCCGTGGGTGGTGTTGAGGCGGTGATGGCGGCGGCACAACGTGCCAAGGTTCGATGCGTCGGTGGGGCCGTTCGGGAACGGGTTTCAGGTGGTCGATGTCGCATTGCTTGGCGGGCTTGCGGCAGCGGGGGAAGTGGCAGGTCTTGTCCCGTGCCCGTACGTGGTCGGCGAGTGCGGCGGGTGGCCGGTAGGTGGTGCGGCCGTGTTCGAGGAGTGCGCCGGTGGCGGGGTCGGTGAGCAGGCGCCGCCAGGTGGCGTCGGCGGCGAGCTGGCGGGCTGTCTCGGTGGGGATCGGGCCGTGCCCGACGAGCTCGCCGGGCTTGTCGTCGCACCCGAGCAGGGTGGTCGCCGCGACGGTGACGAGCACGGTGGCGGGGGTGGCGTAGCAGGCCCGGCCGAGGAGCAGGTCACCGAAGGCGTCGGCGCGGCGTTGGTTCATGCTGCGTGCGTCGTGGCACATGCGGGCGAGGGTGTCGAGTCGTTGGTAGCTGGCGGTGGCCTCGGGTGCGGTGATGGTGGCGGTGACCTGGGCCATGCCGTCTTCGACGGGGTGCTCCACGACCTTCCGTTCGGCTGTGCGCTGCTCGTGCCGGGCGCGTACACCGTCGGGGTCGACGCGCAGGACCGCGCGGCGGGTTGCCTGGCGGAGCTGGGGTGCGGTCTGCTCGGGCGCCCTAGCCAGGAACCTTCTCTTCCACCGCCTGGCGGCCTCGGGGACAGCGGGTGGGTCAGCTCCTCCAGCACCCGGGCCTTGGGCAGGTCGACCTCGCCGCGTTCCAGCGCGGCCAGGGTGCCCGGCAGCCGTTCGACCAGCGCCTCGGCCAGGTAGAGCCGGTTGCCGGCGGCGTTGCGGGTGACGCCCAGCTCCAACGCGATCTCGTCGGTCGCGAGCTCGGCGAGGGGCTCCCCGGCCCGCACCGGGGAGAACCGCGCGTACACCCGGGCCTTCCATGCCTCCACCACTGCCGACACGCGCTCCAGGTCGTGAACAGCATCAAGGCACTGGTCGGCGTCCAGCTTGTCCAGGCCGGCCGCGAGCGCTGCGGCCACCGCGGCGAGTGTCCGGTCGGGAGAGGAAGGGTTGAACACGTGTTCTATTCTCCCGGGGTGCCGTACCATTTCAAGCCTTTCGGACCAAAAGCGGAACCATGTTTCCGCCCCAAGGGACCCAGCGTAAAGGCGCGCCGGAGAGTTAAACCGGGCCGGCATCCCACCCTCCCGTCGGCGCTGCTTTATCCCAACGTACCCACCAGCGCAAAGCGATCCGGGACACAAACCACGCCAGGGCACCCACCCATTCCTCGCCCCCTCTTTATCCCACGCCACCGCAGCCCAACGCAAGCAAGGGGAAAACAGGAACCTATCCCTTCAGCTCAACCGTCGCGGCGTAGTTCGCAAGCCCCTCAGCGCACCGTCGAACAAACCCGCCCAGCATCCACCGAAAAAACCATCCCGTCCCCGCGGCAACCGGCCGAAACGTCGAATGCCACCGAATCGTCGTCCCCCCATCGTCCGGCTTCAGATCAATATCGGCCCGATACGCCCGCAACGGCAGCCCACTCATCAGCTCATAGCTGAGCCGCCGATCCGGCACCAGCTCCACAATCCGCTCGCGACTCGTCGCGGGCCAGGTCCGAAAGACCCGAACGGCCCCGACCCCCTCCACCCCGTCCTCCCCAGGCCGCGCCAGCTCGAACGACCCGAGCGGCGACCAGACCGGCCAGCTCGCCCCATCCGTCAGCAGCCGGTACACAGCCCCCGGTGCAGCCGCCGTCCGCACCCGTACGTCGATCTCCTGGTGACCCATCCGTGATCTCCTTCCGTACCATGTGGTACATGTACCACATGGTACGGAGACCGGACCCGGAGACCAAGCCACGACTGCTCGCTCAGGCCGTCGAGTACGTCGCCCAGCACGGCGTCGCCGAGCTCAGCCTGCGCCAGCTTGCGGCCGCGCTGGGCACCAGCCACCGCATGCTCAGCTACCACTTCGGCTCCAAGGAGGGACTGCTCGTCGAGGTCGTCAAGGCGGTCGAGGAGCGGCAGCGGGCCGCGCTCGCCGACCTCGACGCCGAGCTGCCCGCCGGCCACCCGCCGGCCGAGCTCCTGCGCGCGTTGTGGCGCCGGCTGGCAGACCCGGCGCTCTGGCCGCACGAGCGGCTGTTCTTCGAGATGTACGGCCAGGCCCTGATGGGAAACCCGAAGGCCACCCCGCTGCTGGCCGGCATCGTCGACTCCTGGCTGGCCCCCGCCGTCGACCTGGCCCGTCGGCGTGGCCTGCCGGGGCGCACCGCCGCGGCCGACGCACGGCTCGCCCTCGCCGTCGTACGCGGCCTGCTGCTGGACCTGCTGGCCACCGGCGACCGGGCCGGGGTCGACGCCGCGATGGAGCGCTTCGTCGAGTGGTACTCCAGCGGCTGGCCCGAGCCTACCTCGAAGACCAGCTAGGCCCACCCTCCCGCTGCCCGTGTGGTCACCTCTCGTTGCCCGACGACCCCAAGAGGTGCCCACACGGCGTTGAGGTGACCACACCTTCAACGCACCTTCAACCTGCCGACACGGCGCGAAAGAGCCACAAAGGTCACGAACAGGTTGCGATTCTAGTGGCGAGTTGATCGATTGCTTGTAGGTTCGAACTGCGCGCGGCCACGCCGAGCCCACGCGTGCCGGGCAGCCCAGCCGGTAACCCGCACTCACCCGCACTCAACGGAGAGTCCCGAGTGGCCGATGTATCGCTCCAGCACGTCGGTAAGGTCTACGCCGACGGCACCCGGGCGGTGACGGATCTGAACCTGTCGATCGCCGACGGCGAGTTCCTCGTCCTGGTCGGCCCGTCTGGCTGTGGCAAGACGACGGCGCTACGGATGGTCGCCGGGCTGGAGGACATCAGCGAGGGCGAGGTCCGGATCGGCCCGCGGGTCGTCAACCGGGTGCCCTCGCGCGACCGCGACGTCGCCATGGTGTTCCAGAGCTACGCCCTCTACCCGCACCTGAAGGTCTGGGACAACATCGCCTTCGGCCTGCAGCTCCGCAAGCTGCCCAAGGACGAGATCGCCCGCCGGGTGGCGGAGGCGGCCGAGGTCCTGGGCCTCACCGAGTACCTGGACCGCAAGCCGCGCAACCTCTCCGGCGGGCAGCGGCAGCGGGTGGCGATGGGGCGGGCCATCGTCCGCGAGCCGCAGACGTTCCTGATGGACGAGCCGCTGTCCAACCTCGACGCCAAGCTACGGGTGCAGATGCGGGCCGAGATCGCCCGGATCCAGCGCCGGCTCGGCACCACCACCATCTACGTGACGCACGACCAGGTCGAGGCCATGACCCTCGGCGACCGGGTCGCCGTCATGCGCAAGGGCGTGCTGCAGCAGGTGGACAGCCCGCAGGTCCTCTACGACCACCCGGTCAACCTGTTCGTGGCCGGGTTCATCGGCTCGCCCGCGATGAACCTGGTCGAGAGCATGGTCGAGGAGCGCGACGGCGCACTGTCGTTCACCGTCGGCAGCCAGCGGATCACCGCCACCGACGCGCTGCTGGCCAGCCGGCCGGCGCTGCGGTCATACGTCGGCCGCCGGGTGGTGCTCGGGATCCGGCCGGAGGACCTGGAGGACGCCAGCCTTGTCCCGGCTGGCGGGCCCGCGGGCGCCCGGCTTACCTCCACTGTCGACCTGGTCGAGGCGATGGGCTCGGAGGTGCTGGTGCATTTCACCCTCGACGTCGCCTCGGTGGTCACCGAGGACACCAAGGAGCTGGCGATGGACGTTGGCGTCGACCCCGCGGTGAGCCCGGTCGGCGTGGGCGCCGGGCATGGCCAGACCGTGGTGGTTGCCCGGTTCGGCCCGCGCTCCCGGGTCCGCGAGGGTGACCGGGTAGAGGCCGTGGTCTCGGCCGACCACCTGCACGTCTTCGACCGCGACACCGGCCTGTCTATCTTCGACGGCGCCAGGCCGGGCACCTGAGGTCAACCGCAGAGTTGCAGGGAAGGATTGCATATGCGACACACCATGACATTCGCCACCAGGCTGACCGCGGCGGCGGCTGGGCTCGCGCTCGCGCTTGCCGGCTGCGGCGGCTCGTCGACCTCGCCCGGGGGCGGCGCGACGACCACCCCGGCCGGGGTCAGCCTGCCGGACCTGACCGGCCAGAAGCTCGAGGTCGCCGCCGTCTGGACCGGCGCCGAGCAGGCCGGCATCGCCGCCGTGCTGGACGCCTTCTCGGCCAAGACGCACGCAACGGTGAAGTACACCGCCACTGGCGACGACATCGCCACCGTGCTCGGCACCCGGATCAAGGGCGGCCAGCCGCCGGACGTGGCGTTCCTGCCGCAGCCCGGCCTGCTCAACGAGCTCGCCAGCGACGGTTCGCTCAAGCCGGTCGACGCGGACGTCGCCGCTGCCGTCGACGCCAACTACGCGCCGATCTGGAAGACCCTGGGCACCGTCAAAGGCACGCTGTACGGCGTCTGGTTCAAGGCTGCCAACAAGTCGACCGTGTGGTACCGCACCGCGGCGTTCGACCAGGCCGGCGTACAGCCTCCGGCGAGCTGGGACGACCTGCTCAAGGGCGCGCAGACCATCGCCGACTCCGGCACCACGCCGGTCTCGGTCGGCGGGGCGGACGGCTGGACGCTGACCGACTGGTTCGAGAACGTCTACCTGCGCTCCGCCGGCCCGGCCAAGTACGACCAGCTCGCCAAGCACCAGATCCCGTGGACGGACGCCTCGGTGAAGACCGCCCTGGGCGTGCTGGCGCAGCTCTGGGGCAAGAAGGGCCTGGTGGTCCCCGGCGCGCTGCAGACCGACTTCCCCACCTCGGTGACCCAGGTCTTCTCGGCCAGCCCCAAGGGCGCGATCGTCTTCGAGGGCGACTTCGTCGCGGGCGTCATCGCCTCGGAGACCAAGGCCAAGGTCGGCACGGACGCCAACTTCTTCGACTTCCCCTCGGTCAACGGCTCGCCGGCCTCGGTCGTCGGCGGGGGTGACGTGGCGACGGCGTTGAAGAGCTCGCCGGGCGCGCAGGCGCTGCTGAGGTTCCTGGCCAGCCCGGAGGCGGCCACCATCTGGGCCAAGCGCGGCGGTTACACCTCGGTCAACAAGAACGTCGACCTGGCCGCCTACCCGGACGACACCAGCCGGAAGATCGCCAAGGCGCTGGTCGGCTCCGGCGACGCGTTCCGGTTCGACATGTCCGACCTGGCGCCGGCCGGGTTCGGCGGCACCCCGGGCGGGGGCGAGTGGAAGATCCTGCAGGACTTCCTGGCCAACCCGACCAACGTCGACGGCACGGCGACCAAGCTGGAGGCCGCCGCGTCGGCGGTGAAGTTCCCCACGTGAGCGTGCCGGACGACGTGATGACGGTCACACCCCCTGGCCCGCCGGCCGGGCCAGGGGGCGGGCCGGACGGCGCCCGGTCGGGCAGCGGCCGGCCGAGCTGGCTGACCGCGGGCTTCCTGGCGCCCGCCCTGGCCCTGCTGGCCGTGCTGGTGGTCTACCCGATCTTCTACACGGTCTGGCGCAGCCTGCGGGACGCGGACGGCCACTTCGCCGGGCTGCGCAACTACGGCGCGATGTTCACCTCCGACGCCACCCTTACCGCGATCAAGAACAACGCGATCTGGCTGCTGGTGGCGCCGACCGTGGTCACCGCGCTCGGCCTGGTGTTCGCGGTGCTCACCGAGCGGGTGCGCTGGGCCACGGCGTTCAAGCTGGTGGTCTTCATGCCGATGGCGATCTCCTCGCTGGCCGCCGGCATCATCTTCACCCTGGTCTACACCGACGACCCCGACCGCGGCCTCGCCAACGCCGCACTGGTCGGCGTACACGGGGTGTTCTCGCCGTCGGCCGGCTATTCCGGCGCGCGGCCGCGTGACCCCAGCCTGCTCGCCGACGCGCCCGGGGGCGGGCTGCGGACGGCCCGCACGTACCAGCCGGGCGAGACGGCGGCGCTGGCGCTGGTCGGCGTCCGGGCGGCCGACCTGCCCAACGGGGCGGCGGACGCCGTTGCCGCCACGCCAGCGGCGGGGACGCTGGCTGGCACGGTCTGGTTCGACTTCGTCCGGGGCGGGGGTGGGCGGCCAGGGGTGATCGACCCCGGCGAGAAGGGCCTGCCGAAGGTGGTGGTGCAGGCGGTGTCGGGTGGCACGGGATCCGGTGGTCCCGGGGGTGGCTCTGTCGTGGCCACCGTACGCACCGACGACCGGGGCGCCTTCGCCTTCACCGGGCTGGCTCCCGGCTCGTACTCGCTGCAGCTTCCGGCGTCGAACTTCGCCGAGCCGTTCACCGGGTTCACCTGGCTCGGGCCGACGCTGGTGACCTGGGCGATCATCGGCGCCTACGTGTGGATGTGGTCCGGCTTCGCCATGGTCCTCATCGCCGCCGGGCTGTCCGCGATCCCGCGCGAGGCACTGGAGGCGGCCCGGGTCGACGGCGGCACCGAGTGGCAGGTCTTTCGCAAGGTCACCGTACCGCTGCTCGCGCCGGTGCTGGTGGTCGTGCTGATCACCCTGATGATCAACGTGATGAAGATCTTCGACCTGGTGATCACGCTGGCTCCGCAGTCCTCCCAGGACGACGCGAACGTGCTGGCGCTGGAGATGTGGCGAGTGTCCTTCGGTGGCGGGCACGACCAGGGGCTGGGCAGCGCGCTCGGCGTCTTCCTGTTCGTGCTGGTGCTGCCTGCGATGATCTTCAACATCCGGCGGTTCCGGCGGGAGGCCCGATGACCGCGGTTGCGTCCGAGCGGCCGGCCGGTGCGACGTACTCGGCGGCCGGTGGGCCGCGGCGTGGCCTGGCCAGCCGGATCGTCACCAAGCTGGGCGGTGGCGCTGTCCAGGCTCTGCTGGTGCTGGTCGCGGTGGGCTGGCTGGTGCCGACGATCGGGCTGGCCATCTCCTCGCTGCGTGGCGTGGAGGACAACAACGCCACCGGCTGGTGGACGGTCCTCACCAGGCCGGCCGAGCTCACCCTCAGCAACTACCGGACGGTGCTCGGCAACCACGACATCGTGCACTCGTTCGGGAACACCGTGGCGATCACCGTGCCGACCACGATCCTCGTCGTCGTGGTGGCCGCGCTGGCGGCGTACGCCTTCGCCTGGCTGGAGTTCCCCGGGCGGGACTGGGTGTTCGTCGTGGTGGTCGGGCTGATCGTGGTGCCGGTGCAGGTCGCGCTGATCCCGGTGGCGGTGCTCTACGGCAAGCTGCACATCTTCGGCACGATCCCGTGCGTGATCCTGTTCCACCTGGCCTTCGGGCTGCCGTTCGCGATCTTCCTGCTGCGCAACTTCTTCGCCGGCATCCCGCGTGACCTGCTGGAGGCGGCGCGGATGGACGGCGCGGGGGAGTGGACGGTGTTCCGCAAGGTGATCATGCCGCTCGGGCTGCCGGCGATCGCGTCGTTGGCGATCTTCCAGTTCCTCTGGGTATGGAACGACCTGCTGGTGGCGCTGGTCTTCGCCGACGCTGACTCGGCGCCGATCACGGTCGCGCTGCGCAGCCAGACCCGCCAGTTCAGCTCCAACATCGACATCCTTGCGCCGGGGGCGTTCCTGTCCCTGGCCGTGCCACTGGTCGTCTTCTTCGCCTTCCAGCGGTACTACGTCCAGGGTGTGCTGGCCGGCTCGGTGAAGTAGCTCGACTAGATACCTCGCGACGAGACGTGGCGCTCACCGGTACGACGCCCGTGTGGTCACCTCTCGGCGTTGTGGTCACCTGTCGTTGTGTGGAGACCCCAAGAGGTCACCACACGGCGTTGTGGTCACCACACGGGCCTCTTGGCCAACGACAGGTGACCACAACGCCGAGAGGTGACCACACGGGCCTCTTGGCCAACGACAGGTGACCACAACGCCGAGAGGTGACCACAGCGGCAGGGCGTCAGGCGGCGGCGAGGGAGGGGCCAGGGAGCCGTAGGACCCGGTGCAGGTGGGTGGCCAGGGCACGGGCGGCGACGGCGTCGGCGGCCAGGTGCGACACAACCCGACCGGCCCGTACCTCGGTCACCAGCCGTTCGCCGGTCAGCCGCCCGGGCAGCCGGTGCCGGGCCAGGAAGCCGGCCACATCCACCTGCCCGCCGGTCACCGCCACCACCCACCGCCCGTGCGGCGTCCGCAGCAGGTGCGCCGGCAGCCGAGCCTCGACCAGCTCCTCGTACAGCCGCTGCGCCGTCTCCGGCGTACCCAGCTCCACCACCGCCGAGCGCAGGTCGGCCACCACGGCGTGCACCGGCGTACCGTCCCGCGCGATCACCGAGCCGCGGCCGAGATGCCCGCGGCCCAGCCGGCAGACCAGCCGGACGCCGTGCCCCGCTGCCAGCTCCACCGCGCCGGGATGCGGCACGCGGGCGCCCCGGCTGGCCATCGTCACCACGTCGGCCGCTCGCGGCTCGGGCAGCAGCACCGCGTCCGGGACCAGTCGGGGGTCCGCGGAGTACACCCCGTCCCGGTCGGCGTAGAGCTCGCACTCGTCCAGCCCCAGCGCGACCGCGAGCGCGACGGCGGACAGGTCCGCGCTGTTCTCGCCCAGCCAGGCCGGCCGGCGGTCCATGTCCGCGGCCTGGCCACCGGCCAGTACGACGATCGGATGGTTGGCCAGCGCGGCCCGGACCGGTGCCGGGTCCCAGCCGAGCAGCCGTGCGGCGCGCCCGCCGGGCGGCTCGCTGGTCAGCCCGTTGCCATGCGCGAGCAACTGCCGGGCACTGATGTACTGCGCCTCCAGCGCGACCCGGAGCAGCCCCGCGCCGGCCGTGCCGGCCATCGGCAGCAGGTTGTTCAGCGCGCTGGCCGAGGCGGCCGGGTTGACCGCGAGGGCCAGCCGGCGCAGCCGCTCGGTGGCGCCGGCCATCCCGTCGACGACCACGACAAGCCGCTCGCCGGACCGCACCCGGGCGTGCAGATAGCTGGCGACCTCCCGGTAGTCGGCCGGCGTGGCGAAGCTCGACCCGCCGAACCTGAGCACCCGTACGTCGTTCACCAGACACCTCCCGCGTCCCACCCGTCGGCAGGACCGACCGCGGCACCATCGTCAGACAGCTACCAGCGTCAGACAGCCACCAGCGTGGGGCAACCAGGTTGGGGGCAGCTCGAAAGACTTGCCCCAGCCGGCCCGTCCCCAACCAGATCGGACGCCTGTCCGCTTCCGGACAGGCCCGATCCGGCCAGCCCTCGGCCGGACGGAACTCGTGGCGGGCGATGGTGCGTTACGGTGACGTACAGGTGCATCCCCGCCCTGTGCTTGTGTAAGGAGCAGACGTGAACAGCAGCAACCCGGTCTTCCGGCGCGGGTTCCCGGCTGGGCAGCAGTACGCCACGTTCAACGTGCCAACCCCCGACTCGGCCCAGCTTGACCAGATGTACAACGCGCCGTCCTACGCGCCACCGCGGTACATGACGCTCGACGACGTCGTGGTACGCACCGCGGCCACCCTGGGCACCGTCCTTCTCGGCGGTGCTGTGTCCTGGATGGTCCTCTCGCAGGAGACCGCGCTTGGGCTGGCCCTGCCAGCCGCGCTGATCGGTCTGGTGCTCGGCCTGATCATCTCGTTCCGGGCCAGCACGAACCCCGCACTCATCCTCACCTACGCCTTCGCCGAGGGCATCTTCCTCGGCGCGATCACCGAGGTCTTTGACCAGCGGTACAACGGCATCGCCATACAGGCGGTGGTGGGCACGCTCGGGGTGTTCGCCGGCATGCTGGTGGTCTACAAGACCGGCGCGATCCGGGTCACGCCCAAGTTCCAGCGCTGGCTGGTCGGGGCCATGATCGGCGTCGTCATCCTGATGCTGGTCAACATGGTCGCCTCGTTCATTACGCCCGGCGGCCTCGGCCTGCGTGACGGCAGTGGCCTGGCGATCGTGTTCAGCCTGGTCTGCATCGGCATCGCCGCGTTGAGCTTCTTGCTCGACTTCGACATGGTCGACCAGGCAGTCCGGCACGGCGCACCGGAGAAGTTCGCCTGGTACGCCGCCTTTGGGCTCACCGTCACCTTGGTCTGGCTTTACATCGAGATCCTGCGGCTGCTGTCGTACCTGCGCGACTAGCGTCGTACGGCGGGAGTCCGGGAAGCGCGAAGGGCGGCACCCTCCGGGGCGCCGCCCCTTCATGTCGCCCCTTGGCGGGCTCACCCCGGGCTCAACCGGGGTTAGCCTGGGGTCAGCTCAGCCGCTCGACCAGCATGGCCATGCCCTGGCCGCCGCCGACGCACATGGTCTCCAGGCCGATCTGCTTGTCGTGGGTCCGCAGCGAGCTGAGCAGCGTGCCGGTGATCCGGGCGCCGGTCATGCCGAACGGGTGCCCCACCGCGATCGCGCCGCCGTTCACGTTCAGCCTGTCCAGGTCGACGCCGAGCTGCCGGTACGACGGGATGACCTGGGCGGCGAACGCCTCGTTGATCTCGACCAGGTCGACGTCGTCGATCGTCATGCCGGCCCTGGCCAGCGCCCGCCGGCTCGCCTCGACCGGCCCGAGGCCCATGATCTCCGGCGACAGCGCGGACACCCCGGTCGCGATGATCCGGGCCAGCGGCGTGATGCCCAGCTCGCGGGCGCGGGCGTCGGACAGCACGACCACCGCGGCCGCGCCGTCGTTCAGCGGGCAACAGTTGCCCGCGGTGACCCGCCCGTTCGGCCGGAACACCGGCGTCAGCGCGGCCACGGCTTCCAGCGTGACGCCCGGTCGCGGGCCGTCGTCGGCCGACACGACGGTGCCGTTCGGCAGCGTGACCGGGGTGATCTCGCGCCCCCAGAAACCGCTCGCGATGGCCTGCTCGGCGAGGTTCTGCGACCGTACGCCGAACTCGTCCATCTCCGCTCGGGAGATGCCGACGGCCTCGGCCAGATTCTCCGCGGTCTGGCCCATCGCGACGTAGATGTCCGGCAGGGCACCATCCGTCCGTGGGTCGTGCCACTGCTCGGCACCACCGTCCCGCCAACTGCCCTGAGCGCGTTTCTCGGTGCGGGCGGTGGCCTCGGCGAAGACCGGGTTCGCGGTGTCCGGCCACGAGTCGGAGCTGCCCCGCGCAAAGCGGCTGACCATCTCCACACCGGCCGAGACGAACGCCGACCCCTCGCCGGCCTTGATCGCGTGCAGCGCCATCCGGGTGGTCTGCAGCGACGAGGCGCAGTACCGGGTCAGCGTGGTGCCGGGCAGGTCGTCGTAGCCGAGCAGGACGGCGACCACCCGGGCCAGGTTGAAGCCTTGCTCGCCGCCGGGGAGGCCGCAGCCGACCATCAGGTCGTCAATGGTGTGCGGGTCGAGCTCGGGGACCTTGTCCAGGGCGGCCCGGACGATGGTGGCGGTGAGATCGTCCGCGCGCAGGCCCTTCAGCGAGCCCTTGACCGCCCGCCCAATCGGGGACCGGGCGGTCGCGACGATGACGGCTTCGGGCACGGCGGCACCTCCGGTAGGGATCGGCTGAACACGCGGGGGCTGCTCAGGGCCGGCCTACAGCGAGGCCCGCGAGCTGGCCGCGTCGCTCACGGCGGGCAGCAGCGCCTCGGCCCACAGCCGGTACCCGTCCACCGAGGGGTGGAACCGGTCCACCGAGAACGTGCCCGGGTCGGCCCGGAACACCCCGCCGGTCTGCTCACCGAGATCGACCGGGACGCCGCCCGCCGCCCGCACCGCGGCGGCCTGGGCGGCGGCCAGCCGCCGACCCCGGCCGCCGAGCAGCGCACGCAGTGGCTGCGCGTATGCCCGGGCCGCGCCGAGGTCCGGGCAGGTACCGACCACGACGCCGACCCCGGCGCCACGCAGCCGGCGTACGGCGTCACCGAGATGCCGGCGCACGGTGGGTGTCGGCGTGGCGTGGATCACGTCGTTGGTGCCGACCAGGATCACCGCGACGTCCGGGCGGCCAAGCAGCGCGCGGGAGACCTGTGGGCCGAGGTCGCCGGTGCGCGAGCCGGCGATCGCCACCCCGACCAGCCGGACCCGGCGCCCCGAGCTGGCCAGCCGCGTGGCCAGGAACCCGCCCACGGTCTCACCGACGTTGCGCACGCCCACCCCGGCCGCGGTGGAGTCGCCCAGCACCGCCAGCCGGACCGACGGGCCGCCGCCCGCGCCGCGGCCCGTGGCGCCGGTGTACTCGCCCTCCACGTGCGGCGCGGTCATGTCAGCGACATAGTCGCGGCGGGTGGCCAGCCAGGCTTCGACGGCCAGCACGGCGACGCCGAGCGCGGCACCTGCCGCGATGACCGACACCGTGCCGAGGGCACCGTCGAGCACAGCACCGGCCACGCGGCGGGCGATGGGTCCGGAAGTCGCGGAAGCAGGGATCGGCACCAACACATATCGCAGATTACGCCCGATCGCCGTCCCCGTCGGCCGTCCTACGAGGTCCGATCACCTGATCGGGAACACCCGCAGCGGGTGGCTCGGCGTCGGGTGGCTCGGCCTCGGGCGGGCCAGCTTCGCGCGGTTCCGCCTCGCACGGCTCCGCGGTCAGGCATGGACGGCGCTGCCGCAGCCGGGCCCAGCGGCCCCGCGGCCCACTGTCTTGGCCCCCGACCTGAGTGCCGGCCACCTCGGTACCAGGGCGGCTGACGGCCCGCACCGCGGCCCGGCGCACCGGACGCACCCGCCTGCGGGCCTGCCGCTCGGTCCGTGGCTCCGCTAGCTCGTCGTCCTCCGGCCAGACGCCGATCGCCGCGCACACGCTGGGCAGCACGACGGCGGCCGCCGCCGCGTACCCCTCGGCGCTCGGGTGGAACCGGTCCGCGCTGAACATCTCCACCGGCCGGGCCGCGAACTCCGGCCCCAGCACGTCGCCCAGCGACACCGTCCGGCCGCCGGCCTCGATCACCGCCACCGTCTGTGCGGCGGCCATCTGCCGGCTCCAGATCCGGGCCAGGAACCGCAGCGGCTGCGCGACCGGCCGGATCGTGCCCAGGTCGGGGCAGGTGCCGACGACGACCTGCGCGCCCGCGGCCCGCAACCGGGTGACCGCCGCGGCCAGGTGCTGGACCGCCTCGGACGGCCTGGCCCGATCCTTGACGTCGTTCGTGCCGACCAGGATCAGCGCGACCTCGGGCCGGGTCGGCAGGATCCGCTCCACCTGCCCGGCAAGGTGGATGGACTTGGCACCGACCGCCGCGACGTTGGTCAGCCTGACCGGCTGGCCGGCGACCTCCGACAACCCGGCGGCCACCAGCACGGCGGGTGTCTCGATCGGGTGTACGACGCCAAGCCCGGCCGCGCTGGAGTCGCCGAGCACCGCGAACCGGACCGGCTTGCCGGTGCCTTCACCCCAGATGCCGTCGCCGGCCGGCGGCACACCCCACGGCGTACCGACCCAGCGCCGGGCCAGCCGGGCCTCCCCGACCAGCACCCCAACCAGCAGCGCGCCGAGCGCGCCAGCGCTACCGCCGCCGACAGCGGCGGCGGTGGCAAGCTGGCGGACCCGTCCGCGCTCCAGGCTCATCGCTCGCGGCCTCGCAGGAACGCGCGCACCGCCTCACGCGCCCGGTGCCGGATCTCTGGGCCGTGGGTGAAGGCGGCGACGTCGTACTCCAGGTCCCCGAGCACGTCGGCGGACCGGCGGTTCAGCGCGGGATCGGTGCAGCCCCACGCCACTGGCCAGCTCATGCCGCGGAAGTTGGTCACCGCGTCTCCGGTGATCAGCACCCCGGACGGTTGGTGCAGCAGGGACACGTGCCCGGGCGTGTGGCCGGGGGTGTGCACGACCCGCAGGCCGCCCTTGAGCACGTCGCCGTCCCGGAACTCCTCGGCCACCAGCACCTTCGGCAGCTTCCGCGGGGCGAGCCGGGCGAAGACCCGCGCGGCGGTGCTGGGCTGGTGGGTCCGCGGCGTCCGGCCGTCACGCAGGTACACGGCCTCCCGCTCGTGCGAGAGCACCGCCGCGCCGGTCTCGCGCAGCACCCTGCCCAGCGACCCGACATGGTCGACGTGGGCATGCGTGACGATGATCCGGTGCACGTCGGACGGCCGGGCGCCGACCGCGGCGAGGCCAGCCAGGATCCGTCCGGTCGCCCACCTCAGCCCCGTGTCCACCAGCGTGATCGAGCTGTCGGCCTCACGCAGCACAACCGTGTTGACAAGATTGGCCGGCATCGTAGGTATCCGCCACACGTGCTCGGCGAGCTGCACTACGATCTTTCGCGCCACAGCGCCACCTCCTTGGATGAGGCTAGCCTGTGCCTCGTGCGGTACTACGAGTCGGTGGCCGACCTGGTCGGCAACACACCGCTGGTCCGGCTGAACGTGGTCACCGAGGGCCTGGCCCCCCTCGTGCTGGCGAAGGTGGAGTACCTCAACCCGGGCGGCTCGGTGAAGGACCGGATCGCGCTGCGGATGATCGAGGCGGCCGAGCGGTCCGGCGAGCTGCGGCCCGGCGGCACCATCGTCGAGCCCACCAGCGGCAACACCGGGGTCGGGCTGGTCATGGTGGCGCAGCGGCGCGGCTACCGCTGCGTCTTCGTCTGCCCGGACAAGGTCTCTGCCGACAAGATCAACATGCTGCGGGCGTACGGCGCCGAGGTGGTGGTCTGCCCGACCGCGGTCGCCCCGGATGACCCGCGCTCGTACTACCAGGTCTCCGACCGGCTGGTCCGGGAGGTCGAGGGCTCGTGGAAGCCCGACCAGTACTCCAACGTCAACAACCCGCTCTCGCACTATCACTCCACCGGCCCCGAGCTGTGGGAGCAGACCGACGGCCGGATCACCCACTTCGTGGCGGGCATCGGCACCGGAGGCACGATCAGCGGCACCGGCCGGTACCTCAAGGAGGTCTCCGGCGGCCGGGTGCAGGTCATCGGCGCCGACCCGGAGGGCTCGGTGTACTCCGGCGGCACCGGCCGCCCGTACCTGGTCGAGGGCGTCGGGGAGGACTTCTGGCCGACGGCGTACGACCGGGACATCTGCGACGAGGTCGTCGCCGTCAACGACAGGGACTCCTTCCTGCTGACCCGGCGGCTGGCCCGCGAGGAGGGGCTGCTGGTCGGCGGCTCGTGCGGGATGGCCGTGGTGGCGGCGCTGGCCGTGGCCGGGCGGGCCGGGCCGGGCGATGTGGTCGTCGTGCTGCTGCCGGACTCCGGGCGCGGCTACCTGTCCAAGATCTTCAACGACGACTGGATGGCCGACTTCGGCTTCCTGTCCACGGCGGAGGACGGGCTGACGGTCGGCGAGGTGCTCGAACGCAAGGACGGCGTGATGCCGTCGTTGCTGCACACCCACCCGACCGAGACGGTGCGCGAGGCGATCGACATCCTGCGCGAGTACGGCGTGTCGCAGCTTCCCGTGGTCAGGGCCGAGCCGCCGGTCATGACCGCCGAGGTTGTCGGCTCGGTGGTCGAGCGGGACCTGCTGGACGCGCTGTTCTCGGGTCACGCCTCGCTGGCCGACACCATCGACCGGCACATGTCCGCCCCGCTGCCGATGATCGGCGCTGGCGAGCCGGTCAGCGCGGCGATGAACGCGCTGGAGAAGGCCGGCGCCGCGGTCGTCCTGTACGACGGCAGGCCCCGCGGCGTGCTCACCCGCCAGGACCTGCTCAGCTATCTCGCCTCGCCCTGACACCGCACCCCCGATCCGCCCCGGCCCACGTCCGTGTTCGCGCGTCCCTGTAGTCCCTGCGTCCCGCGATCCCGAGCCGGCGTCTCGGACCGCGACCCCGATGCCGACCGCAACGTTCCGCGATTAGTGCATCCCACCCCCCAGTTTTGCGCGAGTAGTGGGCTCCGGTCCAACAAGTTTCATCACTCGTGCGTGTTTGCCGAACTAGTTTTCGGAGAGTTGCCGACCACCGGGACGGGTCGTGGACGGCTTCGGGACGGTCGGCGGCCAGCGGGTCGGCGCGTGCCGGCCGGGACGTGGGCAGTAGCCTCGGCGGCATGAGCGGCTTCGAGACCCGTGCCATCCATGCCGGCCAGGAGCCCGACCCGGGCACCGGCTCCGTCGTCGTCCCGATCTACGCGACGTCGACGTACAAGCAGGACGGCGTGGGCGGGGTGCGCGGCGGCTACGAGTACAGCCGCAGCGCCAACCCGACCCGAACCGCCCTGGAGACCTGCCTGGCCGCGCTGGAGGGCGGGGAGCACGGGTTGGCGTTTGCCTCCGGGCTGGCCGCCGAGGACTGCCTCCTCCATGCCGCGCTGGCGCCCGGTGACCACGTCATCCTCCCGGACGACGCCTACGGCGGCACCTTCCGGCTGTTCGCCCGGGTGCTGGCCAGGTGGGGCGTGGCCTACGACCCGGTCCCGCTGTCCGACCTGGCCGCCGTGCGGGCCGCGATCCGGCCGACCACCCGGCTGGTCTGGTGTGAGACCCCGACCAACCCACTGCTCGGCATCGCCGACATCACCGCGCTGGCCGGCCTGGCGCACGAGCACGGGGCGCTGCTTGTCGTCGACAACACCTTCGCCTCGCCGTACCTGCAGCAGCCGCTCGCGCTCGGCGCCGACGTGGTGGTGCATTCGACGACCAAGTACCTCGGCGGGCACTCCGACGTGATCGGCGGCGCGCTGGTGCTCGACGACAGCAGGCTGGCCGAGAACTTGCGGTTCCACCAGAACGCCATGGGTGGCGTGCCCGGGCCGTTCGACTGCTGGCTGGTGCTGCGCGGTGTCAAGACCCTGGGCGTGCGGATGGACCGGCACTGCGCGAACGCCGAGCGGGTCGCGGCCATGCTGCGGGCGCATCCGGCGGTGGACCGGGTGCTGTATCCCGGGCTGCCCGAGCACCCCGGCCACGAGGTCGCGGCCAAGCAGATGCGCGGGTACGGCGGGATGATGTCGTTCACCCTGCGTGGCGGCGAGCCGGCGGCGCTGGCGGTGTGCGAGCGGACCGAGGTGTTCACCTTGGGTGAGTCTCTGGGCGGGGTGGAGTCGCTGATCGAGCATCCGGGCCGGATGACGCACCTGTCGGTGGCCGGATCGCCGCTGGAGGTGCCGGCCGACCTGGTCCGACTCTCTGTCGGCATCGAGCTGGTAGACGACCTGGTCGCCGACCTGTGCCAGGCGCTGGGCTGACCAGCCGGGCTGACTCAGTGGCGCGGCCTTGGTGGCTCGGCCTAGCCGCGGCCGTCCACCGGGGCGGGCATCGGGTGCAGCCGGTCGGTGTCCACGCAGCCGGCCAGCACCGGGCTGCGTGGGCTGACCACCGCGCCGGCCACCGTGTCGGCCGGGCCGCCCCGCGCGCCGCCGGTGACCTCGATCCCGACGCCGTACACCGCGAACGACACCCCGACCGGCTGCGCCTGCACCCAGCTCTGCTCGGCTGGACAGCCCGCACCACCAGGGCCGGAACGAACCGCGACCAGTGTGACGGCCGCGGCGGTCGCCAGCACGGCGAGGCTCGCCAGCATGGTGTTGCGGGCCAGTCGCGGTGGGCGTTCGGCGGCACTCATCCCCACAACGGTAACCGCTCGGCCGCCGTCCTGAGGATCTTGGTCCAGCGTGTCGGTGATTGAGCCGCTACGGCTTGTAGACCATCAGCACGGTGATGACCAGCAGCAGCAGGCTGACCACGCCGCCCAGCGCGGCCAGCCTGCCGGCCAACGGCGCGGCCGGCTTGCCCGCGTCGGCCAGCTCGACGGCCTTGGCCAGGGCCGGCACCAGGAGGCCGATGACCAGCCCGAAGGCCACGAGGTACAGCAGCAGCGAGGCAACCACCCAGCCGTCGGTGATCGAGTAGCCTTTGCCCTCGCCGCGCAGCATGGACACGCCGAAGAACGCCACTGCCAGCGAGCCCCAGCCGTAGACCTTCACCGTGCGCGCGGTGCTCCGCAGGGCGCCTGGGTCGCCGGTACGGGCGTACCGCCCGGCCGTCGTTACCGCGGCGGCCAGCGGCCCAGCCAGGAAGATCGCCGTGATCAGGTGCAGAAGCAGCAGGAAACGCATGACGGTAGGCTACCTACCGACCCGCCCGCCCCCTCTCCTGGTGTGGTCACCTCTCGGCGTTGTGGTGACCTGTCGTTGTCCGCGTCGCCCGTGTGGTCACCTGTCGGCGTTGTGGTGACCTGTTGTTGGTCCGCGACCCCGATAGGTCACCTGTCGGCGTTGTGGTGACCTATGGGGTTTCCGGGGTGGGCTGGGTGGTGGGCCGGGCGTGCGTGCGACGATGGCTCGGTGGCCCTGGTGAGCGTCGACGACGTGGACCGTGCCCGCACGCTGCTGGACGGCGTCGTCCGACGTACGCCGCTGGAAGGATCGCGCGTGCTCGGCGAGCGGGTCGGCGGCCCGGTGCTGCTCAAGTGCGAGAACCTCCAGCGCACCGGCTCGTTCAAGGTCCGCGGCGCCTACGTGCGGATCTCCCGGCTGTCCGCCGCCGAGCGGGCACGCGGCGTGGTAGCGGCCAGCGCGGGCAACCACGCCCAGGGTGTCGCGCTCGCCGCCCGGCTCGTCGGCACCTCGGCCACCGTCTGCATGCCCCGGGTCTCGTCGTTGCCGAAGATCGAGGCGACCAAGGGGTACGGCGCCAGCGTGACGCTGGTCGGTGACACGATGGACGAGGCACTGCTGGCCGCCCGGGAGCACGCCGCCGAGTATGGCGCGGTGCTCATCCACCCGTTCGACCACCCGGACGTGATCGCGGGCCAGGGCACCGTCGGGCTGGAGATCCTGGAGCAGTGCCCGGACGTGCGTACGGTCGTGGTGGCCATCGGCGGCGGCGGGCTGGTCTCGGGCATCGCCGCCGCGGTCAAGGCCACCAAGCCGGACGTGCGGATCGTCGGGGTGCAGGCCGAGGGTGCCGCGACGTACCCCTCCTCGCTGGCGGCCGGACACCCGGTCCGGCTGGCCAAGCTGGCGACGATGGCGGACGGGATCGCTATCGGCTGTCCCGGCGACCTGACCTTCGCGCACGTGCGTGCGCTGGTCGACCAGGTGGTCACGGTCGGTGAGGAGGAGCTGGCTCGGGCGCTGCTGTTCTGCCTGGAACGGACCAAGCTGATGGTCGAGCCGGCCGGGGCGGCGTCGGTGGCGGCGGTGCTCGCCGAGCCGCGCCGGTTCGAGCCGCCGGTGGTCGCGGTGCTCTCCGGCGGGAACATCGACCCGCTGCTGCTGCTCAAGGTGATTCAGCGGGGCATGGCCGCGGGCGGGCGGTACCTGTCCTTCCAGCTCCGGATCCCGGACCGGCCGGGTGAGCTGGCCCGGCTGCTCGTCCTGCTGGCCGAGCACGGTGCAAACCTGCTCGACGTCGAGCACTCACGCACCGGGCCGCGGTTGCACCTCGGCGAGGTCGAGGTCAGGTTGTCGGTGGAGACCCGCGGCGAGGCGCACTGCGACGAGCTGTTCGCCGCGCTGCGTGACGCCGGTCACATCCTGGTCTTCGGCTGAGACGGTCCTCGGCTGAGACGGTGTTCAGCCGAGTGGCTGGCCCTTCGATACGGTGGGCTAGTCAGCCGGGGTGACGGTGGCTGGCCCCGGTGGCTCATTTCCAGCGCGTGTGAGCAGGCCGCGTCACGGTGCGTGTGGCGTGTCACTCTCAATGGATGAGCTGACCGGCGCAGAACGCTGCCGATATGGACATAACCACGATAGGCGCCACGATAGACGTAACCAGCTGTGGAGGTGGTCGGGTGAGACGCCGACCGGTCGTAGGGGTGACGGGATATCTGGTAGGCGCGGAATCGGCCAGTGCCGCCGGATACGGTCCACGGGATCTCGCCGTGTTCGCCAAGACATACTGCGTCTGGGTGGCGGCGTACGGGATGATCCCCGTCCTGCTGACGGACTGCGTCGGCATACCGGACAGCCTCGACCTGGTCGACGCCGTCGTGCTCACTGGTGGCAGTGACATCGATCCGGCCTGGTACGGCGCCGAGCGGCATCCGCTGGTCGCCCCGCCCACACCCGAACGGGACCGGTTCGAGATGGGGCTCACCGACCTCGCGCTGGAGCGGGGGATGCCGGTGCTCGGCATCTGCCGCGGCCTGCAGGTTCTCAACGTCGTCTGCGGTGGCACGCTGCACCAGCACCTGCCGGACCTACCCGGCGCCATCACGCACAGCAACGAGTGGCGCACCGGTGAACGGGATCGGGCGGCGTGGTGGACGCTGGCCGAGCACGAGATCGAGGTTAGCGACACGGGGCTGCGCCGGTACACAGGCCGACGGTTGACCACGAACACGTTCCATCACCAGGCGGTCGACCGGGTCGGCGACGGGTTGGCGGTGACGGCGCGCTGCTCTGATGATGGCGTGGTCGAGGCGCTGGTCGGGGTGGACCGGCCGGTGCTCGGCGTGCAGTGGCATCCGGAGATGCACCGCCGCGATGAGCGGGCCGGTCAGGCGCCGTTCCGGTGGTTGGCCGACGAGCTCGGAGCCAGTGTCACCGAGCCACAATCCGGGCGAGTAGCTGCAGCCCGATAAGGATCAGGATCGCGTAGACGACCCACCGCCCGGCGGAGCCGCGGTTGGTCCGCCGACGTTGGAAGCGGGCGAACAGCTCGGCCAGCTCCGGCGCGGCGCCGGTCGGTGCGGCGGTCTTGGTCGACTGGGTCTGGCGGACCGGCTCCCAGCCGAACAGTTGCGGCTCCTGCTGGCGTTGCAGCCGCCCCAGCCTCTGCCGCTGAGTGTCCTGTCCCTGAGTGTCCTGCCGCTGGCCTCTCGGACGCAGTACTCCGGGCCACGGCACGGCGGGCGCGCGGCGAGGCCTGCGGGCCGGCTGGAGCGACGAGACCCGACGCCAGCCTCGACCCGCCGGCACCGTGGGCGGAGACCAGCCGCGCGGCAGGCCCGCGGAGATCCGGCCGGTGCCCGGTGTCATGCCGGGCGACTGCGGGGAGTGTGCGTCGGCCAGGTCGGAAAGGGCTGCGTCCTCGTCCGGCACTGTGAACGGCGGTGGAGACGTCACCGCGACCGGTCCAGTATCGATGATGCCCAGGTCGATAGTGCCTAGCTCGACGGTGCCCAGGTCCGATGGGGAGAGGGTCATAGGCGAGGCACCGAGGGTGTCCGATGTGCCACCATCCGGCCCGGCCGGACGCGGCGCGTCAATGTCGGTTTCGGCTGGCGTGGCCAAGGCGTCACCAAACGCCGCGATCGGATCACCCAGCCTGGCCAGCGGTTCGCTCGGTGCCGAGGTAAGCGCATCGCGGTATGGCTCCATACCGGACAGCCTGCCAGAGTCTCCCGTTGGTGGGTATGCGGACATTTGCCCGCCACAGCTCACTCTGGGTCGGCGCGGCGCTGGTCCATTGTCCTGTCGTCACGGCACATGCGGGCGAGGATGTCCAGGCGCTGGTAGATGGCGGTGGCCTGTGGTGCGGTCAGGGTGGCGGTGAGCTGGGCCATGCCGTCCTCGACCGGGTATACCACCACCTTCCGTTCGGCCTTGGCCCGCTGGTGCCGGGCGCGGGCGCCGTGCGGGTCGGTCTTGAGGACCGCGCGGCGGACGGCCTGGCGGAGCCGCGGCCCGGTCCGGTCCGCTCCGGTGGGCGGGACCTTGTCCTCCACGGCGCGGGCGTGCTCGGGTGAGAGCGGGTGGGTCAGCTCCTCCACCACCCGCGCCTTGTGCAGGTCGACCTCGCCGCGTTCTATCGCTGCCAGGGTGTCGGGCAGCCGCTCGACCAGCGCCTGGGCGAACCAGAGCCGGTTGCTGGCGGCGTTACGGGTGATGCCCAGCTCGATCGCGACCTCATCAGTGCCCCACCGCGCCAGCGGCCTGACCGAGCGGCACTCGGCGAACCGCACGTACAGCCGTGCCTGCCGTGCCTGAACAGCCGCCGCCACCCGCTCCAGGTCGTGAGCAGCATCAAGGCACTGCTCGGCGTCCAGCCCGTCAACACTGACCGCGAACACCGCGGCCAGCGCCTTGCCGGGAGAGGAGGGGTCAGACACGTGTTCGTTCTCCCCGACGGGCCGCGACAGCTCAACCCCACAGCACCCGAAAAACGGGCTGAACTTCCGGCGCAAGGAGCCACCCACGCAAAGCGACCCGGGAAACAAACCGAACCGAGAACCCAAGGCCTCTCCGTCGGCGTCGCCTTTATCCCAACGCGACCACAGCGCAAACCGAGCCAGGAACAAACCAGCCAGGCACTCGCCGCCGCCTTTACCCCACCGAAACCACAAAGCGCCAGAAAGGCCCGGGAGACCACGTCAAGCCCGCGGCCCACCTCGATCACCACGCTTTGATCTCAAACAGGATCAGAGGTTGCCACGTCGCGCCTGCTCCCGTTCGATCGCCTCGAACAAAGCCTTGAAGTTGCCCTTCCCAAAACCCAACGACCCATGCCGCTCGATCAGCTCGAAAAACACGGTCGGCCGGTCCTGCACCGGCCTTGTGAAGATCTGCAACAGATACCCGTCCTCGTCCCGGTCGGCCAGGATCCGCAGCTCGCGTAGCGTGTCGATCGGCACCCGGGTGTCGCCCACCCACTCGCCGAGCGCGTCGTAGTAGGTCTCCGGCGCCTCGAGAAACTCCACGCCCATCTCCCGCATCGCCCGCACGCTGCCCACGATGTCGCCGGTGGCCAGCGCGATGTGCTGCACCCCCGGCCCGCCGTAGGACTCCAGGTACTCGTCGATCTGCGACCTCCGCTTCCCCGGGGCCGGCTCGTTGAGCGGGAACTTCACCCGGTGGTTGCCGTTCGCCACGACCTTCGACATCAGTGCGGAGTACTCGGTGGCGATGTCGTCTCCGATGAACTCCTTAAGGTTGGAAAATCCCATCACCCGGTGGTAAAACGTCACCCACTGGTCCATCTGGCCAAGCTCGACATTGCCGACACAATGGTCGATCGCCTGGAAGTACCGGGCTGGATGGTGGGCCGGCCGGCCGGCGAAGACCGGCCCGGTGGCGACGAACCCAGGCAGGAACACCCCGCGGTAACCGGAGCGGTCGATCAGGCTGTGCCGGGTTTCGCCGTACGTCGCGATGGCCGCGATCCGCACCGTGCCAAGGTTGTCGGTCAGGTCGGCCGGCCCGGCCAGCACGGTGGCGCCGTGCGCGGCGGCGTACCGCACCGCCCGGTCGACGTTCGGCACCGCCAACGCGAGGTCGGTCACGCCGTCGCCGTGCGCGGCGACGTGCCGGCCGAGCTCGGTGCCGGCCCGTACCTCGGCGGACAGCACGAACCGGGCGCTGCCCGACGCCAGCAGGTACTCCGCCCGGTCGGGCTGGCCGGTCTCCGGCCCGCGGTAGGCCACGACCGTCATGCCGAACGCGGAGGAGTAGTAGTGCGCCGCCTGCCTGGCGTTGCCCACCGCGAAGCGCACATGGTCCAGGCCGGTGACCGGGAACGGGTCGGCGGACAGGTCGTGCGCGACGGCACCGACCAGCGCGTCGACGTCCGGGATGAGCTCGGTCATGCTTGCAGCGTCGCTCCGACTGGCCATGTTGCGCAAACGGGTGTTTCGCAGGCGGGCGGCGCGGTGTCAGCCGGAGTACGGCTCGGCGGTCAGCAGGGTGACCGAGATGATTGCGCCGGTCGGCGTCTCGTACTTGCGCGTGTCACCTACCACCGCGCCGGTCAGTGCCTTGCCAAGGGGGGACTGGGGGGAGTACACCTCAATGTCCGCGGTCGCGGTCTCCTCACGCGAGCCGATCAGGAACGTCTCCGTGTCGCCATCGTCGTAGCGCACCGTCACGACCATGCCCGGCCCGCCGACTCCCGCCCTGGTGGGCGGCTCGCCGACCTTGGCGTTGCGCAGCATGTCCTGAAGCTGCCGGATCCGAGCCTCCTGCTTGCCCTGCTCCTCCCTCGCGGCGTGGTAGCCGCCGTTCTCCTTCAGGTCGCCCTCCTCGCGCCGCTCGTTGATCTCCGCAGCCACGATGGGACGGTTCTTGATGAGCTCTGCCAGCTCGGACTCGAGCCGGTCGTGCGCCTCCTGGGTGAGCCAGGTAACCGGGCTCATGTTGTCCGTCGTCGACACGTGCCGCTCCTTGCCGAGAATGGTCAGGTTCTACACAGCGAACGTCGAAAGTAACATCGCGAGGCCTCTTGCCGCATGGCACCTTCGGTACCTTTCGTGACCGGCCTTGATCATTCACGGGGTGGCGAGCCTCCCCGCGGGGCCGGGCTTTGGTGATCTTCGCCTCCGTTCCTGCTCCTGGTTCGGGTCGGGTCCAGCGCCGGGTGCCTGGCTGCCGCGCCGGACGGGCGGCCGCTTCCACGCGGCTGGCTGGGTCGGCGGAGATCGTCGGGTCAGGTGGGCGGGTGGTCGGACCAGGGTGGGCGCAGTGCGTAGATGGCCAGGAAGCAGGCTGCCAGATCGCGGCCGGGCCGCCAAGATCGTGGTCTTCCGTTTGCGCGGCTCGCGGACCAGCCGCACGGCGGCGTGCGGCAGGCGACAACGCAGTGTATGAGGAACAGTGTATGAGGAACGCGGCAGGGAGGCTCGGCCACCGCCAGGGGGTGTCCGGCGGCAGCAGGATCCGTATGCCGGCTGGCCAGATGATCCCGGCGTCGCGATGCCCTACGACCGCGTGGTGGTCAGGCCGGTGCCAACGGCCAGCACCCGCACCGAGCCGGCTCCCGCATTCTCAGGGCAGGAGCGGGTGCCTTCGTTCCTCGGTGTCGTCCCGAAGGTAGGCAAAACAGTGGCATCGTAATCGCCTCAGGACTATGATCGAGAACCTCGGCCGCCGAGCTCGCCGACGGGTCGCCGTAACAGCGCGTATGCGGTGCCGACCTCACTGGGAAGGGCAACGGGCTCGTCGCAAGGGCAGAGGGCTGGGAGGACAGAGGCTGGAAGGGCAGAGGAATTGTGGAGCAGCAGACCGTATCCAGCTTCTGGCGAACACTTCCCGGCATTTTGACGGGGGCCGCTGGTGTGGTCACTGCCGTGACCGGGCTCCTCGTTGGCCTTCATCAAGTGGGCCTCTTCGGCCGTCAAGAGCCCAGGGCTGAGCCTCCCGTCCCGACATCGAGCAGTCCCGCCCCCTCTGACGGGAGCGCCTCGGCGGACTCGATCTCAGGAACCTGGACGGGCGAAGTAGTGGGTCAGGACGACGTCAGCTTCCGTCTCAACCTGCGGGTCAAGAAGCCGTGTGTGCTGAAGGGATACTGCGGCTCGATCAGCGTGTCCCATGTCCCCTGCCAGGGGGAGGTGTTTCTCGACCGCGTGTTAGAGAATGGGTACGAGTTTCGGGTGGACCACTTCTCGAAGGGCAGCGGGGAGCGGTGTACTCCTGGCGCCGGGGAGGTCTTCATCCCACAGCCTGACCAAACGCTTTTATACAAGGCTACCTACTTTCCCCACGCTCAGGGCATCCTGCGAAGGACAGGCGACTAGCGCGCATCCTTGAGAAGGGCGTTCTCACGGCCGGTAGCGGCAGCTCAACACCTCGGCGATCATGATGGGCCCGCTGGTATGCAGCTCGACCGATCGGGCGACGTCGGCTGGGCCGGGCGGGACCGCCACGTCGAGCCGTCCGACCTCGGTGCCGTCCCTGGCCCGGGCCCGGAGCACGCAGTCGGCCGCCCGCTCCGGATGGTCCCGCTGGACGGCGAACCGCACCGTCACCCGGCCGGGGCTGACCACCTCGAAGCCGAGCACGCTGCCGCTGATCGGGGGATCGCCGAGATTGCGGTAGCCCAGGTAGGCCACCCCGAGCCCGGCCAGGACGGCGACCGCGGCCAGGGCGGCCGTCACCCGCCGCGACGGCATCGTCCGGGCCCGCCGCCCATACCGGTCCCGGGACCTGGGAGTGCTCACCGGCGCCTCGACGTTTCGCTGTCGTTGGGACCTCTGTCAGAGGCATGGGCAAGAATCGTCGCAGCAGTACGCCATACCCGACCGACCGGGGGAGAACGTGTCCGAGCAGTTGCGTCTGATGGCCGTGCACGCCCATCCCGACGACGAGTCCAGCAAGGGAGCGGCCAGCATGGCGCGGTACGTCGCCGAGGGGGTGGACGTGCTCGTCGTGACCTGCACCGGGGGCGAGCGTGGCGACATCCTCAACCCAGCGATGGACCGGCCCGACATCCGAGCGAACCTGCCCGAGATCCGGCGGGCCGAGATGGAGCAGGCCCGGCGGATCCTCGGTGTCCGCCAGGAGTGGCTGGGCTTCGTCGACTCCGGGCTGCCGGAGGGCACCATGTCCCGCACAGCGTCCGCGGCCGAGCCCGCGCCGCCCCCGCCGCCGCTCCCAGAGGGCTGCTTCGCGACACAGCCGGTCGAGGTCGCGGCCGAGCCGCTGGTCCGGCTCATCCGGCAGCAGCGCCCACATGTGATCACGACGTACGACGAGCGCGGTGGGTACCCGCACCCGGACCACATCATGTGCCACACGGTGTCGGTGGCGGCGTTCGAGGCGGCCGGTGACCCGGGCCGGTACCCTGACGCGGGCGAGCCGTGGCAGCCGCTCAAGCTCTATTACCACATGACCTTCACCAAGCCGCGGATCGAGGCCATGCATGCCGCGTTGCTCGACCGGGGCGTCGAGTCGCCGTACGGCGAGTGGCTGGAGCGGTGGGACGACGGCGCTGACATCTCCAGCCGGGTCACCACCCGGGTGCCGTGCGACGCGTACTTCGAGGTGCGCGACCAGGCGTTAGTCGCGCACGCCACCCAGATCGACCCGACCGGCCCCTGGTTCGCCGTCCCGCTCGCCGTGCAGCGCGAGATCTGGCCGACCGAGGACTATGAGCTGGCCCGTTCCGTGGTCGACTCCGACCCCCCCGAGGACGACCTGTTCGCCGGGGTCCTGGAGAGGATCCGGGCGTGGTGACGGGTGCGTCCGTGCTGGCCGACGCTCTCGTGCTGGCCGGGTCGGAGGCGGGCAAGGCCGGCCCGCTCGGGCTGCTGGTGATCATCCTGCTCGGGCTCGCGGTCGTCTTCCTGTACCGCTCGATGGTCCGGCACATGAAGAAGGTCCCGGAGTCCTTCGACCGACCGCCCGAGCCGGACGGGGGGAAGACCGACGCCGCCCCGCCGGACCAGTGAGCTGGCCCGGCCCAGTGCCCGCCGGTAACGCTCGCCGGAGCCAACGGCAAGAAGGTGATGTGAGCGTTGCCGTAGGCACGGCACTGGAGCCAAGCATAGTGCGCGATGCTGGCCGCGACGCCCAGGCGTTCGAGACGTTCTACCGCGCCACCGTCAACGATGTGATCGGGTTTTTCAGCCGCCGGGTGATCGACGTGCACCAGGTCGCCGACCTCACCGCGGAGGTGTACCTAGCCGTGCTCATCTCCGCGCACACCTACAGCGCCGCCCGGGGCAGCCCACGGGCCTGGCTGTTCGGCGTGGCGCGGCACGTGCTGGCCGGGCACCACCGGTCCGGCCGGGCCGAGCGGGCCAAGCACAGCCGGTTGCAGGGCCACCGGCTGCTCGACTCCGACGATGTGGAGCGGCTGGTCGAGCGGATCGACAGCGAGCGGGCCAGCCACCGCCTGTACGCCGCGCTGGCGGCCCTGCCCGAGGGCGAGCGGGCCATCTTCGAGCTGGTCGCGCTCGACGGGCTTGTCCCGGCCGAGGCCGCCGCCGTGCTCGGCATCCGGGCCGGGACCGGCCGGGTCCGGCTGCACCGGGCCCGGCGCACGCTCCGGGCCGCGCTGGCCGACCTGGAGCCCGGCGAGCACGGCAGCACCGGCGGCAGTACCCACCAGCACGGCAGCACCCACGAGCACGGCACCACCGCCGACGCGGTCGCCGTCCGAAGCGAGGTGGAAGCGGGTGAGTAGCTTCGAGGAAAGGCTGCTGGCCGAGCTCCGGCCGTTGGTCGGCACGCTCCGGCCCGAAGGTACCGACGTGGCCCGGTCGAGAGCCCGGCCGGAGCCCCAGCCGGTCGGCCGCCGGATCCGGGCGCTGCTCGCCAGCCGGCCCCGGGTGGCGGCCTTGGCCCTGGCGACGGTGCTGGTGGGCGGCGGCATGGCGGTCGGTACCGTGGCCTGGCCGCAGCGGCTGGCCACCCCGGCGTACGCCGTAGACGAACGCCCGGACGGCTCAATCGTGGTTACGCTGAACAGCCTCTCCGGCTCGCTCGGCCTACAACAGACCCTGCAGGCCGCCGGGCTGCCGGTCACGGTGCTCGCCGTCTCGGCGGCCGAGTCCTGCCCCGCCGTCCTCGACACGATCGCCGCGCCCGGCGCGCTGGTCTCCCGGCCGGGCCGACCGAACATGCTGACCATCCGCCGGGACAGGGTGCCCGCGGGCAGTACCGTCGTGCTCGGGCTGGTCGGCGGCGGCGACCAGGTGATCGTGGTGGGCATGGTGGTCCATGGCCCGGCGCCGCGCTGCCTCGGGAGCGTTGTGACGGTGCCGCACTGAACCGTCGGGGCCGCACTGAACCGTCGGGCTGGGCTGCGGAGCGCGGGATCAGTTGATGTGCACGTGGGTCACGGTGATCCGGGCGGAGAAGACCGCGGTGATGAACCGGTCGTTCAGGTAGGTGACGTATGTCCGCCCGGTCGGGCTGACCCAGGTGAAGCTGCCGGTGTTGTCGCCGGAGTCGACCTGGTAGACGTCCGTGATGTGGACGGCGATGTCTCCGGCGTTGGCCAGGCAGATCAGCGGAGGGTAGTTGCGCACGGTCCAGTACGGGTTGGGGTCGTCGCACTCCCAGACCCGGTAGGTCTGCGCGTCCGCCTCACGGAGCGCGGGGTCCGCTCCCCGGGTGGTGGACCCGGCAGGATGCCGCCGGGACATCATGGCCTGGCGGGCAGCGGGTTCGGCCTGGCCGGCGGCGTCGCCGGGGCCTGCACCGTCGGACCTGGCGGGACTGGCGGCGTCGGCTGGGCCGGTCCAGGTCGCGGTGACCTGGCCGGTGTCGGCGTCGATCCACAGGATGGTGCCGGCGTCCCGCGGTTGCAGCGCGGCCTGCGCGTCAGGTCCCAGCAGGGCCGCCCCGGCCGCGACCGCCACCACGGCCGTCACCAGCACCGCCACGGCGCGCGCCGATGTGACCTTCCGCATCGTTCTCCCCTGTGTTACGTCGGTCCGGGGTGTCCATCTTCGTCCCTATCACGTTTGCCACCCATCGGCCAGACGAAGGAATTCCGGGGTGCGGCTGGGTGCGTGCGTTGATCACCTTGGGTGCTGGCGGCAACGGCGCGCAAGGATGGGGGGATGACGAACCGGCTCAGCGATGCTACGTCGCCGTACCTGCAGCAGCACGCCGGCAACCCGGTCGACTGGCGACCCTGGGGCCCGGAGGCCTTCGCCGAGGCCGGCCGGCGGGACGTGCCGGTGCTGGTCTCGATCGGGTACGCCGCCTGCCACTGGTGTCACGTGATGGCGCACGAGTCGTTCGAGGACGACGCCGTGGCCAGGCTGATGAACGAGCGGTTCGTGAACGTCAAGGTGGACCGCGAGGAGCGGCCGGACGTGGATGCGGTCTACATGGTCGCTACCCAGGCGATGACCGGCTCGGGCGGCTGGCCGATGACGGTCTTCTGTACGCCGGCCGGCGAGCCGTTCTACTGCGGCACCTACTTCCCGCCCCGGCCGCGGCACAACCTGCCGTCGTTCGTCCAGCTGCTGCAGGCGATCTCGGACGCCTGGCGGGACCGGCGGGCCGACCTGGTCCGGAGTGGACAGTCCGTGGTCAAGGCCGTGGGGGCGATGGCGGCGCCGCGGCCGGACGTCGAGGTCGAGCCGCTCAGCCCGGACCTGCTGGCCAAGGCGGTCGGCGAGCTGGCCACCGGCTTTGACCCGGTGAACGGCGGCTTCGGCGGGGCGCCGAAGTTCCCGCCGTCGATGGTGTGTGAGTTCCTGCTCCGGCAGCACGCCACGAGTGGTGACCCGCAGGCGCTGGCCATGGTGCAGCGGACCTGCGAGCGGATGGCCCGCGGCGGCATCTATGACCAGCTCGCCGGCGGGTTCGCCCGGTACTCGGTCGACGGGCAGTGGGTGGTGCCGCACTTCGAGAAGATGCTCTACGACAATGCCCTGCTGCTGCGGCTCTACCTGCACCTGTGGCGGCAGGACGGCTCGCCGCTGGCCCGGCGGGTCGCCGCCGAGACCGCCGACTTCCTGGTTCGCGACCTCGGCACGCCAGAGGGCGGGTTCGCGTCCTCGCTGGACGCTGACGCCGACGGGGTGGAGGGGCTGACCTACGTGTGGACGCCGGCCGAGCTGGTCGACGCGCTCGGCCCAGCGGACGGCGTGCTGGCCGCGGAGCTGTTCGGGGTGACCGCGGCAGGCACCGTCGAGCACGGCGCCTCGACGCTGCGGCTTCCGGCCGATCCGGCCGATCCGGCCGATCCGTCCGGTTGGGACAGTTGGCGGTCGGTCCGGGCGCGGCTGCTCGACGTACGGCGGCGGCGGCCGCGGCCGGGCCGCGACGACAAGGTGGTGGCCGCCTGGAACGGGCTGGCCATCGCCGCGCTGGCCGAGGCCGGCGCGCTGCTCGACGTACCGTCCTATGTGGACAGTGCGGCGCGGGCGGCGGAGCTGCTGCTTGACGTGCACGTGGTCGACGGTCGGCTGCGGCGAACCTCGCGGGACGGGCGGGTCGGTCCGTACCCGGGCGTCCTGGAGGACTACGCCGACCTGGCCGAGGGCCTGCTGGCGCTGCACCAGGTGACCGGACAGCCGCGCTGGCTGGCCGCGGCGGGCTGGCTGCTGGACGTGGTGCTGACCCGGTTCGGCAATGGTGCCGGCGGGTTCTACGACACCGCTGACGACGCCGAGCAGCTGATCGCCCGGCCGGCCGACCCAACCGACAACGCCACCCCGGCCGGCGCCTCGGCCGCGGCCGGCGCGCTGCTGACGTACGCCGCGCTGACCGGCTCGGGGGAGCACCGCGAGGCGGCCGAGCAGGCGCTGGCCGTGGTCGGCTGGCTCGGCCGGCAGCACCCGCGGTCGTGCGGATGGGCGCTGGCGGTGGCCGCGGCGGCGCTGGCCGGTCCGGTGCAGGTGGCGGTCGTCGGCGACGGTCCGGAGCTGGTCCGGGCGGCCCGGCTGGGCGTCTCGCCGGGGGCCGTGGTGGTGGCGGGCGAGCCGGACGCCGAGGGCGTGCCGCTGCTGGCCGGCCGGCCGCTCCACGGCGGTGCGGCGGCGGCGTATGTCTGCCGCGGCTTCGTCTGCGACGCCCCCGTCACCGACCCCGCCGCCGTCACCGCCGCACTCACCCCCTGACCCAACCCCTCCCCCCTCCTACCACCCACTCCCCTCCGACGATCATCGAGTTGTTGTCGCTGTTGGAGATCAACTAGCAACAACAACTCGATGATCG
>DATILL010000086.1:0-61260 GCA_035476575.1 Mycobacteriales bacterium
AGTCGGTGAAGGTGATGTCGTTGTCCCGGATCCCGATGTCACGGACCGACTCGGCCACGACTCCGCTGGAGTCGCCGTCGGCGATGATCGTGTTGTTCGTGACCGACATGTGCCGCGGGATGCCGCCGCTGTGCGGCAGGATCCTGATCGCTGGGCCGGCGACCCCGTGCCGGCGGATCATGTTGTTGTCGATCTTGTCACCGTCGGCGATGTTGCCGGTCTCGATCACTCCGCCGCCCGTCACCGCGGTCACGTCGAAGGTGTTGTCGGCGACCACGACGTCCTGGGTGCGGTAGAGGAACAGGCCGCGCCCGGTGAAGGTGTTTCCGGTGACCGTCGCGTGGCGGTAGGAGCTGACCGTCGCGCTGAACGTGACCGTCGAGTCGGCGAAGGAGTTGCCGATCAGTCGTAGGCCGTCGTCCCACCCACCGCCGGTCGCCTCACTGTCGAAGGCTGTGTCGCCGATCTGCTCGCCGAAGTGGTTGCCCAGCACGGCTAGGGAGAACACGTTGCGCTGCACGCCGATCCCGGAGCGCGCGCAGCTGGTGAACGACGACCCGATGATCGTCACACGTTTGACCGCGGTGGCGGCCGAGTTGCCGAGCAGGCGGATGCAGTCTCCCTTGCGCGTGCTGCCGGCTGCATGCGGATGCGCGAATCGGACGTCGCGGATGGTGACGTCGGCCACCGGCATCGAGCAGGTTCCGTTGGCCGCGGTGCAGATGCCGGAGCCGATGGCGATCGCGTGCGTCTGCTCGTCGGTGTTCGTCGCCGCCGACGTGTCGATGACCAGCCTCTCAACCGTGATGTCGCTCGCGCCTGGATCGAGGGAGATCACTGATGTCGTTGCGGCATTTTGATCGCCCACCAGCTCGAGGACCGTTCCTGGGCCGGTGCCGGTGATCGCAAGGTGTGCACCGTGCGTCGACAGCGCGGCGAACCGGTCATAGGAACCGGCCGGGGCACGGGTTACTCTCCAGCGCCCGCTGCTCAGGCACACGGTGCCGCCACCGGAACCCGTCGCCGCGTCGATAGCAGCTTGGATCGGCACACGGTCGTCCATTCCGTCATCCGCCACCGCACCGAAGCTGGCCGGATCAAAGCACCCAGCGGCACCCGTTCCGGATTTCGGCGCACCGGCCGCGTGCACCGCGAAACCACCCACTGCGACCATCGTGCCTGCCAGCGCCGCCACGAGCACCGACGACCGCATCGCGCGACCGCGCCAGGCGCCGTCCTGGCTTCTCTGACGTAGTGCGGCGGTCACGGTGAGTGCCGCCGATGTGAAGTGCCGGAACATCAGTTCCCCCATGTCATGGAGCGGTGCCGCGACGAGTGCGTCGGCGCCCTCGGTGGCGGGCCGCCCGACGGGCCGTGGTCGGGCGGCTTGATGGGCGCACCGTGGCAGGAGCCGTCGACGGCCTGTCGACAACTTGTCGACACCGCAGGTCAGGCCCCGATCCGGCCAGCAGCGCCGCTACCTCCCTGGAGGTCGACGGCTGGTCGACCCGATCGTGACCCCGGCGTATCCGGGCACCGTGGGCGTTGCTCCTATGAACCGTGCATGGCGGGGAGGTCGTTTGGGCCGCGGACGGGGGCAAGCATGGACGCCGGTACGCGGTGTGGTGACTTCCGGGTGCTCGGCCCGTTGGAGGTCGCCGTCGGTGGCCGGGTGCTGGCGCTGGGCGGCCCGCAGCTGCGCGCCGTGCTGGCGCTGTTGATGGCTCACGCCGGCCGGGTGGTGAGCGTGGCGGCGCTGGTGGACGGGCTGTGGGGGGAGCACCCGCCGCCGGACGCCGCCCGGACAGTACGCACGTATGTGTCCCGGCTGCGCCAGGCGCTGCCGGCCGCCGCTGGAACGCGGGCCGAGGAGCTGATCGTGACCCGCCCACCCGGGTACGCGCTGCGGCTGGATCCGGACTCGGTCGACGCGGCCCGGTTCGAGCGGCTCGTCGCGGCCGGGCGGCGGGCGCTGGAGGCTGGGCAGCCGGCGGTCGCGGCCGGGCGGTTAGCCGCCGCGCTGGAGCTGTGGCGCGGCGAGGCCTACGGCGAGTTCGGCGAGATCGCTGCGCTGCGCGCCGAAGGCATGCGGCTGGAACGGCTGCGCCGCACCGCTGTGGAGAACCGGATCGACGCGGACCTGGCGGCTGGGATGGGCGGTGAGCTGATCGCGGAGCTGGAGGGGCTGACCGACCGGTACCCCGGGCACGAGCGGCTGTGGGGGCAGCTCATGATGGCCCTGTACCGGGCTGGTCGGCAGACCGACGCGCTGCAGGCATTCCAGCGGGCCCGCGCGCTGCTCATCGAGGAGTCCGGCCTGGCCCCGTCGCCCGGCCTGGCCGAGATCCAGCGGCAGGTCCTGGCTCACGACTCCCGCCTGTTCGCTGCCCGCGCCGCCGGACCGGGCGGCTCCCCCAGCGCCCCATCCGGCGCAGCTACCGCCAGCGGTGCATGCCTTCGCCGGCCGGAGCAGTGAGCTGGCCAACCTCGACGCAGCTCCCGGCGACGCGCTGGCCACCTTCGAGCTCCCGCGTCAGGTCGGCTCGACGCCGACCGGCCCCGGAGCCAGGGACACGTAAGGTGATCGCATGCGGGCGAACATGCTCAAGCGCCGGTTGCTCGACGGCCAGCCGTGTCGGGGTGTCTGGCTGAGCCTGCCCAGCGTGGCGGCGGTGCGACTGCTGGCCCGGATGCCTTGCGACTGGTTCGCGGTGGACGCCGAGCACGGGCCGATGGGCGCGGAGACGATGACGCAGATGGTCGCGGCCATCGCCGACGCGGGCCGGGCGCCCATCGTGCGGGTGGCGCAGGGAAACACCGAGAACATCAAGCGCGCCCTCGACGCCGGTGCGTGGGGCATCATCGCGCCGATGGTCAACTCCCCCGCCGAGGCGGCGGCGGTGGTCGCCGCGGCCAAGTTCCCACCGCTGGGCCAGCGGAGCTTCGGCAGCGCCTGGGCCGGGCTGACGCTGGACATGTCGATGGCCGAGTACCGGCGGGAGGCGAACTCCCAGACCCTGGCCTTCGTACAGATCGAAAGTGGCGCCGCGCTGGACGACCTGCCCGGAGTTCTCGGGATGCCCGGCATTGACGGGGTGTTCGTCGGGCCGGTGGACCTGGCGATCTCTCTGGGTCTGGAGCCTGACCCGGAGAACCCGCACCCCATCCTGCGGGAGGCGCTCGACGAGGTCCTGCGGGTCGCCAAGCAGCACGGGCTGCCGGCGGGCATCTACTGTTCCAGCGCGCCGGCCGCCGCGGAGCGGGTTCGGCAGGGTTTCCTGCTGGTGAACGTGGCCAGTGATGTGGGCGCGCTGCTGCAGGGCGTGCGCGCTCAGGTGGAATGGCGACCGGGCAGCACCTGATCCCGGCGGTCGCCCAGGGTCTCGACCGGGGGGTTACCCGAGGCTAGCCGGAGCAGGTGTGCCACGTCTTCGGCGCGGGCCTGATGCCGCCGGGCAGCGAGGTGCCCGTCCGGTCGGATGAGGAACAACGTGCCTGGCTCCGCGCCGAACGCGCGGCTCAGTTGTCCGGTGTCGTCCCAGATCGCCGGTACGTCGAACCGGCCCCGCGGCGCATCCGGCAGCACCGGCCAGAGGGTGAGATCGGGCAGGTGAGCGGCCATCTTGGCTGCGAACAGCCGCCCGGCATCGTCGTCCGCGAAGTAGAGCGCCACGAACCCGGCACCCAACAGCCAGCGCAGCCGGGTGGGACGCGGGCTCGTGCCGGGCGCGTCGACGACAAGGCACGCCGCGTCGGGCGCCTTGCCCCCCAGCGCCGGAGCACCGCGCCAGAGCCGGCGAGGTGCGTCGTCGGGAACCAGGACAGGCGAGGCCCGGTAGGTGAACGGCCGGCTCATCTTGCCGCTGTTCACCCACCGGCGGGCAGCCCGGCTCACGGTGCCCAGCCGCAGCACGGCGTTGCGCCAGAGCCGTTGCGGCATGGTCCGTGGAGCCATAAACCGCATGGTGGCGTTGGTGACGGCCTGATCGTGGCGCAGTGCCGGCCAGCGTTCCACCTGGTAGGTGTCGAGAAGGCTCTCGGGAGCCGCACCGCGCAGCACCCATGCGAGCTTCCAGCCGAGGTTCTCGACGTCGTGTATCGCGCTGTTCAAGCCGCGCGCGCCGAATGGCGCGACCAGATGCGCGGCATCCCCGAGAAAGAATATCCGGCCGTGCCGGAGCCGGTCCAGCAGACGTTGATGGAAGCGGTAGTCGCTGAGCCACACCAGCTCGTAGGGAACGTCGCCGATGATCCCCTGGATACGGCGTGCCAGGGCCTGCGGTGCGCGTTCGGCGGCAATGTCCACCGCGCTGCCAAGCTGCCAGTCGATGCGCCAGACGCCCCCGGGCTGGGGATGCAGCAGGACGGTCGACCCGGGGTTCGTCGGATGATCGAAGAAGAACCGTGGCTCCGGCGGCAGCGGCAGCTCCGCCCGGATGTCCGCGATGAGGAACCTGTCCTGGTAGGTGGTGCCCGGAAAGTCCAGCCCGAGCAGCTTCCGCATCGAGCTGCGCGCCCCGTCGCAGGCCAACACGTAGTGGCCCCGCAGCCGGACCGGGCCGCCGGGTGTCTCCGCCTCAACGACCACGCCTGACTCGTCCTGCGCGACGCCCACAACCCGGTGCTCCCAGCGCAGGTCGATCGTACCGACCGACCGGGCCCGCCGGATCAGGCAGTTCTCGGTGCTGTACTGCTGCAGGTTGAGGAACGTCGGCAGCTCCCCCGGCGCGGGGGCCGGCATCAGTTGCGCGTACAGCTCTCGCTCACGGTAGAAGGTACGGCGGGCCCGCCAGGCGACGCCGCGGGCCATCATCGGCTCGACGCAGCCGAGCCGCTCCCACACGGCCAGCGCGGTGCTGTGCAGGGCGATGGCCCGTGAGCCGTCGACTCGCTGCTGACCGGCGTCCAGCACGATGCTGGCCACGCCGTGGTAGGCCAGCTCCAGCGCCGCCGTCAGGCCGGTCGGCCCGCCTCCGATCACGATGACCGGGCTCTCCCCTGTCGCCATCGTCCCAGCGGCGGTCATGATCGGACGGGTACGTTGATACCGCGCCAGGTGCCCATGAGCTTCCCCTCACCCATCTGTAACGGACCTTCACTCAGGGTGAGCCAGCTCGGCCTGTCGTTAATACGCAGGACGTCGGGTCGTGAGCATCCCGTCAGGTCCCGCCGGACGGGGCATAGCGGCTCCCACGCCGCGGCCATCGGCACCCGCCACGTGCCGTTCGGGCCGGTCCCGGACCGGAGCTCATGGGCCACGTCCCATGTCGAATAGCTGGAAGCGTCCCACAGGGGCGCACCGCGGTCCCGACTACAGGGTCGACCGTATGTTTGTCTGGTATTAGTCCGTATGAGAAACTGGCGGCGCTTCGGCCGGAGTCGGCGGTCCGACTCCGGCGTGGCCTGGCAGTGCGCCAGATACAAGACATGCCGACGACTGGTCCGGGAGAGACGTGGCTGAGCCGCTCCATGACAACGACTCCCCCACCGCTGAGGCGGCTGCCGACAACACCGGAGGGTACGACGACATCAGCGCGTCGTTGCGGCATATCGAGGTGACACTGGCCGCGGTCCGGGCTGACCTGGCCGCCGCGAACGACCGCGCGGCCGCCCGGGAGCGGGTCATCGACCGCCTGTATGAGGAGAACCAGCGGCTGCGCAACGGCGAGCGGCAGTCGCTGCTCCGGCCGGTCGTCGTCGATCTGTACCGGCTGCGTGACGACCTGCTGCGACAGGCGCCGAACCTGCCAGAGCGCATCACCGCAGAGCGGATGAAAGCGCTCCTCGAGTCCTTCGCGTACAGCGCCGAGCAGGCCCTTGAGCGTTGCGGCGTCCATCTGGTCCGGCCAGCCCCCGGCGACGAGTTCGACCCGCGGCGGCACCGCGCGGCGGGCAGTGCGCCGACCGACGCGCCAGACCAGGACGGACGGGTGGCCGAGGTGCTGGCTGACGGCTACCTCGACAGCGTCGACGGCCGGGTGCTCAGTCCCGCCGCGGTCCGGCTTGCCCGGTGGACCCCGCCGGCCGACCGGCTCCCCGAAACCCCTCTGGACCAGAGTGGGTTCGCGGGTCACCAGGACTGAAACAGCTCATCTCCCTCTCGACCGGCTTGTGGAGGCCCCATGCCAGGCGACGCCACCAGGCACTACGGCATAGATCTCGGCACCACGTACTCAGCGGTCGCGTTCATTGACGAAACCGGCCGGCCTACGATGGTCCGCAACTCGCTCACCAACGACGAGACAACTCCGTCAGTGGTGTATTTCGAGAACGCGGACAACGTGGTGGTCGGAAAGACCGCCAAGGACATCGCCCAGCTTTACCCCGACCGGGTGGTCTCGCTGGTTAAGCGGGAAATGGGCCAGGACCGGCAGTGGGACTACGACGGCACCGTCTACACCCCGGAGTCGATCTCCGCGCTGATCCTCAGGCGGCTGGTCGAGGACACCCGGCTGTACACCGGCCAGGACGTGTCCCGTGCGGTGATCACCGTGCCGGCCTACTTCGGGATGCTGGAGCGTGACGCAACCCGCAAGGCCGGGGAGATCGCCGGGCTCGAGGTGCTTGGCATCGTGCCGGAGCCGGTGGCCGCCGCGCTCGAGTACGAGGTCACCGACGGAGCCGACCGCACCGTGCTGGTCTACGACCTGGGTGGCGGCACGTTCGACATCACGGTCATCCGGATCTCCGTCGACGCGATCGAGGTGCTGTGCACCGACGGTGACCAGAAGCTGGGCGGTGCCGACTGGGACGAGCGGTTGCTCTCCTTCCTGGTGGACGAGCTCATCGCCGTCAACCCGGGCACCGACCCACGCGACGACGAGCAGTTCATGCAGGAGCTTGCCATCACCGCTGAGGAGACCAAGCGAAGTCTCTCGCAGGTGGAGTCGCGGTCGCTGCCGCTGCGGATGGCCGGTGCGTCAGCCCTGGTCACGGTGACCCGGCAGGCCTTCGCCGAACGTACCCGTGACCTGCTGGACCGGACCATCGACTACACCCGCCGTGCGCTCGGCAGGCTGCGGGAGAAGGATCCGGACGCGACGATCGACGAGGTCCTGCTGGTCGGCGGCTCCACCAGAATGCCGATGGTGGCCGAGCGGCTGCGCGCGGAGTTCGGCTGGTCGCCGCGGCTGCATGACCCGGACCTGGCAGTAGCCAAGGGGGCGGCCAGGTTCGCCCTGGGCCGGTCGGTGTGGCAATGGGACAGGGACGACGGCGCCATGCCCACTCCGGAGCAGCGCCAGAAGCGGGTGGACCAGCTTGCCCTGGAGACCGGCCTGCCCGCCGACACCATCGCCGCCATCGCGGTGAAGAAGATCACCAACGTGCTCCCCAAGGCGTTCGGCGTCAAGCTGATCGACACCAGCCAGCCCGGCTGGGAGGACAACCCCGACGGCGCCATGTACGTCGAACACCTCGTGCATGCCGACGACCCGCTGCCCAGCGGCCCACACCGGCTGTCAGCGAGGACGGCGTACGCCAGCCAGACCAGCGTCGAGGTGCAGGTGTACGAGCAGGCAGGGCAGGTCGAGACCAGCAGCTTGTCCGGCAACAAGTCGGTCGACAGGGGCGCGGGAGTCATCTCCGGCCTGCCCCCGTTGCCGAAGGGCTCGCCGCTGGACATCACGATGATCGTAGATGAGGAGGGGCTGTTGTCCGTCCGGGCGATGGAGCCGAGGACCGGCAAGGGTCTGGTCATCGAGGTTCGGGTCGGCGTGCTCAGCCAGGAGGACGTGGACCGGGCCAGGCAGGCCGTGGCTGGGATCACGGTCCGGGCGTAGCCGATGCCATTCGACCCCGCCAGCTACGAGCAGGAGGTGCTCCGCCCGCTGCGGGGGCGGAGCGGGCCCCTGCCCGGCGACCTGCTGGTGCGGTATGCGGTCACGACCACGATGGACCGCCCCGACCTTGAGACGCACCTACGCCATGTTCGCACCCTGTGGAACCAGAGACGGAGCGGTCGGGGCAGTCTGGCCGAGGTGTGCAACCGGCTGCTCAGCGCGGACGACGAGCTCAAGCGCGCGAGCGACATGACCGACCCGGCCTGGTGGCGGACACAGGCACACGCCCATGACGCGAAGATCAAGCCGATGTACGACCGCCTGGTCGGCGACCTTCGTGCCGAGCACGGAGCCACCGGCCTGGTGACCCGGGCGCGGCTGGAACGGGTGGCGGCGAGCACACCGGACCTGGGGCTGGCCCGGGTCGCCGCGGCGGCCGCGGCCGCCGGGCTGACCGTGGTGGACGCGGTCGACCTGCCCACCGACAGCGGCCTGGACCGGACCATCTACCAGTCGCTGCGCGGCCATCTGGGCGAGCTGGCCGTCGGCACCGTCGTGCATCTGCTGCATCCCGCGCCGGCCGGGCCGTACACGCTGGTCAGCGCGTTCGCGGTGGCCGGCGACCCGGGCGCCCGCCTGGACCGGGCCACGCTGGACCTGCGTACCATCGAGGCCGAGCAGGCTGCGGACTCGCCGATGGCACGGGCCCGCAAGAGCGCGCTGAGCATCCTGCGCACCGGTCTGGCCAACGGTGCCGACCTGCGGATGATCGCGCTGTTCCACGTCGTGGACCGGCTGCGCCAGGCTCACCTTGGCGAGGCACTGCTGCTCAGCATGGCCACCGACCTGGGCCTAGACCGCGCCGACGCGGCGCTGGTGGTGGCAAACCTGCCAGCCGGCGAGGCCGTGCCGAAGCGTGGCCTGGCGGAGGTCGGCGAGCTGCTGGAGCGGGGCCAGCTCAGCGAGGCGGAGGCCGCCTTGACGGTGCTGCCGGCCAGCAGCCCCGACCATGCGACGGCCCGATCGCTGGTCGAGGCGGCTCGCGCCCGGTTCGACCGGCTGGTCCGGGATGCCGAGGCCGCCGTGGCCGCCGGTCGGGAGGGCACGGCAGAACAGCTCCTCGCCCAGGCGGCGGCGATCGACGCCGACGACGCCGGGCTGGCCCGGCTCAGCGAACGGGTGCCGCCTGCGCCACCGCGGGACGTCACCGCGACCGCGGCCGGAGGTGTGGTCCGGCTGGCCTGGCGGGCGCCGCTGTCGCGGGCGGCCCAGGTGCGCTACCGGGTGGTACGGGCCGAGGGCCGTACGCCGGCCAGCGAACGCGACGGCGTCGTGGTGGCTGAGACGACCGACAGCCATGCCCAGGACCCCAGGCCGCCGGTCGCCCGCGACCTGCGCTACGCCGTCTTCGCCAGCTCCGGCCGGGTCTGGTCGCGGCCGGCCACGACCGCGCTGACCGTGCTGCCGCCGGTGTCCGACATCAAGCTGAGGGTTGACGCCGACCACGTGCTCGGGGTCTGGGTGACCCAGCCAGGAGTGGTCGGCGTCCGGGTGCGGCGTACGGTGGGGCGGCCGCCGGCAGGTCCGGACGACGGCATCGTGGTGCCGGTCAGCAGCGGCTCGTTCACCGACCGGGAGGTGGAGGAAGGCGTTGAGTACTTCTACGCCGTCACCGCCGTATACCGCGATCCGGCGGGGCGGCGGCTAGACGCGGCGACGCAGGTCGAGTCAGCGGTGCCGCGGGGGGCAGCCCAGGCGGTCGGCGACCTGATGGTGCGGGTGGCGGACCAGGGCAGCACCGGCCGGGTGCTGTTGTCCTGGTCGGGGACCGGCGAGGTACGGATCCGGCGCGCCGCCACGGCGCCGCCCTGGAAGCAGGGCACCACGGTCCCGGTGCGCCTGGTCGAGGAGTACGGCCGGGAGGTCGCCGGGCCACGGCGGAGCACGGACGGCCTCACGTCGATGGAGGCCGAGATCCCGCCGGGTCACCACGTCTACGTGCCGTTCGCCATTGGCGGTACCGGCGCGGTGGTCGGCGCCCCGGTGGTGATGGGCATGATCGAACCGGTCCGTGACCTGCGGGCGCGACGAAACGACGACCTGGTGGTGCTGTCCTGGGTGTGGCCGGACCAGGTCGGCATCGCCGAGGTGGCCTGGACCTCCTCCGACGGCGGCACGCAGAGCCGGCGGATCAGTCGGGCGCAGTACGCCGACGAGAACGGCTGCCGGCTGCCGGCCGGGCGCGGCGGCATCGCCGAGGTACGGACCGTGGATCTCGGCCCGAATGGTACGGCCGTGTCCCCACCGGTGGTGGTGACGGTGTCAGGCCCGGCGGTACGGCTGTGGTACACCATTGCCCGCCCTGCCGGCTGGCGAAACGCGCTCTCCCGGCAGCGGGTGGTCACCGTGCGAGTGGACCGGACCTGCGTGGATCTGACCATCCAGCTTGTCCTGTGCGTCGGCCGCGTCATGCCGGTCCGCGCCGAGCAGGGCACGGACCTGTACCGCCAGGACCGGCTGGCGCTGGCCGACGGAACTCCCCACACGTTCGAGGTAGGGATACCTGCCGCCGTGCGCAAGCCGTACTGGCTGCGGCTGTTCGTGCCGCGGCCGTCCGGCGTCGTCGTGCTCGATCCGCCGGTCGCCGAGATGAAGGTGTCGTGATGCCCGGAGTCGCCTGCCCCTACTGCTACCACCGCATCTCGCCGCACGACCTCTGGTACCGGTGCGCGGGTCGCGGCACGCCGGGCCAGCCCGGCTGCACGCCCGAGGTCGACCAGGCCCGGCAGCGGGAGACCGGCTATGCGCGCCCATGCCTGCCCTCCTACCCGCCGCCACGGCAGGTCGCCATCGCCCACGCCAGGCCCGTGTGTGCGCGCTGCAACGGCGAGTCCGGTCGCCGGGTCTGCCCGTGCTGCCACACCCCGCTGCCCACCGACTTCGGCGCTGCGGCCAGCCCGCTGATCGGGCTGGTGGGGGCAAAGGGCACCGGCAAGACCGTGTACCTGACCGTGTTGGCGCACGAGCTGCGGACCAACACCCGCCGCCGGTTCGGGGCAGACGTGCGGCTCTCCGGCGACCAGCAGGGCGACCAGGCGTCGTCGCGGGACTGGCTCAAGCGCAACGTCGACACCGTCTACCAAGACCACCGGCTGCTTGCCCAGACGGCCCCGGCCAGGGAAGGGCGACGCGAGCCGGTGGTGTTCGAGTGGCGGCAGGAGTACCGGCGGGCCGGCCTGCGCCGGCTCGCCACGTTCCACCTCTCCTTCTACGACACGGCGGGAGAGGACCTGACCAGCCAGGAGAACACCTTCGACCTGGCCTACCTGGGAGCGGCCGACGCGCTCATCGTGCTGCTGGACCCGTTCACGCTGCCCCAGGCGCGGGACCGGCTGCGCCTGCCGGGGGCGGCGATGACCTCTGACGAAGCTGCTGGCGACGTGCTGAACCGGGTCACCAAGCTGCTCCGGCTGCGGCACGGCGTCCGGGGCGGCCGGCGGATCAGCCTGCCGGTGGCGGTCGCCTTCGCGAAGATCGACGCGTTCTTCGACCTGCTCGGTGCGGACCACCCACTGCTGCGAACCCCGCGGGCAGTGCCGGCCTACGACGAGGCGGCCGGTCAGGAGACCCATGAACACATCCTCAGCCTGCTGCACGAGCTGGGCGCCGATGACGTCGACGTCCACCTGCGGCACAACTACAGCCGGTTCCGCTACTTCGCTGTCTCCGCGCTGGGCGCCCCACCCAACTACGAGAACGGCGAGGTCGACGCCGGTGGCGTGCGCCCGCTCCGCGTCGACGAGCCACTGGTCTGGCTGCTCAGCCGGTCCGGCGTGGTACCGACCGAGGGCAAGCGATGACCGGACGGTTCGAAACCCTCGTCTACACCGACTGCCGGCCGGGGCAGGGCCTGCGGGGCTCCGCTGGCCTGCAGTTCCAGGCTCGCTCGGCTGGCGCGGACATCGAGGCGATGGCGCTGGTGCAGCGGACCCTGCTGTACGAGCCGCCAGCGAGCTGGATGCAGCACCGCCGGCCGGTCACGGACTACCCGCCGTCGTTCGCCCACGTGTCCGGTGGCCTGTGGGCCACCGCGCACGGGGTGTACCTCGGCCAGGAGGCCAACGGCACCCGGGAGGGGAACCAGCTCACCCACACCGTGGTGACCAAGGACCCGGACTCCTACGGGCTGGTCCGGCCGGCGCAGCTGTTCGGTGCGTCCTTCTGGACGTCGCAACCGGTCGACGGGAACACCTGCCCGCCGGTCGGAGAGGGCTGGGAGCCGGGGCCGTTCGACGCGGCCTCCATCCAGGAGTTCGTTCGTCGGCACCCCCGCCACCAGGAGCTGCTTGGCACGCTGGTCTCCACCCTGGAGCGGATCCGGGAGCCGCAAGCCCGTCGGCTGCTGTTCGTCGCGGAGCAGGTCGAGCCGGTGCTGCGCTGGCTCGCCGCGGCGACCCTGCTGCTGCCGCAGCGACAGGCCCTGGAGATCGGTTTCAAGGTCTTCACCACAAACCCGGCGTACGCCGCCCAGCCGGTGCTGGCCGTCCACCCGGACTGGGACAGCTTCCCCGGCACGGTCGACCGTGACCTTGGCTATGTCGTGGTCGACCTGGTTGCCGACCGGTGGAGCGAGGTCCCGGTGAGCCCGACCGCGGGCATCTGGGCTGAGCTGTTCAGCGTCGAGGACCCGTACGACGTGACCGACGCGGTCGAGGTCGCGGCCGCGTCAGGGCTGCCGCCCGAGGTCGCTCAGCAGCTCGCCCTGGCTGCGGTGTTGAGCCGCCAGCCAGCCGGCGAACACGCCCTGGCGGTTGTGTCATGGCTCGCCGACGGGCCCCGCGACCTGCTCAACGCGTACGGCGTAGCGCTGGTCGACGTGCTGACCGACCGGGCCGGGTCCCAGCCGGTGTCGCTCCTGCGTGCCCTGGCCCGGGTCGTTCGGGCCGGCGGCCGGTCCGCGGCGGTCCGCTTGGCGCTGCTCGCCGCGGAGGTCCGAGAGGCGGCGGTGCAGGGTGCCACCTCCGCTACGGCGGTGCCGTTGCCGGCATCAGGCGAGTGGGACGAGAAGCACGCCGCAACGGCCCGCCGGATCGTCGCCGAGGGGCTGGAGGTCACTCGCGGCGTCGGGTTCGATGCCGTGCTTCGGGTGGCCAGAACGTTTGACGTCGCAGTGTCGATGGAGCAGAACAGAGCCGCGACCGAGGCCTTTGTGAGGGACTGGCTCGACCACCCGGACCGGCCCTACGACCCGGCAAGCTGGCCGGACGGTGACCGGTTTGTCGACCTGCTGTGCGATCTGCTGAGCCAGCAGGTGGAGCGGGAGCCAGCGCGGGCGGCGGAGGTCGGTGCCCGCTGGTGGCGGCAGTTGCTGCCCTACAGAGGCGAGCCGCGCAACGAGTGCGACGCCGCCGTTCTGGCGACCGCTATGGCGCAGGGCACAGAGGCCGAGCGGTCCGATCTGGTGGCGGAGCGGCTGCGGCTGGCCTGCCAGGACCGCAACCCGGCCGGCGGGGTCGAGCGTCTGGCCGCGGTGCTGTGGACCCGGACCATCCCCACGATGGCCGAGCTCGAGCTGCTGCACCGGTACGCCCGCCAGGCTGGCGCGTATGTCGCCCCGGCGCTGATCGACTCATTCGTGGTCGCGGAGCGGCACGCTGGTCGGCTCGACGACGACGTCCTCGACCTGTGCCGGCGGTTCCGGGACGACTCGGTGGTCCGGCGGCCGGGAGGTGAGCTGACCCGGCTGCTCGACGACGATGCCAGGGTGCGAGAACTGTGCCGGGTGCTGGGCGGCCCCACCGAGGCCACCGCGGAGGTCGACGATCTCCGCGGCGTGTCGCTGGACGCGATCCTGCGGCGCCGGAGGGACCTAGCCGCGGCCCTGCGCCGCGCGGGGCCGCGGCTTGCGCTGGCGGCGCTCCTCAGCCTGCCGGCCGAGGTGGCCGAGGCGTACGTCGCGCGGCTGGCTGCGGCCCTGCGGCAAGAACCCGTCGCGCCGGACCTGGCGACGGCGTTCTGCCTGCGCGAACCGGACGAGACCGGTCGCCCGTCGTCATCCGGGGTGTCGCGGGCGCTGGGCGAGCTGCTGAGGTCGTGGGTCCGCCGGGCGTCCGAGGGCGACTTGGACGAGGTGGCCGAGTGGGTGTGCAGGCTCGGCGGTGCCGACCGGCGGACCGACTGGCGGGCCTGGGCCCACGGCGAGCGCGGCAACCGGTGGCGCTGGCGTCGGCGGAGGTAGCCCGTGCCGGCCATCGTGATCGGCGTCGCCCTGCTGGGTTTCCTGTACCTGTGGCTGTGCTTCCTGGCGCTGGTCTATGTTGCCACCCCGCTGTGCCTGGTGGCGGCGGCCGGCGGCGTCTTGGCCGGCGGCGGCACCGCGGTGGTCCTGACCGTGCTGACCCTGGCCGGACGGCGACCACAGGTCCGGGTCGTCGGGCCTGCCGAGGTGGTGGCCGGCGCGATTGGCGGCCAGGTGCGGCCGGGGCTGCCGCGCCGGGACCGGGCCTGGCCGACGTACTTCGCCGTCCAGATGCGGCACGACCTGACCGCCGCGATTGAGTGGACCATCGGGACGGTGAGCCAGCTCTGGCAGCGGGCCTGGTCGGTTGTCGAGGCCGGCACGGAGAGCGACAGCATGGTGCTGTTGTTCTGGCCACTCTTGGTCCCGCCCCTGGTGCTGCTGCTGGCGGTGACTGCCGGCAGCGCGGCCGGCGTTGTCCTGGTCGCGGTGGTCTTCGCCCTGGCCAGCGCGGTCGCGTGGACGGGCGGCCTGCTGGTCGTGTTCGCGCTGCGCGCCGTCGACCGAGCCTGGCAGTGGCTGTTTCGAGCGGCCGGGAGCTGCGGTCAGCCAGGCTGCTACGAGGTCAGCGCGCTGCCGGCGTACGAGTGCCCCGGCTGCCGGGAGCTGCACCGCGACATCCGGCCGGGCCGGCTCGGCGTGCTGTGGCGACGATGTGGCTGCGGCCACACCATGCCGACCACGGTGCTGCGGTCGGGCCAGCTCCGGGCGGTCTGCCCACGGTGCATCAGCCCGCTGCATGAGGGTGCGGGGATGGTCACTGACGTCCGGGTTCCGGTGTTCGGCGCCACCATGGCGGGCAAGACCCGGTTCATCATGGCCAGCCTCGCGTCGTTGGCCGGTCTGGCCGGCTGTGACGGGATCGCGGTCTCAGCACCGGACGACGACAGCAGGCAGGCGCTGGCCGGCTATGCCGAGGTCATCGCCACGGGGCAGTCCACGCTCAAGACCGCTCCGGACCTGCCCGCCGCGGTGAGCCTGCACCTGGAGATGGGCCGGCGGAAGGCGCTGGTGCACGTCTTCGACGCGGCGGGCGAGCTGTTCGTGGACGAGGAGGAGACCGCGAACCTGAGCTACCTGGACCGGGCCCGTGGGCTGGTGTTCGTGCTCGATCCGTTCTCCGTGCCGGACGTGCGAGCACGGCTGGCCGGCTCCTACGCCGGGCTGCTCGACACTGCGGCCAGCCACGACCCCGAGGACTCCTACCTGGTCACCGTGCGGCGGCTGCGGTCCTACGGCGTGGACACCCGCCGCCAGCGGCTGGCCTTCGTCGTGTCCAAGGGTGACCTGCTGCTCGGCCTGCCGGTAGCCACTGGGCTGGCGGCTGGCTCGGCGGCGGTGCGCCCGTGGCTGCACGAGGTGGGGTTGGACAACCTGCTTCTCGCCGCCGACCGGGACTTCGCCGAGGTGCGGTTCTTCCTGGTCTCGGCGATGACCGCGGAGCCGTGGACGCCGACCAGCGCCCTAGCCCCGCTGCGCTGGCTTCTCGCCGGCGACCGGATCCGCCTCGACCGGCACGGTGACTCTTGATGCCGCCGACCAGCCACCTCTGGAGCAGGCGGCTGCTGATCTTCTGCGTGGTTCTGGCGGTGGGCCTGCTGGCCCTGGCGGCGGTGGGGGCAGACATGCCGGCCGTCGTACTGGACCACGCCCAGGGGTTCTGGCGGGGAGTGCGCGGGCTGTGAGGCGGCCTGCCGTGCGCGGGCTGGGTCTCATCCGGGTGAGCCGGGCTGTGGAGCCGGCACCGAGTCAGGGCAGGATGGTGTGGTGCGCGTCGCTGTCGGTTGTTCACCGTCGACGACGACTGAGGAGGGAGTGGAGATCCGGTGCTGGATCCGGGTGAGCTGTATAAGTGGGCCGAGGTGCCGGCGGAGCTGGACCGGCCGGTGCTGGTGGTGGCGATGACCGGTTTCGTGGACGCGGCCGGGGCGTCGCGGCTGGCCGCGCAGCATCTGCGTGAGCTCGGCGACCCCCGAACGGTCGCTACCTTCGACATTGATCAGCTCTTCGACTATCGGGGGCGGCGCCCGGCGATGCTCTTCGTCGAGGATCACTGGGAGCAGTACGAGCAGCCGGCCCTGTCCGTGCAGGCGCTGCGGGACGCCGTCGGGACGCCGTTCCTGCTGCTGGAGGGCGCCGAGCCGGACCTGCAATGGGAGCGTTTCGCCGCGGCAATGCTCGGGCTCGTCGAGCGTCTCGACGTGCGGGTGAGCGTCGGGCTCAACGCCATCCCGATGGCGGTGCCGCACACCCGGCCGCTCGGGGTGACCGCACACGCCAGCCGGCGCGAGCTGATCGCCGACCACCAGCCGTGGCTGCAACGGGTGCGCGTGCCCGGCAGCGCCGCCCACCTGCTGGAGCTCCGGCTGGGCCTGGCCGGTCGGGACGCGATGGGCTTCGCGGTGCACGTCCCTCACTACCTGGCCCAGACCGACTACCCGGCGGCCGCCCAGACGCTGTTGGAGGCGGTGTCGCGGTCGACCGGGCTCGCCCTGGTCACCGAGGACCTGCGTGCCACTGCCGAGCAGGTCCGCGCCGCCGTGGACTCCCAGGTGCTCGACTCGCCGGAGGTCGCCACGCTGCTTCAAGGCCTGGAGCAGCAGTACGACGCCTACGTCGCCAGCCGCGGCACCAGCCTGCTCGCCACCGAGGCCGGCCCGCTGCCGACTGCCGACGAGCTGGGCGCCGAGCTCGAACGCTACCTCGCCGAACGGCAGGACCGCGGCGACCAGCCCGGCTGAGCCCCTGGCAGCCGAGCTGGCTGAAAGCCTTGTCCCGGGCCCCGCGGCCCTTCTGGGTTCTGCGCGGCCAGCAGGTCATTCACAGCGTCCCTAGACCGGTCCCGGGGCTCTTCCACCTCCGCCCGGTCGTCGTCGGCGACATCCATGAGACGTTGCAGGGTGGCCGTGTTGCGTGCCTCTCCCAGGTCCAGCAACTGGACCTCTCGTCGAAGTATCTCGGTCCAGGCGAACCACTGGCCCACGATCCACAGCGTGCTCAGCTCCGCGTAGTCACCTTGAGCCTGGCTGGCTCGGAGAGAGCTGGTCGCGACGGTGGCTGGTACCTACCGCACCTTTCGCACCTGTACCGCTCGCGTCAGATCCGCGGCGCTGGTGAGGTCAGACAGCACGAAGCTGCCCCCTGCGCCGCGCAGCTCCTCCACGCTGCTCTTCCCGCTCGCTATCCCGATGACCTTCGCCCCACCTTTGAGTCCGGTCTCTACGTCGCTCGGGCTGTCCCCGATGATCACCGTGTTGTCTGGGTCGAAGGCTGCGCCGTACTTCTCGCTGGCGCGCCGCTGCGCCACGGCCACCAGCTTCGGCCTGTTCTCCTCGTCGTCGCTGTAGGCCCCGACCTCGAAGTCGATGAACCCGTCCAACCCGAAGACCCACAGCTTCGTCACAGCGACGGCCCGTAGGTTGCCGGTCAGCACGGTCTGGATGACGTTCGGCAGCTTGGCCAGGGCCCCCAGCGCTTCTCTGGCACCGGGCAGCGCCCGCCCGCGCTGCCGCAGCTCGTCGGCGTGCTGCTCGTACTGCCGGGCCAGGGCTTCGGCATACTTGGCCTGGTAGTCCTCGCCGGGCTCCAGGCCGTGCAGCTGCAGGGTCTCGGCCAGGATGGCCCGCTCGGTCTTGCCGGTGATCTCGGCCTTGTGCTCCAGCTTCCGGCCGGTGATTTCCTCGAACGCCGCCTGGTACAGCTCGCCGCCGACGCCCCGGGTCTCGATGAGCGTGTGGTCGATGTCCCAGAGCACCAGCGTCGGCGTGGCCATACCTCCCAGCCTGGCATGCTCCGGGCGTAGCGTGGTCGTCGACCAAGCGCGTTGATGGATACGACCGCAGCGAACCAGGAGGGTTGCCGGTGGACGTGGACGAGTGGGGTATCGGCGAGCGGATCGCCGCCCACCGGGCGCGCCGAGGTCTGACACAGGAGGAGCTGGCCGGTCTGGTGGGCATCTCCCTGTCGCTCATGAAGAAGATCGAGACCGGGCAGCGGCACGTCGCGCGCTTTTCGCAGCTCGTCGTCTTTGCCCAGGCGCTGCGCATCAAGGACTTGCACGAGCTGACCGGCGTGCGGCTGACCCTTACCCCGGACGGCTTCCGCAGCCACCCAGGCGCTGCCGCCATTCGGGCGGCGCTGACCGACCATAGCAAGCCGGCCGGTACGCCGGCCGTGCTGGACAAGCTGGCTGGGCAGATCGAGCGGACCTGGCAGGTCTGGCAGGCGCCGTCACCGTGGCGGTACGCCCAGGTCGGGCAGGAACTGCCGGCGCTGCTTCATACCGTCCGTGCGGCCGTTGCGTTGCATGAAGGCGAGGAGCGCCGTCGAGCCCTGCGCGAGGCCAGCAAGCTCTACCAGCTCACCCGGACGCGGACGAAGCGGGTTGGTGAGTAGAAGCGGGTTGGTGAGTACGAGCTGTCCTGGCTGGCGGCGGATCGCGCGATGGCCGCCGCGCTGGAAGCCGACGACCCGGACATGGCGGCTGCGGCAGCCTGGAACCTCGGCATGATCCTCTCAGCCAAGGGTTACACCGACGAAGCACGCGGAGTGGTGAGCCACGCGCTTGATGACCTCCGGCCTCATATGGATCAGGCCGCCGAACAGCGGCTGGCTGCCTGGGGCTCCCTGCATCTGCTGGGCGCCATCGAGGCGGCCCGGGGCGACCGCAGCGCCGAAGCCTGGCGAATGCTCGACACCGCTGAAAGAGTTGCGGTGCGCACCGGCGAGACTAATCACCACCGCATGGTCTTCGGGCCGACGAACGTCGCGGTGCATCGAGTGTCGGTGTCGGTCGAGCTGGGGCGTACCCGGGAAGCACTCGACCTGGCCGAGCGCGTGGTCATCGATGCCGCGCCGGCGGTGGAACGGCGCTTGACGCACCGGCTGGACGTGGCCCGGTCGTACACCCGCAAGCGCAATGACGTTGCTGCCGTCCACATGATTCAGCACATCCATCGGGAGAGCCCGGAGGAGCTGGCGCACAACGTCCTGGCCCGCGAAGTGCTCCGCGAGCTGATGGGCCGGACACGACCGTCCATGTCGGGCGAGCTACAACCACTCCTGCAAGCAGCCGGCCTGCCGGACTAGCCAGCCGGCGCACGCAAGGGACACGCTTTGTGTCCCTCACAGCGGGTGTCCGCCATTGGAAAGGGTGCTCCGTAGGTTCGAGAGGTCGGCCCGCCAGGCAAACGGCAGACGGGCGACGACTCTCCAATCCCTATGCACCACCCAGAATCGCAAGCGCTTGCAGTTGTCCAAGCGCTGCCGCGTCCCTGCTGAGACTACCCTACGACCCCCCCGCGACGGACTGGAACTGCTCGTTGAGCGCCCGCATCCGGTCGACGTCGCGGACCCGCCCCTGGATGACCTGAACGAAGCCGGCGTCGTCGGAGCCGCCGCGGCCGAATGTGACGACCTGCCGGCAGTCGTGGTAGGTGACCTCGCCGCTGAACAGCTTGGCAACCTCCATCCGCCACTGGTGCTGCTCGGGCCGGTCACCACCGCGGCGCGCCGCGTCCTCCGACTCAAAACGCGCCAGCGCGACAAAGACCCCGTCGTCGCTGACCCCCGCGGTCGTGCCGAGCCACCCGGTCGTACCGGGCGCCAGCTCCTCGAACCAGCGGTCCAACGCCGCGCGCACCTCCGCCGCGTCGGACACCCGACCCTGGACAACCTGCACAAACATCCCGATCTCCTCCCCCGACCCGTACGGGTGGGAACGTCCGCCAGCCCATGGCTCCTCGCACGCTACGACCAGCCCGGTGACCCGTCGAGGGGGGCACGTCTTCAGGTGTGGGACACGCGGGTGTGCCGCTCGTTGCGCAGGGAGATCTGGTCGGTCTCGGCGATGGTGTACGCCTCGAGTGCCCGCAGGCCTTCGCCGAGCCGCTCACGAGCCTGCCGGAGCAGCTTCAGTGAGTTGGCGGATGCGCCCTGCGCCGGCGCCGGCTGCGGACCAGCCTCGTGTTCCTCGATGAGGTGGGCCTGGAGCGCGGCGGCGACCTCGTCGACCGCCTTCAGCGCCTGGTAGATGGCTCGGTCCCGAGCGTCGTCGTCGACCATGCGGCCAGTATCCCGCATGTCAGCGTGTTCACCGGGTCGGCTGGGCGGTATCTCAGCCGCCGGCGGCCGCCTCTGTCACGGCAGGCATCCCGCCGATCGGTGTCATGTCGACACGTCGAGAGGCGCCGGTCGCCGGGCATCACGAAGGGACATGACGATTATGGCGCTGGACGCGTACGGGATCCTCGTCGGGCAGGCGGTCGATCGGCGCCGCGAAGGAGCTGCCGGAACGCCGCACTACCAGATCCACCTGGTCGACGACGGCCCGGCCGACTACCGGCTTGCGGTCAACGCCAAGTCCCAGCAGGCACCCTCGGACCTGCTCTACCTGGTCGAGGACGACCTGCGCCATCCGGTCACCGCCACGCTGAGCGGCCTCGCGAGCGGCTGGCATGCCCTCCCCGCCCAGCCGGGCGGGCCGACCCTCGACTACATCCGCGGGAACCTCTTCGACCCGACCCGATTGCGACCGCTGCCCCCCGACGTGGCCGGCCCGGACAACGACCTCGCCGACCTGCTCGACCACTACGTGCAACGTGCCATCGCCGACCCGCCGCACGTTTGTACGCCTACGGCCAGCGTTGGGCCCGGAGCCGGCCGCAGACAAGATCTTCGGTTTCCGGCCCGGCAACGGCGTCCACGACATCCACATGAACCAGGGCAACAGCGGCAGGCTCAGCTCCGACGACGGGGTGTGGCAGGACGGCGGCCTGCTCATCCACCTGCCGGGCGAGTCCCGCTGGGTCGGCATCTTCCTGGCGTTCCAGAGCCAGGCCTGGCACACCGACGACAGCACCGGACACATCCTCGACGGTGCCCCGCCGCGGCAGGACGCCCAGACCCCGGCGATCCGCATCCTCGCCGCGCTGGTCAACCCCACCGGTCCGGCGCCGGAGCGGGAGACGGTCCTGCTCATCAACGCCTCCCCCACCCCGGTCGACCTCACCAACTGGCGGCTCGCCGACCGGCTCAGCCAGACCTGTGAGATCCCCGCGGGCACGCTCGTCGCCGGAGCCACACGCACCGTGCCGGTCAGCAATGGTGTGCAGCTCGGCAACCGGGGCGGGTCCATCACCGTCCTCGACAGCACCGGCCTAAAGGTCACCGGCGTCTCCTACACCGAGGACCAAGCCCGACCCGAAGGCTGGACCATCACCTTCTGACACACCCGACACGGCATGGCCGCGCGGCACCCGCGCGGCGCGGCAGACGAGGATGCTCAGGCTGAACCACGCTCCACTTAATCGGCAAAAGTACCATGTCAACCTAAAGAGCCCACCTAAGCCACCCACCTAAGAACCGCCCCGAGGCTCCGCCGCCGGTATGGCGTATGGTGGGCATAGACCACGCCGCTGTCCAGACATCGCGCCGTGACGGGGTTTTGCCAACGAAAGCGACCATGAGCATGCGGGTCGCCTGATTGTACGGCAGCCAACCAGCCCACGTTGTCGAGTCGGAGTCGGCATCGGGACTTGCCCGTTCCTGCCACGTCGAGGAGATGCCCGTGGTCAACGTCGGCACCAGACCTGCCGTTCTCGATGGCACCGACGATGTCGTCGGTTCGCCGCTACCGGACGATGGCGCGGTCACGCCGTGCGCCTCCTGCGTACACCTGGCGGCCGGCCACGATGCGACCAGCCTGCGATGGTGCGCTGCCACCGCCGACAGCCACCTCGACCGGCGTTGCATCTGCCTGCCGGGCGCGGTGGTCGCCCCAGTCGATCGTGTCCTGCTGGAGCCTGCGGCGACCGGCACCGACGGTACCGGCACGGCGTCGGCCAGCCCGAAGAATGCCACGCCGGCCAACCACCTACGAAGCTCGTATGCCAACCGGTTGCGCGAGTTCAGTGGGGACCGCGACCTGGCACCGGGACTGACCGGGCGCCTCAACGCGGCGGCAGTCGCCCTCGATCTGTTGGCCGAAGGGCTGTACGAGGCCGCCGCGCGGCCGAAGCTCACTGCGGCGCAGCGGTTCCACCTCGGGCGGCTGCTCGACCAGTTGCGGTGACGGCGGCGGACCGCTGACAGGTTACAGGTACAGGCCCGCCGTATCGCTATCGGTCTTCGACACCCGCACGGACACCACGTTGGCGAGGTTAATGACCACGCCATTCTCGTCGGCCTCGCGGTTATACTTCGCATGGGTCAGGACTAAGCCGCGCCGCTCGTGCAGAGCACAAGCAACTGCCTCCAGCGCCTCCTCTGGCGTACCGAAATCCGCGCTCAGCAAGGAGACGTCTTCACCGCCAACCGGGTGAAATCGCATGATCAGCTCGATGTTGTCAGCCACAGTTGGCCCCTTCCAGCGCTCACCGTTATCGCACGCCTACCGCTCCGGGCGCCGGTGAGCGCCTGGCCGGGCTCGTCAATATCGATATGACGTTATCTGTGATGCTACGCCTACCGGTGGCTGTCGGCTGATCATTCCGCATCAGCCGGGATGCCTTCGAGCATGGTCTGGATCCGCGGCGGAACGGCGTGCAGGATCTGGCGGGCGTCGAGGGTGCCGTAGGTCGCGGCGATGACCTGCAGCCTCCCGGCGGCGGCCGCGGGGCCGACGTCACGCCACAGTGGCACGCAGCTCCAGGCGATGAAGGCGAGCTCGAACAGTGGTGTCGAGGGGCCGGCCACCGGGAAGAACCGCCACGGCCCGGAGTGGGAGAAGTCCGCCACGGCGTCGTGGAAAGGCACGGGTCCAGCGCACGACCGAGACGAGCTGCCCGATGCTGAGCGTCTCGGTGTCGATGTCGACAACGCGCCCCGGCAGGTAGGACAGGATCTCGCGTCCCCGCTCGTCGTAACCGAGGACCACGGGACGTTCGGGACGCGAGTGGCGAGGTGGTCGAGCAGGGCGTGCACCGCGGGTCCACGGTCCGGTGGGGCGACGCACCGTGTCGCCGACGCGTACCGCCCCCTGACGTTGCCGCCCACCAGGCGTACCTCGTCGTCGTAAGTCATCCGCGCCGCACCTGCCTGGGTGATGGGTCCTGGGCCGGTCATCCGGTCATCCGGCGGGGTCGGGCCAGGCGGTGATGAGGAGCATGCGGGTGTCGGCGAGGAGCTCAGGCAGCACCTTGGTCTGACCGACGACCGGCATGAAGTTGGTGTCGCCGCCCCAGCGGGGGACAACGTGCTGGTGCAGGTGGCCGGCGATACCCGCCCCGGCCACCGTGCCCTGGTTGATCCCGATGTTGAAGCCGTGCGCCCCGCTGGCCCGCCGGATGGCCCGCATCGCCTGCTGGGTCAGGCCAGCCAGCTCCACCACCTCGGCCGCCGACAGCTCGGTGTAGTCCGCCGTATGCCGGTAGGGCACCACCATCAGATGGCCGGAGTTGTAGGGGTACAGGTTCAGCACCGCGTACACCAGCGAGCCGCGGGCGACCACGAGCCCCTCCTCGTCCGCCAGCGTGGGGATCCGGCAGAACGGGCAGTCGTCGCCGACCGGCTTGCCGGCCCCCTTGATGTACGCCATCCGGTGCGGGGTCCACAGACGCTGGAAGGCGTCGGCCGACCCCACGCCCTCCTGCGCGTGCGGCTCGGTCACTGGACCGGGGCCGTGGGCCCGTCGTTGCGGCGGGAGGCGACGAGCTCGACCACGTGCGACACTGCCTGCTCAAGCGGGACGCCGTTCCACTGGGACCCGTCCCGGTAGCGGAAGCTGACCGCACCGGCTGTCATGTCGTCGCCCCCCGCGATCAGCATGAACGGCACCTTCTGCCGCTGCGCGTTGCGGATCTTCTTCTGCATCCGGTCATCGGAGTCGTCCACCTCCACCCGGATCCCGGCCGCGCGCAGGGTGGCGGCCAGCTCGGCCAGGTAGGGCACCTGCGCGTCGGTCACCGGGATACCGACCGCCTGCACCGGCGCCAGCCAGGCTGGGAACGCGCCGGCGTAGTGCTCGGTCAGCACCCCGAAGAACCGCTCGATCGAGCCGAACAGCGCCCGGTGGATCATCACCGGCCGCTGCCGGCTGCCGTCGGCAGCCTGGTACTCCAGCCCGAACAGCGTCGGCAGGTTGAGGTCGACCTGAATGGTCGACATCTGCCAGGTGCGACCGATGGCGTCCCTGGCCTGGACGGAGATCTTGGGGCCATAGAACGCCGCCCCCCCTGGATCCGGCACCAGCTCCAGCCCGGAGTCCTCGGCGGCCTGCCGGAGCACCTCGGTGGCCTCTGCCCACTGCTCCGGCGCACCGATGAACTTCGCCGAGTCGCCCCGGGTGGACAGCTCCAGGTAGAAGTCACTCAGCCCGTAGTCGCGTAGCAGGTCCAGCACGAACCCGAGCAGGCAGCGCAGCTCGTCGTCCATCTGCTCCTTGGTGCAGAAGATGTGCGAGTCGTCCATGGTCAGCCCGCGCACCCGGGTCAGGCCGTGCACCACGCCGGACTTCTCGAACCGATATACGGTGCCGAACTCGAACAGCCGCAGTGGGAGCTCCCGGTACGATCGGCCGCGGGCCCGATAGATCAGGATATGGAACGGGCAGTTCATCGGCTTGAGGTAGTACTGCGTGCCCTCGAGCTCCATTGGCGGGAACATGGTGTCCGCATAGTGCGGCAGGTGGCCGGAGGTCAGGAAAAGGTCGGCCTTGGTGATGTGCGGGGAGTTGACAAACTCGTAGCCGGCCTCCTCATGCCGGCGCCGCGAGTAGTTTTCCAGCTCCCGGCGGATGATGCCGCCCTTGGGGTGGAAGACGGCAAGCCCGGAGCCGATCTCGTCCGGGAAGCTGAACAGGTCGAGCTCGGCGCCGAGCTTGCGGTGGTCGCGCCGCTCGGCCTCGGCCAGCCGGTCGAGGTGCGCCTTGAGCGCGTCCCGGGACTCCCAGGCGGTGCCGTAGATCCGCTGCAGCTGCGGGTTCTTCTCGCTGCCCCGCCAGTACGCCGCGGCGCTGCGGGTCAGGGTGAACGCCGGGATCCCCCGGGTGGTGGGAAGATGCGGGCCACGACACAGGTCGGTCCAGACCCGCTGGCCGGACCGCCCGTCGAGGTTGTCGTACATGGTGAGCGCGCCCGCACCGATCTCGACGCCGGCACCATCGGCAGCCCCCTCGACCGCCTCCCCGCCAGCATCGCCGGCCGAGCCCTTGAGGTCGATCAGCTCCAGCTTGAAACGCTCGTGCGCCAGCTCCTTGCGGGCCTCGTCGTCGGCGATCGGCCGGCGGGCGAACCGCTGCCCGGCCCTGACGATCTCCCGCATCCGCTTCTCGATCCGGGTGAGGTCGTCGGGGTGGAACGGCCGCTCCGGGGCGAAGTCGTAGTAGAACCCGTTCTCGATCGGTGGGCCAATGCCGAGCATGGTGCCGGGAAAGAGGTCCTGCACCGCTTGGGCCAGCACATGTGCGGTCGAGTGCCGCAGGACGGCCCGGCCGTCGGGCGAGTCCAGCGGGACCGGCTCCACCTCGACGCCGGACTCCGGCACCCAGGCCAGGTCACGCAGCACGCCGTCCGGGTCGCGGACCACCGCGGCGCCGGATGGACCGGCCAGCGGCACCCCCGCGGCGCGCAGCGCGTCCTCGGCCGTCATGCCGGCCGCCACCACGATGTGGGCTGGGCGGTCTGCGGCGTTAGGCCGGATGTCGGACACGGTGGCTCTCCTGTGTACGGTCGGTGATGGAGTCGGGTACGACGATGCTAGCGAGCAGGCCGGGCCGGCGTCGCCGGGATACCAGGTGGGCCACGGCGGCCCCGGCCCGCATCAGTCGTCGTCGTAGGGCTCGGGTCTGGTCTCGTACTCTTTGCCGGTCGGGCTCCTCCAGCGGAAGGTGCCGTCTGCTCCTCGTGTGACGGTCCAGCCGGCGGTGTGCTTGAGGCGGTGGTGCCGGCGGCACAGTGTTCCAGGGTTGGTCTGGTCGGTGGGGCCTTGCGGGAATGGTGTGAGGTGGTCGATGTCGCATTGCTTGGCGGGTTTCCGACACCCCGGAAAGCGCCACGTCTTGTCCCGCGCCCGGACGTAGTCGGCCAACGCGGCCGGCGCTGGTCCATGCTGCGTTCGTCGTGGCACATCCGGGCCAGGGTGTCCAGGCGCTGGTAGATGGCGGTGGCCTCCGGTACGGCGAGGGTGGCGGTGAGCTGGGCCATGCCGTCCCGACCGGGTATGCCACCACCTTCCGCTCGACCTCGGCCCGCTCGTGCCGGGCCCGGGCGCCGTCCGGGTCGACCTTGAGGACCGTGCGCCGGACCACCTGGCGGAGCCGCGGCCGGTCCGCTCCGCCGCGGTGGGCAGGATCTTCTCCTCCACCGCCCGCGCCGCCTCGGCAGACAGCGGATGGGTCAGCTCCTCCATGACCCGGGCCTTGTACAGGTCGACCTCCCCGCGCTCCAACACCGCCAGCAGCCCGACCGAGCGCACCTCGGCCAACCGGGCCAGCAGCCAGGCCCTCCGCGCCTGAACCGCAGCCGCCACCCGCGCCAAATTGCGAACGGTGTCCAGGCACTGGTCGGCGTCCAGCCCGTCGACACCGGCCGCGAACACCGCGGCCAGCGCCTTGTCGGGAGAGGAGGAGTCGAACGCGTGTTCTATTCTCCCCGGACGGGCCACGACAGCTCAACCCCACAGCGAGCAAAACGGAACTGAGCTCCGGTCCAAGGGAATCACCAACACAAGGCAACCCGGGAGACCAAACGAGCCAGGCATCACCCCTCCTTGCCGCACCTTTGAATTTGATTTTTGATCTGCCCGACCGCCACCGAGCTCCACCCGACCATTCACCCGATCAGACCGGTGCCGAAAAGGACACCCGATCCCGTCGGCTCGATTCGTCCGGCCGGACCAGAAACCTCACCGTCGGTCCGCGGCGTGAGCTGCACGCTAGTGTCGGCGGTGCCTTGTTCGTCACCCACGCGACGTACCTAAGGGGAACTGTCCTAACAGGCTGGACAGGGCCGCATCCGCGCAGGTCAGAGAGTATGTGGCACGTCTGTACAGTAAGCCTATTTCTCCTCAGCAGCGCGCCGGCCCCGGGAACGTGCCCCACACGCTGCGCCGGTCCGCGGCCAGTTGAGAACGAGGCCGGGCGACCCCGTGCCCGGCACGGTTACACCGTTATACCGCAGCTTGAACTTGGCGGCCTGCCGGCTGGCGGACCCCGTCGGCCCGGACCTGACACCCGGCGCACTGCTGGACGCAGCGCTGCTCGCCAGGATACCGCGCTACCGGACGTCCCCGTAGGCCCGGTCTACGGGCAGCCGGAGGACCAGCCGCTGGTCCGCCACCATGGCCCGCCGGTAGTCGTCCCAGTCCGGGTGCTCGCCCTGGATCAGCCGGTACACCTCGATCAGCTCCTCGACCGTGGCATCGTCCAGCGCCCTGGCCACCGGGCTCAGGTCAGCGACGCCCTCGGCCACCGTCCAGGACCAGCCGTCGGCCGAGCAGACGTAGAAGCTGGCCCGCGGGTCACGGCGCAGGTTCCGGGTTTTGGCCAGGACGTCGGTGATCGAGACCCGGAGCACCCGGGTCACCTCGTCGAAGGTGTGGTTGACGGTCGACATCTGGGGTCGGCCGTCCCGCTTGAGCGTGGCGAGCACCCCACGGTTCTCGGTGGACAGCAGCCGCAGCAGAGGCTCCATCGTGCCCTTTCGGTCGGATCGGCACCGCTGATCCTGCCCCAGGACGGGTGAGCCTGCCCAGGCGAGGCCCCGGCCGGACTGCCCTGGGCCGAACGGACCGGCCGTGCCGAGCCTTACGCCGCGGCCGTGGCCCCGACCGGCGCCGGTCGCCCGGCGCCGAACAGGGTCGCCGCCGCCGAGCCGGTCACCAGGGGCGTCCCCGGATACCGGGCGGCGAAGCGCCGGACGTGCGCCGCCGGCAGCGGCCCCCCGCTGGTCACCACCTCCCGGACCCCGGCGAAACAGTCCAGGTCAGCGTCCAGCAGCGTGGCGAACACGACGGTGGTCAGCAGCAGCGTGGTCACGCCGTCCCAGCCGATCGCCGTACGCAGCATGGCCGGCGCAAGCGGCCCGGACGGAGCGACGACGCAGCAGCCACCGCGCACCAGCGCCCCCCAGACCTCGAACCCGAACCCGGCCTCAGCCGGCGAGGCCGCCTGCAGCGTGACCGTGTCCGGCCCAAGCCGGACGGACCCGCCGTCGCGTAGCGTCGCCAACGCCGTACGGTGCATGCACGGTGCCGTCCTCGGCTCGTCAGCGCCGGCCGGGGCGCCGAACACGCCAGCCGGGTCCGCTCCGGTCATCCCGGCGGCGCGGTACGAACCCCACCGGGTCCAGCCGGCCAGCCCGGCCGGTACGCCGAGCGCCAGGGGTACCGGTCTCCCGGACGCCGGGCGTACCGGCCGGCCGGACGCCGACGGGGGCCAGCTAGCCGGATCCAGGTCGATGACGAGCGGAGCGGCGTAGCGTCCGGCCAGCGCGGCGGTCCGGTCCACCGGCCAGTCCACCGGTAGCGCGACGTACGCCGCGCCGCAGCGCAGCACGCCGACCAGCGCCGCGACCAACGAGGGGCCGCGGGGCAGCCGGACCGGCACCACGTCGCCGGGCCGCACGCCGTACGCGCGCAGCCGAGCCGCCAGCCCGGCTGCCGCGGCGTCCAGCGTCCGGTAGCTGACCACACTCTCGACGCCCTCGGCACAGCGCAGCGCGACCGCATCCGGCCGCCGCCGGGCGTGCTCGGCGACCCAGCCGTGCAGCGTGTCGACAGGCGTGAGCGGCTGCCGGCAGGTCGCCCGCGGCGTTACCACTGGCCGGGCGGCGGGCGGGGCGGCGCGCCTCATGCCGCCGTACCGGAGCCGGCCAGGTGGGCACCGGCGCGGGCCGCCTGCGCGGTGAACAGCTCGACCAGCCAGGCCCGGTTGGCCGGTTCGAGCAGGTAGAAGTGGCCGCCCGGCCGGACATGCTGCACCGCCGCCCGGGCGATCCGGGGCCAGCCGGCCATCTGCCCGGCCGTTGCCACGTGGTCCGACGAGCCGCGGACCGTGACGAGCTCCAGCTCCAGCGGCGGCCCGAGCCGCGGCTGGTAGACCTCGACCATCTCCAGGTCGGCCCGGGTGACCGGCAGCACCAGCTTCATCAGGGCCGGGTCCGCCGCCACCTCCGGGTCGATCCCGCCGAGCGAGGCGAGCCGTTCGGTCAGCCGCTCGTCGCTCTGGCCGATCACCTCGGTATCGCGGGGCAGGTCCGGGGAGATGGACGCCGAGATGGTCAGCGCGCCCGGCAGCGGAGCGATCCCGCTGAGCTGCAGCCACCGGCACACCTCGTAGGCGATCATCGCGCCCATGCTGTGCCCGAAGATCAGGTACGGGCGGCCGGCCGCCAGCCGGGACAGCTCCAGGGTGATCTCGGAGGCGAGCCGGAGCAGGTGGGTGGCCGGCGCCTCCCGCACCCGCGACTCCCGCCCCGGCAGGCACGCCGCCACCAGCTCGATGTGCTCGGGAAGCTGCCGGGACAGCGGCCGGAAGAGCGCGGGCCCGGCCCCGGCGCACGGGAAGCAGACCAGCCGGCAGGCGGCCGACGGCCGCGGCGTGGGGACGACCAGCGACCGGCCCTTCGGGGGGGAGCGCATAGCAGAACAGATCGTGCTGGCCCGCTGGTCCGGACAGGACCCCGACCGCCGTAACCAGGGATGTCCGTTCGTACACTCAGCGTAGACACGTACCGGCATATGGCTCCGGCCGCACGCTCGTCCGTCGCCACGCCGAACCCAGCGGAAAGCAGCGCCAGCGAATGTCACGTCCGGGCCGCCTGACCATATCCATCGTCATCGCTCTTGCCGCGGCGTCCGGTGGAACGGCGAGCCTGATGCTGCAGGCGTCCTCAGCCGGGAGCCCACTGTTCTGGGTCTCGGTCGCGAGCACGGTGATTATCGCCTTCGCCTCGGTGTACTGGTCCTTCGGAGGCCGGGAGACAGAGCCGGAGGACGATGTCGGCGGCGTCTGGCGGGACAGGCTGACCACGGCGGTCCAGCGACGGGTAAGGGCTGGTCTGGGCAGTCCGGACTCGTTGCCCGCGATCACCGGGTCGCGTATTCCGCTTGGCCTCACCACGCTGCCGAGATATGTGCGTCCGGCTGAGCCGAAACGCCTGGCGAGCCCGAGCCGGCGGGAGCTGCCCACTGACTATGACATCACCCGGGTCTTCGCGGAGTACGGCGACTCGCTTCTCATTCTCGGCGCACCCGGCGCCGGGAAGAGCACGCTGCTGCTTGAGCTGGCCGAGGCGTTCCTCAAAGGCGCCACCGACGCCGCACACCCGGGGCCGGTCCCGGTCATTCTCAACCTCGAAAGCTGGGCTGAGCGCCGGGAACCGTTGGACCGCTGGCTGACCAGGAGCCTCACCCAGGACTACAACATCCCGCAACGGTCCGGCCGGAGGCTGTCGGCAGCCGGTGCGCTCGTCATTCTCCTGGACGGCCTGGACGACGTCCCGTACGAACATCGAGGGAGCTGCGTCGCGGCTGTCAACCGGTACCGGCGGGCGCATCCGAGCACCGGTCTTGCCGTCTGCTGCCGGACCCATGAGTACCTGGAGTCAGCAACCTGGCTCGCCCTTGGCGGTGCCGTCGAGATACAGCCCCTCGAACCACGCCAGGTCCGCGGGTTCATCGCTCGCGCCGGTCCGGACCTGGTGGGGCTGTTGTCCCTGTTCGACTACGACCCGCTCCTCCGGGAGGTGCTCGACACGCCGTTGCTGCTGAACATCGTGGCCCTCACCTACCGGGGCCAGACGGCCCCGGACATCCACCTGGCCGGTGCCGTTGAAGGGCGGCGCGAGCTGCTCCTCGACGAGTACATCCGGCAGGCGCTGGAGCACTGGGCACCGAGCCCTGTCCCGCTGGCGCAACGAGTCCGCTGGCTGAGCCGGTTAGCTGGCGGAATGCTGCATTGCCATCAGCGCGTGCTGCACCTGCTCTGGATGCAGCCGCGGCTGGTTGAGCCCGCCAGGAAAGCCCGAACGGTCGTCGTGGCGGCCGCCGCGGTCGCCGGCCTGGGCGGAATGGTGATCAGCGGAATATGCTGCGCGGCGTTGGCGCGGCTGCCCTACGAGGTTCCCATTGACATGCCGCGGACAATTCTGTACCCGCTGTCCGTCACGTATATCACCGGAAGTACGGCGTTTGCCGGGTATTCGCGCGTCTTCGCGCCACCCATCCGGGTGCACTGGTCCAGCATTAGTTTGCCCCGCGAGCTGTGGTGGGGTGCCGTCGTCGCGGTGGCGGGCGGGTTGCCGGTCGGCCTCATTTTCTCCTTCGTCGCGGGTTTGCGGAGCGGCCTGGCCGGCGCGGCGATCTTCGGCACGATCCTGGGCCTGATAGTGGTCATCCAGCGAAGCCTGCGAACGCTCACCCAACAGGAGTCGGAGGATGGGCGCCGGATGACCGGCGCCGAGATCGTGCGGGTGGCCAGCCGCTATGGAGTCCCCTTCGGCGTCCTGGTCGGAACGACGTACGCCCTGGTGTCCACGCTCTACTTCGGCGCTGCCGTGGGTATCGGCCAAGGCGCGATCATCACGGTCGCGTTCAGCACCTTCGGCAGCTACTTTCTCTGGCTCGCCGTGGGGGGACGAGCGTACGTGCAGCATTACGTGCTCCGCGTTTTCCTGGCCCGGCACCAGGTCGTTCCGTACCGTTTCGAGAAGTTCCTGACTGAGATGACCAAGGCGACGATCATGCGCAGGCGCAGCGGCGGGTACGTGTTCATGCACGATCTGGTGCAGGCGCACCTGTCCGCTGGCACCGAGGGCGCCGACGTACGACCGGCGTCCCGGGCCGCGGACGCGGGCCGGCCTGGCCCACGGGCGGTCAGCTAGCGGCGGCGCCCTGCACCACCGGGTTGACCCAGACGGCCAGGTCCTGGCTGGCGGAGGTGCCGGCGTCGACCCGCAGCCGGATCCGGTCCCGCCCGGCGAACTGGGACAGGTCGACGTCCAGCTTCTGCAGCGTGCCACCCGTGCCGACGTGGTGCACGGTGCCGGCCTGCCGCGGGATGCCCTGCTCGTCCAGCACGAAGACGGTGAAGTCGACCTCGCCGAGCCCAGCCCCGGTCAGGAAGCCGACGTCGCAGGTGAACCGGTCCCCGGCGATGATCTTCGCGGGGAGCCGGAAGGTGCCCTGGAGGAAGCCGCTCGGCACCGCCTGCGGGAACGTCACCAGCGCCCGGTCCGGTGTGGCGCCGTTCTCCAGGGTGGGGTTCTCGCGCACCGCCGCGAAGCCGCGGGGATCACTGTCCAGGCCGTTGAAGTCCAGCGTGTCTGTGCCGTTGGACCAGATCGCCTTGTCGGCCATGTCGATCAGGGCCGCCGGCTGGGTTGGGCCCGAGGAGACCACGAGCCGGACCGAACGGTCCTGGTTGGCAGGCTGGCCGGGGCCGGGATCGGTGCGGATCACCTTGCCGCCGGCCACGCCGTTGTTCGGCTCGACGATCTTCTCGATCTTGAACCCGGCAGAGGCCAGCTCGCTGGTCGCCTTGATGGCGTTCTCACCGGCGACGTCGGGAATCGGCCCGTTGCCGCCCGGTGTGGCCGTCGGGGTCCTCGTCGGGGAAGCGGTCGGGGAGGTCGTCGGCGCGGCCGAGGTGGTCTCGATCGGGCCAGCGGTGGCGGCGGTGGTGGGCTCGTTGCCTTGCCTGGTGAGCAGAAAGCCGCCGATCAGGGCAGCCAGCACGGCCAGCACGGCCAGCCCGCGCAGCAGACCGCCCGGCACCAGCGCCCGCTGGGCGAAGGTGAGCCGGCTGGTCAGCGGCTCCGGGCCGCCATCGGCGTGCACGGTCAGCGACCGGCTCGTCTCGGGGCCGCTCCACCGGCTGGGCGCCGACACCTTGGTCCTGGCTTCCCCGACCGAGTCCGGCGGCACGTCCAGCACGGGCGGAGCGAAGTCGAAGCCGACGGCGGCCTCGTCGTCCTCCCCGCGCAGCGCGAACCGCAGCGGCACGTTGCCGACGTTGGCGATCATGACGCTGAACCGGCCGGACCCGCGGCCGCGCACCCGGACCGGCTCCACCCGCAGGTTCGCCAGCGGCAGCGGGCCGATGGTCAGCGCGAACTCCTCCACCCGGGCCACCGTCGGGTCGTCGACCGAGACCACCCGGACTGCGACCGTGCCGCGGCCGGCCAGTGGCGGGCGCTCGGCCGGGACGGCGAGCACCAGCTCGACCGTCCCTTCCTGGTCAGGGAACAGGCCGATCCGCTGGGGAGCAGGCGTCATCCGGGCGTCGGCACCGACTAGCGTGACGACGAACTGGTCGACGACTCCGGTCCGGTTGCTGATTCGGACCCGCACCGTGGCCGAGGATCCGGGCGCGATCTCCACGTGCTCCGGCTCGACCACCACCCCGACTGACCCCGGCATATGCCTGACCCCCTTGGCCCCTCGAACGCCCCGCGGCTTTACCCACCCGAGATGGGAGACGCGAGCCGGCGCCGGGATACATGATCCATGTGGTGACCTTTCGTTGCCCGCCGCCCACATGTGGTCACCTCTCGGCGTTGTGGTGACCTTTCGTTGGTCGGACGCCCTCAGAGGTCACCTCTTAGGTCGGGCGGGTCGGCGATGTCATAGGGTCCGATTGTGCCCGAGACAGCGGCGGTTCTCCCCGCCAGCCCGCTCAGCGGCCCAGTCGACAGCATGGTCGAGGTGGCCGCCGGAGTGCGGCTGCACGTGCGGTGCTGGTGCCCCTCCGAACAAAGCCCAGGCCAGCCGTCCGCCCGGCCATACCTGCTGGTGCACGGCCTAGCCTCCAACGCCCGCACCTGGGACGGCGTGGCCGCCCGGCTCGCCGCTGCCGGCCACCCCGCCGTCGCGGTCGACCTGCGCGGTCACGGCGAGTCCGACCAGCCGGCCGATGGCTACGACACCCGCACCGCAGCGGCCGACCTGGCCACCCTGTGTGACGTGCTCCGGCTGGCCGGGCCAGTGCTGGCCGGCCAGTCCTGGGGTGGCAACGTCGTGCTCGAGCTCGCCGCCAGCCACCCTGGCCGGGCGAGCGCGCTGGCCCTCCTCGACGGCGGCTGGATCCACCTCGGCGACATCTTCGCCACGTGGGAGGAGTGCTGGGCCGCGCTGGCGCCACCGCGGTTCGCCGGGCTGACCAGGGCAGACATCCGGCACAGGCTCCTGGCCAGCCATCCGGACTGGCCGACCGCCAGTATCGACGGCACCCTGGCCAACCTCACGTCGCTCCCGGACGGCAGCATCCGAGCACGGCTGACCCGGGACCGGCACGCCGACATCCTCCGGTCGCTCTGGGCGCACCGCCCGCGGGAGCTGTATCGCCTCGTCGACATACCGACACTATTGCTGCCCGCGGGAGCCAGCGGCAGCAGCCCGCTGGTCGCCGAGGCCGCCGCCAGGCTGCCCCGGGCCGAGGTGCGATGGTACGACGGCGCCGACCACGACCTGCACGCGCAGCATCCCGACCGGGTGGCCGCTGACCTGGAGTCGCTGCCGTGACACCACGGCTGCTGGTGATCATGGGTTCGGGCGAGACGGCACCCACCATGATCAAGGTGCACCGGGCGGTGTTCGACAAGCTGGGCGACGAGGCTGCCGGCCGCGCCGTGCTGCTCGACACGCCGTACGGCTTCCAGATGAACGTCGACGACATCTCGGCCCGAGCCCGGAACTACTTCGCCGACAGCGTGGGCCGGCAGGTCGAGGTGGTGGGCTGGCGCCGCAACCCTGGGCCGGGTGCCGCCCTGGAACGGGCGCTTGCCATGCTGCGGTCGGCACGCTGGGTCTTCGCCGGCCCAGGCAGCCCGACGTACGCGCTTCGGCACTGGCGGGACACCCCGCTGGCGGCGACCCTGACCGACCTGCTCGACACCGGCGGGGTGGTGGTGTTCGCCAGCGCAGCCGCGCTGACCCTCGGTGCGTTCACGGTGCCGGTGTACGAGATCTACAAGGCCGGCGCGGAACCGCGCTGGGAGCCAGGGCTGGACATCGTCGCCGCGGTGACCGATCTGCCCGCCGTGGTGATCCCGCACTACAACAACGCCGAGGGCGGCACGCACGACACACGCTACTGCTACCTGGGCGATCAACGACTGTCCGCACTGGAGGGTGACCTGCCGACGGAGGCGTTCGTGCTCGGCGTGGACGAGCACACCGCCTGCGTGCTCGACCTGGACGCCCGGATCGCGCAAGTGCTGGGCACCGGCACCGTCACCGTACGACGGCACGGCCGGGAGCGGGCCTTCCACGGTGGCACGCTGAGCTTCGCCGACCTCGCCGCGGCGGCCGCCGACCCCGGCCGACACCCGGTCGCCCGGACGGCACCGGACAACGGTGCGCCCTCCCCCGATACCACCGCTACGTCGGCCAGGCGACCGCTGCGCGATGCCGCGGACCGGGACGAGGCGGCGTTCCGGGCCGCGCTCGCCGCCGGTGACCCCGACACCGCGGTGTCCGCCGTGCTGGATCTGGAGCAGACCCTGGCGGACTGGTCCGCGGACACCTCCGATGAGCGAGACCACGCCCGCCGGGTGCTGCGGGCGATGGTGGTCGAGCTGGGCGAACGTGCCCGGACCGGTCTGGCCGACCCGTGGCGGGCCGTCCCGCCGTTCGTCGACGCGCTGCTGGAGCTGCGCGGCCAAGCCCGGGACCGCCGCGACTTCAGCACCGCGGACCTGGTCCGCGACCGGCTGGCCGCGGCCGGCGTGCAGGTGCGGGACACCTCCGACGGCCCGCGCTGGAGCCGCAGCGCCGCGGCCCCGCCTGCCTGAGCCCGGCCGGTCGCCCCGCTGTGAGAGCTCATCCTGCGCCGCCGGCTACCTGGGAGGCTCGGCGGGTGGGCTGCCCCAGTCGTAGTAGCGGCAGTCGACCGTCTCCACCGGCTCGCCGCCAGCGACTGCGCTGAGGCTGACCCGGGCCGGCCGCTTGGCCTGGTCCAGCCACACGTCGACGGTGATGTGGGTCAGCCCAGCGCGGCGCAGCGCGGCGATGTCGTCGACGGTCTCCGGGCTGGTGCGGGGCAGCACGTCGAGATCCACCGAGAGCCGGTACCGCACCGTGACCTGGCCGCCGACCCGGGCCGGACCCATCCGCCGTACCGCACTGGCCACGGTGAACAGGGCCGCCGCGCCGCGCGGGTCCAGGCAGCGGCGCAGCCGGGCGTAGCCGTCCGGATCCTCGGCGATGTCGGCTGGCTCGGCCTGCGGGCGTACGACGATCCCAGCCGGGCCGCCGGCTAGCCGGAACCACGAGGTGGCCGTGGCCCGCTCCCCCGGCCCGGTCTCCGTGACGGTGGCCCGGCCGGAGCCGGCGGCGTGCACGGCCGCCAGGCTCTCCCTGGCAAGCGCCACCGCTCGAGCCGGCGGGCGGCGGACCGGCGGTCGCGGCTGGGCGGCGTTGGACGACGCCGAGGCGACCGGAGGCGGGTAACCGCCCAACGCGACCGCGAACAACGCTGCTGCCGCCGCGAACTTCCGCATCAGATTCCCATCTCCCGGAGTTGGGCCATCGTAGTTGGCGCGCCTCGCGGACGGCCGGTCCGGCAGAATCCGACGCAGGAGCCGGTACGGCGCCGATCGCGCCAACAATGCCAACCGGCCAGCCGACGGACCAACCGCGCCCTCGGCGCGGGCCTGGAGGGAGACACGGTGACCTGGTTTGTCCTGGAGATGCGCTACGTCGACGCCGAACGCCGGCAGCAGAACCGCGAGCGGCACCTGGAGTACCTGCGCGGGCTGGCCGCCGAGGGAGTGTTGGTTGCCGCCGGGCCCTGGACCGAGGGCCTGGGATCGCTCACGGTGTACGACGTGCCGAGCGTGGAGCGTGCCCGGGAGCTGGTCGAGGCAGACCCGTACCTCACCAACGGCGTGACCGAGATCCTGACCCTGCGGGAGTGGAACCCGGTGGTCCGCCGGGACGCCTGACCGGTCGGGTCACCCGGTCGGGGATGCATGCTCACCCCGACTGGGGATGTTTGGTTGGTCCCGGCTCGATCCAGTGACATGGCGGGATGGCAGGGCCATACTGACACGGTGGCGGAACGATACCGAGAGATTACTCACGGTTATGGCCCGTTAGTTCGACTCATCGTCGACTATGTGCAATGCCCGCAATGTGCGCTTGTCGTGCCGGCATACTCCGGCGCTGAACCGCTGGCGGCTGTGGCGACCGGAGCGATGTCCCGGTGTGGGGTATGCAAGTGGGTGTTCCCCCGCGGGCCCCGGCTGGCGCTGGTGGCCCGGCAGCCGTGCCCGGACTGCGGCGTCACCGTGCGGTCTCCCGCGGACGCTGCCGTGCTGGCCTGCGCCGCCTGCGACTCGTGGTCGGTCCACCCCGAGCTGGGCCCGTCGACGCGGGTCCGGGTCGATGAGATCCTGCGCGAACAGCACCGCATCGCCGATCTTGTCGACCGGCTGATGGGCACGCCCGGCCCAGACCAGGTCACCGACCTCTCACCCGGCAAGCGCCGGCTGACCGTCACGAAACCGGTGCCGGAGGCGTTCGCCGAGGCCTTTGTCCGCGCGGTGCGGGAGGCGACCGCCCCACGCCAGCGGTGCGTGCTGGAGCTGCGCTACGGGCTGGACGGCCGGCCCGGCCGGACCTTCCGCGAGATCGGCCTGGCGGTGCACCGGTCCCCGAGCCAGGCACGCGCGATCCTCGATCAGAGCGTACGGGCCATTGTCTCGGTGGCCAGGGAAACGCCGGGGCGCCTGCAGTGGCAGCAGCATCCGTGCGCGGTCACCGTACACCTCGCCATCCAGGCGCTCGGCGATCTCGAGACCAGCCTGGCAGTGGTACGGATCCGCGATTTCGTCGACCGGGCGCTCCCCCACGCCGGGCCGGACGCCGGTACCGACCTGCTGCTCCGGCTCAGCGGCTGGCGGGATGCCCTGGCCCCGAACGGCCACGACCGCCTGCTGCGCCGAACCGTCGCCGCCGTACGCTCCGACGTCGGGCACTGACCTAAACGACGACCGCTGGTCAACGCCAGGACACCGTTAACGCCGGGACACCGGTCAACCAGCACGACAGGGCCCGCCCAGCATGGCCGGGATGGGACCGGCGGCTCAGAACAGGGCCAGCGGCAGCACCCCCTCCAGCTCCAGCAGCCGGCGCTTGGTCTCCAGCCCGCCGCCGAAGCCGCCGAGCCCGTCGGCGGCCAGCACCCGGTGGCAGGGCACCACGATCGGCAGCGGGTTGGCGCCCATGGCCGCTCCGACCGCCCGGGCCGCCCGGGGATGCCCGGCCCGCTCGGCCAGCTCCTGGTAGGTCACCACCTGGCCGAAACCCACCGAGTGGTGCAGGATGCGCAGCACATCCCGGGCAAACCCGCCAACCAGACCCCAGTCCAGCGGCAGCTCGAAGGCGCGGCGCCGGCCCGCGAAGTACTCGCTGAGCTGCCGGGAGGCCGCCACCAGCCGGGCTGGGTCGTCGACCGACGGCAGCGGCACCCGCCCCACCACCCCGGCTGGCGGGCCAAGCTCCACCCGGACCAGCCCGCGCTCGGTCACCCCGAGGGTGATCGGACCGATCGGCGTGTCCAGCACCGCCCAGGCCACCTCCATGCCTGCCACCTCCATGCCCGCCACCATGCCCATGCCGCCACCATGCCACCGGGGTCTGACAGAACCCGGACCAGCGCGCACCACGGTGAACCGATGACCTAGGGTGAACCGATGACGAAATGGACCAGCGCGGACATCCCCGACCAGCACGGCCGCACGGTCGTGGTGACCGGGGCGAACAGCGGCATCGGTGCGGTCACGGCGCGCACGCTGGCCCGAGCCGGGGCCCTGGTGATACTCGCCTGCCGGGACACCGCCAAGGGCGAGCGGGCCGCCGCCACCATGTCCGGCCGCACCGAGGTACGCCGGCTGGACCTGGCCGACCTGTCGTCCGTGCGTGAGTTCGCCGAGGGCGTCGACGGTCCGGTCGACGTGCTCGTCAACAACGCCGGGGTGATGGCCGTGCCGAGGCGCACCACAGCGGACGGCTTCGAGCTGCAGATCGGCACCAACCACCTCGGCCCGTTCGCGCTGACCGGCCTGCTGCTCGGCCGGATCCGCGGTCGGGTCGTGACGGTGGCCAGCAGCGCGCACCACATCGGCCGGATCCGGCTAGATGATCTCAACTGGGAGCGCGGTCGGTACCGCCGCTGGTCCGTGTACGGCCAGTCCAAGCTGGCCAACCTGCTGTTCACCTACGAGCTGCAGCGGCGGCTGGCCGCCGTCGGGTCGCCGGTGGAGGCGATGGCGGCACATCCGGGGTACGCCGCGACCAACCTGCAGTCGCACACCGAGTCAATCCAGGACCGGATCATGAGCATCGGGAACCGGCTGTTCGCGCAGAGCGACGAGATGGGCGCGCTGCCGGCGCTCTACGCCACGACCGAGCCGGGCCTGCCGGGCGGCTCCTACGTCGGGCCGAGCAGGTGGATGCAGACGCGCGGCCACCCGACGATCGTCGGCTCTAGCTCGACCTCCCGGAACGTCGAGCTGGCCGGCGCGCTGTGGGATCTGTCTGAGGAGCTGACCGCCGTCCGCTACGACTTCGCCGCAATCTGACCTGCCACCCACCACGAACCGGAACACGAACCGAGCCACGATCCGCCCAGCCACCTCACCGATCCGGCCGGATCGGCATGGTCGGGTTGGCCGGCGGGTCGTCGCCCCCACCTCGCGCGTACCGGCCGACGTCCGGCAGCTCTGGTCCGTCGATCCCCGGCTCCAGCGACGAGGTCGCCTCTGGCGGCACCGGCACCTGGGTCAGCTTCTGGTCGAACCAGTCGCTGGTGTCGATCGGCTCCCGCATCTCACCCGGCCTGGCCGTGGCGCCCGCGGCACCGGCCTGCAGCCAGGACGCCGTACCGGAGTCCTCGCCGTCGCCCGCGCCGGCGAGCTTGGCCAGCCCTTCGAGTGCCTTGCCAAACTCGCTCGGGATGATCCAGAGCTTGTTCGCATCGCCCTGGGCGATCTGCGGCAGCGTCTGGAGGTACTGGTAGGCCAGCAGCTTCGGGTCCGGGTCGGACTCGTGGATGGAGGCGAACACGGTCTCGATCGCCTTGGCCTGGCCCTGCGCGGCCAGGTACCGCGCCGCCCGCTCGCCCTCGGCGCGCAGGATCCGGGCCTGCCGGTCAGCCTCGGCGGTGAGGATGGCCGCCGTCTTCTGGCCTTCGGCGGAGAGGATCGCGGCCTGCTTCTGGCCCTCGGCGCTCTTGATCGCGCTCTCCCGCTGGCCCTCGGCCTGCAAGATCATGGCCCGCTTGTCCCGGTCGGCCCGCATCTGCTTCTCCATCGAGTCCTGGATGGAGGGCGGCGGGTCGATCGCCTTGAGCTCGACCCGGTTGACCCGGATGCCCCAGCGACCGGTTGCCTCGTCCAGCACCCCGCGGAGCTGGCCGTTGATCTTGTCACGGCTGGTCAGCGTCTCCTCCAGGTTCATCCCGCCGACGACGTTGCGCAGCGTGGTCACGGTGAGCTGCTCGACCGCCTGGATGTAGTTGGAGATCTCGTACGTCGCCGAGCGCGGGTCGGTGACCTGGAAGTAGATGACGGTGTCGATGTTGACCGTCAGGTTGTCCTCGGTGATCACCGGCTGCGGCGGGAAGGACACCACCTGCTCGCGCAGGTCGATCCGGGACCGCGGCTTGTCGACGAACGGCACGACAAAGTTCGGCCCCGGGTTGAGCACCTTGTGGAACTTGCCCAGCCGCTCGATCACGTAGGCCTGGGCCTGGCTGACCAGGACGAGACTCCTAGACATCACCACGAGCACGAGTACGACCAGAACGACAACTGCGATGAGCACGGCCATTTATGGCTCTCCCCAGACGAGGGCGGTGGCGCCCTGGATCTCCATGACGTCGACGGTGCTGCCCACCTCGAGCACCTGGTGCGGGTCGTAGGCGCGCGCCGTCCACTCCTCACCGTGCAGCTTGACCAGACCGCCGTGGCGGTCGACGGTCCGCAGCACCGTCGCCTTCTTGCCAATGAGGCCCTCGATCCCCATCGGCGTGTGCTTGCCGCTGACCAGATGTCGCTGGGCCGCCGGCCGGACCACGAACAGCATGCCGAGCGCGGAGACTGCGAACACCACGAACTGCAGCGCCACCGACGCGCCCAGGCCAGCCGCCAGCGCGGTCACCCCGGCTGCGCCGGCGCACATGATGAGAATGAGATCCAGCGACAACACCTCAGCGATCGCGAGGACCCCGGCCGCGATCAGCCACAACAACCATGCGGGCACGAGATCATCCTGCCAGAAATCGGCCGCTGTGGACCTGCCTGTTGGGTCGCGCCTCTGCATTTCGGTGTGTTGGCTAACGCCGGGTGGCTACCGCCGTACCGAGAAGATAACGCGCCACCACCGCGAAGCCGAGCCCGACCAGCCCCAGCACCACCCGGCCGGTCCAGTCCTTTCTCGACGCGCCGTAGGCGTGCCGCTCGTAGACGTACGCGCTGACCCGCTGGCCTGGCGTGCCTTCACCGGACAGCGGCCCAGAGCCGGGTACCTTGCCGCCCCACTCCGCGAAGCAGCTCGCCCTCTTCTCCCCCTCGCACCGGGTCACGGTGACGGTGAGCTTCTCCCCGTTGAGCATCGCCCGGCCGGGCTTGACCAGGTAGTTCAGCCAGAACACCGCGGTCACCGCCAGCAGGCCGATCCCGAGCAGCAGGAAGACCAGCCGGCCACCTGACCCCAGCCCTTTCTTTGCCATTGGTCCTTCTCAGTCCTCGGCGGTCACGAAGTCGATCAGCTCCTCGACGGCGCGCAGCAGTGGCATCTCCAGGTCGGCGTAGGTCCGCACGCCGCGCCGCACCCGGCGCCACATCTCGGCGGTGTCGGTGATCCCCAGCGCCCGGCAGACGCCGTCCTTCCACGGCACCCCCTTCGGCACGCTGGGCCAGGCCCGGATCCCCACCGCCGCCGGTCTGACCGCCTGCCAGATGTCGACGTACGGGTGGCCGGTGACGAGCAGGTGGGGGTCGGTGGTCCGGGCCACGATCCGCGACTCCTTGCTGCCGGCGACGAGGTGGTCGACCAGCACGCCGAGCCGGCGGCCCGGGCCAGGGCGGAACTCGCGCACGACCTCGGGCAGCGCGTCGACGCCGTCCAGCGGCTCCACCACGACGCCCTCGACCCGCAGGTCGTCGCCCCAGACCTGCTCGACCAGGGTGGCGTCGTGCACTCCCTCGACGTAGATCCGGCCAGCCCGCGCCACCCGGGCCGGCGCGCCGGGCACCGCCACCGAGCCGGACGCGGTCCGCTGCCGGGCCTTGGCCGGCGCCACCGCCGGGGCAGGCGGGACCAGGGTGACCAGCCTGCCGTCGAGGGTGAACCCGGCCGGCAGCAGCGGGAAGACCCGGCGCCGGCCGTGCCGGTCCTCCAGCGTGACCAGGCCCTTGGCGACCTCCACCACGGCGCCGCAGAACCCGGAGCCGGCCTCCTCGACCACCAGGTCACGCTCGGCCGGGACCTCGGCCACCCGGGGGGCCCGCCGCCTGCCGGCGGCCAGCACGTCACCGCCGTACTCCTTGCTTCGCACGCCCACACGCTATCCGCAAGGTCGCGGAACGCGTCGTAGGCTCGCGCCATGTCGCCCGTGCGGTCCGGTCTGCTCGCCGCCTGGGGTAGTGCGTGGCTGGCCGGCCGGGTCGGCTACGACGAGCTGGTGGCCGAGGTGACCCGGGAGGACGAGCCGCACCGGGTGGCCGGCCTGCCCGGCTCGGACACCGTCGGCCCAGATGGCCTGGGCAGCCTGGGCGGCTCAGACAGGGGCGTGCCGCTGCTCTGGGTGCTGTCGGCCTGGCGGGACCGGGGGGTGCGCAGCCTTGCCGTGGTGCTGCCGGTGCCGGGCGACCCGCGTGGGCTGCCCGGGCCGGGGGCGTTCACGACGGCCGCCCTGGAGGCGGGCGAGGCGGTGCTGGGGGGCGAGCTCGGGCTGGTGCCCAGGATCAGCCGGCACGGCTCGGTCGGCAGCGTCACGGTGCTGGTGCGCTGGCAGGGGTACCACGGGCTGCCGCCGGTGCCGGTCAGCGAGCCACTGAGCGTGGCCGAGGCGCAGCACGAGCTGACCACTGCGATGCGGGACGCTGCCACGGAGCTGGCCGGGCTGGACGCCGCGTCCTGGCGGCCGGACGTGGCCGAGAACGTGGCCAGGCTGCGCCGCCGGACCGCCCCTGCCCCGCTGCCGCCGGGCCACGACCCACGGGCGGTCCGGCTGCTCGTGCAGGCCGACCGGCTGGCCGCCGTCCTTGAGCTGGCCGACGCCGACGCTCCCGGTGGGGCGCTTACCACCCATGCGGCCAGTGCCCGGTCGGCCGCGCTCCGTCCACTGTGGACGGCGGTACGGCGGGCCCGGCTGGCGGCGTACAACTCCGGTGGCTGACGTTCCACTTCGAGATGGGCCGCCGGGGGCTGATCGACGTCGCCAGCACGACGGAAGCGGCTGATTGGCACGCGATGTGCCTGTTCGAGCGCCAGGGGCTTTCGTCGTACCGGCTAGAGGGACGGGCGGCGGGCGGGGGCCGGGCAGCAACCGGCCGGGCACACGTCGTGGCTGGGCCCGTACCGGCCGAAGGCCAGGCGGGGCGCCCCGGACTGCCGCTCAGCCACCAGCTCCACGATCATCCGCACGAACCTCGGGTGCACGCCCACGGTGGCGGCCCGGGCATAGGCCAGGCCGAGCCCAGCGGCCGTCTCGCGGGCCTCGTGGTCCAGGTCCCACGCCACCTCGACATGATCGCTGACAAACCCGACCGGTGACACCACGACGGCCGGAGCTCCCTGGCCAGCCAGCTCCGTGAGATGGTCGTTGATGTCCGGGCCAAGCCACGGCACCCGCGGCGGCCCGGACCGCGACTGCCATACCACGTCGAACGCGCCACCCGGCCGCACCAGCTCGGTCACCAGCCGGGCGGCCTCGGCCACCTGGACGGCGTACCAGCCGTTCCGCTCCGGCCCGGCCGCATCGTTCATCGCGACCGGGATGCTGTGCGCGGTGAACACCAGCCGGGCTTCGGCCCTGAGCGGCGCCGGCAGCTCCGCCAGCGCGGCCCGCACCGCGTCGGCGTTCGGCTCGATGAAACCCGGGTGGTTGTAGAAGTGGCGCAGCTTGTCGATCGTGGGCGCCGTCGGCCCGGCGGCCGCGCGGGCCCGGTCCAGGTCCTCCCAGTACTGCCGGCAGCCCGAGTACGACGAGTAGCCACTGGTGGCGAAGGCCAGCGCCCGCGTCACGCCGGCCGCGGCCATCTCCCGGACGGCGTCCTCGACGTACGGGTACCAGTTCCGGTTGCCCCAGTACACGCCGATGTCGAGCTCGGCCCGCAGCGCGGCCAGCAGCGCCCGGTTCTGCGCGTTGATCGGGGACACCCCGTCGAAGTGCTGGTAGTGCTCGACGACGGCGAGCAGCCGCTCCCGCGGCACCCCCCGGCCGCGCACGACGTTCTCCAGGAACGGCAGCACGTCGGCTGGCCCCTCCGGCCCGCCGAACGACAGCAGCAGCAGCGCGTCGTACTGGGCCATCTCAGTAGCCGGCCATCTCAGTAGCGGGCCACTCTCACGCCCCGACGGCGTGGAACCCGCCATCCACGTGCACGATCTCGCCCGACGTGGCGGGGAACCAGTCGGACAGCAGCGCGACGCAGGCCTTCGCGGTGGGCTCGGCGTCGTGCACGTCCCAGCCGAGCGGCGCCCGACCCTTCCAGGTGTCCTCGAACTGGTCGAAGCCCGGGATGCTCCTGGCCGCCATCGTGCGCAGCGGGCCAGCCGCCACCAGGTTGACCCGGACCTGCCGCGGGCCGAGGTCGCGGGCCAGGTAGCGGGCGGTGGACTCCAGCCCGGCCTTGGCCACGCCCATCCAGTCGTAGACCGGCCACGCCCGGGTCGCGTCGAAGGTCAGCCCGACCACCGACCCGCCCTCGCCCAGCATCGGCAGGCAGGCCACCGTCAGCGACTTCAGCGAGTACGTCGAGACGTGTACGGCGGTCGCCACATCCTCCCACGGCGCGTCCAGGAACCCGCCGCCCAGGCAGGACTGGGGCGCGAACCCGATCGAGTGCAGCACGCCGTCCAGCCCATCCAGGCCAGCCTCCGTGCGCAGCCGGTCGGGCAGCGAGCCGAGCTGCCCGGCATCCGTCACGTCCAGCTCCACCACGGGCGCGGTGGTGGGCAGCTTGCGGGCCACCCGCTCGACCAGGGACATCCGGCCGAACCCGGTCAGCACCACCTCGGCGCCCTGCTCCTGCGCCAGCCGGGCGGCGGAGAAGGCGATCGAGGCGTCGGTGATGACGCCGGTGATGAGCAGTCGCTTGCCTTCGACGATTCCCAACCCAGAACCTCCCGCGAGCTCAGCTTCCTGTGACCGACCAGTGACCCATGCCCAGATCAGTGACCCATGCCCAGCCCGCCGTCGACCGGGATCACCGCACCGGTGATGTACGCCGCCCCATCGCCAGCCAGGAAGGTGACCACCCCCGCGACCTCCTCGGCCGTGGCCATCCGGCCCAGCGGCACCTGGCCGAGAATCTCCGCCTGCCGCTCCTCGCCGAGGACCGCGGTCATGTCAGTACGCACGAAGCCGGGGGTGACGACGTTCGCGGTGATGTTCCGGCTGCCCAGCTCGCGCGCGATCGACCGGGCCAGCCCGACCAGGCCGGCCTTGCTCGCGGCATAGTTGGCCTGGCCGGCCGAGCCGGTCAGCCCGACCACCGAGGAGATGAAGATCAGCCGACCGGAGCGGGCGCGCAGCATCTTGGCCGCGGCCCGCTTGGCCACCCGGTAGGCACCGGCCAGGTTGGTGTCCAGCACCCGGGTGAACTGCCCGTCGCTCATCCGCAGCAGCAGGGTGTCGTCGGTGATGCCGGCGTTGGCCACCAGCACCTCGACCGGGCCCTGCTGCGCCTCGACGGCGGCGAACGCCTCGTCCACCTGCCCGGGGTCGGTGACGTCGCACTGGACGCCGAACAGCCCGTCGGGGGCGCCGCTGCCGCGGTGGGTGACGGCGACCTTGTCGCCCTGGGCGGAGAACGCCCGGGCGATGGCCAGCCCGATGCCGCGGTTACCTCCGGTGACAAGCACGGAACGACTCACCGCCTGAGGCTAACCGCTACCCGGCGGTAGCCCGCCATCGCCGCGCCCGCCTCTCCCGTCCCGCTACCGGCGATCATCGAGCTAATGGGGCTAAATGATCTCCTTCGACCCCAACAGCTCGATGATCGCCGGGGAAGGCGAGGGAAGGCAGGGAAGGCGGCTCAGACCAGGCGGTTCGTCCACCACAGCGACAGCGCGGCGGCGGCGAAGCCGAGCAGCAGGGCAGTGCCCACGAACCAGGCGGTGACCTCCCGGCGGGCGGTGGCGTAGCCGACCTGGCTGCCCAGGTCGCGGTAGACGTCCTGCAGCTCACCCGCGCTCACGGCGGAGTGGTAAGAGCCGCCGGTGCGCTGCGCGATCTCCTTCAGGGTGGAGCGGTCGGCTGGCACCGCCACCCGCTCGCCACCGATGTCGACCGTGCCGTCCTCGGTCCCGAACGCGATGGTGGACACCGGCACACCCGCCCCGCGGGATGCCGCCACGGCCTCGTCGACGGACCGGCCCTGCTTGCTGTCGCCGTCCGACATGAGCACCACCGCGGCCGGGACCGGCTGGCCGTTAGCGTCCCTCGTCTGGGCGGCGACCGCACGGATCGCATCCAGCGAGGAGAAGATAGCCTCCCCGATCGCGGTGGACTCGCGGAGCTGCAGGTCGTCAATGGCCCGCAGCACCGCGTCCCGGTCGGTCGTCGGGCTGACCGAGACGGTGGCGGTGCCGGCGAAGGACACCAGCCCCAGGTTGATCCGGGGCGGGATGAGCTGGACGAACTCCTTGGCCGCCGCCTTGGCCGCGTCGATCCGGGTCGGCGAGACATCGGTGGCCTGCATGGACAACGACACGTCGATGGCCATGATCACGGTGGCCTGCTCCCGCGGGACCCGGACCTGCGTGGTGGGCTTGGCCATCGCCGCGGTCAGCACGCCGAGCGTCAGCAACAGCAGCGCGAAGGGCAGGTGCCGGCGCCAGCCCGGCCTCCTGGGAACCAGCTTGTCGAGCAGCGCGGTGTTGGTGAACCGGACCGCGTACTTCGTCCGGCGACGCTGCAGCAGGACGTACGCCGCCGTCAGGCCGGCCACCGCGAGCAGCAGCCACAGCCAGCCCGGCGCCAGGAAGGTGCTCACCATCCGCTCCACCGGTCTCTCACCGCAGCGCGCCGCCGCTCACGCCGCGCCGCCGGGCGGCCACGAACCGGACGATGTCCAGCAGCCAGTCGCGGTCGGTGGACAGCCGTAGGTGCGCCGCGTCCGCCCGCCGCAGCGCCCCACCGATCGCGGCCCGCTGGGCGGCCGCCGCGGCGGCGTACCGGGCCCGCAGGTCGGCGTCGGAGGTCTGCACCTCGACCTGCTGCCCGGTCTCCGGATCGACCAGGGTGAGCAGGCCGAGCGCTGGCATGGACAGCTCGCGGGGGTCAAGAACCTCCACCGCGAGCACCTCATGCCGCACCCCCATGGCCCGCATCGGCCGCTCCCAGTCAAACCCGGCGGACCAGTCAAACCCGGCAGGCCGGTCGACCCCGACGCCCGGCCCGGCACCGCCGTACTCGCCGAGGAAGTCGGAGATCACCACCACCAGGCCGCGACGCCGCGGTGGCCGGCGCAGCATCTCGACCGCGGCGGCCAGGTCGCCACGGCGGCCGCTCGCCGACCGGGGGGTCCGCACGACCTGCCGGATCAGGTGCTGGGCATGCGCCCGCCCGGACAGCGCGGCGCTGCGGACCACCTGCTCGCCAGTGGTGGTCAGCGTGCCGATCCGGTTCCCGCCGTGCTGGGTGAGGTAGACGATCGCGGCGAGCGCAGCCACCGCCAGGTCGCGCTTCTCGCACCTCGCAGTGCCGAAGTCCAGGCTGGGCGACAGGTCGACCACCACCCAGGTCTCCAGCTCCCGGTCGGCGATGGTCTCGCGCACGTGCGGCACGGTGGTCCGCGCGGTCACCGGCCAGTCCATCCGACGTACGTCGTCGCCGGGGTAGTACTGCCGCGCCTCGCCCGGCTCGCTGCCCGATCCCGGCACCAGGCCGAGGTAGTTGCCCTGCAGCAGCCCGTCCAGCTTCAGCCGCACGGTCAGCTCCAGCTTCTCCAGCACCGCGTCGACGGTGCCGTCGTCCGGGCTGTGCGGCAGCCGGGGCGGCGTGACCGGTCCGGTCACTGCCCGACGTCCGGGTCGCCGGCAGCGGGTACGGCGGACGGCCCCCCGGCGCCCGCGCTGGTCGCCGGCCCGGCTGTGGGGCCGACGGTGGGGCCAACCATCGCGCCCGGCACCGGGCCGGCCAGCGGCAGCACCGGTACCGGAGGACCGCCTGCCCGCTGCCGGGGGCTGACCTGGGGCAGCGGCACGGTCTGCAGCACCCGGCGGACGATGTGCTCGGACGGCACGCCGTCGGCCAGCGCGTCGTAGGACAGCACCAACCGGTGCCGCAGGATGTCCGGCGCGATGTCCAGCACGTCCTGGGGCAGCACGTAGTCGCGGCCGCGGGTCAGCGCCAGCGCCCGGGCCGCGGCGATCATGCCGAGCGAGGCGCGCGGGCTCGCGCCGTAGGCCACCCAGCCGCCCACGTCGGGCATGCCGTGGTCCTTCGGGGTGCGGGTGGACAGCACCAGCCGGACCACGTAGTCGACCAGCGCGTGGTGCACGAAGATCCGGCTGGCCGAGTCCTGCAGCCGGAGCAGGTCGCCCGGGGTCAGCACCTGCTCGGCCACCGGGGGCTCCACGCCCATCCGGTAGACGATCTCGCGCTCCTCCTCGGCCGTCGGGTAGTCGACCACGATCTTCATCAGGAACCGGTCCCGCTGCGCCTCGGGCAGCGGGTACACCCCTTCGTGCTCGATCGGGTTCTGGGTGGCCAGCACCAGGAACGGCGAGGGCACCGGGTACGTCGTGCCGCCGATCGAGACCTGCTGCTCGGCCATCACCTCCAGCAGGGCGGACTGCACCTTGGCCGGCGCCCGGTTGATCTCGTCGGCGAGCACGAAGTTGGCGAAGACCGGGCCCAGCTCGGTGTCGAACTTCTCCGCGCCGGGCTTGTAGATCCGGGTGCCGACGATGTCGCTGGGCACCAGGTCCGGGGTGAACTGCAGCCGGGCGAAGCTGCCGCCGACCACGGTGGCCAGGGTGTGCACGGCCAGCGTCTTGGCCACGCCCGGCACACCCTCGAGCAGGCAGTGCCCGCGGGCCAGCAGGGCGACCAGCATCCGCTCGACCATGCGGTCCTGGCCCACGATCACCCGCTTGATCTCGAAGACGGCGCGTTCCAGCAAGGTGGCGTCCTGCGCTGGCGTCGTGGTTGGTGCGCCGGCCGCCGTACCGTCCGGCGCGCCGGCCCGCGGGGTCTGCGTCACCGGGTGCCCTCCTCGTGTTCCGGTCCAGCCAACCGTATGGCGCGTGAGCTGGGCGTGAGCTTCGCGGGGTCGACCTGGCGGGGTGCCCGGGACGTCCGGGGCAGCGGGATCCCCTTGCCCCGTAGGGGAAACTGCCTTGGCCAGTCAAACGGGTGACATTGCCGATGACCCCTCGCGATTCTCCGGGGACGTGGTGTAACGTCATCCGCACGTCGGGCAGCTCCCCCCGTGGCTGCCCGACGCTTTGCGTATCTCGCCATCTGTCGGTTCTGCGGTGATGATCGTGTCACACGTGTCAGACGACGCTTTCGTGTCCGCCGACACAGCGCGTTGCTCCGCCAAAGCCTGCCGGGCGCAGGCTCGCTGGGCACTCGTGTGGAACAACCCGAGGCTGCACGCTCCGGACCGGGAGAAGCGCTGGCTGGCCTGCGACATCCACCGTCCGACGCTGGCGTCGTTCCTGGAGGCGCGCGGCTTCCTGCGCCGGGTCGACCCCGCTGGCTGACTGGCTGGGCTGACTGGGGCAGCGGTCAGGTGCCGAGCCGGGTGGCGCCGTAGTAGCCGGGCCCGCTCGGCTGGATAGGTGCTAGCTGGCGACCGCGCGGGCAACCAGAGCCGGAACCGCCGCTCCGATCGGCTGCCGGATCACCGCGTCGGCCAGCCGGTCGTACGGCGTCGGCGCGCCGTTGACGATGACCACCCGCGCCCCCGCCTCGGCGGCCAGCCCGGGAAGCCAGGAGGCCGGCGCGACGGTCAGCGACGTGCCGATGACCAGGAACACCGCACACTCGGCGGCCGCGAGCTGTGCGGCGGCGAGCACCTGCCGGTCCAGCGACTCGCCGAAGAAGATCGTGGCGGACTTCAGAATGCCGCCGCAGGCCAGGCAGGGCGGGTCTGCCTCTCCGGCGTCCAGCCGGGCCAGCGCCTCGGCCATGTCGCGCCGGTCCCGGCAGGACAGGCATACGGTCTGCGCCATCGAGCCGTGCAGCTCGATCACCTGGTCACCGGCGCTGCCGGCCCGCTGGTGCAGCCGGTCGATGTTCTGGGTGACGATCGCGCGCAGCCGGCCGGCCCGTTCCAGGTCAACCAGGGCCCGGTGGGCGGCGTTCGGCGTGGCCGACCAGGTGGGATGGTCACGGCGCCGCCGCCAGGCCGCCCGGCGTATCTCCGGGTCGGCGGCGTACACCGAGATGTCGACCATCCGCTGGGCGGCTGGGTCCGTCGTCCAGACGCCGGTAGGGCCACGGAAGTCCGGAATGCCGGAGTCGGTGGAGATGCCGGCCCCGGTCAGCACCGTGGTCACGCCGCCATCGGCCCCCAGCCAGCCAGCCACCCGCACGATCTCGTCGGCCGCATCCACCACGACGCCCGAGTCTATGCGCGCCCGGTCTCGTACGTGTCGTATAAGAGTCACTTGTCACATAATGCTCACCAGCCGCCGTTCCCGTCCTGGTGACCTTGGTGCGACATGCGCGATGGAGGCGACAAGTACGCGGGCGCGGGCGCGCGTGCAGCTCGGTGCGGGAAGATGATCCCAACGCCCAGAGATCCAGCATCCAGAGCAGCATTCCAGCGATCCCAGCGCCCAGGTTCGAGCGCCCAGGATCCGAGTGCCCAGAGAGGAGCCCGGTGTGACAAGCAGGGACAGCTTCGCTGCCCGCGGCACGCTCGACGTCGGTGCCGCGTCGTACGACCTCTTCCGCCTGGCCGCGGTGCCTGGCACCGGCACGCTGCCGTACAGCCTGAAGATCCTGGCGGAGAACCTGCTGCGGACCGAGGACGGCACGAACATCACCGCCGCCGACATCGAGGCGCTGGCACGCTGGGACCCGTCCGCCGAGCCGAGCCGGGAGATCCAGTTCACCCCGGCACGGGTGGTCATGCAGGACTTCACCGGAGTGCCCGTGGTGGTCGACCTGGCCACCATGCGGGAGGCCATGCGCGACCTGGGCGGCGACCCGAACCGGATCAACCCGCTCGCCCCCGCCGAGCTGGTCATCGACCATTCGGTGATCGCGGACCTGTTCGGCCAGCCGGAGGCGTTCGAGCGCAACGTCGAGCTGGAGTACCAGCGCAACCGGGAGCGCTACCAGTTCCTGCGCTGGGGCCAGACCGCGTTCGACGAGTTCAAGGTGGTGCCACCGGGCACCGGGATCGTGCACCAGGTCAACATCGAGTACCTGGCCCGGGTCGTCTTCACCCGCGGCGGCCTGGCGTACCCCGACACCGTGGTCGGCACCGACTCGCACACCACGATGGTCAACGGGCTGGGTGTGCTGGGCTGGGGCGTTGGCGGCATCGAGGCCGAGGCGGCCATGCTCGGCCAGCCGGTGAGCATGCTCATCCCGCGGGTCGTCGGGGTCAAGCTGGCCGGCGAGCTGCCTGAGGGCTCCACCGCGACCGACCTGGTGCTGACCATCACCGAGATGCTGCGCCGGCACGGCGTCGTCGGGAAGTTCGTCGAGTTCTACGGGCCAGGCGTGGGCAACGTGCCGCTGGCCAACCGGGCCACCATCGGCAACATGAGCCCGGAGTACGGCTCGACCTGCGCGATCTTCCCGATCGACGCCGAGACCATCCGCTACCTCACCTTCACCGGCCGGCCGGCCGAGCAGGTGGCGCTGGTCGAGGCGTACGCCAAGGAGCAGGGGCTGTGGCACGACCCGACCAGCGAGCCGGCGTACTCCGAGGCCCTGGAGCTGGACCTGTCCACCGTGGAGCCGTCGCTGGCCGGGCCGAAACGCCCGCAGGACCGGGTGCCGCTGCGGGTGGCCCGGGCCTCGTTCCGCGCCGCGCTGGCGGAGTACGTCGAGTCCGGCGGTGCTTCCGACGGGACCGAGTCGGGGCTGGATGAGGCGTCCGCGGAGTCCTTCCCCGCCTCGGACTCCCTCGCGTACCACGGGATGAACGGCTCCGCGGCGCCCCGGCTGCCGTCGGCCGCCGAGTCCGCGGCCGGCCGCCCCTCGGACCCGGTGCGGATCAGGCTGGACGACGGCACCGAGGCCGAGCTGGACCACGGCGCCGTGGTCATCGCCGCGATCACGTCCTGCACCAACACCTCCAACCCCTCAGTCATGGTCGGTGCCGCGTTGCTGGCCAAGAAGGCGGTGGAGAGGGGCCTGGCCCGCAAGCCCTGGGTGAAGACCACGCTGGCGCCCGGCTCCAAGGTGGTCATGGACTACTACGAGCGGGCCGGGCTGGTGCCGTACCTGGAGAAGCTCGGGTTCCACCTGGTCGGCTACGGCTGCACGACGTGCATCGGCAACTCCGGGCCGCTGCCCCGGGCGGTGAGCCGGGCCGTGAACGGTGCCGACCTGTCGGTGGTCTCCGTGCTGTCCGGCAACCGGAACTTCGAGGGCCGGATCAACCCGGACGTGAAGATGAACTACCTCGCCTCCCCGCCGCTGGTGGTCGCCTACGCGCTGGCCGGCTCGATGGACGTCGACCTGGCCGGCGACCCGATCGGCACCGGCACCGACGGCGAGCCGGTGTACCTCGCCGACATCTGGCCGAGCTCGGCCGAGATACAGGAGGTGGTGGACCTCGCCATCGCCAGCGAGATGTTCACCCGCGACTACGCCGACGTGTTCGCCGGAGACGCGCGATGGCAGGGCCTGCCCACCCCGGCCGGCGAGACCTTCGAGTGGGACGCCGGCTCGACGTACGTGCGCCGTCCGCCGTACTTCGAGAGGATGGCGCGCGAGCCGGCCCCGGTGACCGACATCATCGGCGCCCGGGTGCTGGCCAAGCTGGGCGACTCGGTGACCACCGACCACATCTCCCCGGCCGGCGCGATCAAGGCCGACTCCCCCGCGGGCGCGTACCTCACCGGGCACGGCGTGGCCCGGGCCGACTTCAACTCCTACGGCTCGCGGCGGGGCAACCATGAGGTGATGATCCGGGGCACGTTCGCCAACATCCGGCTGCGCAACCAGCTCGTCGCCGGCATCGAGGGCGGCTTCACCCGCAACTTCGCCACCGACGGCGAGGTCACCACGATCTACGACGCCGCCCAGGCATATGCGGCGGCCGGCATCCCGCTGGTGATCCTGGCCGGGGCGGAGTACGGCTCGGGCTCGTCCCGGGACTGGGCCGCCAAGGGCACCGCGCTGCTGGGCGTCCGGGCTGTCATCGCCGAGTCCTTCGAACGGATCCACCGGTCCAACCTGATCGGCATGGGCGTGTTGCCCCTGCAGTTCATGGATGGCAAGAACGCCGACTCACTCGGCCTGACCGGGCACGAGACGATCAGCATCACCGGGGTGACCGAGCTGAACGACGGCACGACGCCGCGGACCGTGCACGTGCGGGCCGGCGATGTCGAGCTCGACGCCGTGCTGCGCATCGACACCCCGGGCGAGGCCGACTACTACCGGCACGGCGGGATCATGCCGTACGTGCTTCGCTCGCTGCTGGCGGAGTGAGCGACTCGAACAGCGCGTCGTGGTGAGGGCGCAGGTCGCACTCGCCGGTCGCGACCAGATCCGCGATGGCAGGGTACCACTCCGGCTGCTCACGGTAGAGCTGGCACAGGGCGGGTGAGCGGCTGAGCAGGTGATGGATCCACTCCCGCCAGGCGGTCTTGTCGACCTCGTCGTACTCCGTACGGTGATCCCAGATGCACTCGCACACGTCCAGGCAGAACTCCGCCGCCGCCAGCACCCGGTGATGCTCGGGGTGGTCGACGGGCGGCGTCGGCTCGCCGTCGTAGAAGTAGGGCCGGAGCTGGGGCTGGTCCAGGAAGACCCGATCCAGGTCCAGCGTCAGGTCGGTGGCGCCCTGGTAGGTCATCACGTGCATGGTGCGCTGGCCCAGCCGCCAGGTCTGTACGGCGACCGCGAGCGAGATCACCAGGGCCACCGAGGCGACGATCGTGGAGAGCCACTCCGGGTTCACCGTGGCGTCCCGTCCGGGTCGGCGGTGTCGGCGGCGAGTACGAGCGGATGGCCGGGGTCCAGCCGGTAGCTGTCGGAGTACAGCGCCCGGACCAGCGTGCGCAGCTCGGCCGGACCGGGCTCGGGCGCACCGGGCGGTACGGCGGCGAGCAGCAGCATCGGCTCGGTCCCGGTGCCGTCGACGTTCGGGGCGAGGTAGCCGGCGACCGGCAGCAGGTGGGTACCGAGCCGGGTGTAGAACGCGATCCGGCGGGTGCGCGCGCTGTGCTCCTCCGAGCCTGCCGGCTCCTCGGCCGGGTCCTCGACCTCCAGCACCACCCGGTCCGGCTCTCCGCCGGCCGCCAGCCGGCGTAGTGACTCCACCCAGAGCTTGCTGCCGAGTCCATGGCCGCGGCGGGTGCGGTCGACCGCCAGGTACTCCAGAAAGGTCCAGCCGGCGCTGGGCAGCCTGCTCAACGCCGAGAATGCGACCGGCCGGCCGTCGTCCAGCCCGACCACGGTGATCTCTGCCCCGTCCCGCGCGCCGTCCACCAGCTCCGTGAAGGGCACCCGCTGTCGCGCTGGGAACGCCTCGTCGTAGATCGCCCGGACGGCGCCGAGCTGCTGCTCGCCGAGATCGGCCAGGCCGACGTACTCGATGGTTGTCATCACACTCGCACCCCCGGCGGCTGAGGGTAGTCCGGCCGATGCGGAACGAGGAATGTCGGTGCCGGCGGCTAGCCTGCGGCGGTGCATGCTGAGGCGGTGCCTGACCGGAGGTGGCAGATGAGTGTTCGGTGGTACTCGGTGGTGGTGGACTGTCTGGACCCAGCCAAGCAGGCCCGCTGGTGGGCCGCGGCGCTGGCCTGGGAGATCGTCTACGAAGCGCCCGACGAGGTGGTGCTCGTGCCGCCGCACGCGCTGACCAAGGGCGCGGAGACGCCGGTGGAGGAGCGCGGGCCGGGGCTGGTGTTCGTGCTGGTGCCGGAGGGCAAGGAGCGGAAGAACCGGCTTCATCTCGACCTCGCGCCCCGGGCCGCCGACGACCAGGCCGCGGAGGTGGCTCGGCTGGAGGAGCTGGGCGCGACCCGGGTCGACGTCGGGCAGGGCGAGTCGGTGACCTGGGTGGTGTTGGCCGACCCGGAGGGCAACGAGCTCTGCGTGCTGTCCTCCCGCGACGACTGAGCCGGCGTGCCGGCTCCGGCGCGACCGGACCGCTCGGTCACTGAGCGTCGGTACGGCTCGTCAGCTTGTCGAGCTCCGGCTGGAGGGATGCCCGCTGGGTGAGTGTGGTGCCCGCTGGGTGAGTGTGGTGATAGTGGCGGCGACGGCGGCACGGGAGGTGACGCCGAGCTTGGTGAAGATGTGGCGCACATGGGCATCGATGGTGCGGGTGCTGAGCACGAGCCGTTGGCCGATCTGCGCGTTGGTGAGGCCGTCGGCGACTCGGCCGGCGATCTCGGCTTCGCGTGCGGTGAGCCGTTGCACACCGACGAGCTCGGCGTTGCTGGGCTTGCGGGAGGAGACACGGTAGCCGAGCTGACGCAGTGCCCGGCTGGCTTCGTCATGGAGGCGGTGGGCGCCGACGGCGGCGAAGGTCTCGCGGGCACGGGTGAGCTCGGTGATGGCAACGTCACGTTGGCCGGTGGCGGCGAAGGCAAGGCCGGTGAGGTGGTAAGCGCGGCCAAGGTAGACCCGGGCGTCGACCTTGGTGAAGGTCTCGGCTGCGGCTTGAGCCTCCTCCACGGCGCGGGTGGAGTGCCCGCGGGCCAGGCGGACGATCGCAGTGCGGCAGGGCAAGCCACATGGGTCGGTTGCCAGGGTCAACGGCGCCAAACCCAGGACCGCCAGCGGCATCCACGATCGCGCGTACGCATTCGGTCAGATCGGCGCCGCCGTGCATGCGGGCCTCCCCGCAGATGACGCCGCCCATCGCGGACCACCAGTCGCGGGTGGTACCGGCTGCGGTGACCGCCCGTTCTCCTGCCCGCAGCCCCCAGGTCGACATCGCCCTTCCGGCAGGCGATGAAGGCTTGCATGGCGTAAGCCATGGTGCGCAGCTCGTCGCTGCCGGACAGCTCGGCCGCCGCCACTGCGTCGTCCGCCCGCTGGGCTGCCGTGTCGAGCTGCCCAAGCCAGTAGTAGTCGCAGGCGACTCCGCAGAGTAGGTAAGGAAAGAGGTGCTCCTGTCCGGTCTGGCGGGCCAGCCGAAGTCCGCGCTCGAAGTGGCGTAGAGCGGGGTGGAACCGCTCCAGGAACATCTCGGTCCAGCCGAGGTAGGCGGTGGCCTCGAGACTGGTTGCCAATGTCTGGTCGGGCAGTGCGTCGACGACAGCAGCGGCGTAGCCAGCGCCGGACTGTGCCGCGGTGATAGCACCGGCCGTGTAGTCGGCGAGGGCTACCAGAGCCGCGCTGTGGGCCCGCAGCGGCTGGTGGTCGAGGTCGTGTGCCGTGCGGTAGGCCTCCCCGATCATGAGGCGGTCCACGCTGAAGTCGCCGGCGAGCAACGCACCCAGACCCAGCTCCAGCTTGAGGCTGGTGGCAGTGGCCGCGTCCTGAAGCGTGTCGAGCTCGTGCAGGAGCAGCGCGCGTGCCTGCGGGTGGTGGCCCAGCAGTCGTTCGATCATGGCGGCCAGCGCCACCGCCGTAGGCCGCTGCCTCTCGTCACCCGGAAGCTGGTGGAGCAACTGGTGGGCGGCATACCGCGCGTGATGCAGCCGCCCAGCAACGGCGAGGCAGCGGGCGAGCCGCATCTGCAGATCCCAGTGGTCGGTGGAGCCCGCACGGTCGGCCGGCAGCAGGCGCACCCCCTCGCGCAGCAGGTCAGCCGCCGCGCCTGGAGCCTGCCAACGCAGCTCATCGGCAGCCTCCCGAAGCAGCGTGACCGCGGACATGTCACCCACGGACGCGGATCGGGCGATATGGGAAGCACAGGCCGGCAGGCGGTTCCCGCGCTGCTGCAGCGGCGCTCCCGTCGCAGGGAACTCCTCCAAGGCAACGATCGTGTTCGCCAAGCCAGAGCTGGACTGGCTGTTCGTGCGCTGACCATCCCGAGAAATAGTATCTTGCGGCTTATGCAAAAGTCTCCCGGAAAGCTGGGTGTGCAGCGTGTCGTGACCGGTAGGGCGGTGGTCCCAACGGGAAAATGAGAAGGCTACGCCAATAGTCTTCGCGTCCCGGAGGGACCATTGTCAGGCCGGGCTGCTACCGGACTCACAGCAGAGCAACTCGACGAGCTTGTCGCCCGGGTCGGTGAGCGTGTCGTATGGCAGTCTGGGAGAGATCAACCAAAGGAGCTGGCGAATTCAGCCGTGGAAGCATTTGCCTCGACGAGTTCGGTGAATACCTCGGAGGGCTCAGCAGCCGCAGCGCGTCCGCCAGTGTTACCATCGTTACCACGCTGCAGGTACGGCCCACCGGCCGACCCGGACCAGGTCGTCGTCGAACAGCGAGCCCAGCGAGAGCCGGCCGCCGCTGGCGACGTCCTCTAAGTCTTCCTCGACGCTGGCGGTGAAGTCGTAGTCCACCAGCCGGGCGAAGTGCAGCTCCCGGAGCTGCACCACCCTCCACCGGCCACGAGCGCTGCGTCACGCCCCTGGCGTATAGACGCCAAACATCCGGCACACGCACCCAAAACCTCCGCCAGCACACCCGACGCCCCCGCCCGCCAACAACGAAACACTCAACCCGTCAACGAGCAACCACAACGGCTGAGGGGATTCATATCGTCCCTGCCGGTTCGAACCTCGTCTGGTCGGTCCAGACGATCAACCTCAGGCGACCAGTCATCCATGAGCTCACGAACCGAAAGAGGAGCACTGTGTTTCGCACGCCTACCACCACGAAAGCCCGCAAGGGCATGAAGCGGCTCGCCGCCGCGCTCATCTGCGCCGCAGCGGCAGCTCCCCTACTGGCCTCAGCGCCAGCGTCGGCTGCCGCTCCCACCGGCGGCTCAACCCGCTTGGGCTCGGCCGCCACGGCGGGCAAGCCCGTCCCGGTGCGTCCGACCATCCCACCTGGTGTGGCCACCGGCACGGACCTGCCGGCCAAGCCACGACATCCCGCGTCGTCGCTGTCGCCGATGTCCTGGACGGTAAGCTGAGTGCCAGCTCGTACGATCTGTGGCCAACCCAGTACTCCACGCTGACCGCCACGGCCAACGCGGACGTCGGGCCCACACCTTACTACCTGCGCATCTGGGACGGAAAAGCCGGCACCTACGTCGCCAACTGCGGCACGGGGCATAACTTGCCCAGTCCCGGTGACCAAGCCGACCGAGACATTGGATTCGTTTACGGCGGTCATCGAGCGGGCCGACGGCAGTGATACGCAGAGCCAATCGTGGCAGGTGGAGGTATATTGGCACGGTGCGGGCTTGGCCCTCTCAAGCAGCCCAACCACACTGCCGGTCGGAGCTACCAGCACGCTGACCGCGACGACGACCGTGGACATCGGCAGTTCGCCGTTCTATGTGGAGATCCTCGACGCCACGACCGGAACTTTCCTCACCGGGCTCACACAGTGCTATAAGGGGACCTCGTGCAGTGTCCAGGTCAGCCAGGCCGTCGCTACCACGCACGCCTACCGGCCTTCCTGTCGTTCCCTAGCGCCTCCGTCCCCCGGCCGGGCTTCAGGAGACCTCCACGACCAGCTACGTGACTTGGGCAGCCACCGGCTGGCATCTTATCCTGAGCGCGCCTGCCACCAGCTACCAGAACGTGACGGTCACCGCCACTGCCTCCGTCAACGTCACAAACACCCCGTACTACATCGAGATCTTCGACGAGAACGGGACCCGGCTGAAGGCTTGCGGTTCCGGCGCAACCTGCACCGTGGATTTCAACCCCAGCGAGGACGGCAGTCACCTCGTCGCGTTCATCTCCGGTTGGGGAACGACTCTCCCGCCCCCCAACGTGCAAGCCTCCTCCAACGTCGTCACCACCACGAGGCTCGTCATCCCGGGATAGTGGCGAGCAGGGCGAACGTACGGCGGGCACCGAGTCTCGCTGTCGCCGCTAAACAGAAGTTATTCGTCCGCGACGCGTGTGAACCCCCTGCTGGGAAGGGGGTTCACACGCCTTTATGTGGATGGGATCAGGACTTCGCCCCGGCCGGCGCCTTGACCAGGCTGGTCACGTTGATCGCGGCCGAACCGGCGCAACCAAGGCCGAAGCGGCAGTATAGGGCTGTGATCATCTGGGTGAACGGCCCCTACGGCGGGGGCAAGTCCACGGTCATGCGTGAGCTGCTGGCCCGCCGGCCGGCGATGTGGCCGTTCGAGCCGGAGCACATCGGCACGCTGTGCGCGCACCGCCTCATCCCAGAGCGACTGAGGGATTGGCAGGACCTGCCGATGTGGCGACGGCTCACTGCGGTCACGGCGGACGGCCTGCTCAGCCGGTACGGGCGACCGCTGGTGATGGCGCTGACCGTGCTCCGCCAGGACTACGCCGAGGAGATCGTCGACGGCCTGGACGGGTTGAGCTGGCCCGTGTTCCACCTGATGCTGGACGTGCCGACCGCGGTGCTGCGGGAGCGGGTCGCCCGCACGGACGGCAGCGGCTCAGACGCGGCCACCGTGGCCGGGACCCGACGCTGGCGGCTGGACCACATGGCTGCGTACGAGCAGGCTCGGGCCGGCTGGCTGGGCCGGGAGGCGACGTTCATCTCGAACGCCGGCCGGGATCCCGGTGCGGTCGCCGAGGAGATCCTCAGGCTCCTCGATGCCTGAGGTTCCGCCCCGGCGGTCGGGCCGCTCGCGGTCGGACGCCGTCCGACCGACCGCAGCCGAGCTGGCCGCCGCCCAGGACCGGACCATTCCCGACGTCGTGGGGCCGGGGCTGGCGGTGCTGTTCTGCGGCATCAACCCGGGGCTGTGGTCCGGCGCGACCGGGCACCATTTCGCCCGGCCGGGCAACCGGTTCTGGCCGGCGCTGCACCTGGCCGGGTTCACCCCGCGGCGGCTGCGGCCGGACGAGCAGGACCTGCTGCCGACGTACGGGCTGGGCATCACCAACTTGGTCAGCCGGGCCACCGCGCGGGCGGCCGAGCTCTCGGCGGCGGAGCTGCGGGCGGGAGGCGAGGTGCTGGCCGGGCTGGTCGGCCGGCTGTGCCCAGGGGTGGTGGCGGTGGTCGGGGTCACGGCGTACCGCACGGCCTTCGACCGGCCGAACGCCGCCGTCGGGCCGCAGCCGGTGAAGCTGGCGGGGGCGCCGTTGTGGGTGTTGCCCAACCCGAGCGGCCTCAACGCGCACTACACCCTGGACGGCATCGCGGCGGAGCTTCGGCGGTTGCGGGTGAGTGGTCCGGGCCGACGTCCGTGACGGCCGCGCCAGCCCGACTGTCGCGACTTGTCGCATAAAGGTCACCAGGAATTCGGTCGGGTGGTGACCTTCTTGCGACAGGTGGCGTCTGGTCCGCTTCTCGTGTAGTCGCCCCTCGGCGTTGTGGTGACCTTTCGTTGCCTCGAGACCCCAAGAGGTCACCACACGGCGTTGAGGTCACCACACGGGGCCGGCGCACCCCAAGAGGTCACCACAAGGCGCGTAGGTGACCACAGCGGCTAACGGGCCAGCGGCTCGGGCTGGGCGGCCGGCTCGGGCACCACCGCCAGCGGCACCTGGCGGGCGAACTGGGTCCGGTACAGCTCGGCGTACAGCCCGTCCGCGGCCAGCAGCTCCTCGTGCGTGCCGGTCTCCACGACCTGCCCGTCGTCGACCACCAGGATGCGATCCGCCTCCCGGATGGTGGACAGCCGGTGCGCGATCACCAGCGACGTGCGTCCCACCAGCGCGGCGGACAGCGCCTGCTGCACGGCCACCTCCGACTCGCTGTCCAGGTGCGCGGTCGCCTCGTCCAGGATGACGATGCTGGGCTGCTTGAGCAGCAGCCGGGCGATCGCCAGCCGCAGCTTCTCCCCGCCCGACAGC
>DATILL010000087.1:0-53522 GCA_035476575.1 Mycobacteriales bacterium
CCAGGTGGAGCAGCAGCTCCGGCTGACCATTGAGGCGCTGCGGGAGCGTCAGGAGCATGAGCTGGTTAACAACACCGAGTTCGGGCTGCTGCGCAACGCCGACCTCAAGCAGCGCATCCCCACCCGCGGCGGGCCGCCCACACCCGACGACCTCGACGAGATACTCAGCCGGCGGCGGAAGTCGCGGTACTTCCTGGCCCACCCGCAGGCGATCGCGGCGTTCGGCCGGGAATGCACCCGGCGCGGGATCTACCCGAACCCGGTCGAGCTGCAGGGCCGGCCGGTGATGGCCTGGCGCGGCGTACCCATCCTGCCGTGCAACAAGATCCCGATCACCAGCAACCGCACCACCTCCATCCTGGTCATGCGGACCGGAGAGGAGGACGAAGGCGTGATCGGCCTGCACCAGACCGGCATCCCCGACGAGTACCAGCCCAGCCTGTCGGTGCGGTTCATGGGCGTCAACGAGCAGGCCGTCATCTCCTACCTGGTCAGCGCCTACTACTCCGCGGCCGTCCTCGTCCCGGACGCGCTCGGCGTTCTCGAGAACGTCGAGCTCGGACGCTGAGAAGGTGACAGGCGAATGGTCCGCGCTGAGGTGATCGCCGGGGGCCGGCCGGTGCGCGAGGTGCTGGCCTGGAGCCGCGGCCTGGTCGACCCCGCCCTGCGCGCGGCGGTCGACACCCTGCCCGCCTCGATGCGGCGCATCGCCGGCTACCACCTGGGCTGGTGGGACGAGCACGGCCGGCCCACCGAGTCCGACAGCGGCAAGGCGATCCGCCCGGCGCTGGCCCTGCTGGCGGCCCAGGCTGTCTGCGGCAGCCCGGCGACGGCGGTGCCGGGCGCGGTCGCCGTCGAGCTGGTGCACAACTTCTCCCTCCTGCACGACGACGTGATGGACGGCGACCAGGTCCGCCGGCACCGGCCCACGGCCTGGGCCGTGTTCGGGCGCAGCGCGGCGATCCTGGCCGGGGACGCGCTGCTGACCTGGGCGTTCGACGTGCTCGCCGGCAGTGGCCACCCGGCCACCCGGGAGGCGATGCGGATGCTCAGCGCGGCGGTGCTGGAGCTGGTCGACGGGCAGAACGCGGACATCACGTTCGAGGAACGCGGCGACGTCGACCTGCCCGAGTGCCTCAACATGGCGGCGCACAAGACCGGCGCCTTGCTGGGGTGCGCGTGCGCCGTCGGTGGGTTGTTCGGCGGCGGTCGCCCGGAGCAGGTGGCGGGCCTGCGCCGTTTCGGCGCCGACCTGGGCCTGGCCTTCCAGCATGTCGACGACATCCTGGGCATCTGGGGAGACCCGGCGCTGACCGGCAAGCCGGTCTACTCGGACCTGTACAACCGCAAGAAGTCGCTGCCGGTGGTTGCGGCGTTGAGCTCGGGTACGCCGGCCGGGCACGAGCTGGCCGCGCTCTACCGCGGCGACCAGCCGTTGCCGGCCACCGAGCTGGCTCGCGCCGCGGAGCTGGTCGAGCTGGCTGGTGGGCGGGCCTGGAGCCAGGCCCAGGCCGACGAGCTGCTGGCCCGGGCGCTGCGCCACCTGGCGGCGGCCGACCCGATCGCGGGCGCCGCCGCGGAGCTGGCCGCGCTGGCCCGGCTCGCCACCCGCCGCGACCACTGACCGCCGACCGACTCAGGGATATGGGTCGTACCAACGCTTGTCGCCGGCCACCACGTCCCCGTGCACCGTCGCTGCGGCGTGGAAGTGGACGCCGGGCGAGGGGACCTGCCGGTCCGGGTGCGGCGCCCAGGTCGGGAGCCCGGGCAGCGCACCAGTGACCGACGCCGGCAGCCAGAACGCGGCGGCCGCCTCGGTCGGGTCGGCGAGCTCGGTGAGCAGCCGCAGCGCGGCGGGCGGCGCGTCCGGACCTGACCACAGCGGGTCGCCGCCCCAGCGCGGCACGCCGAGCCCGGCGAACGCGCGGGCCAACGTGCCCTGCTCGGCGGCGCCGGGCCGCTCGACCACGTACGCCGGATGCGGCAGCCCCGCGCCATCGGGTGCGAGCGCGGCGCCGACCGCGTCGACCAGCCGGCCGTCGAGGTGGCCCACGCCGGCCAGCCCGACCCGCAGCCGGAACACGGCTCCCTGGTAGCGCCGGGCGGCGTCCCGGTAGAGCCGCTCGGCCAGCACCGCGGCCGGGTCGGGCGCCAGCCGCTGCGCCGAGCGGCCGTAGATCCCCGCCCGGTAGAGTTCGCCCTCGCGCGCGAGCGGGCCGAGCTGGCCCGCGATCGCGGCCAGGAGCTGGGTGAACTCCGGCGGCACCCGCCACGGCTCCAGCCCGACGGTCAGCATGGTCGGCGTCTGGACGGCGAGCAGGGCGTCGAGCACCGGGAGCCAGCGCCGCGGGTTGGGCTGGAACGGCGCGACGGCGAAGTAGTACCGCACGCCCGCGTCCGGCCGGGCCGGCGTCGCGACGAGGCAACGTCGGCGCAGCTCGGCGAGCTCTACCCGCTGCTCCGGGCTGAACGGGCGCAGCGCGGCCCGCAGCTCCTCCGGGTCGTCGATCGGGACGCCGGCGACGTGGCCGGGCAGCCCGGCCAGCCGGGCGGCGGCGGACCCAGCGTTCGACCGGGCCCGCTCCTCGGTGGCGCCGCCGGCCCGGCCGAGCAGCCAGCCGCTGAGCCAGCCGGTGCGCTGGCCGGTGCTCGGTGTGGCGACCCAACGGGCCTCGACCGCACTGTCGTCGTCGGTGCCGAGCTGCCGTTCCAGGAACCGGACGTCCTCGGCGTGGGCGTCGCGGTACCGCCCGTTCTCGCTCAGGTCGGCGTACCCGCGGGTCTGGGTGAGGTCGGTCGCCGCGGTGAGCCGGACGCCGAACCAGGCCCGCCAGCCGTCCGTGGAGCGGCCGACCAGCAGGCCGCCTGCCCCGCCGCCCAACTCAGGACGACCGGCTGATCGGTCCGAGCGGCACATCGTCGCCGAAGGTGGCCGTGCTACCGAACGTCGGGGCCATGGGCTGCTGCCGCGTCTCGGCGGCCGCGGCCTCGATGGCGCCGCGCAGCGAGTTGTGCACGACCTCCCGCAGCGCCTTGGCCGGCTCCACCATCAGCAGGATCTCGAGTGGTCCCTGCTTGCTGAACTTGTCCGCGATCCAGCGTCCGACCATGCGTGCCGGCCGCTGCCGCCGCCACAGCGTCCAGCCCAGGAAAAGGTCCGCGCCGTAGGCGAACACCGAGACATACGCCGAGTACTTGTCGGAGCGGATCCGGAGGATCTTGCGGTCCCCGCGGCCCGCTGGCGCGCTGTGGGTCGTGCGCTCGGTCACCTCGGCCGGCACCCGATGCTCCTCGGTGAGGGACCGGTAGATCTTCCAGTACGCCTGTGGAGCGACCCCGGCCCGGTCATCCAACACCAGGTGCCAGTCGCTGAGCAGCTCGTCGTACGGCAACAGCGTCCATACCAGGAGGGCGACACCCAACAGGAAGATGAAGAAGCCACCGCTGCTCACGATGCCGGTCATGATCAGGCCACTGATGATCATCAGGATCGAGACGAACACGTTGCGCAGGATCCGTTTGGCGGTGGTCGAGTCCACCACGTCGAGGAACTTGTCCTCGACCTCGCCGGCCCGCTGGTAGAGCAGCCGAATTCCGACGTAGGTCTCCTGCGGCGCCACCACGTCGCCGGCGGCCCATCTGCTCTGGGTAGTGTGCTGGTTGGGGTTCACGATCATCCATATCCAAGGCTGGGAGCAGGAAAGCATCAGGATCTCGGCCGCAGCCCTGTCCTGTCATGGGTTGATATGAGGTTCACCCTTCTGTGGGACTACGGCGACCTTTTGTGTCAGGTGTTTGGCCACGCCTGCCATGCTGGACAAATGGTGGACGCCGGTTAGCGCCCGTCGCCGTACACATGCTTGTCGCCACCGACCACGTCGCCCCGGACGTCAACCGGACCAGCGAAATGGATTCCGCCGCGGCCGCCGTTCGGCGTAAGGTGATCGGCGGGCGGTGGCGCCGGCGCCAGCGTGGCCGGGCCCGGCTCCGCTCCAACGGGAGCCGGCGGGGCATGCCGGGGGAGGTGGAGCCACGCCCGGGTGGTGGTCTCCTTGACCCGTACGGTGACCGGGACGTACACGTCGGGGTCGATCCCGCCGTCGCCGTCGGCGATCACATCCTGGTAGAAGGAGTCGGAGGCCGCCACGGCGACGGTCGCGGTCTCCGGGGCCGTGGCCAGCGCGTTCCTGAGCGCAGGGGCGTCCAGCAGGCGGGCGAGCAGGTTCACGGCTCGGCTGGTGAGGTCGAACTCGTCGTACCGGACCTCCCCGGCGTGCAGCGCGACCCGCACCCGGATCTGGGTGGCGGGACCGGCCTGCCGGTTGTGCCGCCGCAGCAGCCCGGCCAGCGTGTCGAGCAGCGGGTCGACCAGCCGCGACTTCGGGAGCTCGGGTGGGACGACCACGATCATCCCGTCGCCCTGGTGGATGTGCTCGCATGCCGACCAGTCGATCCCGCTGGACTCGAACGACTCCCGCACCGCGTTGAACAGCACGGTGCGGACCGTCGCCAGCGCATTGCCCTTACGCCGCGGGTCACCCCACTTTTCCACATCGACGGAGAAGAGTGCCCGATGCAGCGGCTCGGTTGCGGACATGTTCACCGTCTAATATTCGGTCGTATGACAGGTCTACGGCAGAGTACCGCACGAGTCACTGGGCTGGCGGCGGGCAATGGAGGGCGGATGGATGAGCGTCGGCTCGGCTATTCGGGCGTCTTCTGGAGCCTGCTGAACGACGAGCAACGGGAGGCGGTGAGTGCCGCCGCGACGGTGCGCCGGTTTCCGCCGAACACCGTTCTTGTTCGCGAGGGAGACCACTCACGGTCGGTGTATGTCCTGACCTCCGGGCAGGTCAAGGTGATGTCAGCCGGGCCGGGCGGGCACGACGCCGTGCTCGCCCTCCTCAGCCCCGGCCACATCATCGGGGAGATGGCCGCGATCGACAGCATGCCCCGCTCGGCGACGGCGCGCAGCGTCGACGAGGTCACCGCGCTGTGGCTGTCCGAGCAGGCGTTCGCCGGGCTGCTCCGCGACCAGCCGGGCATCGTCGCCGTCGTCCTGAAGATCATGACCGCCCGGCTGCGGTACGCCAACCTGCGGCGCACGGAGTACGGCGACAGCCCAGCGCCGGCCCGGCTCGCCGCCCTGCTGGTCGAGCTCGCCGACCGGTACGGGACCGCGACGCCGGACGGGACGCTCATCAGGCTGCAGCTCAGCCAGCACGACCTGGCGGGGCTGGTCGCCGCCTCGCCGGTGGCCGTCACCCGCGCGCTGAAGGCACTGCGGGACCAGCACGTGATCAGCACCGGCCGGCAGCGGGTGGTCATCCATCAGCTCGACGTCCTGCGCACTCTCGCCGCCCCGCCGTCCTGAGGTGCGTACGGCGGCCCGCCCCCGGCGTGGCGCTCCTTCGGAAAGATGTCAGCCGCGCCAGCTAGGGTCGGCCCCCGTGACAGTCGACGCTGCCCGCCCTCCGGTCCACGGTCCGGCCTACGGTCCGGTCCACGGCGAGGTGTTCACCCGTCGCTGGGTGGTCGAGGTGATGCTCGACCTGGTCGGGTACACCGCCGACCGGGAGCTGGCCGCGATCCGTCTGGTCGAGCCCGCGTGCGGCAGCGGCGCGTTCCTCATCCCGGCGGTGGAGCGGCTGCTGGCCAGCCTGGGCGGTGCCGGGATCGACGAGACGAGGCTGCGCTGCGCAGTCTCGTCGTTCGACATCCAGGAGCGAAACGTCCAGCACTGCCGCCACGCGGTCGCCGGTGTCCTGGTGCGGCACGGGGCGTCGCCCCAGGTTGCGGACCGGCTCGCGCGGTCCTGGGTGCGCCACGAGGACTACCTGTTGTCCGCCCGGGCGCATGCGGGGTTGTTCGACACCCACCTTCCCGCCGACGTGGACGTCGTCATCGGAAACCCGCCGTACGTGCGGTTGGAGGACGTCTCGGATCAGATCAGCGCGGAGTACCGGTCACGATGGCCCACCATGCTCGGCCGTGCCGACATCTTCGTCGGGTTCTATGAGCGGGCACTGCGATCGCTGAAGCCGGGCGGACGGCTCGGGTTCATCTGCGCCGACCGGTGGATGCGCAACCAGTACGGCGCGGCGCTCCGCAAGCTTGTGGCCGATGGCTACAGCGTCGACCTGGTGTGGACCATGCATGACGTGGACGCCTTCGAGGCGCTGGTCAGCGCGTACCCGGCGATCACCGTCCTCAGCCGTCAGGGCCAGGGATCTCCGGTCGTGGCCGAGACTGACCGGGATTTCGGCGCGCGCTCCGCCCGCGAGCTGGCTCAATGGACGCTGGCGAGCACACTCAGCGCCACCACCGGACCGGGCTACCGAGCCTTTCGCCTTCCGCGCTGGTTTCCGGGCGATGAGCTGTGGCCGGCCGGCGGCCCGGAACGGCTCGCCCTGGTTGAGCACCTCAACGACCGCTTCGCACCGCTGCATGATCCAGCGGGCGGTACCCGAGTGGGAATCGGTGTCGCGACCGGAGCGGATGACGTGTTTGTGACGACTGACGACACCCTGGTCGAACGTGACCGGCTGCTGCCTCTTTCGATGGTGGCGGACACCCGCTCGGGCCAGCTCCGATGGAGTGGGCGGTATCTGGTGAACCCGTGGGCGCCGGACGGGACGCTGGTGGATCTGGCCGCCTACCCGCGGTTCGCCGGTTACCTGGAGGGCCATCGTGGCGAACTTGGCCGGCGTTACATCGTCCGCAACGGCAGATGCTGGTACCAGACCATCGACAAGGTCAACCATGCCGTGACGGCACAGCCGAAGCTCCTGATCCAGGACATGCGAGCCGCCATCAACCCGGTGCTCGACCCCGGCGGACACTACCCGCACCACAACCTCTACTACGTGGTGTCGAGCACGTGGGACATGGAAGTGCTGGGCGGGCTGCTGCTCTCCCGCGTCGCGCAGGCGTTTATCGAGGCCTACTGCGTGCGGATGCGCGGGAACACCCTGCGATTTCAGGCGCAGTACCTCAAGAGGATCCGTGTCCCGCGACAGGCGGACATCCCTGCCGCCGTGCGTGACTCCCTGCGTACGGCGTTCCGGGCGCGGGACGTCGCGGCGGCCACCCACGCCGCGCTGGACGCCTATGGGCTTGACCACGACCAGCTCTGCCTGTCGGGATCCGAGGACGTATGACAGTCGAGCTGCCCAGCCAGCGTGTGCAGCACGCGATGGAGAGCTTCTGGTTTACCCGGGACGAGCAGACGTCGAGGTTGGACGATGGGGGCGCCGCCGGCGGTGCGGCTCGGGCGAATGGCCACATGGGGGAGGTGGCGCGGCTCGTCGCCGATCTCTTTCTTGACGCGGGCATCGCCCCAGCGGATATCAGAACGGGGCAACCCTACCTTCCCGGCTACTACCGAGTGCGCAAGCAATGGGACCTGGTCGTCACCCATCACGGGTACCTCGTCGCGGCGGTGGAGTTCAAGTCACAGGTCGGAAGCGTGGGGAAGAACTACAACAACCGGTTCGAGGAGGCACTGGGCTCCGCCACTGACGCACTGACCGCTCAGCGGAAGTTTCAACCATACGGGGTGGTGCCGCCGTGGCTGGCGTATGTCTTCGTGTTGCAGGAGTCCGCTGAGACGGAAGCACCGCGCCGCGCCAGCGCTATCTTCCCGCCGGACCCCGAGTTCAGCGGTCTCTCCTATAACCAGCGGTACCAGATGATGCTGACCCGGTTCTTAGGGGATCATATCTACCACGCCTGCTGGTTTGTCACCACCCGGCGAAACGCCGACACATCGGTAACCTTTGAAGAGCCGCTGCCGATCGCCACCGGTAGATCCTTTGCCGCGGCTGTGGAGGGACGGGTCAACTACGTGCGTACGGTGGCCGCGCAGGAATGACCAGGCTCATGCGCTTAGAGCAGCCACGCCGCTCGGTGGAGATCCGGGTCACGTTGACGATGTGCGCGGCGTGGTGGTGATCACGGCCGGCGTACGGCTGAATGGTGTATCTCGCTGGCACCGAGCGGCCGTCGCTGGCAGGCTGCGGGTGACCCAGCGATCGTGTGACCCAGTGGTCGGGTGACCCAGTGGTCGGGCGTGGAGGCTGACGATGGCACCTGCACGGGCGGGCATTCTCGGCGTCGGCATGACGGTCTTCGCGCTGGCCGGCCTGGTGGTCGCTCCGCCGGCCGGAGCCTGGCACCCGGACCCGACCGTCCTGCGCGTCCAGGAGACGGCACGGCAGGACGTCGCGCCGGAGCCCGGCTCGGAGCCGGACACCCTCGTCGAGCCCGACGTCGCGGTCTCGCCGGTCAACCCGAACATCGCGGTCGCGGTGGCGCACGACGGCCGGTACCCCGACGGCGGCGCGGTCGCCATCTCCTACTCCTGGACCCACGACGGCGGACGGACCTGGCACCACGCCCCACTGCCGGGGATCACCAAGGCCACGGGAGGGGTGTGGGACCGGGTGTCCGACCCGGTGGCGGCGTTCGGTCCGGACGGTACGGCGTACATCTCGACGCTACCGATCAGCCTGAGCTGCCCGAGCGGTGTCGCGGTGTCGAGGTCCACCGACGGGGGCCGGACGTTCGGCCCGCCGGTGCTGGCCCACCTCAGCACCGACTGCGCGTACTCCGACGACAAGAACTGGCTGGTCGTGGACACCAACCGGTACAGCCCGCACCGGGGCCGGTTGTACCAGTTCTGGACGCCGTTCCTGGCTGACGCGCAGGGCAACCTGACCGGGTCGCCGCAGGTGGTCCGCTGGTCGGACGACCGGGGCGAGCACTGGAGCCCCACGGTGAACGTGTCGGCCACCGACATCTTCACCCAGAACTCCCAGCCGATGATCCAGGCGGACGGCACGATCACCGACACCTACCTGAACTTCGGCGCGGCCCGCGGGGACGAGGGTCCGGAGCGGCCGGGCGTCGGCGGGGCGCAGAGCGGCAGCCAGCGCGGCACCCGGCTCGGGGCGCGGCAGGTAGGTGACCGGCTCGTCGCGCGCACCTCCCGCGACGGCGGCCTGACGTGGAGCGCGGAGGTGCTGGTCACCGACGACGTCGGGGAGGGCCCGGCCGGCATCCGCTGCTGCCTGCCGTCGGCCACCATCGACCCCGTCTCGGGCCGGATGTACGCGGCATGGAACTCGGTCACCCCTGACCAGGTCCGGCTGGCCCGGTCGGTCGACGGGCGGCACTGGTCGCGGCCGGTGACGGTCAGCCGCAGCGGCCAGCCCGGTCTGGACCGGGTCAACGTCGACGTCTCCGCGTACGGCGGGCGGGTGTTCGTCTCGTACGGGACGCGGGACACCACGGTGGAGGCAGGCCGCTACGTCCAGCAGCAGGTGTCGGCGTCGTACGACAGGGGAGCGCACTTCGGCGCGCCGGTCTCGGTCGGCCCGCTGTCCGACCTGCGCTACGCGGCCCAGGCGCGCGGGATCTTCCCCGGCGACTACATCGGCAGCGCGGCGACCCGCGGGCGGGTGTACCTGGTGTGGTGCCTGTCCTCGACCCCGCCGGACCCGGCCGCGCTGTTCCACCAGACCCTCTGGTCCGCCGTCCTCGCCCCCTGACAGGCCCGCAAGGCCGGTCAGGGGCGCGTATCGTGTGCTTCGCGTGCCGGATCATGCGCCTGACGTGAAGCCCTGCTCCGCTCACGGATCCGCCGCCGTGAGGGACACGGGGGTAACGGTCGATGCAACAGGACCGGCTCCGGCATCTGATCGTGATCGTGCCGGGCATCGGTGGCAGTGTGCTGGAGGACGAGACCGGCGGGGTGGTGTGGGGGACCCGGCGGGGCATCGCGGGCTCGGTGGCGTCGCCGTCCCGGTTGAGCCTGGCCGAGCGGCTGACCCCGGTCGGGCTGATCCCGACGATCACGGTGGTCCCGGGGTTCTTCGCCGTCGCCGGCTACGACGCGCTGGTGTGGCAGATCTGCACCACGTTTGCCGGGTCGGGTGGGGGGCCGGTGCAGGTGGACGTGGCTCGGCCGGGCGTGCCGCCGCACCTCGGGGCCGACGTGGTGCTTTTCCCGTACGACTTCCGGCTCGGTGTTGCGGACGCCGCCGCGAGGCTGGGCGAGGAGCTGGAACGCCGGCTGGGCGGACTGACGGCCGATGCCCGCAGGGGGCGGGTGATCGTGCTGGCCCATTCGATGGGTGGCCTGGTGGCCCGGCACTGGCTGGGCGGGCTCGGCGGGGCGGGCCGGAGAGCGGCGGAGGACTGCGCGGCGCTGGTCACGATCGGTACGCCGCACCGCGGGGCGCCGAAGGCGTTGGACTGGCTGGTCAACGGGGTCCGGGTCGGGCCGCTCACGCTGGGAAGGGCCACCGAGCTGCTGCGCGAGTGGCCGTCGGCGTACGAGCTGCTCCCCCGCTACCCGGCTGTCGCCGACGGTGCCTCGACCTGGCTGTACCCGCATGACCTGGCCCGGGTGGGCCACCCGGAGTTCGCCCGCCGGGCCGGCGAGGCGTACAAGCTGCACCAGGACATCGAGGCGGCGTGGCGGCCGGGCGGGTCCGGACACCGGTTGCCGCCGGTGCTGCCCCTCTTCGCCCGGGGCCACCGGACGCTCGGCCGGGCCGAGCTGACCGGGTCGGAGCTGAGCGAGCCGAAGCTGGCGGTGCGGAAGGAGGACGCCGAGTGGCTGCCGAACCCCGGGTGGCGGGGGGACGGGACCGTTCCGGCGATATCGGCGATCCCGATCGAGCTGGACGACGACCGGCGCGTGTGGCGGGCGGTGGCCGAGCGGCACCTGCCGATGGCCGGGTCGCCGGCCTTGATCGAGATCCTCCGTGACTACTCCGGGGCGTCGCTGGCGGCGGTACGCGGGGACACCCCCGAGCGGCCCTGGCTGGGGGTCGACCTGGAGGAGCAGTATCTGGCTGGCCAGCCGGTGCCGGTCACCGTAGACCTGCTGGGTGCGGCGGCTAGCCCACGCACCGCGGTGTGGGTGCGGGTCCGGCCGGCCGGCACCTTGCGGTGGATGGACCACCGGTGCGAGCGGGCCGGCACGGGCTGGACGGCGGAGCTCCCGCCGCTGGCCACCGGTGAATATGAGGTGCGGGTGGACGCCGAGGGCGTGCCCGAGGTCGGCCGGGTGACGATGAGCCCGGACGTGTTCGCGGTGGTCGAGCCGTGACCGCCTGGCCGCCGTGGGACCGCGCTGTCGCGCCCGCCGACCTGGCGCGCTACGTGCAGCGTGGCGCGGTGCCCCGGCTGCTGCCGGCGGAGCTGGCCCGGGACCTGCCGGGGCCGGGGGAGCCGGACCTGCTGGCCCGAGTGCGCCGTGCGTACGAGGTGTTCGCCCGGCGCGGCATCGCCTACGTCGACGAGCCGACGACGAGCGGGCCGGCCGGGCAGGTGGTCCGCCCGCTGGACCAGGTGCTCGCCACGCCCCGGCAGGGCACCTGCCTGGACCTGGCGGTGGCGTTCGCCGGGGCCTGCCTGGACGCCGGGCTGCACCCGCTCATCGTCATCGCCGACTCGGCTCGGCGAGGCCGGCCGGCGCACGCCGTGGTGGTGGTATGGCTGGGCGGGGGCTGGGCCGGGCGGCCCGCGGCGGGCTACCCGTTGACCGGGGCGGTCCACGACCGGCCGCCAGCGGACCTTGTCGGTGACGTCCGGGCTGGGCCGGACGCTCCGGGGTCGTTCGTGGCGGTCGACGTGGCGCGGGCCGCGGTACGCCGGGACCGGGCCGGGCAGTCTCGGGCGGGGCAGCCTGAGGCCGGGCACGGTGCACCGGCCGGGCCGGCGACCTGGGCGGAGGCGGTCGCCGCCGGTGCCGCGCTGCTGGCCGGTGCCCCGGCCAATGACCTCGCCGCCACTCCAGCCACTGGGCTGGCCGCTGGGCTGGCTGCTGCCGCCGGGCCGGGGTGGCGGTGGGCCGTGGCGGTCGACGTCGGTGTCGCCTACGACGAAGGTCGGGTGCTGCCGCTGCTGGCCTGGCCGGACCACGACATCCTCAGCCCGGGCTACCTCGACGCGGAGCCGGACGCCGGGCCGCTGGCCCAGGTCCAGGCCCGCCGCAACGTGGTCCCGTTCTACGGCCGGGACGAGCTGGACGTGCTGCTGGAGTGGTGCCAGGCACCGGACCCCGAGTCGCGGGTGCGGGTCGCGATCGTGCACGGCGTGGGTGGGGCGGGCAAGACCCACCTGGCCGCGGAGCTGTGTGACTGGCTGGCGGCCGACGGCTGGTACGCCGGGTTCCTGGAACGCGACCCGGACCCGGCCCACCTTGCCTGGCTCGGCGAGATCGTGCAACCCCTGCTGGTGGTCGTCGACTACGCCGAGGCGAACAAGTCGGCCGACGTGACCAACCTGCTGCGGGCCGTCCGCGGCCGCACGACGCCGACCTGCCTGCTGCTGACCGCCCGGGCGATCGGCCCGTGGTGGACCAACGACATTGAGGCGGACCTGCGGCGCGCCGCGCACCAGCCGGTCGTGCGGCCGTTGCCGCTGCCCGCCGCGCACCCGCGCGCCACCGGGGTGTTCCGGGCCGCGCTGCGCGCGTTCGGCGGTGAGCCCGGGGCGCGGCCGGAGCCGGTGGCCTGGGACTGGACCACGCTGGACCTGGTGATGCTCGCCTGGCTGGCCGCGCGCGGTGCCGACGACCTGCCCCAGCGCCGGGAGGATCTTTACCGGGAGGTGCTGGCGCACGAGCTCCGCTACTGGGGCGACCGCTGCGACCGCCGCTACCGTTGGCGGCCCACGGAGGCGGTGCTGCGCAGCTCGGGGGCGTGTGTGAGCCTGCGGGGACCCGTGCCTGACCGGGTGATGGAGGCGCTCAAGGCGGTCCCGGGCTCGGCGAGGACCGCCGCGGCGAGCTGGCCGAGCTGCTGTCCCACCTGCTGCCGGCCGATCCCGGCGACGACACCATCGCCATCCGCCCCGACCCCATTGGTGACCATCTTGTCCTGCGGGTCTTCGACGGCCAGCGGATGGTGTTCACCCAGTGCCTGCGGGACGCCTCGCCCGGCGAGCAGCTCCGGGCCTGCTGGACCCTGTCCCGCGCCGCCCAGCAGGACCGGGCGGTAGCCGGCAGCCTGGCGGACGCGGCGCTGGCCGGGCACCCGGACCTGTGGCGGCCGGCGCTGGCCGTGGTGGGCGGCGTGGGCGGACCGTTCGGGCCGGCCCTGGAGCGGCTCGCCGGCCAGCCCGACACCCCGCTGCCGCTGGCCGAGCTGGCCGATGCCATCCCGACCGGGCACGCGACCCTGCGTGGCGTGGCCCTGATCGCGACCCAGCGCACGGCACCACCCGAGGTGGGCGACCAGACCGATGAGCTGGCGGCTCGGGCGCGGTCGTTGAACAACCTCGCCGTCCGGCAGTCGGAGGTGGGGGACCGGGCTGGGGCTGGCGTCGGTCACCCGGGCGGTGGAGATCCGGCAGGGGCTGGCCGAGGGCAACCCGCAGGCGTTCGCGCCCGACCTCGCGGCGTCGTTGAACAACCTCGCCGTCCGGCAGTCGGAGGTGGGGGACCGGGCCGGGGCGCTGGCGTCGATCACCCGGGCGGTGGAGATCTACCAGGGGCTGGCCGAGGGCAACCCGCAGGCGTTCGCGCCCAACCTGGCAGGGTCGTTGAACAACCTCGCCAACCGGCAGTCGGAGGTGGGGGACCGAGCCGCTGCCTTGGATGCGTTCGAGCAGGCCGCGCACGCCCTCACGGCAGGCCCGGCTGCCGAGATCCTGCTCGCCCGCGCGTCCTGGCGGGCCGGGCAGAACGATGCCGACGGCGCGTTCACTGACATTGCCGCGGCGGCAGGCCTGGCCGCGGCCGAGCCGGACCCGCGGTGGGCAGGCCGAGCCCGCCAGGCGGTCCAGGCCGCCGCTGGCCGCCTCATCGCAGCCGGCGGCCCGGACGACCCGCGCACCGCGGGGCTGCCGGCGTGGGTGCTCCTGCCGCTGCCGGACGAGACCATCGCCGCCCTCAACGCCTGGCTGGCGGCCGGTGACTGGGCCGCCCGCGAGGCCGTGCTACGCACACCCGGACCGCTGCTGGTCGCCGGCAGCCGGGTCGCCCCGGACGGCGTCGCCGCCGTCGACGCGGCGATCTTCCTGCACCCCGAGCTCACCCCGCTGCGCGACCTGCGCGACATCCTGGTCGACATCGCCGACCACGGCGCGGAGCCGGTCCTGGCCGCGCTGCGCGCCGGCCACACCCACGCCGAGCTGGTGCGCCGCTGGCTGGCCACCCCCACCTGGACCGAGTCGCGCCAGCTCCTGCGCGACCACCCCGGCCTGGCCACCGACCCGCGGACCGCCGAGCTCCTCCAGGCCGGCGCCGACGACCCGGGCATCGCCCAGCACCTGGGCATCCTCTCCCTGGCCGGCCTGATGTCCCTGGACGATGTCTACGACGCTGTGGTCGACCCCACGATGGCCGCCGACGCCGCGATGGCTGGCCTGGAGAGGGGCGACGTCCAGCGCGTGGTCGGCCTCCTCCACGCTGCCCCCGCGCTGGCTGGCGTCCCGTTCGTGGCGCCGTACCTGTTCGCGGCGCTGGCCGTCCTGATGGGTGGTGACCAGGACGACGCCGACATCTCCGACGAGCCGGATCCCGACGATCCGGCCCTCGACCCGGCCGAGCTGATCGCGATGGCGGCCGACCAGGGCACCGACACCCAGCGTGAGGCCGGTGCCGCCCGGCTGCGCCGCCTGGCCCGTCGGCTCCCGGACCACGCCGCCGCGCTGGACGGCCTCGCCCGCATCCTGACCGCCCCCGTTAGCCCGGATCCGGTGCCAGAACCCGCCACCGATGCCGGCTGACGATCCGGATCCCGGGCGAGCCGCCGGGTCACCCAGCGCCGGGCTGCCCGTCACCGCGGTCACCTACCTGGGCATCCTCGGCGATGCGATCCGGGCCGCACCCGACGACCGGCGCCGCGCCGACGCAGTGGCCGCCGCGCTCATCGCCACCGCCGGATACCGCGCGGACGGCGTCACCTGGGAACAGATCGCCCGTGCCCTGGGCCACCCTAAGGACACGGTCGAGGGCTGGGTGCGACGCCGCGGCGACACCAAGCCGACGACCCTGCCGCGGCCACGGCACCCGCCGTGGGGCTTGATCAGACCGACGTCGTGGCAACCCGTGCCACCACCCGGCTCCTGGCGGGTGTCCCTGTCCACGGAGAGCATCAGCCAGTCGATCACAGCGACCCAGTCGCAGTCGTCAGCCTCGACCAGCACTGCCTGGGCACCGGCGGGTTGTGGAAGCGACCTGGTTCCCGCGGGGCGCACACGTCGGGTGATGGTCGCCTCCGGCGATCCGCGGCCCGGAGAGAACGTGTTCGCCCTGGAGGCAGTGGCGATCCGTGGGTCGCTCAGGATGGCCGGCATCGACGTGCGCGAGATGTCCTGCGTCGGCCTGGCCGAGATCCCGCTCAGCCTGGACGACATGTGCCCCACCGTGCTGCACCTTGCCGCGCACAGCTCCTTCGGCGGCGTTGTTCTGCTGCTGGCGGGCGATTCCCTCTATGTGCCCGTTGAGACGCTAGCCAAGGCGGTGGTCCGAGCACGGATCCCACCCCGGCTGGTGGTGGCGAACTTCTGCGACTCCGCCTGTCTGGCGGGTTATCTGGCGCAGGCGGTCGAGGTGGTGATCGCCTGGCCGGGCGTGGTCGACGACGAGCAGTCCCGGCTGTTCGCCGGCCTGTTCTACGGGCTGCTCGCTTCCGGCCGGCCGGTTCGCGAGGCGGCCCGCGACGCCACCGAGGCCGTCGTAGCGCGATGGCCTGGTCTGTGCGGTCCGGAGCTGTTCGGAACGCCGGGGGAGCGCCCGATCCTGTAGGCGTTGGGGCGGTCCGGCCAAGGTCGAGGCCAAGGCCTCCTCTAAAACTGATATCAGTATGATAGCCTCCCGCCAGGAGTCAGGGACATCAAGGGGGACGTTGTGATCGTCGACGTAGGAGCGGAGAAGGCCGTACCGCGAGTCAGTGAGCACGCCGCCCGCAGCGCGGCGGGGTGGCCGATGCTCGGCCTGGTGGTGCTGCTGGTGCTGGGCGGCATCGCCCTGCTGGTGGTCGGGATCGGTACGGCGGCGGGCGGCAGCGGGGGGCTCGGCGCGGCGCTGATCGTGCTGAGCCTGGCTGGTGTCGTGACCGGGGTGGTGCTGGGCTTCGGCCTCACCGCGGTGGCGCCGGGGCAGGCGCGGGTGGTCCAGCTCCTCGGCCGGTACACCGGGACGCTGCGCCGCGACGGGCTGCAGTGGGTCAACCCGTTCACCCGGCGACAGCGGGTGTCCACCCGGATCCGCAACCACGAGACCGAGGTGACCAAGGTCAACGACGCCGACGGCAACCCGATCGAGATCGCCGCGGTGGTGGTCTGGCAGGTGCAGGACACCGCGCGGGCGACGTTCGAGGTGGACGACTTCGTGGAGTTCGTCGCGATCCAGACCGAGACGGCGGTGCGGCATATCGCCAACAGCTACCCGTATGACGCGCACGGCGAGGGGCAGCTCTCGCTGCGGGACAACGCCGAGGAGATCACCGAGAGGCTCTCGGCGGAGATCGCCGAACGGGTGGCCCCGGCGGGGGTGTGGGTGATCGAGTCGCGGATCACCCACCTGGCGTACGCCCCGGAGATCGCGCACGCGATGCTGCGCCGGCAGCAGGCCGGCGCCGTGGTGGCCGCCCGGCAGCGGATCGTGGAGGGCGCGGTCGGGATGGTCGAGCTGGCGCTGTCCCGGCTGGCCGAGCGGGAGGTGGTGGACCTGGACGAGGAGCGCAAGGCCGCCATGGTGAGCAACCTGCTGGTGGTGCTGTGCGGCGACCGGGACACCCAGCCGGTCGTGAACGCCGGCACCCTCTACCAGTGACGCCAGGCCCGTGCCGGCGGACCGCAAGCAGATCCTGCTCCGGCTGGACCCGGCCGTACATGACGCGCTGGCGCGGTGGGCCGGTGACGAGCTGCGCAGCACGAACGCCCAGATCGAGTTCCTGCTCCGGCAGGCGCTGTCCGAGGCGGGCCGGCTGCCGAGCGGGGTGGGCCGGATGAGACCGCGCGGCCGGCCTCGCCAGGACGAGCCGGCCGACCGGACCGACACATGAGCCGGCCGGGCCCATTGCGGACCGGCCCATTGCGGACTGGGCGCACCGCGGACCAGACGCACTAGGGAGGACGAGTGATGGAGCTACCTGAGTCGCTGCCGGCGCGGCTGTACCTGCTCGCCTGCGACACCCGGAAGGAACGCTTGACCAACCGCTCGATGATCGGGCACGCACTGCGCGCGGCGGCGTTGACCGACCTGCTGCTGACCGGGCAGCTTGCCGACAAGCGCGGCAAGGCGGTGGTCGCGGACCGCACGCCGCCGGGCGGCCCGATGCCCCGTGATCCGATGCCCCGTGATCCAGTGTCCAGCGATCCGGTGCTGGCAGCGGTGTTGGCGGAGATCCGTGCTGGTAGGCCGCGGTCGTGGAAACGCTGGGTGCGCACCGGCGCCCGCCCAACCCGGGACGCCGTCCGCGACCAGCTTATGGCTGGTCGATGGATCAGGGTCGAGCAGCACCGGATCCTCGGCCTGTTCCCCACGGCCCGGATCACGCTCCGGCAGCCCACAGTGGTCAGCAACCTGCACCGCCGGGTCCGCACCATCCTCGTCGGCGCCCAGCCGGCGTCCCGGGTCGATCCTCGGGACGCCGCCCTGGTGGCGCTGGCCGCGGCCGGCGAGCTGCGCACCGTGCTCACCCGCGCCCAGCGGCGCGAGCACAAGCGGCGGATCAGCCAGCTCACCGAGGCCAGCGGCCCAGCGGTCGCCGCCCTGCGCAAGGTCGTGCAGGAGCTCGCCGCCTCCGCCGTTGGCGCCGGCTAAGCTCGGCTCAGCCGTCGTCGTAGGGTTCGGGTGCCGTCGGCGGCGAGTTCGCGGGTCATCGTGGCGTGATCGGGCCGTGCCTGGCGAGCTCGCCGGGCTTGTCGTCCCGCCCGGCCAGGGTGTCCAGGCGCTGGTAGATGGCGGTGGCGTCGGGTGCGGTGATGGTGGCGGTGAGCTGGGCCAGCCGCGTGAGCCAGCGCCTGGGCGAAGACGACCCGGTTGCCGGCGGTGTTGCGGGTGATGCCCAGCTCCAGCGCGACCTCCTCCACGGCGAGCTCCGCCAGCGGGGACAACCGGCGATCATTGAGTTATCGGGGTCAACAGGGATCAACTAACCCCAATAACTCGGTGATCATCGGAAACGGGCCAAACCCATCTGTGTCGCCGATCGGGTCCATGTCCGGCGTCGCCCCGCTTGCCGCCCGGCGCACCACCAAGTACGCAGTCCCGTCCCGCACGATCCACCCTGGCACGTCGCCGCGGCGATGCGGAAGATGAACGCGCTCACCCGGTTCCAGGCCGGCCGCTCACCCGGTTCCAGGCTGGCCGCTCACCCGGCTCCAGGCTGGCCGCTCACCCGGCTCCAAGCCGGCGTCGAGGTCGCCAACCGCCGGTCGGTCGCCTGACCACAGGACACCACGACGTGCTCCGTGAGGAGCGGCTGGAGGTTCTAGCCGAGCGCGGCATTGACACTACGCGGACCAGCGGGAAGCCTGTCGCTGGTCCGGTACGCGGTGGCCGCCCGGCCGCCGGACCGCCGCGACGGAGCAACACCGCACCCCGTACCCAGGTAAGAGTCGGCCGAGAGAGAACTGCCGTTCCCCCGCGGCGCACCATCCGACCCAGATTCCCGGGAGGAAACCATGTCCGTCACCGATGAGTACCTGGCGAACAACGCCGCGTACGCGGAGAGCTTCGCCGGCCCGCTCCCGATGCCGCCGTCCAAGCACCTCGCTGTGGTCGCCTGCATGGACGCCCGGCTCAACGTCTACGCGATCCTGGGCCTCAGAGAGGGCGAGGCCCACGTCATCCGCAACGCCGGCGGCGTGATCACCGACGACGAGATCCGGTCGCTGGCCATCAGCCAGCGACTGCTGGGCACCACGGAGATCCTGCTCATCCACCACACGGACTGCGGGATGCTCACCTTCACCGACGACGAGTTCAAGCGCTCGATCCAGGACGAGACCGGGATCAAGCCGGAGTGGGCTGTCGAGGCGTTCCCCGACCTCGAGGAGGACGTCCGGCAGTCCATCGCGCGGATCAAGGCCAGCCCGTTCATCGTGCACAAGGACGCCATCCGGGGCTTTGTCTTCGACGTCGCCAAGGGCGTGCTGAACGAGGTCACCTGACCGCCCGTCCCGTTGTGGTCACCACTCGGCCTTGTGGTGACCTCACGGGGCCTGCGGACCCCAAGAGGTCACCACCCGGCGTTGAGGTGACCACACGGGCCTGCGGACCCCAAGAGGTCACCACTTGGCGTTGAGGTCACCTCACGGCGATGTGGTCGGCTCCGGGCTCAGACGCCGTTGCGCAGGTCGGTGAGGAGCTGCCGCCAGAGCGGGTCGGCGCCCGGGTTGTTGTCCAGGAACGCGGTGAGCGCCGCGACCAGGGAGTCGCGCTCGGCCTGGGAGAGCGGCCGGAACGGTCCGGGCGGCAGCGGGATCGCGCGCTGGCTGAAGGTGATCGCGCAGCCGGAGTCGTGAATCGTGCCGACGGTGTCGATGCCGATCCCGAGGTGTGCGACGATCGCTCCCGCGGCGTCCCGGCCGATGTCGGCGAACCGGGCCCGCTCGAACAGGTTGCTGGCCCCGCCCCCGACCTTGTCGGTCAGCACCTCGACGAAGGCGCGCAGCGCGGCGAGGTCCAGGTTGGGGTCGGGCTGCGGCTCGTCAAGCTGGTCCTGCAGTGCGTCCAGCAGGGCGGCGAGCTCCTGCGGGCCGAGAATCCGCAGGATCAGCGGTACGACGACGCCGGGCCGGGCCGCCTGCAGTCCGAGGGTGAAGATCCCGTCACTGAAGTCGATGATCTGGATGGTGTCCGGGCCTGGCCGCCCGGTGACCCGCATGCTCCGGACCTCGGCCTGCGCAGCCTGGAAGCTGGCAAGATCGGTCGCTGGAACATTGGTCGCGACTGCGCTGTCGGTCATGTTGAGAGTTTCCTTCCCATTCCTGGGCATCTTTCCTACGTTGACATTTCGGACGATGTCGCCCGGATCGATGTCACTCGGCTCGGCACGCTGGCGGCCGGGGACCGCGCCGACCGGTCGGCCAGCGGGTGGGCAACGTCTCGTCGTCGATGAGCCGTGCGGCGAAGCCGGCGACCGGCCTGCCATTCAAAGTCATCATTTCGTCTCCCGAGCGGAGTATTGGCCTCGATGGACTGAGCCGATGGCAGCACCTGCAGATACCTCTGCCGCGAAAGTCCGTCGCAAAAAGCTAGGCGCCGGCCGGCCGTGCCTCATTGCGTTATTTCGGTCGTGCGGCCACTGCCTGGACGGCGCCCAACCGGCCGGGTGGGCGCGGGATCAGCGGATGGAGACCGAGCCGACCGAGGAGCAGCGGCTCGCTGCCCGCTCCTGGCTGGCCCACCTGACCATGGCTCCGCCTCCACGACCCCCAAGCCGGCCCCGGCGGGAGGCGCGTCTAGAACGTGGCGGACCTGCCAAAGGTTCGCCTGACCGGCCGTTTCGGACAGACCGGGCACCTGTAACAATGCCACAAAACACCACAGGAACATTCCTGGAGACGGAATGGCAACGAAGTGGACGATCCTGAAGGCGGACCAAGGCGAGTACGTGCGGGTGGCGGAGGAGGAGCCGGAGGCACCGCTGGTGACCAGAGAGTCCGCCGTCACACACGGCTGGGACCGGTTCACCAAGGTCACCAACGCTGACGGCACCCTGTCGCTGAAGACCGCCACCGGCACGTACCTCAGCGCGCTGGGCGGCGGCGGCAGCCTGGTGGTGGCCACCGCGGACACTGTCAGCGCGAACGAGAAGTTCACCCCGGTCTGGTCCGGCGCGACGGTTCAGCTCAAGGCCCCCAACGGGCGGTACGTGTCGGCGCAGGGTGGTGCCGGCGACGTGATCGACGCCATCCGGACGGAGGGCTCCACCTGGGAGACCTTCACCGTCACCGACAACGCCGACGGCACCGTGTCGCTGGCCACCTACGGCGGGCAGCGGGTCCGGGCGGAGCGCGGCGGCGCCCGGGTTGTGGCCAACTCCGACGAGCTGCGTGACCAGCAGACGTTCGCGGTCGAGCCGGCCGGGGCGACCTCCGTCCACCTGTGGGTCGACAACCGGCGCGACCCGCGCTACGTGTGCGCCGACCAGAACATCAAGAACCAGATCTTGGCCAACCGGCAGTCCGCGTTCGGCTGGGAGACTTTCGGCAGCGGCAGCCCCGTGGCCGGCCAGCTCAACCTGCGAGCGTCGGACGGCCAGTACGTCTGCGCCGACTACGACAAGGGCGGCCTGCTCTACGCCAACCGGGGCTCCGTCGGGCCGTGGGAGACGTTTACCCAGCTCGCCGGGTACGAACGCCCGCGGCCGCGCACGCTGCTCGTCTACTACAACTACCCGAGCCTGATCAACAACGCGGCGGGCGACGTGGGCAAGGCGGCCGGCCAGTTCGCCTACTACGGGTACGTCGTCCTCGGTGCTGGGCTGGAGAAGCCGGGTGGCGACCACGACAAGACGGCCAGCATCGTCGCCAAGACCCACGATCTTAGCCAGGGCATGACCCAGTTCTTCGGCTATGTCCCGCTTGGCCCGGCCGGCCCCGGCCTGCCGCGGTACACGATGGACCAGATCCGCGCCCGGGTGGCCGCCTGGAAATGGATGGGCGTGGACGGAATCTTCTTCGACACCTTTGGCTTCGAGTTCGGCAACACCCGACAGCGGCAGAACCTCGCGGTGGACGCCGTACACACCGCCGGCCTGACCGTGGTCGCTAACGCCTGGAACCCCGACGATGTCTTCGACGGCGCCTTGGGCGACGTACACCTCGACCATCGGACTTCTACTTCTCGGAGAGCTACCAGTTCCAGTACCACGAGAAAGAGAAGGTCAGCAGGTACCAGGACGCCACCGAGTGGCACAACAAGGCCGAGAAGGTGCGGACCTACCAGGACAAGCACCAGTTCCGGGTCCTGTCGACGACCTCGACCGGACTTGGCTACGACGCTGCCGCATTCCGGTACGCCTGGTACTCCGCCCTGCTCTATGGGCACGAGGCCATCGGCTGGGGCGAACCCAGCTACAACGGGTCGAACCCCACCGCCGACTACCGTTCCCGGCCCGACCTGACCCCGAAGGCGTTTACGGACACCGCCGTAAGCGCAAATGGCACGAAGTACCAGCGGACGACCGACGCCGGAACGATCTGGGTCGACACCAGTAACCACAGCGTCGGGAAGTCGTAGTTCCAGGAGGCCGGAGCGGCTCGGGTCGTGGACCTGACGGCGCACCCGTGCAGCCTGGCCGCAACCGGCCTGGACCTGGGCCCGCACCCAGGCCGGCGTGGAATCGAGGACGCAGGTTCCTCACTCACCGCAGTTGGGAGATGAGCCCCATGTCCGGATCGGCCCTGACCCTCTCGGTCACGCCCTCCCTGTCCCTGACGGTGGCCCGCGCCGAGGCCCTCGCCGTCTCCCCGGTCTGCCGTGCCGACCACCTGGACCGCGCCGCGGCCGACGCGGCGATCCGTGCCAGCGTGCGCGCGCACGGCGGCACCCGGGGCTGCGCCGCCGCGCTGGCCCAGGCCTTCGGCGACCATCCGGAGACGGCCGGGCCCCGGATGCGGTGGGCCCGGCACACCGTCGAGTCCCTGTACGGGCTGGCTCGCTGACCGGCCCTAGCCCGGTCCGAACCGGCCTGCTCCGGACCGCCCGGTCCACGCATTTCCACCCCCAAAGGTTCGTGCGCAACATCCGAACCCGCGCCGACGCGCACGTCTGGCGCCTTCGGTCCGCCTGGCGGATATCCGGTGCCGCCGACTGCCGGCGAGGTGACTGAGCCCCTGCACGAGATGTTCAGCCAGGTGGCCGGCGTCGAGTTGTCCGCCTAGGACGCTCCCGAGCGGCGGCGCGGTGAGCGTCGGTGGGGGCCGGCGCTGTGGTTGAGGATCCGGGGGTTGGCGAAGTCCCGGTTGTCGATGATGAGGTCCGCGAGGAACCTGGGGTTGACCTCGGTGAGATAGATCAGTTCGGCGGCGTGGTAGCGGTCGCGATGCAGGCGAGTGGCCTCCCGCGGGCACTCCATGCCCGTATCCCGGGCGATGCCGCGGGCCAGGGCGAGCTCCGGTCCACCTCCAGCCAGGTCCGGTAGTCCCACAGGTCGTTGTACTCGGGGCGGAACGCGAAGACCGGGAGGCTTATGCAGAACTCCACCCGGACCTGACAGCGCAGTCCGCTGACCTGCAAGTATACAGTTGATGATCTTGTACTGAAAGGAGTTCTGCATAAGCCTCCGGGTCGACGATCAGCACGGCGTCGGGCGACCCGTAGAAGGTCTTGTCCCGGTGGTCCTCGCCCGTCAACGGGTCGCGTGCGCACAGCAGCGGCTGCCGCCACGTCGACACCGACTCCAAACCCCGCACCCCGCGACTGTACGCACGATCAGCCCACGCCTCCCACTAGAGCCTGACCCGCGCGAACACGCCGACACCCCCGGCAGTAACCGGCCCGAACAAGGGGTCGTTTAAGGGGTAGACGTCATCGGCCAGCGGCTCCGCCGCCAGCACCGATCGGACCAACGCGGCCCACCGTCTCGGCGGTTTGGGACTGGCACTTTAGAGTTTGCGGCCGACCCCGACGAGCGCCATGTAGTTCTCCGGGTGCTCGGGTAGGTCGTCGGGGGAGTCGGGCCGCCATTGCGGGATGTAGACAAGGCCCGGCTCGATCAGCTCGAAACCGTCGAACAACCGTAGGATCTCCGCCCGGTGGCGGGGCCACGCGGAGGCGCTGACGCGGTCGTAGAGCTTGGTCATTGCGGCGCTCTGCACCGGTCGGTCGTCGTTGGTCCCGTGGCACAGGGTCAGGTAGCTGCCTGGTGCCACGGTGTCGCGCAGCCGCGCCACGATGCCTGCGGGGTCGTCGTCGTCCGGGACGAAGTGCAGGATCGCGACGAGCAGGATCGCGACTGGCTGGGTCAGATCGAGCAGCCCGCGCAGGTCGGGATGACGGAGGATCTCCTCCGGCTGGCGAAGGTCGGCCTGGATGGCGGCCGCCTGGTCGTTGCCAGCCAGGATCGCCTTGCCGTGCCCGATCGCGACCGGGTCGTTGTCGACGTAGACAACCCGGGCGTCGGGCGCCAGCCGCTGGGCGACCTCGTGAACGTTGCCCGCGGTGGGAATTCCGGAGCCGATGTCGACAAACTGCCTAATCCCCGTGTCGATGAGGAATCGCACGGCGCGGCCCAAAAATGCTCGGTTGGCGCGCGCGAGCTCACGGACGTGCGGGTTGATGGCCTCCAGTGCGCGCGCCACGTCCCGGTCGACGGCGAAGTTGTGGGTGCCGCCGAGCAGTGCGTCATACACACGGGCCGCGGTCGCCCGGTCTGGGTCGACTCCGGCCGGGGACCAGCCTGGATTCGTCATAACGTATCCTCCCGCATTGTCCCGTACGCTGCGCCGTTGGGAGGATACCAACGCGCATGAGTGAGCTCGCCTGGCAAATGGTAGCGTTCTCACGATCGTCGGCGCGGGGAGTCGCAGGTGGGCCGAGTGCCTGGGGGAGCGTCCCATGGCCCGGCCATGTTGGTAGCTGACCTGGCCGGGCGAGTCGTCATGTGTGGGCCAGGGGCGGAGAGGCTGTACGGCCTGCGCGCGGCCGACGCCGTGGGTCGTGACGTCCGCGACCTGTTGACCGACTCCGTGGGCGGTGCCGCGGTGACCGAGGCGCTCGCCCGGGTCGCCACCGGCCAGGTCTGGACCGGCGTCCTTACCGTCATGTCCGGGTCTGGCCGCGGGCCGATGGTCGAGTCCCGGTGGGAGCCGGTCACGGGCGCGGGCCAGGAGGTCTGGGCTGTCACCAGCCTCCACCCCCTGCCGCCGTTCGACACCGACGACGGGCGCGGCGGGTGGGACGGACCGACGCTGCTGAACGAGGCGAGCCGGAGCATCGGCTCCACCCTTGACCTGGCCCGCACCGGCGAGGAGATCGTCGCCGTCGCGATGCCCAGGTTCTGCGACGCCGCCGGCGTCTACGTCCTCGAACGACTGCTCGCTGACGAGCTGCCCTGGGGCGGAGTGCCCGATGGGCCGGTCGAGATGCGGCGGCTTGCCACCGGCCTGACCGACGCTGATCCGGCCGAGTGGGCCACCGCGTTCCCTGTCGACGAGGTCATCGTCTACTCGCCCGCCACGCCGTACATCCAGTGCATGACCACCGGATCGCCGGTCCTGTTCGGCCACCTGGACCCTCCCACCAAGGACTGGATACGGCACCGGCCCCTCACCGAGGACCTCGTCTCCAGGCTGCTCAGGCCGGCCACCTACCTGGCGGTGCCGCTCAAGGCGCGTGGCACGGCGCTTGGCTTCGTCGTGTTCAGCCGGTGGCGGACCGCCCTGGCGTTCGGCCGGCACGATGTCACCGTGGCGGAGGACCTTGCCGCCCGGGCCGCCGTCTGCATCGACAACGCGCGGCTGTACGCCCGCGAGCGGCGCACCGCGCTGGCCCTGCAGGGCAGTCTGCTCCCCAAGAACCTCACGGTCCCGCCCGGCCTGGAGGTTGCCCACCGCTACCTGCCGATCGGCGCCGACCAGAACATCGTCGGCGGCGACTGGTACGACGTCATCCCGCTCACCGCTGGGCGGGTCGCGTTCATCGTCGGCGACGTCATGGGCCACGGCATCCTGGCCGCCGCCGGCATGGGGCAGCTCCGCACCGCCGCGCGGGCCTTCGCCAGCCTCAACCTCCCGCCCGCCGACGTGCTGACCCGGCTGAACCAGATGGCCCAGCACCTCGACGCGGCCCAGTTCGCCACCTGCATCTACGCCACCTTCGACCCCGCCAGCGGGGCCTGCGCCATCGCCCGCGCCGGTCACATCCCGCCGGTCATCGCGTATGCCGACGGCACGACTGAGGTGCCCAACCTGCCAGCCGGCCTGCCGCTTGGCCTGGACAGCGCGACGTTCCAGGCCATCGAGCTGGTGCTCCCACCCGGCAGCATCCTGGCGTTATGCACCGACGGGCTGCTGGAGAGCCGGACCCGCGACATCGACGCCGGCATCGCCGCGTTCCGAGCCGTCCTTGCCCAGTCCGGCGGCTGCCTCCAGGCCACCTGCGACGCCGTCATCCAGGCGCTCCGGCACGAGAACGGCCAGGACGACATCACCCTGCTCCTGGCCCGCGTCACAGCCGGGCCGCCCGGGCCGCCCGGCTGACCCTCGCGGTCCCGCCGTGCACCCGGGCCGCAACCAAGCGGGAACCAGGGCACGCACCCTCGTCCACGATCTCGACCACGGAGGAGACCCCGATGCACGTCATCCGCACCCGACCTGAGTCCGCGCTGGGTCCGGCCGAGTGGTTCACCGGCACGGCCTGGATCGACCGGATCGCGGTGGCCTCCGCGCCGTCCCGGCTGGTCGCCAACAGCGTGCACTTCACGCCGAGCGCCCGCACGGCCTGGCACCAGCACGCCTACGGCCAGATCCTGCACATCACCGAGGGCGTCGGGCGGGTCCAGCACCGCAGTGGCCCGGTCGTCGAGGTCCGGGCCGGGGACACCGTCGTCACCCTGCCCGGCGAGTGGCACTGGCACGGCGCGGCGCCGCACCATTTCATGACCCATCTCGGCATGCAGGAGGCCGACGACAACGGGAACGCCGCGGAGTGGGGCGCCCACGTCACCGACGCCGAGTACCTGGCTGCCCCTGTCGACGTCGTCGAGGGCTGACCTGGTTGACGCCCGGCCGCGGCGCCGGCCGGGTGCCTGTTGGGGCAGACCTGGGCAGGCAGCCGCTCGGCGCGCGCCAGGGGTACCTACCGTTGAGGGGATATCCGACGCTGGGGATGGCGCTGGGGGGGCGTAATGAGGATCGCGTCGTTCAACCTGAACAACCTGTTCTCCCGCTACGACTTCACCGCCGAGGTCGACCGCCTGCCAGCCTCCGGGCCGAACGGCGGGCCGGCACCGGTCGAGATCGTGACCACGCTGGACCCGGCTGCCCCGGACCGGGCCAGGTTCCGGACCTTCAAGGGCCGGCTGGTCAAGGGCAAGCCCGAGGCAGAACGCCGCCGGATCGCCGAGCGGATCGCCGGGATGAACGCCGACGTCCTGGCCGTGCAGGAGGTCGAGGACATCACCACCCTGTCCGCGTTCGCGGCGGGTGAGCTGAAGGAGCTGGGCTACCGGCACGTGGTGCTGGTCGAGGGCAACGACCCGCGGCTCATCGACGTCGGGCTCCTGTCGCGGCTGCCGGTCGGCGGGGTCACCTCGTGGCGGCACGCCGTCCACCATCCCGCGGACGCCGACCCGGTGTTCAGCCGGGACCTGCTGCAGGTCGAGATCCTGTCCGAGGACCGGTCCAGCCGGCTGGTGACGCTCTTCGTCACGCACCTGAAGTCGAAGTTCTGCGACTTCCGCGAGGACCCGGTCGAATGTGCGCGGGACAACGACATGCGGCGCCAGCACCAGGCTGAGGTCGCCGCGCGGATCATCGCCGGGCAGACCCGCCCGCGTGACCGGTACCTGCTGTGCGGGGACATGAACGACGCGCCCGGCGCCGCGACCCTGGCCCCGCTGACCACGGACACCACGCTCAACCTCGTCGACGGCCTGGCCGCCGCAGTACCGGACCGGCCGGCGCCGCTCGACTCGCCGGCCCCGCCGGACCGGCCGTGGAGCGACCGGTTCAAGATGTCCGGCAAGCCCGCCGACTACGAGCTGCTCGACCAGATCTGGCTCGCGCCCACCCTCGCCGGCCGGCTCACCGGAGCTGGCATCGGCCGCCGCGCCCACCTCACCGGCGACGGCAGCGACCACGACCCTGTCTGGGTCGACCTCGACCTCTGATCTCTATCTCAACCCCTGACCAACCGTACAGCGCAGCTCTCCGCCGCCCGGGCCAGCGATCACGCTGGCGCGGGGGCGGCGGTGCGCTGCCGGCGGCGGCCGGCGTAGCGCAGGTAGAGCGACGGTACGACGAACAGGTTGAGCAGCGTCGAGGTGACCAGGCCGCCCAGGATCACCACGGCCATCGGGTGCTCGATCTCGTTGCCGGGGATCGTGCCGGCGATCACCAGCGGGACCAAGGCGAGCGCGGTCGCCAGCGAGGTCATCAGGATCGGCGAGAGCCGTTCCTTCGCGCCGCGCAGCACCAGCGCCGGGCCGAACGCCTCGCCTTCGTGCCGTTCGAGATGCTGGAAATGGTTGATCATCAGGATGCCGTTGCGGGCGGCGATCCCCAGCACGGTGAGGAACCCGACCAGTGAGCCGAGCGAGAGGACGCCGCCGCCCAGGGTCGCCGCCAGGATCCCGCCCACCAGGGCCATGGGCAGGGTGAGAATGGCGAGAAATGCCAGCCGCCAGCTTCCGAACGCCTGCTGCAGCAGCAGCAGGATTCCGACCAGCGCGCCAATGGAGAAGATGAGCAGGCGCTGCTGGGCGGCCTGCCGCTCCTGGTACTCGCCAAGTATCTCCGCGTGGTAGCCGCGGGGGAAGCTGACCTGCGCCAAGCCGCGCTCGACATCGCGGGCCACCGAGCCGAGGTCACGCCCCGACACGTTCGCCGCGACGTCGATGCGGCGTGAGTTGTTCTCCCGGAGCACGACGTTCGGGGTCGGCACCATGCGCACCGTGGCGAGCTCGCCCAGCTTTACCCGCCTGCCGTCCGGCGCGTCGAGCAGCAGGCTGTTCACGCTGTCGATGCTGTTACGGGTCTGCGGGGTGCTCCAGACGTGCACCTCGGTGTTCTTCCCGTACTTCCAGATGTCACCGGCCTCCTCGCTCCCGATGAACACCGCGGCGGCCCGGCGCACGTCGCCCGGCTTGATCCCGTAGCGCGAGGCGGCGGCGAGGTTCACCTTCACCTCGAGCTGCGGGATCTCGACCTGGAGGTCAACCTTCTCCTCTACGACGCCGTCGATCGTGGCGAGCACCTCCTTCACCTCCTGGGCCTTCTGCCGCAGGACTCCGAACTCGTCTCCGGAGATACGGACGACGACCGCCTCGCTGGTGCCGGTCAGCACCTCCTTGGTGCGCTCCTTCAGGTAGGTCTGCACGTCCCGCTGCAGCCCGGGGTAGCCCTCGACCACCTTCTGGATGGCGGCCACCGTCTTGTCGTAGTCGGCCGACGGGTCGATGCTGATCCAGTTCTCCGCGAAGTTGATGCCGACCGGCTCGTCCGCCAGCGTGCCCTGCCCGATGTGCGCGCCGAAGTTCCGGACGCCGGGGATGGCCCGCAGCTCGTTGCTGGCCTGCTGGGTGATCCGGACCATCTCCGCGTGCGAGGTGCCCGGCCGGCTCACCCAGTGCATCAGGAAGTCCCGCTCCTTGAACTTGGGGAACAGCGACTGCCCCAGGAGCGGCAGCGCCACCACACCGGCCAGGACGACCACGATGACGGTCACGTATGCCCGGCTGGGGCGCGAGACAATCCGTCCGAGCAGCCCCGTGTAGCCGCGCTGCAGCCAGCGCACCAGCGGCGACTCCCGCCGCTCCAGCTGGGACCGCGACAGCAGGATCAGGGCCAGCGCCGGGGTGACCGTCAGCGCGACCAGCATCGAGGCCAGGATCGCCAGCGCGTAGGAGAACGCGAGCGGCCGGAAGAACGACCCGGTCAGGCCGCCGAGCAGCAGGATCGGCACGGTGGAGATCACGATGATCAAGGTGGCGTGGATGATGGGTCCACGGACCTCAAGCGAGGCGTCCAGCACAATTCGCGCGGTCGATTTTGTACTGCCCTCCCGGCGGTGCTGGCGCAGCCGGCGCACGATGTTCTCGATATCGATGATGGCATCGTCCACGATCACACCGAGGGCTATCACGAACCCGGCCAGCACCATGGTGTTGATGGTGGCCCCGCGCGCGGCGAGCACGAGCCCGGCCGCCACCAGTGACAGCGGGATGGTCACGATGCTGATCAGCGCGACGCGCCATTCGAAAAGGAAGAAGACCAGGATCAGGGTGACCAGGAGGAAGCCGATGAGCATCGCCTTGCCGAGGTTGTCGATCGAGGTCTGGATGAACGTCGCCGGCCGGAAGATGGTGGTGTCGACCTGTATTCCGGGCAGCCCGGGCGCCATCGCCGCGAGCGCCTCCTCCACACCTTTCGTGACCTCCAGCGTGTTGCCCCACGGCAGCTTCTCGACAATCAGCATGATGCCGACGCCGTCGTTGATGATCGCGTCCCCGTTGAGGTGCGGCTGGTGGTCCCGTACGACGTTGGCGACGTCGCCGATCGATACCGGCTTGGCGCCCTTCGGCACGTCGACAGGCATCTCCGCCAGCCCGGCGGGAGTGATGTTGGGCAGGATGTGCCGGATTCCGAGCCGTTGGTTGGGTGTGTCGAAGAAACCGCCGGTGCCGATCTCGTGCCCGCTGGAGAAGCGCAGCACGCCCACGTCGAGGGCGTCCGCGCTGGCGTCGATCACGCTGTTCAGCGCGACCCCGTGCTTGGCCATTCGGGTCGGGTCGGCCTGCACCTGCAGCACGGACCACTTGTCGCCCCAGATGGCCACGTTCGCCACCCCGGGCACCCGCATCAGCCGCGGCCGCACCGTCCAGTACGCGGTCAGCGCCGCCTCGATCAGGGCCTGGTTGGACTTGTCCTTCGTGGACAGCCCGATCTTCATGACCCGGCTGGTCGACGACAGCGGCTGGACCATGAACGGAAGGTCGGACCAGGCTGGCAGGCCGGCGGTCGCCGTGCGGACCCGTTCCTGCACCCGCAGCCGGGCCTTGAACAGGTCGGTGCCCGGCTTGAAGATCAGCTGGACCGAGGACAGGTCGGACACCGACCGGGACCGCATCACGTCCAGCCCCTCGATGCCGTTCAGCGACTCCTCGATCGGAACGGTGACCAGGCCCTCGACATCGGCCGCGGACAGCCCGAGGCACAGGGTCTGCACCTCGACCCGGGGCGGGGCGAACTCGGGGAAGACGTCGACCGGCATGGCGCGGAGCTGCGCGACGCCGAAGAACATCAGCAACGCGGCCGTGACGACCACGAGGTACCGAAGCTTCAGGCTCGTTCCAACGATCCACCGCATCATGGCCGGAGTCCGTCCCTAGGTCAGTCGCTTTCGACGCAGTCCGTCACTTTCCGACGCCGAGCTCGGTGCCGTACAACACGGCCGCGCCGACCGTCACGACGTCCGTCCCGGCCGGTGGCCCGGCGACCAGGACCGCCCGCTCTCCGTCGACGTGGTCGACCGTGATGGGCTGTCGGACGTAGGTGAGCGGTCCGGTGCGGGCGAAGACCCAGGTGCTGCCGCTCACGTCGTAGAGCAGCGCGGAGTAGGGGACGACCTTGTGGTTCGTGCTCGGTCCGCCGCTGCGCAGGGTGACGTTCGCCTCGCCCAGCGGGACAGTCTGGATGCCGAGCCGTTCGGTCGCCCGCTGGGTGAGGGTCACCTGCTTGACCTGGGAGCCGGCGACGCTCGCGACCTTGGCGGGCGGCTCGGCCGCGGTGCCCTTCGCCGGGGTCGAGCAGCCGGAGAGGACGGTGCCCCCGGCGGCCAGACCCACCGCGACCAAGCCCGCGGCAATGGGCGTGGTGATCCGTCGACTGCCGTTCGGCATCGTGTCACCCCTTCTGGGTTGTCGTCGCGAAGCGCAGGTAGAGGGCGGGCAGCAGGAACAGGTTCACCAGCGTCGCGGTGACCAGGCCGCCAAGCACGATCGCGACCAGCGGCTGCAGGACCTCCAGGCCGGACGCGACACCGACGAGCAGCAACGGCGTCAGGGCCAGCGCCGTCGCCAGGGCCGCGGTCACCGTCGGGCCGAACCGCTCCCGCGACCCGCGCAGCACCAGGTCGGGGCCGGCGGTCACACCCTGCTGCTCAAGCCGCTGGTAGTGCCTGGTCTGCAGGATGCTGCCGCGGATGGTGATCGCCAGCACGGTGAGCAGCCCGAACAGCGAGACGACCGACATGACGTCCCGGCGGACGGCCGCGACCAGCACCGCACCGGCCAGCGCCACGGGCAGCAGGAGGAGGTGCAGGGTGGCCAGCCGCCAGCTTCCGAAGCACGCCTGCAGCAGGAAGAACAGCACGACGAGGGCAGCGATCGCGTAGCCCAGCGCGCGCTGCTGGGTGTTCTCCCGCTGGGCAGACTCGCCGAGCACCTCGACGTGGTGCTCCGCCGGGAAGGTGACGTTCCGCACGCTCCGCTCGACGTCGCGGGTCACGTCGTCGAGGCCACGCCCGCGCACGTCGGCGGTGACGTCGATGTAGCGGGCCACGGCGTCGTGCCGGATGTTCGCCGGGTTCGGCCGGATCCGCACGTCGGCCACGTCGCTCAGCTTCACCTGACCGCCGTGCGGCGTGTCGATCAGCAGCCCACGGATGCTGTCGAGGCTGTGCCGCTTCTCCGGCGTGGCCCACACCACGACGTCGAACACCTTCTGCGCCTCGTACAGGTTGCCGGCGGTGATGCCGGACACCATGATCGCGGCGGCCCGCCGGACGTCGCCCGGCTTGACACCTACCCGGGCGGCCTTGGTGATGGACACCTCGACCTCGACGGTCGGCTCGAGGTCCGGCAGCATCACCCGCGGTTCGCGGACCCCGGCGACGCCCGAGACGAGCGTGGCCACCTCTGCGGCCTTCGCGCGCATGACGTCGTAGTCCCGGCCGTAGATCCGGACGACGAGCGGGGCGTCGGAGCTGCGGTCCACCTCCTGGACCCGCTGCGCCGGGTAGGTCATCACCTCGGTGCGCAGCCCGGGATAGCCGCCGATCGCGTCCCGGATGGCGGCCGTCGTGGCGGCGTAGTTGGCGGCCGGGTCAAGGCTGACCCAAAGCTCGCTGGAGTTGACGGCGACCACCTGGTCCGACAGGGAGGCGCGGCCGACGTGGGCACCGACCGTCCGGACCCCAGGCAGGGCGCGCAGCTCGCGGGTCGCCGTGGCCATCAGCCGGTCCATCTCGGTGAGGGAGGTGCCGGGCGCCGCGTCCAGGCGCACCAACAGGTCGCGGTCCTGCAGGGCGGGGGTCAGGTGCTGCCCGCCGATCTGGGGCAGCGCCACGAGGCTGGCCACCAGCACCAGGCCGGCGACCGCGTAGGCCCGGACCGGTCGGCGTGCGAGCCGGCCGAGCTGCGCCGCGTAGCCCCGTTCAAGCCGGCGGGCCAGCGACGACTCGCGGCGCAGCGACGACTCGGAGAACAGCAGCATGGCCAGCGCCGGGGTGAGGGTCAGCGCGACCACCATCGAGGCCAGGACCGCGAGCACGTAGCCGAGCGCGAGCGGCCGGAGGAACGCGCCGGACACCTCGCCGAGCGCCAGGGCAGGCAGCACGGACACCACGACGATCACCGTCGCGACGAAGAGCGGGCCGCGTACGTCGAGGACGGCCGCGAGGATCGCACCGGCCTTGGAGTCCGCGGCGGAGCCGGCGCCCGCATCCTCCCCGCGGCGCTCCCGGAGCCGTCGCCGGAGATGCTCCACGTCGCCCACGGCGTCATCGACGACGATGGCGACGGCCATCGCCAGCCCCGCCAGGATCATCATGTTCAGCCTGGCCCCGAACAGGGACAGCACGAGCAGCGCCAGCGCGAGGGACGCCGAGATGGCCACCAGGCTGACCAGCGCGGCCCGCCAGCTGAACATCAGCGCGCCGAGCACGAGGAGCAGCAGCAGGGCGCCGATGGCCAGCGTCCAGGCGAGGTTGTTCCGGGCGGACTCGAGGAAGGTCGCCGGCCGGTAGAGGGTGGTGTCGATCGAGATGCCGGCCAGTCCGGGCCGCAGCCCGTCGAGCGCCTTCTCCACCTCGCGGGTGACGTCCGTGACACTGGTGCCGGGGAACCGCTCCACCACGAGCAGCAGGCCGCGGTTGTCCTTGGTGACCGAGTCGCCGATGAGGAGCTGGTGGTCCTCGACAACGTCCGCGACGTCGCTGAGCCGCAGGGACGAGCTCTCGGCACCGTCGATGGCGACCTGGGCCAGGTCCTTCGCCGTCCTGATCGGCTGGATGTGCTGGATCTCGATCCGCTGGTTGGCGTTGTCGATGAACCCGCCGGTGCCAGGGGTCGACGCCTCGACGAAGGTCAGCGGGGAGGACCACATCGCGTTTCCAGCTGAGCGCACGACCGCGTCCAGCGGGACGTGGTGCTTCCGCAGCCGGTCCGGGTCGACCAGCACCTGCAACTGCCGGTCCCGCATCCCCCAGATGGACACGTTGGCGACCCCGGGAACGGCGATCAGCCGTTGCCTGAGCTTCCACCGGGCGAGCACCGACAGGTCGATCAACGACACGTCGGACGAGGACAGCCCGATCATCATGAGCCGGCTCGTCGTGGAGGTGGGCTGGATCACGGCCGGCGACTTCGACACGGCGGGCAGGGCGCGCACCATCGTGAGGCGTTCCTGGACCACCTGCCGTGCCCGGGTCGGGTCGGTGCCGGGCTCGAAGACCAGGTCGAGCCGGGACAGGCCGGGCAGCGAGTCGGAGCGGATCTGGTGCAGCCAGGGCATCCCGTTGAAGAACTCCTGCTCCATCGGGTTGGTGATCAGGTTCTCGACCTCCTCGGCCGAGAGCCCGAGCGCCTCGGTCTGCACCTCGACCCGGGTCGGGCCGAAGTCCGGGAAAGCCTCCACCTGGGCAGCGCGCACCTGGACCACGCCCATGCCCACCAGGACCACCGCGACGGCGAGCACCAGACGTCGGAACTTTAGGCTCGACCCAACGACCCACCGCATCATGGCTGGAGACCTCTCGGCTTGGTCAACTTGGTCAACCGTCGGCTTGATCGCCGTTGGCCATGGTTGCCCGCCGGGCTCAGCGCTCGCTCACCGTCCGCTCACCGTGCGCTCACCACCTGGCGGCGGCGCCCGTGCCCCACCCGAGGACTGCCCGATCAGGCAACACGCGTGCTCCGAAGTGACCTGAGACAACCGTCCGTCCGGCCGGTCTCCGAGCACGCCGGCTGGTGTAGGAAGGTAGAACGGGAGCATGGGGATCCCGGGGGGTGCAGTGGAGCTTCGGTTGTTGGGGGCGGTGGAGGCCTGGGTAGAGGAGCGGCAGCTCGATCTCGGGCCGCGTCAGCAGCGGTTCATCTTCGCCGTTCTCGCCCTGAAGGTGAACGAGCTCGTGCCGATCAGCCAGGTGATAGATCTGACCTGGCCGGCCGCTCCGCCACAGACCGCCATCCACGCTGTTCACGTCCGCATCTCGCGGCTGCGCGCCGCGCTGGACCAGGCTCGGGTGGACCGTGATGGAGTGGAGATCGTGACGCACGGGACGGCGTACGTCCTGCGGGCGGACCCGATGTGCGTCGACGCCCACCTCTTCCGCGCTCTCGTCACCCAGGCCCGGGCCGACACCGACGACGGTACGAAGGTGACCCAGTTCCGGCGCGCGCTCGGCATGTGGCGCGGGCCGCCACTGGCCGACGTGGCGGCGCCGGAGATGGCCCAGCGCCTGTGCCTGGACCTGGAGGAGACGCGGCTGGTGGCCGCGGAGGAGTGCCTGGACGCGGAGTTACGGCTCGGCCGGCACGATCGGGTGATCGGCGAGCTGACCGAGCTGATCGAGCAGCACCCGTTCCGCCAGCACCTGCTCGCCCAGCTCATGCTCGCGCTGTACCGGGCTGGCCGTGCCCCGGAGGCGTTGAGCGTGTACCGAATGACGCGACGCCGGCTGGTGGAGGAGCTCGGCCTCGACCCCGAGCCGCGACTCCAGCACCTTGAGAACGCCATTCTCCGGGCCGATCCCGCGCTGGAGCTGCCCCGCCCGGTCCTGGACAGCCCGGTCCTGGACAGCCCGACGTCCGGCGCCCTGCCGGCCCGGGTCGTTCCTGCCCAGCTGCCACCCGACGTCAGGTTCTTCATCGGACGCACCATGCGGTTGGCCGAGCTCACCGGGCTGCTGCCCGCTGACGGCGCCCCGAACACGGTGCCGATCGTCGTGATCACCGGTGCGGCCGGGGTCGGGAAGACCACACTCGGGGTGCACTGGGCGCACCAGGTCGCCGACCGGTTCCGCGACGGGCACCTGTACGTCGACCTGCGTGGCTCCGTCGGAGGCGCACCGGTCCGGCCGGTGGACGCCCTCGCGCGGCTGCTGAACGGTCTCGGCGTGAGCCCCGCGGCCGTCCCGGACAACGTCGACGTGGCGGCCGGGATGTACCGGTCGCTGCTGGCCGGCCGGCGGGTGCTGGTCCTGCTCGACGACGCCGTCTCGGCCGCGCAGGTCCGGCCGCTGCTGCCGGGCTCGGTGGGCTCGGTGGGCTCGCTCGTGCTGGTCACCAGCCGGAGCCCGCTCGCCGACCTGGTCGGGGGAGAGGGCGCCTACCGCATTGAGCTCGACGGGCTGAGACCGGCCGAGCTGGCCGTGTCTTCGGCCGGCGGTGCGGAGCCGGCCCACCTCGCCCGGCTCCTCGAGGCTGTCGGCGACTACCATCGGCAGCTCGCCGAGTCGGGCTGGTACCAGGCCGCCGTGGAGCACAACCCCGGCCTGGAGCAGCGCTGGCGGAGCATCCTCGACTCGCTGCCGGACCAGGTCGACTCCCTGCCGGAGGAGATCCCGGCGGCGCTGGCGCAACCGTCGGGTCGCCGGCGCAGGCGCGCGGTCACGACGGTGGCCCTCGCATCGGCGCTGACCGCGTCGGTGGTGTCCGCCCCGGTGGTCTGGAGGCACGTGGCCCGTCCGAGCCCGGTGCCGGCCGCGAGCCCGATCCCTGTGCTGGGCCCCGCCACGCCGTCCGGCGTCGCATACTCGGCGGATGCGGCGCCAGTAGCACCGCTGCGTCACTCGCTGCGACCCTCCGGGTACAGCGTGGAGTACTGGTGGCAACCCCGCAGGCAGGGCGCGATCGTCTCCCGGGTCGGCTACCCGCTCGGGGTCGCCACCCTGACGGTCCACGATCCCGGCGACTACTCGCCCGCGGCCCGGCGGACAGGCCAGCCGACTGCCGTGAACGGTCGTCGCGGCCACCTCCTCGCGCATCGGGATGGCAAGATCGGAGTCGTCTGGGAGTACCAGCCGCGGGCCTGGGCGCTGCTGGAGGGTGCGACGATCTCCACCAGCCATTCCGATCTGCTGTACCTGGCCGGGCAGGTGCGGTTCGGTCCTACCGGCGCGATCCGCTTTCCCTACGGCCTGAGCTACGTGCCGGACGGGCTGCACCTCCGGGAGGCTCACCAGATCGTCCCCAGTGTCAAGGGGGAGGGCTTGTCACGCCTTCAGCTCGCAGGTTCCGACGGCACCCACGGTGCGGGCTCCGGGCTGTCGATCCTGGTGATCGGACCCTGGGACCGGGACCGGCTCTCCGCCCAGGGCACGCCCGACTTGACGGTCGCCGGCCGGCCGGCCTGGTACGAGCCGGACGAGCTCCAGCTCATCGTCGACTTTGGGCAGTGTGTCGTCACCATCGAGGGTGGGCCGAGTGGTACGACGATCCCGAAACGGGAGCTGCTCCGGGTTGCGGAAGGCATGCGCCTGACCACCTGGTCCGACCCGGGCACGTGGACTCGCAACCCGTTCCCATGAGACCTCGTGCCTGCCGGGGGCTAAGCTCGACGATGGCGTTGAGGGGATGCGATGACCAGTGTGACGCTTGAGGCACGGTGGCTCACCAAGCGGTTCGGCACCCGTACGGCCGTGGCGGAGGTGAGCTTCACCGCCGAGCCGGGCGAGGTGGTGGGGCTGCTCGGTCCCAACGGCGCCGGCAAGACGACGACCATCCGGCTGCTCACCACCATGCTCGTGCCCACCAGCGGGGAGTTCTCGGTGGCCGGCGTCGGGTCCGACCAGCCGACCGAGATCCGGCGGCGGATCGGGGTGCTGCCCGAGAGCGCCGGCTACCCCGGGCACCAGACCGGCGCGGAGTACCTGCGCTACTACGCGCGGCTGTTCGGCCTGGCCCGGCCGGACGCCGTACGGGTCGCCGAGCGGCTCCTGGCGGAGGTCGGGCTGGCGGAGCGGGCCGGGTCCCGGATCGCCACCTACAGCCGGGGAATGCGGCAGCGGCTCGGCATCGCCCGCGCGCTGGTGAACGAGCCGGCCGTCGTGTTCCTGGACGAGCCGACGCTCGGCCTCGACCCGGCCGGCCAGCGCCAGGTGTTGAGCATCGTGCGCACGATCGCCCGGCGCAGTAACGCGACCGTCGTGCTCAGCACCCACCTGCTGCCCGAGGTCGAGGAGGTCTGTACCAGCGTGGTCATCCTCGACCGGGGGCGGGTCCTCGCCTCCGGCACGGTGGCCGAGGTGACCCGGGCGGCGGCCACCCGGCGGACCGCGCGGCTGCGGGTGCCGGTCGCCCTGGTCGACCGGGCCAGGGAGGCGCTCGCCGGGGTCGCCGGCCTGACCCTGGAGGCGGACGACCGGCCCGACGTGCTGCGCCTCAGCCTGGCCGGAGACGCCGGCACGAACGCCGCGCTGCGCGCGGTGCTGGACGCCGGCATACCGGTGCTCTCCTTCGAGGCCGACGGCGCGCGGCTCACCGACGCGTTCCTGACGATGACCGGGGGCGGTGCGCGATGACCGTGGACATCAGCCGGGCTCGCGCCGCGGACACCGAGACACCACCCACCCGCCGCCGCGGCGCGGGTTGGCGGGTGGTCGCCGGGCAGGAGTACCGCGACCTGTGGGTGGGCGGCCGGGGCCCGGTGCTGCTGTTCGCCTTCAGCCTGCTGCTGAGCGTGGTCACCTACCTTGCCGCGACCAACCAGGCGCTGAACTTCCTGGAACGGCGGGAGGCGGTGAACCTCACCCTGCAGATCGCGGTGGCGGTCGGCGTCCTGATGACGCTCGTCGTCAGCGCGGACGCGATCAGCGGGGAGCGGGAGCGCGGCACGCTGGAGAACCTGCTGCTCACCCCCGTCGCTCGCCGCGCCATCCTGGTCGGGAAGCTGGTCGCCGCGCTGTCGCTGTGGCTCGCCACCTACTGCGTGAGCGTGCCCTACCTGTGGGTGCTCGGCCGCGGCGTGTCGATCGCGGGGCAGGCGCTCCTGCTCGGGCTGCTCGTCGGCACCCTGCTCGCCGTCGCGTTGGCCGCGCTCGGCCTGCTCATCAGCGCCCTGTCGAACTCGAACAAGGTCAGCCTCTCGGTCAGCCTCTTCCTGCTCTTCGCGCTCTTCGCGCCGACCCAGCTACCCGGCGGCCTGCCGCAGGGCTGGTTCGGCAACCTCCTCGGTCGGCTCAACCCGGTCGGGGCGGCGATGCAGTACAACACGGCGCTGCTGGTGCACGGGCACGGCTGGACGCGGGACCTGTCCTACCTCGTCTCGCCGCTGGTCACCGCCGTGCTCGCCGGTGGTGCGCTGCTAGTCGCCAGCTCCCGGATCGTCCGGCTGCGGGCAGGGGGGAACGGGAGATGAGACCATCGTTCGTGGCCGCCGCGATGTTGGTGGCGCTGGCCGTCCCCGCCGCCGCGGCTCGTCCGGCCGCGGCGGGTTCACCGGCCGGACGTTCGGACGGCCCGGTCGCGGTGACCGTTGACCCGAGCCGGGTCAACGCCGTCCTGGGCGACCGGTTCACCGTCCGCGCCCAGCTCACCAACGTGGGCGGAGCGCCGACCGACCGGCTGATCGCCCACCTCAACGTCGCGAGCCTGACCAGCGACGTGTACGTCGACCCGGAGGACTGGTCGTCCAGCCGCACCCTCGACGTGGCGCCGCTCGGCCCCGGTGGCGGCACGTCGCGGGAGTGGGAGCTGCAGGCGGTCAACGTTGGCAGCTTCGACGTCTACGTCGTCCTGCTGCCGGTCGGCGCCGCGGCGGGGAGCGGTCCGCTGGTGGTGAGCCCGCCGGTGCACGTCACGGTAGCCGGGCGGCAGACGCTGAACGCCGGCGGCGCGCTGCCGGTCGTGATCGCGGTCCCGGTCCTGCTCGGGCTGGCCGTCGCCCTCGCTCGGTACCGCCTCCGCCGTACCGCCTGAGCCGGCGGCCCGGCGCAGGCTGGGTCAGCCGGTCAGCCGGTCAGCCGGTCAGCCGGCCAGCGGAGGGCGCTGTCGGGGTCGCCGAACCAGACGTGTTGGGCGGCGCTGGTGGCGGTTAGCCCGAGGCGCTTGGCGAACAGCCGCACCGCATCCGGGTCGTTGGTGACCAGGGTGGCTGGCACTGTCAGCCCGCAGCGGGCGGCAACCGCGAGCTGCGCGGGTTTGTAGGCGGCGTCGGCCTCTGCACCGGGGTGGGTTGACCCACAGCGCGGCCAGTGAGCCCAGCACCCGCACAGGCCGAGCCGGGCCTCAGCGGCGGCTACCCGGGCTTCCGGCTCCGACAACCCGGCGGGCAGGTCGAAGGTGGTGGGACGCCGATACCAGACCGAGCCGATGTCGGCTAGGTCGACGTCCCGGTGCGCGGTGGCCAGTGGTCCCGTCCACCGCCCGTTCCCGGTCAGCGACGCGGTCAGTGCGAGGCGTTGGGGGAACTCGGCGGTGTCGGTGCGGAAGACCGGCACACCACGGTCGTTGAGGATGTCGATGACCCGGTCGGCGGTCGGGTCGAACTGTTCTGTGAGCACCAGGATCATCATCGTCTCAGCCGGCCTGCCAGTCACTGCGGGTCTCCTCGCCGACCAGCTCACCCACCTGCTGGCGCTCATGCGGCTGCCGTTCGTCTCCGTCGGCGTCATTCCGGCCGAGGTCCAGCGGCACGCTATCGTCACCATCGGATTCTGGATCTTCGACAGCAACGCCGTAGCCCTGGAAACTCCCACCGCCGCGATCAAGGTGACCCGCCCGCGGGAGGTCAGGCTCTACGCGGCAATGTTCGACCAGCTCCGACAAGAGGCTCTCCATGGCTACGACGCCCGCCATCTGGTCGCCAGAGCACTCGCGAGTCTCTGAGGGGCTCCCAGCCACTGGAGCCATTGCGTGCGGGCTCAGCTTGGCGGACGGTAGACGTCCCGGGTGATCTCGGCCATGAGCCGGGTCGCGACCGTGTGGTCCAGCCGCCCGGTGTCGCGACCCGGTCTGGGTCGACCTCGACATCTGACGTGCCCCTCATGATCGTCGGAGACCTCTCCCACCCGGGCCGTACAAGGTCGCCAACGATCAGGCGTGCCCAGCTACGTCGGCTGGCGCCGAATCCGCGCTGCCTCCTCGGTGCGCCCCAACTGGTCAAGCAGGTCGGCCATCGTCGCCCGCATCGCGGCCAGGCGGCTGGCGTGGGCGGCTGGCAGGCGCTCGGCCAACGGCGTGAGGATGGCGACCGCCTCCTCCACCGCGGGCAACCCTCGGACAAGCAGGGACCGCTGACCGACGCAGACCCAACCGACCGCCCACAGCGACCTGGCCAGGTCGGGCTGGTACGCGGCCGGGTTGGTCTCGGCCAGCCGCCGGTACGCCTCCACCGCTTCCTCGACCGCGGCCAGGCCTTCCTCCCGCCGTCCCAGCTCACCCAGCCGGATCGAGAGGTTGTTCAGTGACCTGGCCAGGTCGGGCTGGTACGCGGCCGGGTTGGCCTGCGCCAGCCGCCGGTACGCCTCCACCGCTTCGGTGGTCCGACCCAAGGCGTCGGCCCGGCGGCCGTCCTCACCGAGGCGGTTGCCGTGGAGGAGGATGTCGGCGGCGTAGCGGGACCAGCCGTCGTCGTCGGACGGCGGGCTGCCCTGCCAGAGCTGGCGCAGCCGTGCGGAGACGGGCGACCGCGATCCGGGTGCGGGTGGTGGCGAACCCCGACCGCCGCAGCACGGCGTCTACGGCGTCGGTCTCCACCCGGGGCAGGGACTCCAGCGCGGCGAGGATGGCCGCCTCGTGGGTCTCCGGGTCGAGCAGGATCGCCCCGCTCAGGTACCCGCCGGCCCGGCCGGTGACCAGCCGGCCGGTCGCCGTACGCAGCCGTCGCAGCCCGGCTGGATAGCGCAGCCCAGCCCGCGGGGTGGTCGCGGCGCGGGTGAGAGTGGCGACGACGTCGGCCGCGTCGTCGGCGTCGGTGCCCTCGGTCGCCGTACAGACGAGATCGACGGCGTCGGCGTCGCTGGGCGCGTCCCCCAGTGCCCGGAGCAGGTGGGTGTCCGGCAGCCGGTCCGGCGTCGGCGCCCGCCACAGTCCGCGACCCGCCGGGTCGGGGTAGAGCCGACCGAGCTCGACTGCCAGCCGGCCCAGGTCCGCGCCGGCCTCGGCCACCGCCGGAATCTGGGCCAGCGCGGGGATCCGGGCCAGCGCCGCCACCCCCTCGGCCCGAGACCGGGCCGGCACCAAAAAAACCGTGGCGAGCGCGGCGTCGCAGCCGGCGTCGTCGAGCCGAAGCCCGACGCCGGCAAGGCTGCTGGTCACCAGCTTCCGCTCATGGTCCAGGACGCCCGCCAGCGGGTCGCCCGGCACGGCGTGCGCGGTCGGTCCGGCGGCGTGGTCGAGTACACCGAGCAGCGCGGCGGCGTACAGGTCCAGGGTGGTCGCGGCCAGGGGCGGCCCGGACGCCGCCGACGCCGCGGCCGCCCGGACGCCGGCCTCCGCCGGGAGGAGCCCGGTCTCGGCCGCGTGCCGGGCGAACACGGTCACCGCCTCCCGCCACACCTCCGCCACCGCGGTGGCGGGGAGCTCCTCGGCGAGCGGTCCCAGCCGCAGCGGCTCCGGGTCGGCCCAGACCCGGTCGGGATGGTCTCTGGCCAGCCGCGGCCACCAGTCCCGGTCGTGGCGGGCCAGCAGCAGCACCCGCACCCGACCGGTCAGGTCCTCGCCGGTCACCGGGTTGACCACATGGGCGAGCAGGTCCGACAGCACGTCGGCCTGGTTCTCGGCATAGTCCACCACCAGCAGCGCGCCGGGCGTCTGCCCGGCCAGGGTGGGCAGCGCCAGGGTCGCGGCGATCACCTCGGTCCAGCGCAGCAGCCAGGACCGCAGGTGGGCCGCCTCGCCGCCGGCCGGCCCGACCGTGCGCCAGCCGGGCGGCGGCAGCCGCACAAACCCGGCCAGCCAGCCCCGCGCGGCGGCCCGCTCGCACACCAGCCCGCCCAGCACCGTCTTGCCCTGCCCGCCGACCCCGGTGACCAGGCGCATCAGCGGCTCGCCCCGGGCGTCCACCCACCGGGCCAGCTCGTCGACATCCCGCCGCGGCTGGACCGGCATCAGGCCGGCGTCCGGCGCCAGCCACCGCAGCAGCGACCGTGACTCGACCAGCGGACGGCGCCCCGACCCGTACAGCAGCCGGCTCGCCTCGGCCACCGTCGCCGGGGGTAACACCTGGGCGGTGAGGTCGCCCAGGACGCTGACGACGTTTCCGTCGCCCGTGACGACGACGCCGAAGTTGCTGCCGCCGAACGCGGCCGAGCGGTCACCCGCGGCGTGGACCGCGGGCTCGATCACCGGCCGGCGCCCGGGGTGGTGTTGCCCGACCCCGTGACGATCACCCCGGAGTTGTCCCGCCCTATGGCGACCGCACCCTGGCCCGAGGCCACGGTGGTCACGGTGGTCGGCGCCTGATCCACCAGGCGGCCGACCTCGGCGAGCAGCGCGGGGTCGCTCTCCAGCAGCTTGCGTACGGCGCCCTTGAGGAGGATCTGGGCTTCCGCGTCGGCCGGGGCACGGACCAGATCACGCACGGCCTCCACGACCGCGAGCTCCCGCCGTACCGTCTCGGCCTCCGCCGGCTCGACGGACGGGCCGTCGCGGCGCAGCAGCCTGGCCAGCAGCCGCCGTCCGAAGCCCGCCGACTCCTCCGCCGTTTTGTCAACGACCGCGTCGACGGTCTTGTCGAGGACCCGCTCCCCGAACGCCTCGACCGCCGCCACCAGATAGCGCACCACGAACGCCGCCGCCACCGTCGCCGTAACCGGCTCCACCCCGCCCACCCCACTCCGCACCGGCCGCCGCCAGCCGGGCACCGAGCCCGCCGGCCACGGCGCAACCTCACAAAACGCCGCCAGCGTAGTGACCCGCCGCGAGTCGCCCCGGCGCCGCCGCGTCAACCCCACCCTTTCGGGCAACAAGCGCCGACTGAGCCTGCTCGTGCCTCAGTGAGACTGCCCCGCCCGAGAGCGCTGTGGCCATGCTGGGTATGTCGTGCGCTGGTAGTTCCAGTCGGCCTGGAGTTGGGCGGCTTGGTCGGGGTCGGTGGGTACGGGGGTGTGGTAGCCGGTGGTGCCCAGGGTTCCTACGCTGGTGGGCAGAGTCCAGCCGTGGGCGGCGGGGGCGCCGTCCGGTGTGTGGGCGGTGAATTCCTGGTAGTGGCCGTCCAGGATCGCCAGCACGGCCGCGTCCAGCTCGGTTTCCTGGTGCCCGGGGTACGGGTCGAGGGTGGCGTCGGCGTCGATGGCGATGTACTCCTGCCCGGTAACGCTCACGATCGCGTCACCGTCGGGCTCGAACGCGATCCGGATCGTGGCCAGGTCTGGGGTGGGCGGGACGAGGTGCCATTCGTGGCCGGCGCCGGTGACCGCTCCGCCGCGAGCGTGGATCCGCTCGTGGATGCGGTACAGGCACAGCGGGAAGCCGGCCGCGTCGCGGGCGGGGCCGCTCCGGTCAGGGATCTGGTTCACGGTGCCTCCTCGTCAGGGCTTCGCGCATGGGTTGGTCACGGTGTTGCTGTACTTCCAGTCCACCGAGGCCGCCTTGCTGCCATTGAGGATCCCGGATCCGCGAGCGGCGGTCCGGAAGGTGCCCCGTTTGCACGGGTTGAACGCCTGGGCGGTGTACTGCTTGCCGGCCTTGACCGGGCTGACGTGCCGTCCGTCGCCGGTGTTCTCGGCGAAGACGGCCCACGTGCCGCCGACCAGCTCCTGCACCTGGACCTTCAGTACCACCTCGTCCACGTCCAGGGTGCAGGTGATGCGGGCTTTCCCACCCATCGAGCCGGGCGTTCCATGGGACTCGTGTGGGTCGTCCACGGTGACCTTCAACCCGTCCTCGGGGGCATCGGCCCGGAGCGAGCAGTTGCCAGTGCCCTCCCCGGGCGACAGCGCCCCGCACCCGCTGAGCTGGCCGCCCAGCAGCACCACTACGACTAGCCAGCGCCCGGCCCGGCATAACCCCGTCATTGAGTCCACCCCTCCTACCCGGCGCGATCACAAAGTGTTGCCGTAGTGATCCTCTTAGTAACAGGGGTTCGGATTATACTGTTTTGTTCTCTCGGCCGGGTGGGTGTTGTTCGGGGCTACATGATGGAGATCGACTCCACGCCATCGCCACCGTCGGATTCTGGATGTTCGAGCGGAGCCGGGTCGACGCCGTGCTCGGCGACCGGTTCATCGTCCGCGTCGGGCTCGCCAACGCCGGGACGGTGCCGACCGACCGGCTGATCGCCCACCTGAACGTCGCGAGCCTGACCAGCGACGTGTACGTCGACCCGGAGGACTGGTCGTCCAGCCGCACCCTCGAGGTCGACCCGCTTGGCCTGGGCGGCGGCACGTCGCTGGAGTGGGAGCTGCACGCGGTCAACGCCGGCAGCTTCGACGTCTACGCCGTGCTGCTGCCGGTGGGCGCCGCGGCGGGCGGCGGTCCGCTGGTGGTGGGTGGGCCGGTGCACGTCACGGTGGCCGGGCGGCAGACGCTGAGCGCGGGCGGGGCGCTGCCCGTGGTGGTCGCCGTACCGGTCCTGCTCGGGCTGGCCGCCGCCCTCGTCCGGTACCGCCTCCGCCGTACCTCCTGACCACGGCTCGCGCGGCGCCGACGCCGGGTCCGGGTCGGAGAACAGCCGCTCGTCGGCGTAGTCGACCGGCCGGCCGGTCGGGTCGAGCGTCCACCACGAGGCTTTCAGCGCGATGCCGTTGTTGTCGGTGAAGTAGATCGAGTGTCATGGTGAGCAGCCATGCCGTCGACCCTACGCCGGGCCGGCGTCACGGCCGGGCTCAGATCAGCGAGCTCGGGTCGGCCGGCACGTCCACGGCGTGCCGGCGCAGCGCCTCCAGCGGGACGATGTCCACGGCGCGCTCATGCGTGGCCGCCAGCACGACCGGCGGCGCCACCCCGGCCTCGTACGCCTGCAGCCACCGCCAGGCGACCACGCACCAGCGGTCCCCGGGCTGCAACCCGGGGAAGCGGTACTCCGGTCGCGGCGTGATGAGGTCGTTCCCGGTCTTCTGCTGGTGGGCCAGGAACTCGCCGGAGACCACCGCGCAGACGGTGTGGCTGCCGCGGTCCTCGGGCCCGGTGTTGCAGCACCCGTCACGGTAGAAGCCGGTCAGCGGGTCGGTACCGCACGGTTCCAGCTCCCCGCCGAGCACGTTACGGTCGCCTGTCACCGCGACAGTGTCGCATCCAGCGCCTTCGGGTCGCAGCGGCGTCACCCAATCCGGGGGTTTCAAACGTGAAACCAGACGCCGTGGTGGTCTGCGGGTCGAACCGACCTGCCATCCGACCACTCTCTCGGGAGCACTAAGGGAACCCGAAGTCCTCAGGAAGGTCGCTTCCTAGCGTCTGCCCAGTCCGAGCCGCATTGTCGACCGGCTCGGGAGAGGGAGATGTTGTGTCAAAGGTAGTCCCCAGTGGCCAGCTCCGCGCTCCGCGCCAGGTCGCCCACTGCCAGCCAAACCCAACGCCAAACCCAACGCAGGGATCACACCCCGTCAGCCGCCGTCGGCTGGCCGCCAGGCTCGCCGTGCTGGCGCGGGAGCACCAGGTACCCGGCGCCCAGCTCGCCGTCCACTGCGCTGGTTCGACCGTGGCGGTCGAGTGCGGTGAGCTCCACTGCGAGTCCGGTAACCCGGTCACCCGGGATACCGCGTTCCCCATTGGGTCGATCAGCAAGTCCTTCACCGCCACCGTAGCGATGACCCTGGTCGCGGACGGCGACCTCGAGCTCGACGAGCCGCTGGGCGAGCACCTGCCCGAGCTCGGCAGCCTGGGCGAGACGCTGACCCTCCGCCAGGTGCTGAGCCACACCGGCGGGCTGGCCGGCGGGCCGGACTCGACAGAGGTGTCCGCCGCCTCGCCGCGGCGCTACGTGCTGGACCACTGCGGGCCGCAGAGCCTGCTCCGGCCGCCCGGCACCGGCTTCTCGTACTCCAACATCGGGTACGTCCTGATCGGCCACCTGATCGAGACGGTCACCGGCATGACCTGGTGGGAGGCCGTGGAGTCGCTGCTGCTGCGGCCGCTCGGAATCGTGCCGACCTTCGTCGTCGAGCCCACGGCGCGCCTGCCGCGCCGTCCGGTCGCCACCGGCCACTCGGTCAACCCCCTGGCCGGCCGGGTCCGGCCCGCTGAGCAGTCGCTGACGCTGGCCGAGGCGCCGACCGGCGCGCTGGCGGTAAGCGCCGTGGACCTGGTCGCCTTTGGGCGGCTTCACGCCGGACCGGGCGCGCCCGGGCTCCTCCCGGCGAGCCACGCCGAGCAGATGCGGCAGGCCGTTCCCGACGCCGACCCGTTCGGGCTCGCCGACGGCTGGGGTGCCGGGCTGGCCGTCTTCCGGGATGGCGGCAGCCACTGGGTCGGTCACGACGGCAACGCGAACGGCACGTCCTGCTACCTGCGGGTCGACCCGGCGACGGGCTGGGTCGTCGCGTTCACCAGCAACGCCAGCAACGGGCTCGGCCTGTGGGAGGCGATCCTGGCCGAGCTGGCGCGGTCCGGTGGTCCCGCCGTACCGCCTCGGCCTCAGGTCCCGGCCGGGCCGCCCCTGGCTCCGCCGCCCGGCTGCATCGGCACCTACGCCAACAGCGAGGTCGAGTACGTCGTCGCCGGTGCGGACGAGGATCGCTACCTCGCTGTCGACGGCGGCGACCTGATCCGGTTGGCCTTCCACCCGGACCTTGTCTTCTCGTTCGCGGATCCGGACACCGGCCGGCAGGTGCTCGGCGGGCGCTTCGTCGCCGACCCGGTCACCGGCGAGATCGACGGGGTCCAGGTCGGTGGCCGGCTGGCGCTGCGATGCGAGCGGCCGGCGGTTCCGGGCTGGTCGGAGCCGTCACTCGACCACGCCCTCGCCTGTTCTCCGGCCGCCTGAGCGTCCTCCCACCCCAGCAAGACCATCGCGAAAGGTTCGAGCTCATGGCCGTCCACGACGTTGCCCACGGTCCGACCGACCGGGCGGGCGGCATCGACACCGTGCCCTCGCATGGCGACAGCAGGCCTACCCACGGCAACGCTGGGCTCGCTGGCGACGCCGGGCCCGCGGTGGAGCAGGACAGGATCCTGGTGGAGTGGAACGACACCGGCCGGGCCGTGCCGCCGGCCACGTTCCCGGAGCTGTTCGAGGCCCGGGTGGCCATGTCACCCGCGCTGCCCGCCGTACTGTCCCTCAGCGAGTCGGTCAGCTACGCCGAGCTGGACGCGCGGGCCAACCGGCTGGCGCACCTGCTCATCGCCCGGGGCGCGAGGCCGGAGCGGATCGTGGCGGTGGCGCTGCCGCGGTCGGTGGACATCGTGGTCGCCCAGTTGGCCGTGCTGAAGTCGGGGGCGGCGTTCCTGCCGGTGGATCCGGCGTACCCGGCGGACCGGATCGAGTTCATGCTCCGCGACACCGGCCCGGTGCTGGTGCTGACCCGGCGCGACCTCGCCGCCGCGCTGCCCGGGGTCGACGGCGTGCCGGTGCTGCCGGTCGACGACCCGGACACGGTGTCCGCGCTGGATGCGGCTTCGGAGCACGCGCCGACCGATGCCGACCGGGCAGCGCCGCTGCTGCTCGACCACCCGGCGTACGTCATCTTTACCTCGGGCTCCACCGGGCGGCCCAAGGGCGTCGTCGTCCCCCACACCGGCCTGGCGAGCTTCTCGGCGGCCGAGGTCGACCGGTTCTCGGTGCGGCCGAGCGACCGGGTGCTGCAGTTCTCCTCGCCGAGCTTCGACGCCTCGGTGCTGGAGCTGTGCATGTCACTGCCGGCGGGCGCCGCTCTGGTGGTGCCGCCGCCCGGTCCGCTGCTGGGTGAGCGGCTGGCGCGGGTGCTGTCCGAAGGGCGGGTCACCCACGCGCTGATCCCGCCGGTCGCGCTGGCGACGGTGCCGGCGTCGGATGCCGCGGGTGGGCTGCCGGAGCTGCGCTGCCTGGTCGTGGGCGGCGAGGCCTGCACCGCGGAGCTGGTCGACTGGTGGGCACCCGGCCGCTGCATGATCAACGCCTACGGCCCGACCGAGTCCACTGTGGTCTCCACCTGGAGCCAGCCGCTGGCACCGGGCGGCACGCCACCGATCGGCCGGCCGATCTGGAACACCCAGGTCTATGTGCTGGACGGTGCGCTGCGGCCGGTGCCAGTGGGCGAGCCGGGGGAGCTGTACGTGGCCGGGCTCGGGCTGGCGCGGGGCTACCTGGGCCGGCCGGGGCTGACCGCGCAGCGGTTCGTGGCCAGCCCGTTCGGCTCGCCGGGTGCGCGCATGTACCGCACCGGTGACCTGGTCCGGTGGCGTCCGGACGGCGAGCTGGAGTTCGTCGGCCGGGCCGATGACCAGGTCAAGATCCGCGGGTTCCGGATCGAGCCGGGCGAGATCGAGTCCGTGCTGCGGCGGCACCCGGCGGTGGCCGAGACCGTGGTCATCGCCAGGGTGGACCAGCCAAGGAAGGACGAGCTTAGCGACGGCCAGCCCGGGCTGCGGCGGCTCGTCGCCTACGTCGTGCCGCGTGGCGGGCAGGCGCCCGCCGCGGGGGAGCTGCGGGACCTGGTCGCCGGGTCGCTGCCGGACTACATGGTGCCCGCGGCGTTCGTGCTGCTGGACCGGATGCCGCTGAGCCCCAACGGCAAGCTCGACCGGCGGGCGTTACCCGCGCCGACCGCGGCTACGGTGGCGCCGCGAGCCGGCTACCTGGCACCCCGCAACCGCACCGAGCGGGTGGCGGCGCAGGTCTGGGCCGACGTGCTGGGGGTCGACCGGGTCGGTGTCGAGGACGACTTCTTCGAGCTGGGCGGCGACTCGATCCTGAGCGTCCGGGCGCTGGCCCGGCTGCGGGCCGCCTTCGGGGTGGAGCTGTCCGCCCGCGCCGTGTTCGACGCCCGGACCGTGGCGCGGCTCGCCGAGCTGGTGGCGGCGGCCGCGCCGGGCGGTCCCGGCGGGCAGATCACGCCCGTGCCGCGCGGGCAGGCGCTACCGCTGTCCGCCGCCCAGCGGCGGCTGTGGTTCCTGGACGACCTGACCGCGGGCGGCACGGAGTACAACACCGGGATCGGGCTGCGGCTGTCCGGCGACCTGGATCTCGACGCGCTGCGGGCCGCGTTGGCCGGGCTGGTGCGCCGGCACGAGTCGCTGCGAACGACGTTCGACACGGTCGCCGGGCACGGCGTACAGGTGATCGCCGACGAGGGCGAGATCCCGCTGCGGACCGTCGACCTGTCGGGAACGGACCCGGGCGAGCGCGACCACGCCGTGGAGGAGGCGCTGGCGGCGGAGCTCAGCCGGCCCTTCGACCTGCGGCGCGGCCCGCTGACCAGGACGGTGCTGGTGCGCCGTGCCGAGGACGACCACGTGCTGCTGCTCAGCCAGCATCACATCATCACCGACGGCTGGTCCGTCCGGGTGCTGGTGGACGAGCTGGTCGAGCGGTACGCCGCCGCCGTACGACGGACCTCGTCGGAGCTGCCGGAGCTGCCGATCCAGTACGCCGACTACGCCGAGTGGCAGCGCGGCCGACATGCGGCCGGGACGTTGGACGAGCACCTTGCCTACTGGCGGCGCACGCTCGCCGGCATCGCGCCGTTGGAGCTGCCGACCGACCGGCCGCGGCCCAGCCTGCGCACCGCGGCCGGCGCGGTGCACCGGCACGACCTGCCCGCCGGGCTGGTCCAGGCGCTGAGCAGGGTCGGGCACGAGAACGGCGCCACGCTGTTCATGACCCTGGTCGCCGCGGTGCAGGTGCTGCTGTCCCGGTATGCCAACCAGACCGACGTCGCGATCGGTACGGCGACCTCCGGCCGCGACCGGGCGGAGCTGGAGAACCTCGTCGGCTTCTTCGTAAACACGGTCGTGCTGCGTACGCAGGTGCTGGCGGAGCGTTCGTTTGGCGAGCTCCTGGCCGACGTGCGGGAGACGGTGCTCGAGGCGTTCGCCCACGACGAGGCGCCGTTCGACAAGCTGGTCGAGGAGATCCAGCCGGGACGCGACCCCAGCCGCACCCCGCTGGTGCAGGCGTTGGTCGTGCTGCAGACCGACATGGTGCGGCCCCGGGAGACCGCCGGCCTGCGGGTCACCGAGCACGACCTGCCCCGGCCGGCCGCCCGGTTCGACCTCGTGCTGGAGTTCCTGCCCCGGGACGACTCGCTGAGCCTGGCGGTCGAGTACAGCACCGACCTGTTCGACGCGGTGACGGTGGAGCGGCTGGTTGGTCATTTGGGGGTGTTGTTGGCTGCTGTTGTGGTTGATCCGGATCGATTGGTGGCGGAGCTGCCCCTGCTGACCGGCTCGGAGCAGGACCAGGTGCTGGTGGGGTGGAACGCCACCCGTGCGGAGCTCCCGTCGGGGACGCTGGCGGGCCTGTTCGCCGAGCAGGCGAGGCGGACGCCGGGCGCGGTGGCGGTGGCCTGCGACGGGGTGGAGCTGTCCTACGCGGAGCTGGACGCGTGGGCGAACCGGCTGGCACACCGGCTGGTCGGGCTGGGGGTGCGGGCTGAAGACCGGGTCGGTGTGCTGGTGGAGCGCTCGGCCGGGCTGGTGGCCGCGGTGCTGGGCATCGTCAAGGCGGGTGGAGCGTACCTGCCGCTGGACACCCGGGCGCCGGTCGAGCGGCTGCGCCTGGTGCTGGCCGAGGCGAGCGCGTCGGTGCTGGTCACCGACCGGGCCTGGCAGAGCACCGCCGACGCGGCCGGGCCTGACCGCGTGGTGGTCGTCGACAACGCCGACGCTGAGGCCCTGTCGAACGACGGACCGGTGGACCCGCCCGCGGTGTCGCTGGACCCGGACAACCTGGCCTACGCCGAGTACACCTCCGGCTCCACCGGGGTGCCCAAGGGCGTGGCGGTGCGGCACCGCGACGTGGTCGCGCTCGCGTTCGACCGGCGGTTCGCCAACGGCGCGCACGTTCGGGTGCTGGGGCACTCGCCGCTGGCCTTCGACGCCTCCACCTACGAGCTCTGGGTGCCCCTGCTGAACGGCGGCACCGTGGTCATGGTCCCGCCGGGGGAGATCGACGCCCACGTCTTGCGCCGACAGGTCAGCGACCACCGGGTCACCGCCCTGTGGCTGACCGCCGGCCTGTTCCGCATGATCGTCCAGGACGCCCCCGACTGCCTCACCGGTGTCGCCGAGGTATGGACCGGCGGGGACGTCGTCCCCGCCGCGGCGGTCCGCCGCGTGCTGACCGCCTGCCCCGGCCTGGTGGTCGTCGACGGCTACGGGCCCACCGAGACCACCACCTTCGCCACCTCCTACCGGATGGACGATGCCGCTGCGGTGCCGGACGCCATACCTATCGGCGCCCCCCTGGACAACATGCGCGTCTACGTCCTGGACGGCGGCCTGCGCCCGGTGCCGGTGGGCGTGCCGGGGGAGCTGTTCATCGCCGGGGCCGGCCTGGCGCGGGGGTACCTGGACCGGCCGGGGCTGACCGCGCAGCGCTTCGTCGCGGACCCGTTCGGCCCGCCCGGGCAGCGGATGTACCGCACCGGTGACGTCGTCCGCTGGACAGCCGACGGGGTGCTGGAGTTCCAGGGCCGCGGCGATGACCAGGTCAAGATCCGCGGCTTCCGCATCGAGCTTGGCGAGATCGAGACCACCCTGCTCGGCCACGACGGCATCGCGCAGGCCGTCGTCATCGCCCGGTCGGACGACGCCGGCCGCAAGCGCCTGACCGCCTACATCGTCCCGGCACCTGGCGCGCCGTCGCCGGACTCCGCCGAGCTGCGCCACCACCTCGGCGGGCTGCTGCCCGACTACATGATCCCAGCCGCGTTCGTCACGCTCGACCAGCTACCACTCAGCCGCAACGGCAAGGTCGACCGCCGCGCCCTGCCCGCCCCCGACTTCGCCACCCTGGCGACCACCGGACACGCGCCGCCCCGCACCGCCACCGAGAAGGCACTCGTCCAGATCTGGACCGACGTGCTCGGCACCGACCGCCTCGGCATCCACGACAACTTCTTCGAGCTCGGCGGCGACTCAATCCTCAGCATCCAGATCGTCTCCCGAGCCCGCCGCGCCGGCCTGCTCATGACGTCCAAGGACATCTTCCTGCACCAGACGATCGCGGCCCTGGCACCGCACGTCGTAGCCGCGCACGTCGTGGCGGCGGAGACCGAGCCCGCCCCGCAGGCGCCGGTGACCGGCACCGCGCTCCCGGCGGGGCTGGACCCCGGCCAGGTGGAGGACGTGTACCCGTTGACGCCGATGCAGGCGGGGATGGTGTTTCACGGGTTGTCGCAGGGTGACCAGGGGGTGTACTTCGAGCAGGCGACGTTTGTGCTGGACGGGGTGACGGACCCGCGGGTGCTGGGGACGGCGTGGCAGCGGGTGGTGGACGCCACGCCGGTGCTGCGCAGCTCGGTGGTGTGGGAAGGCGTGCGGGAGCCGGTGCAGGTGGTGCACCGGATGGTGGGGCTGCCGGTGGAGCATCTGGACTGGTCTGCCCTGTCGGAGGACGAGCGGGCGGCGGAGCTGGCGGAGCTGCTCACCGCGGACCGCGCCGTCGGCGTGGACCTGGGCGTGGCGCCGTTGCTGCGGGTGGTGCTGGCTCGGCTGTCGGGCACCCGGGTGCGGGTGGTGTGGAGCTTCCATCACGTGCTGCTGGACGGGTGGAGCGTCTTCCAGGTTCTCTCTGACGTGTTCGCG
>DATILL010000088.1:0-9191 GCA_035476575.1 Mycobacteriales bacterium
TGAGGCCCTCATCCAAGCCGCAGCCTGCACACCCTGGCTCCCAGCAACCTAACCTACCCCGGGCCGACCCACCCCACTCCACCGCAACCACGCGGCAGGGCAGTTCAGGCCGCCCACAAAACGGTGACCTATCCAGTTACCCCGAACGAAAGCCTGTCCGCCACCACCGGCACCGAAAACGCGCCGCATGAGAGGCGCGACCACGCGGAGGCGGAACGCCGCCGGGCGCGGGCGATATCCTGCTGCCAGACGGCGTCCGTCTATCCACCGGCCTACCGGGAGAGGACTGTGATGACCCTGCTGTTCCTGAACGGCGGCGGCATGCGCGGCGGCCCGCTGCACCACCAGCTTCAGGGCGCCGCCCTGGTCCGGGTCGCGCGCAGCGCGGCGAGGTACCGCTACTACTCGGTCGGCGACCGCTTCCCCGCGATGCGGGAGGTCCCGGCCGGCGGCCGGAGCGTGCTCGGTGAGGTGTACGACGTGCCGCTGTCCACCCTGCGCGACCATCTGCTCTCCGCCGAGCCGCCCGAGCTGGAGCTCGGCGTGATCGAGCTGGACGATGGCACCGCCTGCCTGGCGACCGTGCTGCGCCAGGAGTTCACCGGCGCGACCGGGCTCGTCGACATCTCCGACCTCGGCGACTGGTGCGCGTACCAGGCCAGCGGGGCCGGCAGGACCAGCGGGGCCGGCAGAGCGGGCGTAACAGGCACGGTGAGCCAGCCCGGGCGCCCCGATGGCTGACCGCTACGACCTCATCCTGCGCGCCGACCGGGTCGTCCTCCCCGACGGCGAGCGCCCGGCCGCGGTCGCCGTCCGCGGCGGCACCATCGTGGCCGTCGCCGAGCGCGACGCACCCCTGCCCGCCGTCCGCGATGAAGACCTCGGCGCGGACGCCCTGCTCCCCGGCCTGGTCGACACCCACGTGCACGTCAACGAGCCCGGCCGCACCGAGTGGGAGGGCTTCGCCACCGCCACCGCCGCGGCCGCCGCGGGCGGCGTCACCACCCTCGTCGACATGCCGCTGAACAGCCTCCCGCCCACCCTCGACGCCGCTGCCCTGGCCGCGAAACAAGCCGCCGCCCGGGGTCAGTGCGTCGTCGACGTCGGCTTCTGGGGTGGCGCGGTCCCCGGCAACCTGGCCGCGCTGCGCGGGCTGCACGAGGCCGGCGTGTTCGGCGTCAAGTGCTTCCTGGCGCCGTCCGGCGTCGAGGAGTTCCCCCCGCTGTCCTGGCCAGAGGCCGAGGCCGTCCTCCGTGAGCTGCGCCGTTGGGACGGCCTGCTCGTCGTCCACGCCGAGGACGGCACCCGGCTCGCCGCCCGGCCACCGCCGCGCGGTCCCCGGTACGCCGACTTCGTCGCCAGCCGGCCACCCGACACCGAGGACGGCGCGATCGGCACGCTGGCCGCCCTCGCCGGGTCGGTCGACGCCCGGGTGCACGTGCTGCACCTGTCCTCGGCCGGCGCGTTGCCGATGCTCGCCTCCGCCCGCGCGGGCGGGGTCGCCATCAGCGCCGAGACCTGTCCGCACTACCTCACCCTCGCCGCCGAGGATGTGCCGGACGGCGGCACGCAGTACAAGTGCTGCCCGCCGATCCGCGGCCGGGCCAACGCCGACGCGCTGTGGCGCGGCCTGGGCGACGGCACGATCGGCTGCGTCGTCTCCGACCACTCCCCCTGCCCGGCCGAGCTCAAGGGCGACGGCGACTTCGGCGCCGCCTGGGGCGGCATCGCATCCCTCCAGCTCGGCCTGCCGGTGGTGTGGACGGCCGCCCGCCGGCGCGGTGTCCCGCTGGCCGACGTGGTCCGGTGGATGGCCGCGGCGCCGGCCACGCTGGTCGGCCTGCCCGGCAAGGGCCGGATCGAGGCTGGCCGGGACGCCGACCTGGTCGCGTTCAGCCCGGACGCCGAGCTCACCGTCGACCCAGCGGCGCTGCGGCACCGGCACCCGGTCACGCCGTACGCCGGAGCCCGGCTGGCCGGCGTCGTCCGGCAGACCTGGCTGGCCGGCCGCCCGGTCGATGGCGCGCCCACCGGCCGGCTGCTGCGGCGCGGCATGGACAGCCCGTGAGCCGGCCGTGGACCGAGCTGCCGGACCTGGCCGGGCAGGCGCTCGGCGGCAGCGTCATGGCGGCCAGCGACGAGTTCTTCGCCGACAAGGAGAACCTCATCCGGCCGGAGCCCCCGACGTTCACCCCACGCACCTTCACCGCCAAGGGCCAGCGGTACGACGGCTGGGAGACCCGTCGCCGGCGGGGCCCGTCGGACCGCGACTGGACGGGCCCCGACTGGGCGCTGGTACGGCTCGGCGCGCCCGGCGTGATCCGCGGCGTGGTGGTGGACACCGCGCACTTCCTCGGCAACTCCCCGGAGCGCTGCGCGGTCTGGGCCACCGGCCTGGAGGGCTACCCCGACGCGGCCGCCGTCGCCGTCGCCGACTGGGTCGAGCTGGTGCCGTCAACCCCGCTGCGCGGCGGTACCCAGCAGCGGCTCACGGTCACCGCCGAACGCCGGTTCACCCACCTCCGGCTGGACATCGAGCCGGATGGCGGGGTGGCCCGGCTGCGGGCGCACGGCGAGGTGGTGCCGGACCCGCGCGACTGGACCGACCTGCCGGTGGACCTGGCCGCCATGGCGAACGGCGGCACGATGCTCGCCGCCAGCGACGGCTTCTACTCCCCGCCGTCGAACATGCTGCAGCCCGGCCGGTCCCGGTTCATGGGCGACGGCTGGGAGACCGCGCGGCGGCGCGGCGGCGGGAACGACTGGGCCGTGCTCCGGCTGGCCGGCCCGGCGACACCGCTCGTCGTGGAGCTGGACACCACGCACTACCGCGGCAACGCCCCGGACCGGGCCGCCCTGTCCGGCCTCGACGCCCGCGGGCCGGACGCCGTACTGGACGACCGGGCCGCGTGGTTCCCGCTGCTGCCGCCGACCGCGCTGCTGCCGGACACGACGCACCGGTTCCGGCTGGTGGAACGGCGCCCGGCCACGCACCTCCGGCTGGACATCTACCCCGACGGCGGGGTCGGCCGGCTGCGGATCTTCGGGCCGCTCACCCCGGACGGACGGCACGCGCTGGCGCTGCGCTGGTACAACCTGCTGCCGCCCGGCCAGGCCGCCGAGGTGCTCGCCGCCGCCGGCCTGCCGCCCGACGAGGTCGCCCGGCAGGTCGCCGCCCGCCCGGCCACCGGCCTGCCCCCCGCACTCGCCCCCCGCTGACCTCAGCGCTCGTCCTCAGCGCTCGTCCCCGCTCAGCGCACCGGGCGCAGGTTCGGGCGGGCGGGCCGCCCGCCGGGCGCTGGGTCGGCCACCGGCTCGTCGGCCGGGCCACCGTGCGCGCAGTACGCGATGATGGCTAGCAGCATCCGCGGCGTCTCGGCGTCCACGATCGCCTCCTCCGGCACGACGATGCCGTACTCCGTGCCGATCCGGCCGACCGCCTGGGCCAGCGCGAGCGAGTCGTAGCCGAGGTCGTGGAAGGTGACGTCGAGCGCGTCCGCACCGAGCCGCTCCGCCGCGCCCGCGCCGCTGATCTGGCGCAGGATCCAGGAGAGGTCCGCGAGTGCCACCCGCGCAACGGTCATCGGGCATCCTTCAGGTTCGTCCGCCGGGGACGCTGGTCAGGTAGCGCGGCCGGGCCGGCACCGGGTCCGATCGTGCCGGCGGCCGCTCGACTACCGCCACATCGGTGCTGGACGGCGCGCCCCGGTCGGTCAGCCGCTGCACCGCCGCCAGGTCCAGGTCGTGCCCGGCGGTCCACATCCGGGCGGCCTGCAGCAGCACGCTGCGCCGGTCGTGCTCGCCGTTGCGCGGCCGGGCCGCCAGCAGCGAGTGCACCTGGCTGCCGCCCCGGGCCACCGCCGGGTGCCGGCGTACCAGCGCCGCCATGCCCTGCCCCGGGCCGGCCTCCACGCACAGGTGCTCGCCGTTCGCGAACAGGGTGTCCACCGCCGGCCACAGCCGCACCGGCGCGGCCGGCTGCCGGGCCCAGAAGCCCGGGTCGACCGCCTGGTCCGGCCGCACCGGCGCGGCGGTCGCCGTCGACAGCACCGGTATCTCCGGCGGCAGCAGCGGCACCTCGGCCAGCACCGACCCGGCCCGCACGCAGGCCTCGGCCACCACCGGGCTGTGGTACGCCGTACCGGCCCGCACCCGCAGGCACGCCAGCCCGGCCGCGTCCAGTGCCCGGGCGGCCATCGCGAGCTGGTCCTCCGGCCCCGCGATCACCGTCTGGCCGGGACCGTTCTCGGCCGCGACCACGACCTCGCCGGGCAGGTACGGGCCCACCTCGTCGGCCCCGGCGGCCACCGCGACCAGCCCACCGGCGGGCGCCCGGCCGAGCTGGTCGGCCTGCGCCCGCAGCACCCGGACCGCGTCCGGCAGGGTGAGCACGCCGGCCAGCGCCGCCGCCGCCAGCTCCCCCACCCCCTGCCCGAGCAGGACCGACGGGCGCACGCCCCAGGCCAGCAGCAGCCGGCCGAGGGCGTAGTCGAGCGCGAACAGCAGCGGCAGCGCCCGGGCCGGGTGGTCGATCGGCAGCACCGGCACCTCGGCCAGCCAGTCGAAGCGGACCCGGTCGCCCTCGTCGCCAAGCTGGGTGAAGACCTCCTCCAGGGCGGCGGTCACCACCGGCTCGCGCTGGTACAGCCCCACCGCCATCCGGGCATGCTGGGCGCCCTGGCCGGGCAGCAGCACCCCCACTGGCAGGTTCGGCCCGGCGTTCCGGCCGAGGAACGCCCCTGGCCGGGCGCCGTCCAGCGCGGCCAGGGCATCCTGCGCGCTGGAGGCCACCAGCGCTCCCCGCACCGGCCCCGGCCCGGCGCTGGCCCGCGCCTCGGCCAGCCGGCCGAAGCCGCCGTCGCCGCGGGCGCGCAGCCGGCGCCGTAGGCTCAGCCGGATCGCCTCGTCGTCGGCCTCGTCGTCCGCCGACCAGACGAGCAGCCGGGACGGCGTCTGGGACCGGTCGAAGATGCTGGTGATCCGCACCTGGCCGCCCTCCCTCCTTCGCGCCGGGTTCGGCGCTGTCACCGGCAGCCCTGTCATCGGCAGCCCTGTCATCGGCAGCCCTGTCACGGCGGCTCGGTCACACGACCAGTTGGGCCGCGACGCTGTCGCCCTTCTGCCACGGCTCGTCCAGCACCGGGTCGGACGTGAGGATCGCCCGCTGCAGGTGCTGCAGCCGCGGCGACGGCTCGACGCCGAGCTCGTCCACGAGCGTGCCGCGCAGCCGGTTGTAGACATCCAGCGCCCGCCACTGCCGGCCGGACCGGTACAGCGCGACCATGTGCTGGGCGTGCAGGTTCTCGTGCAGCGGATGCTGCGCGCAGAGCACCGCCAGCTCGGACAGCAGCATGTGATGCCGGCCCAGCCGCAGGTCGGCGTCGATGCGCGACTCGAGCACGCCGAGCCGGCTCTCCTCCAGCCGCATGACCTCGATCTCCAGCCGCGGCCCGGCCTGTACGTCGACCAGGGCCGGCCCACGCCACAGGCTCAGCGCGTTGCCCAGCAGCCGGGACGCCGCCTCGAAGTCGTGTGCGTCCAGCGCCCGGTGACCGGCGGCGGCGAGCTGGTCGTACTCCTGCACGTCCACCTCGCCGGGCCGGGCATCGAGCAGGTAGCCGGTGTGCCGGGTGATCAGGACGTCCTTCGCGGTCCGCTCGTCGTTGGCTAACGCGATCTCCAGCCGGCGGCGAAGCTGCAGGATGTAGGTCTGCAGGGTGGTCGGCGCGCTGCGCGGCAGGTCCGTGCTCCACAGCTCCTCCATCAGCCCGGCCACCGTGACGACCTGGCCGGCACACAGCGCGAGGACCGCGAGAAGCTGCCGCGGCTTGCCCGCGGTCGGCACGATCGAGACTCCACATTCCTGCGCCTCTAGGGGCCCCAGGACCTTGATGTCCATGAGTGCCTGCTCCTTTCCGGCACGTGTATGCCAGCTTTGTGTCCGGCACGTGTATGCCAGGTTTCGCGTCGAGGGGCACGGGACGCCGCTCCGGATGGTGGGGTCGTCTCCGCAGCGTGGCAAACGGTGGCTCACGAAGACAGTGAGCCCGTCACGAATGGACCGTGAAAACCGAGGGCAGGCGGCTATGAAGATTTCGCGCGGGACGGGTGAGCCCCCCACTGGCGACGTCATTCCGGAACACCACAGAATTCCCTCAGACAACCTGACCCCCACCACCGAAGTGACTGAGGAACAATGCCGAGTCGCACACCGAACGGAGCGGGACGATGCACACTACGCCGAGCAAGGAACTGCGGTCCGCCCTGACCACCCGGATGGACGAGGCCACCCTGGTGATCCTGCCCCTGGACGGGCTGGCCAGCACCGACCCGGACGGCATGCCCGGGCTCTGCTTCACCTACTGCTACACCGACCCGTACGGCGACTGGCCCGTCGCGGCATGAGCGCCCCCGGGACTCCGACAGCTCCACCCGCGAGGCCACTGGCCGGGCCCCGCGTGGGCTTCAAGAAGTACCTGCGGCCCGAGGTGGTCGCCGGTGAGGCCACCTACCTTTTCTCAGAGCACGGCGTGACCGCCGTTCAGGGCGCCGAGATCGAGGCGCTCACCCCGCTGTTGGATGGGACCCGGGATCTTCCGACGCTGCTCCGCGAGGCCCCTTCGGGGGTCTCGACGGAGCGCGTCGCGGAGCTCACCCGGCGGCTCGCCGACGCCGGCCTGGTCACCGAGCGGTTCTGCACCGCCGAGGTGGACGACGCGACGCTGGCCTACTGGGAGCTCGCCGGGCTGGACGGCGCGGCCGCCGAGTCGACCGTGGCGGCCGGCCGGGTCCGGGTCATCAGCACCGGCCTTGCCGACGGCACCGACGTCGTTGCCGCGTGCCGGGCGGCCGGCCTGCGGGTCGTCGGGGACCCAGCCGGCGCGACCAGCCCAGGCGCGACCGGCCCAGGCGCGGCCGGCGGGATGACCGTCGCCGACCTGTCGGTGGTGCTCTGCGACGACTACCTGGCGCCGGAGCTGGCCGAGGTCGACGCGCTGCACCGGGCCGCCGGCCGGGCCTGGCTGCTGGCCAAGCCGGCCGGCGCGCAGCTCTGGGTCGGGCCGTTCTTCCAGCCGGGCCAGGGTGCCTGCTGGTCCTGCCTGGCGCACCGGATGTGGAACCACCGGAGGGCCGAGGCACACGTGCAGACCGCGCTGGACCGCGTCGGCCCCGCCCCCCGGCCAGCCCCGCGGGTGCGGGCGCTCGGCGGGCTGGCCGCCCAGCTCATTGTCCTCGAGGTGGTCAAGTGGCTAGCTGGCCACCGCCACCCCAGCCAGCAGAGCATCTGGACCCTGGACAGTCTCTCTGCCCAGGGCCGGCACCACCCGCTGCGCGCCCGGCCGCAGTGCCGGTCCTGCGGCGACCCTGGGCTGGTGGCGGCCCGGGCCCGCCGTCCGGTCGCCTTCAGCTCCCGGCCGAAGGCCATCGACGACGACGGCGGCGGCTACCGGTCCATGACCCCCCGCCAGGTGCTGGCGACGTACCGGCACCTGATCGACCCGGTCACCGGGGTGGTCACCGACATCCGCCGCGACCCACGCGGGCCGGCGTTCCTGAACTCCTTCCGGGCCGGCGTCAACCTGGCCGCCGGTGCCCGCAACCTGGCCGACCTGCGCGCCGGCCTGCGCAGCGAGAACGGCGGCAAGGGCGTCACCGAGCTGCACGGCACGGTCAGCGCGCTGTGCGAGGCGCTGGAGCGGCACTCGGGCTGCTTCCACGGCGACGAGGAGCGGGTCCGGGCCAGCTTCGCCGCCCTCGGCGAGCCGGCCGTGCACCCCAACGCCTGCCAGCTCTACGACCAGCGCCAGCACGCCGGCCGGTACCGCTGGAACGCCGCGCACTCGCCGTTCCAGCGGGTCTGCGAGCCGTTCGACGAGACCGCCGAGGTGGACTGGACACCGGTCTGGTCGGTCACCGGACGCCGGCACCGGCTGCTGCCCACCGCGCTGCTGTACTTCGGCGCGCCGCAGCCCGGGCCCCGGTACTTCCGCGCCGACTCCAACGGCAACGCCGCCGGCAGCAGCCTGGAGGACGCCGTGCTGCAGGGGTTCTTCGAGCTGGTGGAGCGCGACGCGGTGGCGCTGTGGTGGTACAACCGCACCCGGCACCCGGCGGTCGACCTGGGCTCCTTCGCCGACCCGTGGGCCGAGGAGCTGCGCGAGGTGTACGCCGGGCTGCGCCGCGAGGTCTGGGTGCTGGACGTCACCGCCGACCTGGAGATCCCAACCATGGTGGCGCTGTCCCGGCGGACCGACAAGCCGGCCGAGGACATCCTGTTCGGTTTTGGCGCGCATGTCGACCCCCGGGTGGCGCTGCGCCGGGCGCTGACCGAGCTGAACCAGCTCCTGCCCGCAGTGGTCGGCGCCCGGCCGGACGGCTGCGGCTACGGCTGTACCGACCCGGAGGCGCTGCGATGGTGGCACCACGCGACCACGGCGAACCAGCCGTACCTGTTGCCAGATCATGGACAACCGCTCCGGACCCGGGCGTCCTTTGGATACTTACCCCGTCGTGACCTCCGTGCGGACCTCACCGCGGTCGAGGAGCTGGTGGCCCGGCACGGCCTGGAGCTGCTGGTGCTGGACCAGACCCGTCCGGACATCGGGCTGCCGGTGGTGAAGGTCATCGTGCCGGGGCTGCGACAGTTCTGGGCCCGTTTCGCCCCCGGCCGGCTCTACGAGGTGCCGGTACGGCTGGGACGGCTCGCCGCGCCGACCCCGTACGAGGAGCTCAACCCTGTTCCCATCTTCGTCTGATGACACCCCCGCGAGGAGAGCCACCGTGGACACCGCCGCCACCGACCCACCACCTGCGGGCATCCGCCGGGTATCTCTGTGGTCGCTGCGCGAGGACGTCCTCGTCGAGGCGAACACGGGTGAGGACTCCGTCCTCGTGCTGACCCGGTGGGGCGAGATCCGGGTCGACTCGCCCGGGCCGGCGGCCAAGGAGCTGCTGCGCCGGATGAGCTTCGGTCCGGTCTCGCTGGAGAACGTCCTCGGCGCGCCGGCCCGCGAGCCGGCCGCCGAGGAGCTGGCGCAGCACAAGCGCCTGCACGAGGTCCTAGACCAGCTGCAGTGCGCGGTGGTCCGCTCGCTGGGCCTGCAGAACGCCGCCGGGCCGCTGCTGTCGGTGGTGCCGATCGCCCGGCAGGCGACCTTCGACCCACCCGAGCTGGACTCCGGCCAGGTGGT
>DATILL010000089.1:0-35088 GCA_035476575.1 Mycobacteriales bacterium
ACCACACCACGGGAACCGCAGCGAAAGGCCCGACCGGGTCTCCGACCAGGCAACCACCGAAACACAGCAAGCGATCACCGCCGCACCCACCGAAATCCCTCACGCCCTTACCGGCACTCAACCTGGCGGGATGGTCCTGACGGTGGTCGCCTTTGTCCTTCAGGCGTGCCGGACCCGATCATCCTCGGGAGTTGTCTTGACGCATCTCACACGATCTCCAAGTCCGGCTGGAGCGCTACGGGCGCAGGACGCCGACCACGGTGTGCCGCAGCGACCCGGGCAACACCCGGTCCAGCACCAGGCCGTCGACAGTGGACGCGACGGCCGCCAGCCGGCGCCACGGCAGCCGGCGGGCCAGCCCGCGCCGCCGGCCGTGCGCGACGTAGGACGCGGCCAGCACCAGGGTCGACAGGAAGTCCGCGGTGGACAGCCGGGCCTGCCGGAACCCGGCCGCCCGCGCCATGGCGGCCAGCTCGTCCGGGGTGAAGACGTGCAGGCTGGCCGCCGTCGAGGCGACCTCCCAGAAGTCCTCCTCGGCGCTCAGCGACCGGTGCAGCACCGGGAGCAGCCCGCGCACCAGCAGCCCACCGTGCCGGTCCACCGTCGGCGTCGGCTCGCTGGCGACCACCACTGCACCGGACGGCCGCAGGACCCGGCGCCATTCGGCCAGCGCGGCGGGCACGTCCGGCAGGTGGTGCAGGACCCCGCGGCAGACCACCAGGTCCACCGTGGCACCGTCGAAGGGCAGCCGCTGCGCGTCGGCCTGCAGCAGCGGCCAGGCGCCCGCGGCCCGGGCCCGGGCGAGCATCCCGGCCGACAGGTCCACCCCGATCACCCGGGCCCGCGGCGCGGCCCGGCACAGCCCGGCGGCCAGCCAGCCGGTGCCGCAGCCGGCGTCCACCACCACCTCGCCGCGGCGCAGCGGCCGGCCGAGCAGCCGCTCCACCTCGCGCCGGGCGCACCGCGCCGACCGGGTGTCGTGGACGATCGCAAACCGCTCGTCGTAGTAGCCGCACTCGTGGTCGTGGAAGATCCGGTTGAGCCGCACCGCTTCCTGACCGTCCACGACGACTCAGGGTAATGTCGCGAACATCCTACGAGCTCCCGCCCCGGCCCTCGGGAAGCCGTCTTCGAGCCAGGTAGCTCGGCAGCGGAACTAGGCTCGGCAGCGAAATGGGGTTGAGACGACGTACGCCCTGCCAGACTGCGAGGAACAGTTTGTGACCGAGCGGGACCAGCCAGGGTCGTCGGGAACCGGAGGCCGCCGCGCTGGCGTTCCATCGCCAGGGCCGGCTCAAACCCACCCGGAGCGCACCTGGCACGCGGAGGAGGAGCGTGTGGCACTGCACGGAGCGGTCGAGGGGAGCGTACCGGCCGATCCGTCCGTGCCCGGTCCGGCAGCCCCGGCCACCCCGGCCACCCTGGCTGGCGTCCAGGACGCCAGCCGGCGCATCCTGGCCAACATCGAGCGGGTCATTGACGGCAAGCCGGCCGTGGTGCGGCTGGCCCTGTCGGTGCTGCTGGCCGAGGGCCACCTGTTGATCGAGGACGTGCCCGGCGTCGGCAAGACCAAGCTCGCCAAGGCGCTGGCCCGGTCGATCGACTGCTCGGTACGCCGGATCCAGTTCACCCCCGACCTGCTGCCCTCGGACGTGACCGGGGTGAACGTCTACAACCAGGAGACCCACGACTTCGAGTTCAAGCCGGGCGCGGTCTTCGCCAACCTGGTGGTCGGCGACGAGATCAACCGGGCCTCGCCGAAGACCCAGTCGGCCCTGCTGGAGTCGATGGAGGAGCGGCAGGTCACGGTGGACGGCGTGACCTACGCGCTGGAGACGCCGTTCATGGTCATCGCCACCCAGAACCCGATCGAGATGGAGGGCACCTACCCGCTGCCCGAGGCACAGCGGGACCGGTTCACCGCGCGGGTCTCGATGGGCTACCCCGACCCGGCCGCCGAGATGCAGATGCTGCACGAGCACGCCGGCGCCGACCCGCTGGACAGCCTGCGACCGGTCTCCACCGCGGCCGAGGTGCGGTCGATGATCGAGGTGGTGCGCGCCGTCCACGTCTCCGACGCGGTACGCCGCTACGTCATCGACCTGGTCAACGCCACCCGCCGCTCCCCCGACCTCCGGCTCGGCGGCTCGCCCCGCTCGACCCTGCAGCTCCTGCGCGCCGCCAAGGCGCAGGCCGCGCTGGCCGGCCGGGAGTACGTGCTGCCGGACGACATCCAGCAGCTCGCGATCGGCGTCCTCGCCCACCGGGTCATCCCGACCGCGGAGGCGCAGATCGCCCGCCGCGGCTCCGACCTCATCGTCGCCGAACTGGTGCGCCGGGTCCCGGTGCCGCGCTCGATCGACGAGCGCCAGTACGGGCACCGGAGCTAGGAGCATCCGGTGCGCACCGCGCTGTCCGCGCTCACCACGCGAGGCCGGTGCCTGCTCGCGGCCGGCGTCGCCTCTGCCCTCTGCTCGGTCACGCTCGGCGAGAAGGACCTGCTCCGGGTGGCCTGCTTCCTCGTCGCGCTGCCGCTGCTGGCGGCCGGCGCCGTGGTCCGGACCCAGTTCCGGCTGCGCTGCGCGCGGCGGGTCGACCCCGGCCGGGTGCCGGTCGGGCAGCCGGCCCGGGTGCTGCTGGAGCTGGAGAACGTCTCCTACCTGCCAACCGGGCTGCTGCTCCTGGAGGACGACCTGCCGTACGCCCTCGGCGGCCGGACGCGGTTCATGCTGGACCGGATCCGGCCGGGCTACCCGCGGCAGGTGCACTACGAGATCCGCTCCGACGTCCGCGGCCGGCACCGGGTCGGGCCGCTGCGGCTGCGGCTGACCGACCCGTTCGGGCTGGTCGAGCTGACCCGCAGCTTCACCACCACTGACCGGCTGACCGTGGTGCCGGCCGTGCAGCCGCTGCCCGCGGTCCGGGTCGGCGGCTCGTGGCATGCCGGCGGCGACAGCGCGGCCCGCGCCGTGGCGGTCCGCGGCGAGGACGACGCCGCCACCCGGGAGTACCGGCACGGCGACGACCTGCGCAAGGTGCACTGGCGGTCCACCGCCCGGACCGGCACGCTCATGGTCCGCCAGGAGGAGCGGCCGTGGCAGAGCACCGCCACCCTGCTGCTGGACACCCGGCTGGCCGCCCACCGCGGCGACGGCCCGGCCAGCAGCCTGGAATGGGCGGTCAGCGCCGTGGCCAGCATCGGCGTCCACCTCGGCCGGCTCGGCTACACGCTGCGCTACCTGACCGACGCCGGCCTGGTGCGGCCGGGCGTCGACTTCGTTGAGGACGCCGTACTGCTGGACCAGCTCGCCGACGTCACCGGGTCGCACCACCGCCGGCTGGACGGCGCGCTGGCCGCGCTGCGCGGCGGTGACGGGACGCACGGCACGCTGGTCGCCGTGCTCGGCCAGATCGGCATCCAGGACGCGCAGGCGCTGGTCGCGGCCCGCTCGGCCCGGGACGGCAACATCGCGGTGCTCCTCGACACGGGGAGCTGGGCGGGCGGCGGGCGGGCGGCCGGCAGCGCCGGCCCGACCGACCACGAGCTGGCCAGCCGGCAGCTCGGCGCGGCCGGCTGGCGGGTGGTCCGGGCCAGGTACGGCGACCAGCTCCCCATGCTGTGGTCGCAGGCGGACAACCGGGCCGGCGCGCCGGACCCGGCCAGTGCCTCGGCCAGTGCCCTGGGCCCGACCAGTGTCCCAAACCCGACCGGGACGGCGGGCTGGCCATGAGACCGAGCGCCCGGCTGACGGCCCTGGCCGGCGGCGCGACGGCGCTCGGCATCGTTCCGCTGGCCGCGCTGTTCGACAATGTGACCTGGATCTTTCCCGCGCTGGCCGCGATCACGCTGGTGACGTCGTTCCAGCTTCTGGCCCGCCGGCTGCGGCTGCCCGACGGCCTGGTGCCGCTGGCCGGCGCGGTCGGGCTGCTGCTCTTCCTGTCCTGGGCGTTCGCCCGGAGCGGTAGCTACGGCGGCCTGCTGCCCACCTGGCACACCCTCGGGCTGCTCCGGGACGGGCTGCGGGACGGCTTCGCCGACATCCACGACTACGCCGTCCCGGCGCCGACCACCACCGGCCTGACGCTGGTCGTCGCGGTCTCGGCCGGGCTGGTGGCGCTGCTGGTGGACGCCCTCGCGGTGGCGGCCCGGCGACCGGCCATCGCCGGGCTGGTGCTGCTGGCCCTGTACGCCGTCCCGACCGCGATCTCGGGGCGGCCGGTGTCCTGGGTGTACTTCGTGGCCGGCGCCTCCGGCTACCTGATGCTGCTGCTGGCCGAGGAGCGGGACAGGCTGCGGCACTGGGGCCGGCCGGTCCGCGCCACCGACCCAGGGTGGCAGGGAGACCCGGCGCCGCGGCACGGCGGCTGGCGTACCAGCCTGGCGGTGCTGGCCATCGCCGTGGTGGTCCCCGCGATGGTGCCCGGGCTGTCGGCCAGCGGGCTGTCCGGGTTCGGCTCCGGCTCGGGCGGCTCGAACGGCACCCGGCTCGACCCGTACGCCCGTACCCGCGGCTACCTGCTGCAGGGCGGCACGCCGTACGAGGTGATGCGGCTGCGCACCGACAACCGGGAGGCCTACTACCTGCGCACCCAGGTGCTGGACCGCTACAGCGACGCCGGCTGGGCGATGTCCGGCCCGCGCGGGAGCCTGCTCACCGATGGTGCGCTGCCGCGACCCGGGCTGGGCGACGTCCGCCAGTTCAGCGCGCACGTCACGGTCACGGTGTACGACGATGGCTACCTGCCCACGCTGGGTGGCACCGCCAAGCTGGACGGGCTGGCCGAGCCGGGGCAGTGGCGGTACGACGCCGAGCGGGGCGTCGTGTTCAGCGAGACGGCCAACGCCAAGGGCAAGGACTACGAGCTGTGGGTGGCCGAGCCGCGGCCGAGCGTGGCCGCCCTGGAGCTGAGCCTCGCGCTGGGACCGACCGAGCCGCTGGAGGTGCGCTGGACGGCGGTGCCGCGGAACTTCCCCGCCCCGGTGCGGCAGCTAGTGGAGCGGCTGGCCGGCGGCGCGGCAACCCCGTACGCCAAGGCACGCGCCGTCTACGACTACTTCTCGCCCGCCAACGGCTTCCAGTACTCCACCGCCACCAAGCCGAGCGACACCGGCAGCGACCTGGCCGACTTCGTCCTGCGCAGCAAGCAGGGCTTCTGCCAGCAGTACGCCGCCTCGCTGGCGATCATGCTGCGGGTGGCGGGCGTGCCGGCCCGGGTGGTGCTGGGCTTCACCCACCACGGCGAGGCGAGGGACGGCGTGTGGTCGATCATGAACACCGACGCGCACGCATGGGTGGAGGCGTACTTCGCCGGTATCGGCTGGATCCCGTTCGACTCGACCCCGCCCGACCCGGGCACGCCCGGCCGCACCGTGGGCTCCGGGTGGGCACCCGTGGCGGCCCCGTCCGCGCGACCGCCCGCAAGTCCTGGTGCCAGCGCGAGCGGCACGCCGTCCACCGGGGCGACCCGGCCGCAACGGCCGGACGCCGGGGCGAACGCCGCCGACCCGGTCGGGGCGGGCCGTCCGTCCGTCACCCCGGCCCAGGTGCTGGGCCTGCTGGGCACCCTGCTCGCGGTGCTGCTGCTGGCCACGCCGGCCGGCTGCCGGGCGGTGCTGCGGCGGCGGCGGATAGCGCTGGCCGGCCAGGCCGACCCGGGCGCGGCGGCGCGGGCCGCCTGGGACGAGCTCACCGCGACCGCGGCCGACCTCGACATCCCGCTGCGGCCGGAGGAGTCGCCCCGCGCGACGGCCAGCCGGCTGGTCCGGGAGGTGCCGCTGGCCGGTCCGCCGGCCGCCGGGCTGCGGCTGCTCGCGCTGGCCGAGGAGCGTGCCCGGTACGCCCCGCGGCCCAGTGTGGACGGCGACCTGCCGACCGCGGTGGGGGCGGTCCGTCGCGGGCTGCGGGCGTCCCGGGGGCCGGGCCGGCGCTGGCTGGCCCGGGTCGCCCCGCCGTCGGTGCTGCACGCCCTCCAGGCGGCGCTCGCACAGCACGGCACCCGGCTGTCGCGGCGGGTCGACCAGCTCGGCTCCGATGTCCGGCGGGTGGTCCGGCGCCGCCGCACAGACCCGCCGCGACGCCCGTAGCATGCTCGTTCGGCGCGAAGATAGAGTTCTCCTTTCCCGCGTTGCGCTGGCCTCGTATCCTCATGGTGACGGCCGGGGTCACGGTCGTCGGCTAACCATTTCTCCGCGGCGAGTAGCACTCGCAGCGGGCGCATCGCTGGGAGGAGCGCCGTGCCGCTCTCTGATCATGAGCAGCGCCTGCTCGAGCAGATCGAGCGTGCGCTGTACGCCGAGGATCCGAAGTTCGCCTCCACGGTGAGCTCGACGAACCTGCGGACCCATGCACGCCGACGGCTCGTGCGCGCCGTCCTCGGGTTCGTCCTCGGCATCGTCGCGCTGCTGGCAGGAGTCGCCAAGTGGCAGCCGCTCGCGGTGGCCGGGTTCCTCGTGATGTTCGCCGCGGTGGTCTACGCGGTGCCGCAGTCGAAGAAGATGTTCGGCAGGCCGGAGCTGCGGGTCGTCGGTGAGCCGGCAAAGACCCGCAAGCCACGCAAGCCGTCGTTGCTCAAGCGGATGGAAGAGCGCTTCCGCCGTCGCTTCGACGAGCGTTAGGCAGCGCGACCGGACCAGCGAGAGCCGCCCGAGGGCGGCTCTTGGCGTCCCCGGCCGGCGGCCGGACCAGCGCGGCTGGCCGCACCACGCCCGGCCCGAACCGGGTCACCGCTTGGTCGACCGCCCGGTCGGCCTCCGGCCAGCCTCGTGCCCTGGCCCCCAGCTCCGGCTGTGGCGGCGCGAGCCCGGCCCGCACCAGCCCTTCCACCCGCACGCCGACCAGCCGGATCGGGGTATGGCCCAGGTCCAGCGCGTCGAAGAGCTGGCGGGCGGCCGCGTAGATGTCCTGCCCGACGTCGGTCGGCGCGGCGAGCGTGCGGGCCCGGGTGATCGTGGCGAAGTCGGTGAACCGGATCTTGATGCTTACCGTCCGGCCCACCTGCCCGGCGGCCCGCACCCGGCTCGCCGTACGCTCGGCGAGCCGCAGCAGCTCGCGGTGGATCGCGGCCGGGTCGCCGATGTCCACATCGAACGTCTCGTCCGCCCCGATCGACCTCTCCCGCGACGCGGGAACCACCCGACCCTCATCCCGACCCCAGGCGAGCTCGTGAAGGTGCGCGCCGACCGCCTGGCCTACCATCCGCTGCAAGGACGTGCGTGGCGTCCGCGCGACATCGGCGACCGTACGCAGGCCGACCTGGTGGAGCTGGGCCGCGGTCTGCTGGCCCACCCCCCACAGGGCCGCGATGGGCAGCGGGTGCAGGAACTCGATCACCCCGTCGACGGGGACAACCAGCAGCCCGTCCGGCTTGCACCGGGCCGAGGCGAGCTTGGCGACGAACTTCGTCGACGCGACTCCCACCGAGCAGGTGATGCCCTCCTGGTCGGCCACCCGGGCGCGGATCAGCGCACCGATCCGCGCGGGCGGGCCGAGCAGCCGGACCGCGCCGGACACGTCGAGGAAGGCCTCGTCCAGCGACCGCGGCTCGACCAGTGGCGTGCACGACCGGAAGATCTCCATCACGCCGCGGGACACCTCGGCGTAGTGGATGAGATCGGGCGGCAGCACCACCGCCTGGGGGCAGAGCTGGCGGGCCCGGCTCATCGGCATGGCACTACGCACCCCGCACTGGCGGGCCGGGTAGCTCGCCGAGCTGACCACGCCGCGCGGGCCGGTGCCGCCGACGATCACCGGCCGGCCAGCCAGCTCGGGCCGGCGCCGCGCCTCGACATGAGCGAAGAAGGCGTCCATGTCGACGTGCAGGATCGGACAGCCGGTGTCATCGCCCACCGGGCCGACCGCACCCGCCCGGGGAAGCTCGCCACTGCGGCCCACCGCCTACCTCCCGCCGTCAGGCCGGCGGGCCAGCCTGGCGGGCCAGCGCGTGAAGCTGGGTGGCCATGTCCCGGTAGGGCGGCACCGCCGAGGCCGCCAGCTCCAGGTCGTGCAACGCTTCCACCGCGCCGGGCACGCCGTCCAGCAGCGCCCCCGGGACCAGGTCGGTGACCACCCGGACGCCGTGCAGCCGCTCCACCACGAGCCCGGCCGAGCCCAGCAGCGCGGTGAGGGACGCGGTGTCGAACCGGCGCTGGACGCTATCGGTCTCGCTCGACCGCCCGGCCGGGTCGGTCAGCACCCGCATCGCCTCGGCGAGGTGACCGCTGAGCGCACGGGCGAACACCGCTGCCGTCCGGTTGGCCACCAGCATGCTGACGCACCCACCCGGACGCAGCATCGCGGCGATGGTGGCCGTGGTAGCCGCCGCGTCGTCCACCACCTCCAGCACGCTGTGACAGAGCACCAGGTCGTACGACGCCGGGTCGGCCACGTCGGACAGCCGGTCTGCGTCGCCCTGCACCCCAACGACCCGGTTGGCCACCCCCGCCTCGGCCGCCCGCCGCTCCAACGTGGCGAGCGCGTCGGCGCTGGTGTCGACCACCGTCACGGCCAGCCCCAGCCCGGCCAGCGGCACCGCGAACATGCCGCTGCCGCCCCCGACGTCCAGCGCGGACAGGCCCACGCCTGGCATGTCCTGCCTACCTTGCCCGCTGGCCGCGGCACCACGCTGGTCGAGCTCGGCGCGCAGCACCGACCACACCACGGCTAGCCGGGGCGAGGCGGACATCCGCGTACGGCCTGCCACGTCGGCCTCCCCTCGGTTGCCCTGGTCACCGGCGACAGGCACCGGCATCAGGTCGCAGCCTAGCCAGTCACGGTAGGCCTACCCGGCGCTGGCCACCGCCACCGGCGAGCGGATGACGCCCAGGCTGGTCTCCACCACGGCGAGGAAGGTGCCCACGTCGCGGACCAGGTCATCGGCGTCCCGAGGGCTGACCGCGTACGGCGAGCCAGCCTCGGCCGCGGCCCGCTTGCGGGACCCGGCAGCGAAGAACGCGGCCCACTCCCCCAGCTCCGGGGCGATCGAGGTCAGCAGCACCCAGGCGCTGGTCGGGCGACGGCGGACCGGCGCGTCGGCCGGGTGCGCCCGGGCCGCCAGCATCGCGGCGGCACCACGCAACGCCGCCAGGTGCGCGGCGGCGTACCGGTCGGCCGGACAGGCCTGCTCAGCCGCCTCGGCCAACGTCCGCCGGGCCTGGGTGACCAGCTCGACGGCGGACAGCGAGAGCCGGGCCGACAGCGGCAGCCGGGCGACCCGGCCCGGCCGCGGCAAGCCGGTACGTCCTGGCAGCGGCATCGAAAGCCCTCCGTTCCGAAAGCTGCGGCGCGGGCGGCCCCGAGGCCGCCCACCGCGGGGCTGCCGGACGCGTGCGGTCGAGCCACGCGCCCGGCAGGGGACTCCCGCCGGCGGACCGGCACTGCGATACCGGTGCGCCGTTCGAACGTGCGTTCGAACGAAACGAAGTGTAGACCCAGCCACCGACAGGACCGCAAGCCCCGGCACGCAGCCATCGGAAAGCGCCGGGAGCTGGACACCGGGACCTGGACACCGGGGCAGGCAGCCGCGCCGCGGACCAGCTATGCCTGGGCCAGCCCCCGGCGGCGCAGCGTAACGCGCTCCAACGGCGTGAAGATAAGCTGGTCAATCGCCACCCCGACGAGCAGGATCACCACGATCATCCCGAAGACGAGCGACATGTCGGTCAGCTCCCGGCCAGTGTCCATCAACTGGCCGAGACCGGTACCGAGGCGGGGCGACTGGGCGATCAGCTCGGCCGCCATCAGTGAGCGCCATGAGAACGCCCAGCCCTGCTTGAGCCCGGCCAGGTACCCCGGCAGCGCCGCCGGCAGCACGATGTGCCGCGCCGCGGTGAGACCCCGGGCCCCCAGCACCCGGCCAACCCGCAGGTGCAGGGGCTGGATCTGGTCGATGCCGGCGACCATGCCGTTGGCGATGGAGGGGACGGCGCCGAGCAGCACAACGACGAAGATCGTCATTGGCGAGAGGCCGAACCACAGGATCGCCGCGGGCACCCAGGCCACCGACGGCAGCGTCTGCAGCCCGGACAGCAACGACCCGATGGCGGCCCGGACCACCCTGACCCGGGCCACCAGCAGGCCGAGCGGCGTGGCGACCGCGACGCTGACCGCGAACCCGAACAGGCCGCGCGACACCGACAGCCAGATCGCTCGCGGCAGCGCGCCGAGGTTCCACTGCTCGCTGACCGAGGCCCACACCTGGGCCGGCGAGGGGAGCAGGTAGTCGGGCTTGACCTTCGCCATGACCAACGCCTGCCAGACCGCCAGGAGGAAGGCCACCGCGCACAGCGGCGGGACGACGGTCCCCAGCCCCCGCCGCCACCACGGACGCCGGTCAGCCACCTCGGTGGTGAGCGCGTCCAGACCCCGTTCGAGGCTGGCCAGGGTGTCCTCGGAGACCGTCGACGACTTCTCAGGCATGGCGGCGGATCTCCGCCCGGAGCCGTTCGGTGATCTGGATCGACAGGGCAGCCACGTCGGGGGACTCGATCCGGCGTTCGCCGTCGATGTCGACGACGTACTCCTCGACGATCCGGCCTGGCTTGGACGACATCAGCAGCACCCGCTCACCGAGCCGGACCGCCTCCCGGACGTTGTGCGTCACGAAGACCACGGTCACCCCCGTCTCCGCCCACAGCCTGGACAGCTCCTCGTGCAGCACGTCCCGGGTGATCGCGTCCAGCGCGGCGAACGGCTCGTCCATCAGCAGCACCCGCGGCCGCTGCGCCAGCGCCCGGGCCAGCGCGACCCGCTGCCGCATCCCGCCGGACAGCTCGTGCGGCCGCTTGTCGGCGGCGTTCTCCAGCCGGACGACGGCCAGCAGCCGCAGCGCCTCGGCCCGCCGCTCCCGGCGCGCGGCCCAGGAGCGGGCCCCCCGCGCGGAGCCGTCGGCCAGCCGCAGCGCCAGCTCGACGTTGCGGCTCGCGGTGAGCCACGGCAGCAGCGCCGGCTCCTGGAACATCAGGCCGGCCCGGCCGCCGGTCACGGTGACCGTGCCGCTGGTCGGGCGGTCCAGCCCGGCCAGCAGCGACAGCAGCGTCGACTTGCCGCACCCGGAGGCGCCGAGCAGGCAGACGAACTCGCCCGCCGACACCTCCAGCGAGACCCCGTCCAGCACGAGCGGTCCTCGGCCGAACCGCTTCACCAGCCCGTCCACCCGGACGGCAGGCGCGTCGGTCTTGGCCGCTACGGCGTCCGGCGCAATGTCGGTCAGCGTCACCCTGCTGCCCCCAGACCCGCGTCGGACACGGCCGGCAGGCCACGGGCGGCCAGCGCGGCGTTCAGCACGCGCAGGTCGTAGATGCCCGTGAGGTCCACCTTCTTGATCAGCCCGGCGGCCACCGCATGGTCGGCGTTCGTCTGCAGCGAGGTGGCGATCGGGTCGTTGGTCAAGGTCAGGTTGGCGAAGGCGCGGTCCAGCACCGTGTCCTTGAGGCTCTTACCGGTGATCCGCCTGAGCTCGGCGTTGAGCGTGGTCTTGGCGTCGGCTGGGTTCTTGGCGATCCAGCCGTTCGCGTCGATCTGGCCGTCGACCAGGGCGCGCACGGCCTGCGGGTGCCGGGCGAGGAACTCGGTACGCACGAGCAGGTGGGTGGTCACGAACTGGCCCTTCGGCCAGAGCGTCCGCTCGTCGACCAGCACGGTGCCGCCGCCGTCGAGCACCAGCCGGGAGGCCCACGGCTCCGGCACCCAGCCGCCGTCCAGCTTGCCATCCTTGAAGAGCTGCAGCGTGGTGGCGTTGTCGGTGGGCACGACGTTGACGTCGCCCTTCACCGAGGCGCTGCTCGGGGTGAGGCCCTGGGTGGTGAGCCAGGCCCGCAGCGCGACGTCCTGGGTGTTGCCGAGCTGCGGCGTGGCGATGCTCTTGCCTTTGAGGTCGGCCGGCGTCGTGATGCCCGGCCTGACGACCAGCGCCGCGCCGCCGGAGGCCGCGCCAGCGACGATCCGGATCGCCTCGCCGTGCGTCTTGACGAAGGTGTTGATGGCCGGGCTCGGCCCGATGTAAGCCGCGTCGAGCTCACCGGCCAGCAGCGCCTCGATCTCGGCCGGGCCGGCGTTGAACGTTGTGGTGGAGAGCTTCGTGGCACCCAGCCGCTGGGTGTAGAACCCCTTGGCGACCCCGACGATCGGGGTGGCGTGGGTGAGGTTGGGGAAGTAGCCGAGCCGGACCTCGGCGACGGACCCGGTCGTGGTGCCCATGTCCGTCGCCGTGCTGGAGCCGCAGGCGGCCAGCCCCAGCCCGGCGACAGCGCCGGCGAGGGCGACCACCCCCCACTTCGTGCGACTCATCGAGCTCCTTCCACCATGCCGGCCGCGACCGTCGCGCCGGACGTCTCGTCCACGATCAGCAACGCTCCGGTGGCCCGGTGCCGGGAGTACGGGTCGACCACCAGGGGCTCGGCGGTGCGCAGCAGCACCTGGCCGATGTCGTTGAGGGCCAGCGTGTCCGTCGGCGCACTGTCCGATGTGGACACATCCAGCCGGGTGCGCGGCTCGACGACGGCGCGCACCTCGCGGGTGGTGTGCCGGATCCGGTACCGGCCACCCGGGCGCAGCGGCTCCTCAGCCAGCCAGCACACGGTGACCGCCAGCTCCCGGGTAACCGACGGTGGCCGGCCGGCGACCAGCAGGTCACCGCGGGACACGTCTACGTCGTCGGCCAGCCGGACCACGACGGACCGGCCGGCACCTGCCTCGGCCAACGGCCCGTCCGCAGTGTCGATGGCGGCCACCGTGCTGGCCTGCCCGGACGGCAGCACGGTCACCGGGGTGCCCGGCCGCAGCGTGCCGGCCTCGACCCGGCCGGCGTAGCCGCGGAAGTCGGCGTACCCGTGCCGCCGCGGCCGGATCACGAGCTGCACCGGGAACCGCACCTCGTCCTCGGCGGCCGCCTCGCCGGCGGCGTCCTCGGCCGGCAGCTCCCGGTTCTCCTGGATGTCGAGGGTCTCCAGGTGCTCCAGCAGCGGCGGGCCGGCGTACCACGGCGTCGCGGCCGAGCGGTCCACCACGTTGTCACCGAGCAGCGCCGAGATCGGCACCGCGGACCAGGACCGGACCGACCGCCGCTCCGCCAGCGCGGCGAAGTCGGCCAGGATCTCGTCGAAGACCTCCTCGGCGAAGCCGACGAGGTCCATCTTGTTCACCGCCAGGACGACGTGCCGGACCCGCAGCAGCGCGGCGATGGTGGCATGCCGGCGGGACTGCTCGACCAGGCCCTTGCGCGCGTCGACCAGCACGATCGCCACGTCCGCGGTGGACGCGCCGGTCACCATGTTGCGGGTGTACTGGATGTGCCCGGGCGTGTCGGCCAGCACGAAGGTGCGCCGCGGGGTGGCGAAGTACCGGTAGGCCACGTCGATCGTGATGCCCTGCTCACGCTCGGCCCGCAGCCCGTCCACCAGCAGCGCCAGGTCGGCCTCGTCGTACCCGCGCCGCCGGCTGGCGTGCTCGACCGCCGCGAGCTGGTCCGCGAAGACCGCCTTGGCGTCGTGCAGCAGCCGGCCGACCAGGGTGCTCTTGCCGTCGTCCACCGAGCCGGCGGTGGCGACCCGCAGCAGGCTCTCCACTAGAAGTAGCCCTCCCGCTTGCGGTCCTCCATCGCGGCCTCGCTGGCCCGGTCGTCGGCCCGGGTCGCGCCGCGCTCGGTGAGCCGGGTGATGGCGACCTCGGCGACGATGTCGTCCAGGCTGGCCGCGTCCGAGCGGACCGCGCCGGTGCAGGTGGCGTCGCCGACGGTGCGGTAGCGGACGGTCTCGGTGCGCACCGGCTCCCCCGGCTCCGGTGGGGTGAACGGCGTGACCGCGATCAGCATGCCGTCGCGCTGGACGACCTCGCGCCGGTGGGCGTAGTAGATCGACGGCACCTCGATGCCCTCCCGCCGGATGTAGCCCCACACGTCCAGCTCGGTCCAGTTCGACAGCGGGAAGATCCGCAGGTGCTCGCCCGGCCGGTGCCGGCCGTTGTAGAGGCCCCACAGCTCGGGCCGCTGGTTGCGCGGGTCCCACTGGCCGAGCTCGTCCCGCACGCTGAAGACCCGCTCCTTGGCCCGGGCCTTCTCCTCGTCCCGCCGGGCCCCGCCCAGGACGGCGTCGAAGCGGTGCGCCGCGATGGCGTCCAGCAGCGTCACCGTCTGCAGCGGGTTGCGGGAGGAGCCGGGCAGCTCGCGGACGCGACCGGTGTCGATCGACTCCTGCACGCTCGCCACGACCAGCTCGACGCCGAGCTCGGTCACCCGCCGGTCCCGGAACTCGACGACCTCGGGGAAGTTGTGCCCGGTGTCGATGTGCATCACCGGGAACGGGATCCGGCCCGGCCAGAACGCCTTCTCCGCCAGCCGCAGCATCACGATCGAGTCCTTGCCGCCGGAGAACAGCAGCACCGGCCGCTGGAACGTGGCCACCACCTCACGCAGGATGTGGACCGACTCGTCCTCCAGGCAGGTCAGGCTGTCGGCCCGGTCGACGGTCGGCGTGTCGACGGAAACGGTCATCGCACGGTCTCCTCGGCGTGATGGTGCGGGCCCCGGTCCAGCAGGCCCCGGGCCCGCAGCAGGTCGAGCACGGCGGCGGCGCAGCCCTCGACCGACGCGCCTACGGTGTCCAGCACCAGGTCGGCGGCGGCCGGCGGCTCGTAGGCGTCGTCCACCCCGGTCAGCCCGCTGATCTCGCCGGCCCGCTGCCGCGCGTACAGCCCCTTGACGTCGCGGGCGGCGCACTCCTCGACCGGGGTAGCGATGTACACCTCGACGAACGCGGCGCCGGAGGCGGCGTGCCGGGCCCGCACCGCGTCCCGGGACGCGGCGTACGGCGAGATCACCGCGGCCAGCACGAGCACGCCGTTGCGGGCTAGCAGGTCGGCGACGAACCCGATCCGGGCGACGTTGGTCTCCCGGTCCGCCCGGGAGAAGCCGAGCCCGGCCGACAGGGTCTCCCGCACCGCGTCGCCGTCCAGCAGCTCGACCCGGCGGCCGGCCGCACGCAGCCTGGCCCCCACCGCACGGGCGATGGTGGTCTTGCCCGCGCTGGGCAACCCGGTCAGCCAGACCGTGGCGCCGGAGCCAGCGGGCCGGCCGGCTGCCGGGGCTGGCGATGTGCCACGTGCTGTGCCTGGCGATGTGGCTGTGCTGGGGGGCGTGACGGTGGACGTCACCGAGGCTCCTCGAATGCCGGCGAGAGGGGTGTGGTGCCGGCGAGGAGACACAACGCTGCGCGCTGTCCCGAAAGCGCCCGGCACCCGATTTCGGGCGGGCCGGGGCTCAGCCAGAAAGAGACGCCCGACCCGGTCAGGTCGGACGACAGGCCGCGCTGGAGACCCGCAGCAGGTCGACATGAAGTCGCGCCACAAGCCCCAGGCTTCGGTACATGCTCCGATGGTGTCACGCGCCGACCGGACCGTCGAGGCCCCCCAGGTGTAGACCGGTGTGAGGTGTGGACCCGGTGTGGCACCCTGGCTGCATGACCTCGCGCGGCGTACCGCTCGTGGCCCGGCTGCATGTCGACCTGCACCGGGTTGTCGCCGCCGCCTGTCGCCGCGGCTGACCGGCGCACCTCTCCCGTCCGCACCCCCATCCGCCGTGCCGTGTCCCGGCACGACCCGACGTCGAGGCAGCACAGATGGCGCAGCTCGGTCAGGGCCAGTGGGCCCTGGGCTACCGGGAGCCGCTCAACCCGAACGAGCGGACCAAGAAGGACAGTGACGGGCTCGCTGTCCGGCAACGGATCCTGGACATCTACGCCCACACCGGGTTCAAAGGCATCGACCCTGGCGACATGCGCGGCCGGTTCCGCTGGTACGGGCTCTACACCCAGCGGGCCCCCGGCATCCCGGGCGGGCGGACCGCGGTCCTGGAGCCGGAGGAGCTCGAGGACGAGTACTTCATGCTCCGGATCCGGATCGACGGCGGCCAGCTCAGCACCGAGCGGCTCGGCGTGATCGGCGGGATCGCCACCGAGCTCGGCCGGGACGTCGCCGACGTGACCGACCGGCAGAACATCCAGCTCCACTGGATCCGGATCGAGGACGTGCCGGAGATCTGGTCCCGGCTGGAGGCGGTCGGGCTGACCACCACGGAGGCCTGCGGCGACACGCCCCGGGTGATCCTGGGCTGCCCGCTGGCCGGGGTGCTCGCCGACGAGGTGATCGACGCGACGCCGTACCTCCGCGGGGTGGTGGACCGCTACATCGGCGACCCGGCGTTCTCCAACCTGCCGCGCAAGTTCAAGACCTCGATCTCCGGCTGCGCCCGGCACTGCACCAACCACGAGATCAACGACGTCGCGTTCGTCGGGGTGACCGGGCCGGACGGGCAGCCCGGCTTCGACCTGTGGGTGGGCGGCGGGCTGTCCACCAACCCGAAGCTGGCGGTGCGGCTCGGGGCGTTCGTCGAGCCGCACCGGGTGGCCGAGGCCTGGGCCGGTGTCACCGGCCTGTTCCGCGACTACGGCTACCGGCGGTCCCGGATGCACGCCCGGCTGAAGTTCCTGGTGGACGACTGGGGGCCGCGGCGGTTCCGGGAGACGCTGGAGAAGGAGTACCTGGCCGCGCCGCTGCCGGACGGGCCGGCCGCGCCCGCCGCGACGGTCCAGCGCGACCACATCGGGGCCTGCGAGCAGGTCGACGGGCGGTACGCCGTCGGCTTCGCGCTGCGCGGCGGGCGGACCTCGGGCCGTGAGCTGTCCCGGCTGGCCGAGCTGGCCACCGAGTACGGTGCCGGCCGGGTCCGGACCACCGGCCAGCAGCAGATCGTGATCCTGGACGTGTCTGACGTGGCCGGGCTGACCGCCGAGCTGGCCGGGCTGGGCCTGCCGGTGCGGCCGAGCGTGTTCCGGCGCGGCACCATCGCCTGCACCGGCACCGAGTTCTGCAAGCTGGCGATCGTCGAGACCAAGGAGCGGGCGCGCTGGCTGTACGACGAGCTGGAGCGCCGGCTGCCCGGCTTCGACGAGCAGATCACCATCAACCTCAACGGCTGCCCGAACTCCTGCGCCCGGTTCCAGACCGCGGACATCGGGTTCAAGGGGCTGATCTCGCGGGACCGGGACGGCACGGACGTGGAGTCCTTCCAGGTTCACCTGGGCGGCCACCTCGGCGTCGACGCGGCGTTCGGGAAGAAGTTCCGCGGGCTGAAGGTTCGGGCCGACGAGGCGGCGGACTACACCGAGCGGGTGCTACGCGGCTACCTGGACCGTCGCGAGCCGGGCGAGCGGTTCGCCGCGTACGTCGCCCGGGCGGAGGAGGCCTGGCTGCGATGAGCGAGCCACGATGAGAAGGCTGCGATGACCGACGGCGGCACCCCACGGCACGTGCCGGTGTTCTACTGCCCGTACTGCGGCGAGGAGGACATCCGGCCGTACGGCGAGCCGGCGGCCGCCAAGCAGGCGGGGCAGTGGCTGTGTTCGGCCTGCCGGCGAGTGTGGGCCGTGCGGTTCGTCGGCCTGGCCCCCTGGGGCGCGGCCGCGGCGTCCTGGGGAGGGTCGCCGTGAGCGTGCCCGCGGCCGACCGGGACCGGCTACGGGCGCTGGCCGAGGCCAAGGGCGCCGAGCTGGAGGGTGCCCACCCGGCCGAGATCCTGGGCTGGGCGGCCGTGGAGTTCGGCGACGCGCTGTGCGTGACCTCGTCGATGGGTGACGGGCTGGTCGCCCACCTCGCCGCCCGGGCCATGCCGGGCATCGACGTGATCTTCCTGGACACCGGCTACCACTTCGCCGAGACAATTGGCACCCGGGACGCGGTGGCGGCCACGCTGCCGGTCACCCTGGTGTCGGTCACCCCGCGGCAGAGCGTGGCCGAGCAGGACGCGCGGTACGGGCCGAGGCTGTACGAACGCGACCCAGACCGGTGCTGCGCCCTGCGCAAGGTCGAGCCGCTGGCCCGCGCCCTGGCGCCGTACCACGCCTGGGCGTCCGGCGTCCGGCGGGACGAGGCGGTCACCCGGCGGGCCGTCCGGGTGGTGGAGTGGGACGAGCGGCGCGGCCTGGTCAAGGTCAACCCGCTGGCCGCCTGGACCCAGGCCGAGGTCGACCGCTACGTCGCCGCACATGGCGTGCTGGTCAACCCGCTCACCGACGACGGGTACCCGTCGATCGGCTGCGCGCCGTGCACCCGGCGGGTCGCGCCCGGCGAGGGCAGCCGGTCCGGCCGGTGGGCCGGCCAGGGCAAGACCGAGTGCGGCCTGCACGGCTGACCGGCGTCAGCGGGCCACCACGGCGACCGACCTGCCGGCCCGGTCCGCCTCGTCGGCCGCGTACAGCGCGGCCAGCCGCTGGCCGACGTGCTCGCCGAGGTCGACCAGCTTGGCGTACTCGTCCGGACTGAGGAACTGGTCCCTGGTCGAGTAGTACGGGAACGGCGGCCGGGTGGTCGAGTAGTCGAGCAGCGCGCTGGGGCAGCAGGCGCAGGGCTGGTAGCGACCGTAGTAGAGCCGGCCGGTCGAGCCGTCCGGGTAGCGGATGTCGCCGCGGGCCACGCAGTCGTCCGGCAGCCCCTGTGCCGGATGCTCCACCTCGGCCCAGCGCACGGTGACCGTGACGCCGAGCTCGAGCCGGGCCATCTCGATCGCCTGCTTCAGCGTGCTGAACGAGCCCGGCGGGTCCCCGCTGGCGTCGATGCTGAACACCACCTCCGGCTTCATCCGCAGCAGCTCCACCAGGCCCAGGTTCTCCCGGTGGCCGCCGTCCGCGACGTAGACGAACGGGTCGTTGTCGACCCGGTACCTGCCAAAGATCTCCTTCGCCAGGTAGCCCAGGTGCACCCGGGGCGAGCGGGCCCGGTCGGCGAACTCGCCGACGAACCGGGGGTTCGGCACCCAGGCACCGAGCCGCAGGTTGGTCGCGGCCAGCAGCGCGTTGGTGGTGCCGAGCGCCTGCCGGCCCATCGCGGAGGCGATCGCCGCGCCGGACAGCGCCATCGCCCGGCTGACCAGCCAGCCGCGCGGGAAGCCGTCCCACCAGGAGCCGGTCGGGTAGTCCGGCACCGGGCAGCGGTACGGCGTGCCGTCGTACCAGCCGGTGACCTCGCGTGGGCTGAAGGTGAACGCGTAGCCCTTCACCCCGCTGGAGCCGAGCGTGGAGGAGTGCGCGGTGGCGCAGATGACCAGCTCGGGACCGGCCTGGTCGGCGTAGGCGTCCCAGCGGCGCTCCTCCCCGTAGGCGACCGGGGCCAGCGGCACCGCCGGGCCGGGATCCAGCGTGAACGTGCCCGCCAGCCGCTTGCGGTAGAGCCCGCCGAGGGTGAGCCGGTGCGCGGGCAGGATGTCGCCCACCACCAGCACCCCGATCGCCGTGGCCAGCAGCCAGCCCGACGTCAGCGCGTTGTGGTAGCCCCGCGCGGCGGCGTTGGCCACGGTGCCGGCATAGCCGAGCCAGGCCAGCAGCAGCATCAGGCCGCCGAGCCGCAGCCAGTGCTTCTTCACCTCCGCCCGGGCCACGCCGACCAGGGCGGCGACCAGGCCGAGCCCGTTCAGGACGCCGAGCAGGCCGGCACCGGGGCCAGCCCCGTCCGCGCCCTGGCCCGGGTGGACGATCCGGGCGACCAGGCCGGGCCCGTACCGCAGCGCGGCCGGGATGCCGACGAGCAGCAGGAACAGCACAGCAGCCGCAGCGCACAGCACCCGCGCGGTCCGCCAGCACAGGACGCGCGCTCGGCTCGCGGACGGGTGGAAGAAGCCGGCCGTGCTGGCCAGCAGGGCCGCCAGCAGCGGGACGAGCCAGGGCCAGACCAGCCGGGCGTCGACCAGCCGGACACCGGTGGTGAACCCGGGGTGCACGCCGGAGGAACCGACCAGCCAGCCGACCAGCCAGCCGGCGAGGTGCGCGCAGGCCAGCACCACACCGAGCACCAGCGCGCTGCGCAGCACCGCCTGCAGGACGCCAAACCCGAGCCCGCCGCGCGGGTTCTCCAGGAAACGGGCGCGCCGCGCGACCGACTGCGCCCACGGTGCCCCAGCGTCGAAGGAGCCGTCCCGCGGCTCGGCGTTCGGGGGGGCGGAGTAGCTGCTGACCCGCCAGCCGGCCGCCGTGTAGCCCCCGCCGGACACCGAGGTCAGCCACCGGGCGCGCTGGAACAGCGACCGCGGCTGCGTGCCGGTGATGGTGGCCGGGCTGTCCAGCGCGCGCAGCGCCCCGAGCGCCACGCTGGCCGCCCGGATCCCGCCACCGGACAGGCAGATGCCGATCCCGCGGCCGGGTCGTTGCGCCGGGATGCTTTCGCGTGGCGGCGGGTGCACGCCGGCCAGCCGGTCGAGCCGACCGAACCCGGCGCGCAGCAGGGGCCGCAGCACCGGGGCGAGCACCGGCCCGACCGCACACCACAGCAGGCCGGCGCCGGAGGCGAGGTAGGCGAGCAGCGCCAGCCAGGAGACCGTGCACAGGGCCAGCAGCCAGCCCCGGCCGGGCTGCCCGCTGCCGAGCAGCGCCCAGATGAGCGCGTTCCCGGTCAGGTCGAGCAGCGCGGCCACCGGGGCGGCCAGCCAGATCACCCCCCAGACCAGCCTCCACCGCGGCGACTCGCGCCGGTACGCCGGCGCCCACGAGCGGATGCCGACGTAGCAGAGGTAGCCGACCACGATCGCCCAGGACAGCGCGAAGGCGGAGTCCAGCGCGAGCGCGAACCCGGCGTCGGGCCGTGCGACGCCCTGCCGCGCCGCGGCGAACCGGTCCGGGTCGCCGGCCAGCGCGAGGTGGGTGTGGAACGTCCAGCCGGGCTGGGTGCGGGCGACCCATGCCTGCACCGCGACCGGTACGGCGACCAGCACGACCTGCCAGGGCGACGGCCTGCGTGCGGTGACCACGACGGTCCCTCCCTTCCCGGCCCGCCGGACCGCCGGCGGGGTCACGGTTTGTACCATGTTCGGATGCCGCACGTCGGGATGTTGATACAGGTTCCTGGCCAGGGTCGGGTGGCAGGCCGCCCACACCGACGGCCTGCTGGTCCGAGCCAGATGATCACTGCACGGGACGCGGCCGTCGCCGTGCTCACCGCCTCACGAGCGTGCTAGCCGACGGCGTCGCTGGCGTCGTTGCGCTCGGCGAGAACCTTGTGGGGTATCTGCAGCAGGCGCAGCATCGTGACCAGCCCCAGCCCACCGATCATGTTGCCAAGCGCCGCGAAGGCGAACAGGCCCAGCCAGTCGGCGTAGCCGAACGGGGCGCCAGCATGCAGCGCGGCGAAGCAGACGAGGGACGCGACGATCGCGTGGTTCACCTTGCCGACAGCTAACAGGAAGCCCATGGCGACCGCCGGCACCAGGCGCACGCCGTCGGAGTCCGTCGCGTGCTGCATGTGGGTCATCAGTGTGATCAACATGCCACCGACCAGCGCGATCGCGAAAGCGCGCCAGGTGATGCCCAGCTCGACGTAGGACGTGGCCGCCTCGACCGCTGTGCTGCGCAGCGCTGGGAAGCCCGCCATCACCAGGCCGGTCAGGACCCAGCCACCGATCAGGTTGGTCACCATCGTGACGCCCCACAGGCGGCCGAGCGACCGCAGCGACGCCTTCTTGGCAATGACCGTGACGACCGGGACGAGGAAGTTCTCGGTGAACAGCTCACTGCGTGCCAACGTCAGCGCGATGAAACCGATCGAGAAGGCCAGGCCGGCGAGCAGCACGTTGTGCGTCGCATGCTCGACGAGCAACAGCGCGAGCACGCCCACGCCGACGTCCAGGCCGCCGAGCAGACCCGTCGAGACCAGCCCCGTCCACGACCGGCCGAGGCGCTGCTCGCCCTCGTCCAGGAGCCGGTCGAAGGTCTGCTCGCTCTCCTGCTGAGGAACCTTGGGAGTGATGGCGGAGCGTTCCGTCATGGCCGAGAGGCTACACGCGCGTGGCAATACCGAGCCGTTCACCAGGTCGAGGGGGCGCTGCCCAGACCGGTGGCTCCGCGGCCAGCGGCTCTCTGATGATCGTCACGAGAACCGGCGGGATGAGGGTGGACAGCTCATCGAACTCGTGTTCGAATCAGTGCCGTGCAATGGGATCATCTGCGGAGCTCGGCCGGCGAGGACGGCGCGTTGTTCGGGCTGGACCGGGTCGGCGTGCGCACTTTCGACACGCCGGAGCTCCGCGGGATGACGTTCTACGAGGTGCGCGCCCGGTCCGCGATCAACAAGGTGCCCGCCGCCTCCCGGATGCCGTTCGGGTGGACCATCAACCCCTATCGCGGGTGTTCGCACGCCTGCGTCTACTGCTTCGCGCGCAACACCCACACCTACCTCGACCTCGACGCCGGGCTGGACTTCGACCGCCGGGTCGTGGTGAAGGTCAACACGCCGGAGCTGGTCCGGCGTGAGCTGGCCGGGCGGTCCTGGCGCGGCGAGCCGATCGCGATGGGGACCAACGTCGACTGCTACCAGCGGGCCGAGGGGCGCTACCAGCTCATGCCCGGCGTGCTGGCCGCGCTGCGGGACGCGGCCAACCCGTTCTCCATCCTCACCAAGGGCTCGCTGATCCTGCGCGACCTGCCGCTGCTGCGGCAGGCGGCCGAGGTCACCGAGGTCAGCACGAACGTGTCGGTCGGGTTCGTCGACCGGGCACTGTGGCGGCAGGTCGAGCCGGGCACGCCCAGCCCGGCCAGACGGCTGGCGGTGTGCGCCACGCTGAACGGCGCGGGCGTGTGCTGCGGCGTGCTGATGGCGCCGATCCTGCCCTACCTCACCGACTCGCCGGCCGCCTTGGAGGCCACGGTGCGAGCCATCGCCGGCACCGGCGCCCGGCAGGTCAGCCCGGTCGTGCTGCATCTGCGGCCAGGCGCCCGGGAGTGGTACATGGCCTGGCTGGCCAGGGCATATCCCGGCCTGGTCCCGGCGTACGAGCGGCTCTACGCGCGCGGTGCCTACGCGCCAAAGGCCTACCAGCGCCAGATCGGTGACCTGGTGGCCACGCTGGCGGCGAGGTACGGCATCGGCCGCCGCGGGATGGACCGTCCGGAGGTGGACCGTCCGGAGCGGCGCGTCGCGGGTCAGGCCGCCGTACCGGCCGACCGGGATGCGGGGGTGCCTGAGCAGCTCGCGCTGCTGTAACGCCGGACGCGGCCGGCGACGCACGCCGACTACGCTGCGGACCGTGGACGACCCCTTGCCGAGCTGGTCACGCCCCCATGACCACCGCCCGCCGCCGCCGGCGGACCGGACCGGGTGAGGGTGCCGGCATGAAGGCCCAGCCGAGGGTGCAGGTCGTGCACTGGGCGCCCGGTCGGATGCGGGACCGGGTTGAGGAGGCCATGGCCGTCTACGAGACCGCGATGGCCTACCCGGCCGGGATCGGGATGCAGCGGGCCGGCTACGCGGTCTCGCACACCCGGCTACCGGGTTTCCGCGCGGTCGCCGCCCTGGACGAGCAGGATCGGCTGGTCGGGTTCGGGTACGGGTATGCGAGCAGGCCCGGACAGTGGTGGCATGACCAGGTGCAGACGGCGATCGGGCCGGGCCAGGCGGCGTACTGGCTGACCAGCGGGTTCGAGCTGTGCGAGCTGCACGTGCTGCCCGAGCATCAGGGGCAGGGCGTCGGCCGGCAGCTGCTGCTCACCCTGGCGGAGGCGGTCGACCAGCGGCGGATGCTGCTGTCCACGCCGGAGGGTCCGACCCGAGCGTGGCGGCTGTACGAGGACGTCGGCTTCGTCTCGCTGGCCCGGCACTACCGGTTCCCTGGCGACGCCCGGCCGTTCGGCATCCTCGCCGCCGAGCTGCCGTTGCGCTGGCCGCCACCGCCGTCATAGCGGCCCCCTGGCACTTGTCACGTGAAGGTCACCAGCCTGGTCCCGGACTCTGGTGACCTTCACGCGACAGGTCGGCCCAGCGCCGATACGGTCTTCACCCGTGACCGACTCGCTGGCCCGTGCCGGGCGGATCCTGGCCGAGCACCCCGTGTTCGACGGCCACAACGACGTGGCCTGGGCGATGCGGAACAAGGCCGGCTACGACCTGGACCGGATGGACCTCGCCACCCACCAGCCCGCGCTGCACACCGACCTGCCCCGGCTGCGTGCTGGTGGCGTCGGCGCGCAGTTCTGGTCGGTGTACGTCCCGAGCACGCTCGCCGGCCGCGGCGCCGTCACCGCGACCCTGGACCAGATCGACCACGTCCACCGGATGGCCGCCCGCTACCCGGCCGACCTGACCCTGGCCCGCACCGCCGACGAGGCCGAGCGCGCGTTGCGGGCCGGGACGATCGCGTCGCTGATGGGCGCCGAGGGCGGGCACTCGATCGACTGCTCGCTCGGCGCGCTGCGGATGCTGTACGCCCTCGGTGTCCGCTACCTCACGCTGACCCACAACCACAACACGCCGTGGGCCGACTCGGCCACCGACGAGCCCGCGGTCGGCGGGCTGTCCCGGTTCGGCGAGGAGGTCGTCGCCGAGATGAACCGGCTCGGCATGCTCGTCGACATCTCGCACGTCGCACCGGAGACCATGCGGGCCGCGCTACGGGCCAGCGAGGCACCGGTGATCTTCTCGCACTCCTCCGCCCGGGCGCTGTGCGACCACCCGCGCAACGTGCCGGACGACGTGCTGGCCGCGCTGGCCGGCAACGGCGGGCTGTGCATGGTGACGTTCGTGCCACTGTTCGTGGCCCAGCGGCACGCCGACTGGTACCTGCACGGCCGGGAGGCGGCCGGGCAGGCGGGGGTCGACACCCGCGACCTGCACGCCGTGTTCACCTTCCTGCGCGCCTGGAGCGAGCCGCCCCCGCCGCCGGCCACGGTCGCCGAGGTGGCGGACCACGTCGAGCACGTACGGGCGGTCGCCGGGGTGGACCATGCCGGGCTCGGCGGTGACTTCGACGGGATGGACAGCACGCCGGTCGGGCTGGAGGACGTCAGCCGCTACCCGGCGCTGGTCGCCGAGCTGCTGGACCGGGGCTGGTCCGACGCCGAGATCGGCAAGCTGAGCTGCGGCAACGCGCTGCGCGTGCTGCGCGACGCCGAGTCGGTGGCCTGCGACCTGCAGGCCCGCCGGTCCCCGTCGCTGGCCACGTACGCCGAGCTCGACTCCCCCGCCTGACCACCCCGCCCGGCCCCGCACGGCCCCGCCCGGCGACAAGGTGGAGGTCAGGTCCGGCTGGACAGGGCCAGGTTGGACCACACCTCCCGGGTCGCTGTGGACCGGTTGAAGGTGATGAAGTGGATTCCCGGCGCGCCCTCCGCGAGCAGCCGCTCGGACAGCGCGCTGGCCTGCTCGATGCCGAGCCGGCGCACCGCCGCCGGATCCTCGGCTACCAGCGCGAACTGCGCCGCCAGCTCGGCCGGGAACGGTGCCCCGGACAGCTTCTCGGACCGCTCGATCGTGCTGATCCGGGTCACCGGCATCAGGCCCGCGATGATCGGCACGGCACAGCCGGCGGCGACCACCCGGTCGCGCAGCCGCAGGTAGTCCTCGGCCCGGAAGAACATCTGGGTGATGGCGTAGTCGGCACCGGCCCGGCACTTGCGCACGAAGTGCTCGGTGTCGGACTCGATGTCGGGCGAGCGGGGATGCTTGTACGGGAACGCCGCGACGCCCACGCAGAAGTCACCGCTGGCCCGGACCAGCCGGACCAGGTCCTCGGCGTACGCCAGGCCCTCCGGGTGCCGCACCCACTCGCCGGTCGGGTCGCCGGGCGGGTCGCCGCGCAGCGCCAGGATGTCCCGCACCCCGGCCGCGGCGAGCTGCCCGATCATGTTGCGCAGCTCGCGCACCGAGTGGCCGACCGCGGTGAGGTGCGCCACCGGCAGCAACGTGGTCTCGGTGGCGATCCGCTCGGTGACCTCCACGGTGCGCTCGCGGGTGGACCCGCCGGCGCCGTAGGTGACGGAGACGAACGACGGCCGCAGCGACTCGAGCTCGCGGATAGTACGCCACAGGATCCGCTGGTCCTCGGCGGTCTTCGGCGGGAAGAACTCGAAGGAGAACGTCGGCCTGCCCGCCGCCATCCGATCGCGCACGGTCCGATCGTGCGCATTCCAACCGCGCGCAGTGCTCGCCATGCCGCAAGGGTAAGGGTAGCCGGAGACCCGGTTCCGCCTCCCGGGATACTCGACCCGTGACCGACCGGGCAGCCGAGATCGCCCAGCGGGTGGCCGCCGCGCTGGCCGGCTTCCTCGACGAGCGGTGCGCCGAGCTGGCCGGCATGACCCGGGACCTGCTGCCGGCGGTACGGGCGGTCGCGGACTTCGTTGCCGGGGGCAAGCGGCTGCGGCCGGCGTTCGTCTACTGGGGCTGGCGCGGTGCCGGCGGGCCGGACGGCGCGCCGATCGTCACGGCCGCGGCCAGCCTGGAGCTGCTGCACGCCGGGGCGCTGATGCATGACGACCTGATGGACGCCTCGGACACCCGGCGGGGCCGGCCGGCTATCCACCGCCGGTTCGCCGCGACCCACCAGCAGGCGGGCTGGGACGGCTCGGCGACGGCGTTCGGCGCCGCGGCGGCGATCCTGCTCGGCGACCTGTGCCTGCTCTGGTCGGCCCAGATGCTGCGCGGGTGCGGGCTGCCGGTCGAGGCGGTGCACCGGGGCCTGGCGGTCCACGACCGGATGTCCACCGAGGTGATGTGCGGGCAGTACCTGGACGTCGTCGAGCAGGCCCGCGGGGTGGACAGCGTGGCCGCCGCGCTGCGGGTGGCCCGGTACAAGTCGGCGAAGTACACCGTCGAACGCCCCCTGCACCTTGGCGCCGCGCTGGCCGGCGGCCCACGGGAGCTGATCGAGACCTACACGGCGTACGGCGTGCCGGTAGGCGAGGCGTTCCAGCTCCGCGACGACGTGCTCGGGGTGTACGGCGACCCGGCCAAGACCGGCAAGCCAGCCGGCGACGACCTGCGCGAGGGCAAGCGGACGGTCCTGGTCGCGCTGGCCGCCGAGCGGGCCGACGGCCGGCAGGCCGCGCTGCTGGCCAAGCACCTCGGCGACCCGGCCCTGCCGCCGGACGGGGTGACCGCGCTGCGGGCGGTGATCGCCGAGACCGGCGCCCTGGCCGAGGTGGAGCACATGATCGCCGACCGGGTCGGGCGCGGCACCGCGGCGCTGGCCGCCGGACCGGTCCAGCCGGGCCCGGCCCAGGCACTACGCGAGCTGGCCGTGGCCGCGACCGCCCGGCGGGTCTGATTCGTACCGTCAGCGGGCCGACCGAGCGCGTCGTCGTGGTGGGCGCCGGCCTGGCCGGGCTGTCCTGCGCGCTGCACCTGGCCGCCGCCGGCCGCACGGTGACGGTGCTGGAGCGGGAGCCCGGGCCGGGCGGTCGGGCCGGGCGGCTGAGCCTGGCCGGCTACACCTTCGACACCGGCCCGACCGTGCTCACCATGCCCGAGCTGGTCGCCGAGCCGCTGGCCGCGGTGGGCGAGCGGCTGGAGGACTGGCTGGAGCTGACCCGGCTCGACCCGGCGTACCGCGCGCACTTCCCGGACGGTTCGGTGATCGACGTGCACGCCGACGTGGAGCGGATGGCCGACCACCTTGCGGCGGTGTGCGGCCCGGGCGAGGCGGCCGGCTACCGCCGGTTCGTGGCCTACGTCGAAAAGCTGTACCGGCTGGAGCTGCCGCGCTTCATCGGCCGCAACCTGGACTCCCCGCTGGGCCTGGTCGGCCCGGAGCTGGCCCGGCTCGCGCTGCTGGGCGGGTTCGGCCGGCTGGCACCCCGGGTGGCCAGGTACTTCACCGACCCGCGGCTGCGCCGGATCTTCTCCTTCCAGGCGCTCTACGCCGGCCTCTCGCCGTACCAGGCGCGGGCGCTCTACGCGGTCATCTCCTATCTGGACTGCGTCAAGGGGGTGTACTTCCCGCGGGGCGGTGTGCACGCGGTGCCACGAGCACTGGCCGCCGTCGCGGTCAGGCATGGCGTCACGGTCCGGTACGAGACCGCCGTCGTCCAGGTGGAGGTGTCGAACGGCCGTGCCCGCGGGGTCAGGACGGCGTGCGGCGAGCGCATCCCCGCCGACGTGGTCGTGCTCAGCCCGGACCTCCCGGTCGCCTACCGTGAGCTGCTGCCGCCCGGGCTCGCCCCGCGCAGGCTGGCACGGCTTCGCTACTCCCCGAGCTGCTTCCTGCTGCACGTTGGGTCCCGGGCGGCGTACCGCGGGATCGCGCATCACAACGTCCACTTCGGCCGGTCCTGGCGGACGGCGTTCGAGGAGCTCGTTGGCAGGCAGCAGTTGATGTCCGATCCGTCACTGTTGGTCACCAACCCGACACGAAGCGATCCAGGGCTCGCGCCGGCCGGCCGGCAGGCGTATTACGTGCTGGTGCCGGTACCTCACCTTGGCGCGCCCCTGGCGTGGGACCGCCTCCGGGACCGGTACCGTGACACGATCGTGTCGACGTTGGAGGACCGCGGGTACCTCGGCTTCGGTGAGTCCATCGAGGCCGAGCAGATCGTCACGCCAGAAGACTGGGCGGCGGGTGGGATGGCGCAAGGTACGCCGTTCTCCGCCGCGCACACGCTCCGGCAGACCGGCCCGTTCCGGCCGGCCAACCTCGCCTCGGGGGTGGAGAACGTCGTGTTCTGCGGTTCCGGCACGCAGCCAGGTGTCGGCGTGCCGATGGTGCTGATCTCCGGCCGCCTCGCGGCCCAGCGGGTCACCGGTGCCGGCACCGGCCGACCGGCCCGATGAGCGGTTACCCGGTCAGGGTCAGCGCCGCCTGGCAGCGCGCTCGCACCGGCCCGGCGGCCCGGCGGCCCGGCGGCCCGGTCACCGCGGACGCGGCCCGGCACCGTGCCCTGGGAGTGCTGGGCGCGCTCCTGCTCGCCGGCTGCGGGATGATCGCCGGCGCCTACCCGGAGCACCCCAAGGACTTCCTGGTCTCGCAGGTGGTCGGGATCACCCAGCTCGCCACCATCGGCGCGTACGGCGGCCTGGTCCTGCTGGTGGTGGCCTGGATCCGGCTCGGCCGGCTGGTCGGGGTCCCGGGCGGCCCAGACCGGCACGACCTGCTCGTCACCCTGGCCCAGTGGGCCGCACCGCTGCTGGTCGTCCCTCCGCTGTTCAGCAAGGACGTCTACAGCTACGCCGCCCAGGGCGCGATGACGCTGTTCCACGTCAACCCCTACCAGCACGGGCCGCAGGACCTGGCCAGCCCGCTGGCAAACAACGTCGACCAGATGTGGCAGGCCACCCCGGCGCCGTACGGCCCGGTGTTCCTGGTGCTGGCCGGCCGGGTGATCGCGGTCACCGGGGAGCACACCTGGCCGGCGGTGCTCGGGCTGCGGCTGCTCGCCGTGCTCGGCGTGCTGCTGATGGCGGTCTACGTGCCGAGGCTGGCCAGGCGCCTGGGGGTCGACCCGCGGTCCGCGCTCTGGCTCGGTGTGCTCAACCCGCTGGTGCTGATCCACCTGGTCGGCGGCGCGCACAACGACGCCCTGCTGATCGGCCTGCTGGTGGCGGGCCTGGCCCTGGTGCTGGACGGGCTGCCGGCGCTCGGCGTGGCGCTGGTCGCGCTGGCCCTGCTGGTCAAGGCGCCGGCCGGGCTGGCGCTGGCGTTCTGCGTCCCGCTGTGGGCCGACCAGTTGCGCGGCCGGCTGCGCCAGCTTCGGGCCGCGCTGCTGGTTGGCGCGACCGCGATCGGCACGGTGGCGGTGACCAGCACGGCGTGCGGCCTCGGCTACGGCTGGGTCGCCGCGCTGCAGACCCCCGGCCAGGTGCGCAACTGGCTGTCGGTGACCACCACGATGGGCCAGCTCACCGGCCTGCTGGGCTCCTGGTTCGGGGCCGGCGACCACATGGACGGCGCGATCGCCGCCTGGCGCGGTGCCGGCGGGCTGGCCGCCGTTGTGGTGTGCGCCGTCCTGCTGGTGCGGGCCCGCCGGATCGGGCCGGTGCCGGCGATCGGGATGGGGCTGGTCGCGGTGGTCGCGCTCGGGCCGGTCGTGCAGCCGTGGTACCTGCTGTGGGGGTTCGTGATCCTGGCCGCGGCCAGCGCGGACACCGGGGTCCGCTCGCTGGTGGCCGGTGGCTCGGCCGCGATGGCACTGCTGCTGATGCCGCGCGGCGGGCCGCTGGAGCCGCGGGACATCGTCGAGGCGATCTGCGTCGGAGCACTGGTGCTGGCCGCCGCGGTGCTGGCCGAGTGGCTGATCGCCAGCCGGGCCCGCGCCGCCGCGGTGGGCACCGCGGGCCCGGACCCGTGATGCTCCTCGCGCCCACCGGGGCGGCTACCGGGACGCCCGCTGGGGCCAGCGGCGCCATCCAGCTTCGCGCCATCCGGCGCGGCGGGCTGGCTGGCTCGTTGCTGCTGCTGCTCGGCTCGCTGGGCGCGGGTGCGCTCCCGGTCTACGACCCGGTCCGGCAGTGGCCGGGGCTGTCGGTGCTGCGGCTCGGCGTCGGCCCGACCGTCGCGCTGGCACTAGCCTACGTCGGCGCGGCCATCCTCGGGCTGGCCTGGCTGTACCTGGGCCGGGCGGTGCGGGCTGCCATCGCCGGCACCGGGCCGGACGTGGACGTGCCGGTGCTGTTCCGGCTCGGCCTCACCTGGGGCGCCCCGATGCTGGTCGCGGTGCCGCTGTTCAGCCGAGACCTCTACAGCTACGCCGCGCAGGCCCAGCTCACCCACGCCGGGCTGGACCCGTACTCGGCCGGGCCGGTCTCGCTGCCCGGCCCGTTCGCGGACGAGGTGGAGCATCTATGGGTCGACACCCCGGCGCCGTACGGGCCGCTGTGGCTCACCCTCGGCCGGCTGGTCGCCATCATCACCCGGGACCACGTCGCGCTGACCGTGCTGTGCATGCGGCTGATCGCGGTCGGTGGGGTGCTGCTGACCGCGCGCTACCTGCCCCGGCTGGCCACCGCCTGCGGCGCCGACCCGCGGCTGGCGGTCTGGCTCAGCCTGCTCAACCCGCTGCTGCTCACCCACTTCGTGGCGGGCGGGCACAACGACGCGCTGATGGTTGGCCTGGTGGTGGCCGGTGTCACCATCGCGATAGAGGTCACCCGGAGCACGCCGTACGGCGCGCGGAAGCTGGCGCTGGGGGCCGTGCTGTGCACGCTGGCCGTGCTGGTCAAGGCACCGGCCGTGCTGGCGGTCGGCTTCTTGGTGCCGATCTGGGCGGTCCGCACCGACGACCGCCGGCCGTGGCTGGCTGCCGTGGTCAAGGTCGGCGCGGTGGCCGTCGCGACGTTCGTGCTGGCCACGCTGGCCACCGGCCTGGGCATCGGCTGGGTCCGGCTGCTCAACACCCCGGGCCTGCTGGTCAACTTCCTGTCCATCCCGACCGGGGTCGCGCTGCTGGTCAACACCCTGCGTGGCATAGCGCAGGCGACCAGCCCGCAGGACCCGCTGATCGGCGCGCTGCGGCTGGTCGGGCAGGCCTGCACGGTGCTGCTCTGCTGCTACCTGTGGGTTCGGGCGCAGCGGGTCCAGCCGGTTCGGGCGCTCGGGCTTGCCCTGCTGCTGCTGGTGATGCTGGGGCCGGTGGTGCAACCGTGGTACCTGATGTGGCCGCTCGCGCTGCTCGCCGCGACCAGGCTGGCGGACTGGGCGGTCGCCGGGATCGCCTGCGTCAGCCTGATGCTCGTGCTGCTGATCGCGCCGCAGGGCGCCGCCCTGCTGCTGAACTGGACGCCGGTGGTCATGTCCGCGCTAGCCGCCGTGGTCGCGACGTACCTCGTGCTCGGTGACCACCTCACGCTTCGCGTCCCGGCTCTTGCCGCGCCGGCCCAGCCCGTGGTCGCGCCGGCCCAGCTTGCGGTCGCGCCGGCCCAGCCAGACCCAGCCGCCCTGGCTCAGCAGGACCAGCGCGAAGCCGAAGAGCAGGTCCTCAACGGGCGCCCCGGCCAGCCTCGGGCCGAGGATCGCCTCCTGGTCATAGGTCACCACCTGCCGGTGGGTCAGGACGCCGTTGGCCAGAAGCTGGAAGACCAGCACGACGGCGTACGCCAGCCAGAACACCCGGCGCAGCACCAGCCTGGTCCGCAGTAGGGCGATGTCGACGAAGACCGCCACGAGCACGCCGAGCACCGCGAGCTGGGTGTAGTTCACGCCGTCCGGTCCCTGGAAACGATGTCGGCATCGTCGGGTGGGTCGGGTGGGTCGGGCTCGTCGCCGGCCGGCCAGCCGGTGACCTGGCGGACCGCCTCCAGGGTGAGGATCGCGCAGGCCGGCACGACGAGGAAGAACAGCGCCTCCTCGACCGGGAGCCTGCCCGGAAGGACTAGTCCCACCGTCTGCGCCGGGTCGTACCGCCAGTGATGTCGTGAGATCGCGTAGAGGTCCCACCCGATGAAGATCACGAACGTCGGCAGCAGGGCTTGGGCCAGCCGCCGGAGCCGCCGGTACACGCCGGTGCCCGGCCACCACTCCAGCCAGCCAGCGCCGGCCAGGCAGCCGGCCAGGACCGCCAGGTAGGTCAGGTGCCGCATGGGGCCGCGGTGAGGGGGGCGCGCAGCTCCCGGGCCGCCGCCTCCGGGTCGTCCGCCTCGGTGATCGCCCGGACCACCACCACCCGGCAAGCGCCCGCGGCCAGCACGTCAGGCAGCCGGCCGGCGTCGATCCCGCCGATCGCGAACCACGGCCGGGCGGCCGGGTCGGCTGGTGGTGCGATCCGGGCAGCGTACCGGATGAGGTCCAGCCCCGCCGGCGGCCGGCCCGGCTTGGTCGGCGTCGGCCAGCACGGCCCGGCGCAGAAGTAGTCGACCCCCGGCTGTACCACGGCCGCGGCGGTCTGTGCCGGGTCGCGGGTGGACCGGCCGATGAGCGGCCCGGCACCGAGCAGCCGGCGAGCGACCGGTACTGGCAGGTCACCCTGGCCGAGGTGGAGCACGTCGGAGTCGGTGGCAGCGGCGATGTCGGCCCGGTCGTTCACCGACCACAGCGCGCCATGCCGGGCGGCCGCGTCGGCGACGACCTCGGCATAGGCCATCTCCTCGCGCGCTTCCAGGCCCTTCTGCCGGAGCTGGACGATGTCCACCCCGCCACGCAGCGCCGCGGCCAGGAACTCGGCCAGGTCGCCCTGCCGCTCGCGCGCGTCGGTGCACAGGTACAGCAGCGCACTGGCCAGCCGCTGCCGCCGGACGTCGGTCGACACCCGCCCAACCTATCGCCGCCCCACCCGCAACAACCCTGAGGTCACCACAACGCCGTGTGGTGACCTGTTGGGGTCGCTGAACAACGACAGGTCACCACAGCGCCGTGAGGTGACCACACGGGCGGTGCGGACAACGACAGGTCACCACAGCGCCGTGAGGTGACCACACGGGCGGTGCGGACAACGACAGGTCACCACAGCACCGTGAGGTGACCACACGGGAGCCGGGGGCGGTCAGAAGCCGAGGGCCTGGGCGCGCCGCTTGACCTCGGTGCCGCGCCCGGCCCGCATCGCCTCCATCGGCGTACCCGGCAGCGACTCGTCGGCGGTGAACAGCCAGCCGATCGACTCCTCGTCAGAGTAGCCGGCGTCAGAGAGCAGGGTGAGCACGCCGGACAGGCCCTTGACGATCACAACCCCGTCCTCGCTGGGCAGCAGGAAGTCGGCTGGGATGGCTCGGGAGCCGTCATCCCCGGTGGTCGCGGCCAGCCCGTGCTCACGCAGCAACTGCTGCACCCGCTTGCTGGGCAGGCCGAGTCGCTCGGCTACCTCAGGAACTGTAAGCAGGTCGATGCCGTCGGTCACGATCTTCAGCCTCCCATCTCGGGACCGGCCCCCGCAATCAGGATCCGTGCGCGGCCCGCCCGCCGATGGTCAGGTGGCGCGGAGGTCCACGCCCGGATCGGCCAGCCGGGACGGGTCCGGCCGATGGCCAGCGGCGATCAGCCGGCGGGCGGTGCCCACGTCACGCGGGCGGTCCACGGCAAGCAGCCCAGTCAGCCGGCCGTCCGCCGCCAGCCACGCCGCCGCCCAGCCCGCTGGCCCGGCCGGGTCGCCGCGCCAGACCACCGGGTCGGCGCCGTCCTCCCGCCAGCCGGTCCATTGCAGAAAACGACCGAACTGCTCAGACCAGACATACGGTACGGCGTCATAGCTGCCCGGACGGCCGAGCACCGTACCCGCCACCACCGCCGGGGCATGCAGCGCGTCGTCCCAGTGCTCGCCGCAGATGCGCCGGCCAGCCCGCGGCGACCAGCGGGCCGCGCAGTCCCCGACGGCGTACACCCCGGGCAGGTTGGTCCGGCCGGCGTCGTCGGTGAGCACGCCACGGTCGCTCACCAGCCCGGAGCCGGCCAGCCAGCCGGTGTCCGGCCGGACCCCCACCCCGACACACACCACGTCCGCGGCCAGCCGGCGGCCGTCCGCCAGCACCATCCCAGCACCGTCCACAGTGGACACCGCGGTGCCGGTGCGCAGCTCGATGCCAGCCTCGGCGTACCAGGGCATCGTGCGGGCGCCGACCGCCGGTGAGACCGCGACTGCCAGCGGCGCCGGCCCGGCCTCCAGCACGGTCACCACACAGCCGTGCGCGGCCGCGGCGGTGGCCACCTCGGCACCGATCCAGCCGGCCCCGACCAGGACCACCCGCGCGCCAGGACGCAGCACGGCGCGCAGCCGGACGGCGTCCGCAGCGGTCCGCAGCGAGTACGGCGGCGGGCTGTCCGGGCTGGTCAGCGGCAGGGCGACGGGCGCGGCCCCGCAGGCGAGCACCACCGCGTCGTACGCCAGCTCGCCGTCCGTGGTCCGCACCACCCCCGCCCCCGAACCAGGCTCCAGCCCGGTGGCCCGCACGCCGAGCCGCAGCGTGGCGCCGGCATACCACGTGGGCTCCAGCGGCGTGGGGTCGGCGCCGGCCAGCACCGCCTTGGACAGCGGCGGCCGGTCGTACGGTGGATCCAGCTCGGCGCCGAGCAGCACGAGCTCGCCGTCGTACCCGCCCGAGCGCAGCTCAGCGCAGGTCCGGACACCGGCCAGCCCAGCGCCGACCACCACGATCCGGCGCGGCACCGGCTGCATCGACACGGACCGGACCCTACTGCGTGCGGCTCGTATGCCAGCCGGGCTTCGTGATCGTGTATGGTGCGCGCTTGTTGGTGGCGTCGGCGCTGCCGACCCGGGGTCAGGTCTGCGCTCGGCCAGGACAACCTGCGGGACGTGAGGGACGTCGAGCACCCGCCACGTTTCGGTGGCAGCCCGTTGCTGAAGGCGGTGGCGGTGGCGCGGCAGCCGAGCCCGGCCTGGCTGGTGACGCGCCGGCACCCGTGGCGCCGACG
>DATILL010000090.1:0-7128 GCA_035476575.1 Mycobacteriales bacterium
GATGGTGTGGCTGCTCACCCGGTTCACCAGCTGGCTGACGCGCGCGCTGCGGCTGCCCGAGCGCAAGCTGGTGACCCGCGAAGATCTCGAGCTGATGCTCAAGGGGCCGGCCACCGCCAAGGCGGGCGGCGAGATCACCGAAGGCGAGCGCAAGATGATCTCGCGCATCTTCGAGTTCACCGACACCACCGTACACGACGTGATGGTGCCGCTCTCCGACGTGGTGGCGCTCTCGGAGGACACCGATCTCGACGTCGCGTCGCGCGAGGTCGAGGACAAGCAATACACGCGCTTTCCTGTTTATAAAGAACGCATCGATCGCATCGTCGGCACGGTGCACGCGTTCGACGTGCTCAAGGCGGGCAAGGCGCACAGCAAGGTGGGGCTGATCGCGCGCGCGCCGATCTTCGTGCCCACCAGCCAGCCGGCGGTCGACCTGCTGGTCGAGCTGCAGCGGGCGCGGCAGGGCATGGCCATCGTCGTCGACGAATATGGCGGCGCCGTCGGCATCGCCACCATCGAGGACATCCTCGAGGAGATCGTCGGCGAGATCACCGACGAGTACGACGTGGAGCGGCCGCCGGTGGAGTGGCTGGACACCGACACGGCCCGGGTGACCTCCCGGCTGTCGGTGCAGGACCTGGCCGGGCTGTTCGACGTCGCGCTGCCGAACGGCGAGGTGGAGACGGTGGCCGGCCTGCTGGCGCACCTGCTCGGCCGGGTGCCGATCCCGGGAGCCGAGGTCGAGGTGGGCGGGCTGCGGCTGGTGGCGGAGAGCGCGACCGGGCGGCGGAACCGGATCGACAGCGTGCTGGTCAGCCGGTTGGCCCGGCTGCGTCGGGCTGGCCGGGACGACGGTACGGAGGAGGAGCCGAACGGCGATGGATCCTGAGGACGCCAAGATCGTGACCCTGGCCCGGGCGGCCCGGGCCCGGATGGCCGCCGCCCAAGACGCCGCCATCCAGGGCGCCGCGGTCCGCGACACCGACGGGCGCACCTACGCGGCGGTCACCGTCGACCTGCCGTCGCTGAAGCTGTCGGCCCTGCAGGTCGCCGTGGCGATGGCGGTGGCCAGCGGGGCGGAGGGCCTGGAGGCGGCCGTGGTGGTCGGGGCCGTGGATGTCGCGGACGAGGAGGGGGTGGCCGCGGTACGAGACCTCGCCGCGACGGCTCCGGTGCTGCTGGCCGGGCCGGACGGCGTCGTCACCGGGACCGCGTAAGGCGCCGACGAGGTTTAGCGAGGGAGGAACACGACCCGGTCGGGGCCGATGCCGTCAGGTGTCGACAGCAAGGCGGCGAGCGCGCCCACGATGGCGCCGGTGAACGAGCGGTCCTGAGGAAAGGTCTTGGTCGAGACCAGGATCAGCCCGGCGTGCCGCCGGCCCGCGGACTTATGCCGGGCGTCGAGGGGGGCGAGGTCCTTGACGTTCGCCGTGACCAGGGCGCGGCTCACGGTGGCCGCTTCGGCCAGGATCTGCTCGTCGGGGAGCCCGACCAGCCCGGGGTCAGCGACCACTGCCACGACATCGTGGCTGCGCTTGCGCAGCTGTCCGGCGATCTCGTCGGCGAACATCTCGTCCAACAGCAGCGGGTAGGTCACCGCTCGCGGGCCAGTAGCTGCCGCTCGCGCTGCCAGGCCTGGTCAGCGGCGTCCTCGGCTGCTGACGCGGCGTCGATCTCAGCGTCGATCTCGTCAGGGTAGGAGGCCCAGTACCGCACCGCGGTCCGGACCAGCCGCGGCGGAAGGCCCGAGTTGGCCGCGACGAGCCCGAGAACGTCCTCCTCGGCCAGCTCCGGCTCCGTGACGCGGGCGGACCTGAGCGCGCGAACGACCTCCCACACGTCAGGTCCGCCTACGAGCCCGGCTCGCCGGCCGGTCACCCCGTCCCGAAACGCGATGCCAGGGTGCTCGATCGTCCGCAGGCCCTCGTCGACCAGCCGGTTCGCCGCCGACGACAGGGAAGAGCCGGGGTGGGAGGCGACGTACGCGGCAAGCCGCTCGCCGACGGCGTGCTCGAACCGTACCGGTGTTGCCGAGCGCCTACTCATGACTACACGGTAGTCGTGCCATGTCGCCGGGAGCAAGCGACGCTCCTGGCCTTCTGAAAGCGAGCAGGTCGGTCACGAGAGCGCGGTCAGTACCGGTGGCCACCGGGCAGCGCGCCTCCCTCCGCGGCCGGGCCGCTGCCGCGGGCCCGGGCCACCGCGTCGTCGTGCAGCACGTATGCCGGTGACAGCTCCACCTCGTCGTAGTAGCGGTGGAAGACGCCGGTGGCAGAGCCGGACATCGGGGGCATGATCCAGCTCCAGTCGGCCGGCCCGCACCGGCCGGCCCGCTTCTCCTGGGCCAGGTGGGTGAGAAAACGGTCCGACTGGGTGTGGTGGTCGGTGATGGTCACGCCCGCGGTGTCGAAGGAGTGCAGGACGGCGACGTTCAGCTCAACCAGGGCGCGGTCCCGCCACAGCGACCGGTCGTCGGTGGTGTCCAGGCCGAGCCGGTCGGCCAGCGCGGGAAGCAGGTTGTACCGGTCGGTGTCGGCCAGGTTGCGGCGCCGATCTCGGTGCCCATGTACCAGCCGTTGAACGGCGCGGCCGGGTAGTGGACCCCGCCGATCTCCAGGCACATGTTGGAGATGGCCGGCACGGCGTACCAGCGCAGCCCGAGCCCGGCGAACCAGGAGTACACCGGGTGCGCCAGCGGCACCTCGCCGATGGCCTGCCGGGTAGGTCGAACAGCTCCGGCTTGGCGACCCGTCGTCGATCAGCAGCGGCAGCACGTCGAACGGCGAGCCGGTCCGCCGAGCCAGCCGAGCCGGATGGCGAGCTCGGTGAAGCCGACCGTGCGCGGGTCGCCGGCGATGGTGCCGTCCGGCCGCACGTGGCCGGCGTAGCGGACGAGCTGCTCGTTCCAGATCCGCGGGCCGGGCGCCTCCGGGTGTCTGGGCGAAGACGGTGACGACCGGCCGGACCCGGCCGCCGTTGGTGGCGAACCGCAGGTGCCTGGCCGCCTCGGCCGCGATGGCGGCTGGGTCGCAGCTCGCGGCGGCCCTGCACCCGCAGGCTGCGCCAGTACAGCCGGCCGATGCACCGGGCGGAGTTGCGCCAGGCGACCCGGGCGCCGTACTCCAGCTCCTCGGGAGTGTGCCGGTAGATGCCGGTGCGGTGGATCTCCCGGCGGATCTCGCGCATCCTGCGCGGCATCGAGATCGGGTCTCGCGTCTCGTCGTGGTACTGCCGGATGAACTCTTCGGCTGCGGCCGGATCGACCGGATCCCGGCTGGACGGCGCCGTGCCGGCTGATAATCGGCGCTGGCTGGCAGCGGGTCCGGCCAGCGCCGCGTTGTTCAGGATGGGTATGGTGCCCGGGATCGCGGCGGCCGCCGATGCGGCGGTTACCGTGCCCCGTCCGAGCGCTGCAGCCGGTCTTGTGACCCGGCGGGTCTGCCTTGCTCCTCCTGCGATGACCGTGGCCTCAACGCGGCGCGTGTCATAGCGGTGTGTCCTCCAGTTCCCGAAGTCAGCACTGACCCCGCCCGACGAGGGAACAGGGTGCCACCGACTCAGGCGTACCGCTAGAGCTGCGGATATGTCGGCGTTACGGCGTTACGGCGTTTCGGAAGCGAAGGGGAACGTGGCGAAACCCGGCAGGTGGGCGTGCGGTCGCCCACCCGCGCCGCCTGCCGGGGGCCCGACGGGTGGTCAGCCGCCGCTCACGCCCTTGGCGACGCGGGCGCCGAGGTCGGGGTCGACGTTGGCCCAGTACTCCAGCACGCGGGGCAGCATGGCGTCGGTGACGCCGCCCTTGATGTGCCCGACGATGTTGCCGGCCAGGTGCTCACGGTCGGTCTCCGACAGCACCTCGCGGTAAAGGGTGCCCGGCTGGCCGAAGTCGTCGTCCTCGGCGTGCAGGGTGTACGCCGAGCGGACGATGTCGGCGGTGAGGCGGTAGGTCTCGTGCTCGTACAGCTCCGGGCTGGCCTTCGGGCCGCCATACGAGTTCGGCGCGTAGACCGGGTCGCTGGGGTTGCTGTACCGCATCGCGCCGTCCTTGTTGTACGAGCGCACCGGCACCTTCGGCTGGTTGACTGGGAGCTGCAGGTAGTTCGGCCCGATCCGGTAGCGGTGCGTGTCGGGGTAGGAGAACAGCCGGCCCTGCAGCATCTTGTCCGGGCTGGGGCCGATGCCAGGGACCATGTTGGCCGGCTCGAACGCGGCCTGCTCGATCTCGGCGAAGTAGTTCTCCGGGTTGCGGTTGAGGACCAGCCGGCCGATGGTGATCGGCGGGTAGTCGCCGTGCGGCCAGACCTTGGTCAGGTCGAACGGGTTGAACCGGTAGCCGGCGGCGTCCTCGAACGGCATGATCTGCATCTCCAGCCGCCAGGCGGCCTCCTGGCCGCTGGCGATCGTGGTGTGCAGGTCGCGGATGTGATAGTCATGGTCCTCGGCGGTCATCGCCTTGGCCTCGGCGTCGGTAAAGTTCTCGATGCCCTGCTCGGTCTTGAAATGGTACTTCACCCAGAACTTCGCGCCGCTGGCGTTGGTCCACATGAAGGTGTGGCTGCCGTAGCCGTTCATGTGGCGCCAGGTCTTCGGGGTGCCCCGGTCGCTCATCAGGAGGGTGACCTGGTGCGCCGACTCCGGCGAGAGGGTCCAGAAGTCCCACTGCATGTTGTTGTCGCGCAGGTGGGTGTCGGCGCGACGCTTCTGCGAATGGATGAAGTCAGAGAACTTCTGCGGGTCGCGGATGAAGAAGACCGGCGTGTTGTTGCCGACCAGGTCGTAGTTGCCGTCCTCGGTGTAGAACTTCAGCGCGAAGCCGCGCGGGTCGCGGACCGTGTCCGGGAAGCCGAGCTCGCCGGCCACGCTGGAGAAGCGCAGGAGAACGTCGGTCCGGGTGCCCTTGGCGAAGACCTTGGCCTTGGTGTACTGCGAGACGTCCTCGGTGGCCTCGAAGTAGCCGTAGGCGCCGCCGCCCTTGGCATGTACGACCCGCTCGGGGACCCGCTCCCGGTTGAACTGCGCCATCTTCTGGATCAGGTAGTGGTCCTGGAGCAGCAGCGGGCCATTTGTGCCGACGGACAGCGAATGCTCGTCGCTGGGTGCCGGGATCCCCGCATCGGTGGTGGTCACCGGGCTTGCCTCGGTCATGGCAGTCCTTTTCCTGGGTTTTGGGCCTGTGCTGGGTATTGGTCTGTGCTGGGTATTGGTCTGTGCTGGGTATTAGTCCGTGCTGGGCTTTGGTGTGCAGGCTGGGCAGATCCCCCAGAAGGTGACCTCGGCCTCGTCGACGGCGAAGCCGGCGGGCTGGGGGAATGAGTCCAGGCAGGGGGCGGCACCGGCGACGCAGTCGACGTCCTCGATGGCGCCACATGCCCGGCAGATCAGGTGGTGATGGTTGTCCGCCACCCGGTTCTCGTACAGTGCCGGCATGCCGGCTGGCTCGATCCGACGCAGCAGCCCGGCCGCGGTGAGCGCGCGCAGCACGTCGTAGATCGCCTGGGTGGAGACCGAGCCGATGCGCAGGCGCACCGCCTGGGCGATCGCGTCGACCGGCCGGTGGGTGCCGTTCGGGATGGACTCCAGGACCGCGACCCGCGGCGCCGTGACACGCAGGCCGGCCGTGACCAGCCGCTCGCGCACCGTCCGCTCGCCTGTGGTCCGCTCGCCTGTGGTCCGCTCGCCTGTGGGCACAGTGCGACGCTAGAAGCTTTTCTGGAATGAGTCAAGAAAACTCGGGAGCGAGTCGGGCGGAACGACCGGGTCGGGCAGAATGCCGGTGTGACCTTCCGCTCGACGCCTTTCCCCACGGGGACCTTCCGCTCCGGCTTCGCTTGCCTGGTGGGCCGGCCGAACGCGGGCAAGTCGACGCTGACCAACGCGCTGGTGGGGACGAAGGTGGCGATCACCTCCAACCGGCCACAGACTACCCGGCACGCGATCCGGGGGATCGTGCACCGGCCGGACGCGCAGCTCGTGCTGGTCGACACGCCCGGGCTACACAAGCCGCGGACGCTGCTCGGGCAGCGGCTGAACGACGTGGTCCGGGCCACCTGGTCGGAGGTGGACGTGGTCGGCCTGTGCGTGCCGGCGGACGAGCAGGTGGGGGCGGGGGACGCGTTCATTGCCCGGGAGCTGGCCAGGCTGCGCACGCCGGTGGTGGGGATCGTGACCAAGACCGACCGGGTGCCGCCGCCAGCGGTGGCCGAGCAGCTGGTCGCGGTGGCCGGGCTGATGGACTTCGCCGACGTGGTGCCGGTCTCGGCGGTCACGGGCTTCCAGGTGGAGACGGTGGCCGAGGTGCTGATCGGGCGGTTGCCGGAGGGGCCGGCGTTCTACCCGGACGGCGAGCTGACCGACGAGCCGGAGGAGACGCTGGTCGCGGAGCTGATCCGGGAGGCGGCGCTGGAGGGGGTGCGGGACGAGCTGCCGCACTCGGTCGCCGTGGTGGTGGAGGAGATGCGGCCACGCGAGGGGCGGGCTGATCTGCTGGACATATATGCGATCGTGTACGTCGAACGGCCCAGCCAGAAGGGCATCGTGCTCGGGCACCGCGGGGAGCGGATGAAGCAGGTCGGTGTCACCTCCCGCAGGCACATCGAGGCGCTGCTGGGCACGCACGTATATCTCGACCTGCATGTCAAGGTCGCCAAGGACTGGCAGAGCGACCCCAAGCAACTGCGCAAGCTCGGCTTCTGACCCGAATCCGCGAGTAGCGGGCGAGCTGGTCTTCGGCTGGTGTTGTTGGTCATTTCGATCGTCACCGCCTTGGCCAACCCCGCCGCCCGCACCGGAGGCAGCAACCCGAACATCCTGGCCGTGGCCGTGGCCTTCTCCACCGTCGCCCCTCACCCGAACACCCCGACCACGTAAGCTCTTCACCCCGTAGGTGTCCTTCCACCCGCGTGATCCTGTCCTCGCAAACACAATCATCGCAGGCCACCAGGGCACCTACCGCCAACCACACCCCCGCGCTATCCGCGGATTCGGGTCAGGACCATCCCGCCAGGTTGAGTGCCGGTAAGGGCGTGAGGGATTTCGGTGGGTGCGGCGGTGATCGCTTGCTGTGTTTCGGTGGTTGCCTGGTCGGAGACCCGGTCGGGCCTTTCGCTGCGGTTCCCGTGGTGTGGT
>DATILL010000091.1:0-29485 GCA_035476575.1 Mycobacteriales bacterium
GGATTCTATAATCAGCAACGTCTCCACTCAGGTCTTGGTTACAGGACCCCACTAGAGGTCCACAACGAATACCTGAACAGGCAGCTCGCAGCATGAACTAGCCGTAAGGAAGCTGTCCGGAAAATGCGGGGCAGGTCACCCCAGACCACAACCCAAGAACCACAAGATGTCATACAACACACAAACCGTTACACCAACCACAATCCGGATGAAAAATCAGGCTAAGCACACGGGGCGATGCTGTTACGACGACGGCATGCTCCCGTAGCTGATAGCGAAGCTCCAGGCGCAGGTCCCGGTAGAGCCGGCTCAGGCTCTCCGGCCGACCATCGGACAGCGCCGCGCCGACGTCGCCAAGCGAATCGATCATCGTGCATACCTCGGCGCTGGTCAGCGTGTCGGCGCGGGTGTGCCGTCCAGCTCGGCTCGTGCCGTCGCGCGCTGTGCCTGTGCCGCGTTGATCGCCTCGACCAGGGCTGCTGGGTCGACGCCGACGTAGCCGTGTTTCGGAATCGGTTAGCCGCTTATTGATCGTCTGCCGCGGGCGGCCGGAACGCCGGTCCCGCTCTGGGAAGCGACGAGTGCGGCCACGGTCCGGTCGACGTTGTCCCGGTCGAACAGGCGACCGATCCAGCCATTCAACGGCTCCAGTAGCTCGTCCTCCCGCAAGTTCACCGTCTTGGTATGGTCGGACAGCATTAGACAGGCGGATTTGCAGACGCGATGCTGGCAATGATCGACGATCCGGCGGTAGTGAAGTATGTGGTGGGCGTGGCGTACTGGGACAAGAGCCAAGATGAGGTTCTTCGCCGTGGACGCGACCGTACCGGCCGGCACGCTTACTGCCCGGCCGTTAGTTCTTGGCACCACCGGCATCCCCAGTCCCTGCGGAGTCCGGTGCAGCTGCGGCGTTGTTCGCACAGCCAGCACCGCTGATTTCGCCGCCGCGGCACGTGCCTGCGGCCCTGCGGTGATCGGGGAGAGGTTATTTCTTTACTCCTCTGGGCTCGCGGTCCTCCTAGTCTGCTCCGGCCGTCACCGAACGGGCCAACGCCGCCGGCCAGCATGACTTAGCCGCGCTGGCCTGCATGTTCCTGATGGACCTGCGTACTCGGACCCAACCTAAACTCGCCGACTACCTGGAGCTGGGCATCGATCCGGCTCCCATGGAGCAGCGCAACCGGCTATTGCACGAGGGTATTCGCGCCGTATCTCTCCGTCGCATCAGTTCTGGTCGCCGCTAGTCACCGTGTCGGACCTCCGGATCCGCCCGTAGAAGAGGTGGTCCAGCCCGAAACGGCCCGAGCCGGTCACGGCGAGAACAAGGCTGAGCAGCCCGATCGCGATGACCAGCTCGGGTCCGTTATGGTCCATGGCGAACAGGCCGCTAGTATGCACGAAGATCCAGGCGCCGGCCATGTTCAGCGCCATCAGGACGCCGACAAGCGGTACCGCAAGCCCGAGGATCATGGCGATACCGCCGATCAACTCCCCGAACAGGTTGGCTGGCGCGGCGATCGCGGGCAGCGGAACACCGATCTGGTCGAAACCCTTCACCAGCCCGGACAAGCTGCCGCTGTAGTCGTATTCGAGCTTGGCATGCAGGATCATCACCACTCCAAGGCCGACGCGGGCGACCAGAAGTACCAGGTCACGAAAGACATGGGCCACTTTAACGTTACGGATGACGCCGGTAGTGGTCACGGGATGGTCCTTTCTCGCCGGGTCTGGTATTGGATCGAGCAGCCCCCGCGATGTCGTGCGATGTCCGATCGGTACAGGCTCGTCGACGTCCCTTGTAGACGACCGACGTACCGCGGCCTTCGGACGCTGTATGTTAGCCGTAGTTGCGGCCCCATGCCGCCAACGAGGTCGCCGATGCCCCTACGTACCTGGGGTATACATGCCCGTCTGGATGATCACGGTCTTGGGGGTGTCGGGACGTGAAGGTGCTCTTGACCTGGGAGGATGTGGTTTGTTGAGGACCATGTTCATGCCAGGGAAGGGACACCCATCGGGTGCAGGCTACAAGGAGTCGCCGGGCGGTAGTGGATCCCACGTTGGCGTGGTCGCAGAAGTTGTCGGTCGAGGTCGGCGGGACCGGGACGGTGGCTCAGGCCGGGCGCTGGTGGATGCGGCGTGCCTGAGCGATGTGGAGGCGATGACCGCGCAGGAAGAGAGATCTTCGGTCCGGGTGGCGGTACGTCGGACACCACGATGCTGCGGGTGGAGTAGATGGCCGGCCGGGGCCTTGGCGGGCGACCGCCTGCGGTGCTGGTGGTCCGCTTGGACGCCACGGTGGTTTCAAGTGGTCAGTGCATCACCTGGCTTGTCAGCCTGGGCAGGGGTGCGATAGTCGTGGAAGCCGCGGCCACTCTTGCGGCCCAGGCGCCCGTTGCGAACAAGCTCGACCAGCAGCGGGCAGGGTTCGTACATCGTGTTACCCGTGCAGTCGCGCAGCACCACCAGCGAGTCCAGCACGGTGTCGAGGCCGATGAGATCGGCCGTGCGGAGCGGGCCCATCGCGTGCCCGACACACTTCTCGAAGATCTCATCGACGGCGGCGGCATCCGCGATGCCGTCGTGGATCACGGCGACCGCCTGGTTGATGGTGGCCATCAGCACACGGTTCGACACGAATCCGGGTGCGTCGGCGACTACGATCGCCTTCTTGCCGATGCCGGCCAGCAGATCGATCGTGGCGCTGACAGTTTCGTCGCTGGTCGCGGCCGAGCGGATGACCTCGACCGTGTTCTTGATCGGGGCCGGGTTCATGAAATGCGTGCCGATCACCCGGTCGGGACGTCCGGTAAACGCCCCGAGGCGGCCGATCGGGACGGCCGACGTGCACGATGCGAGCGACGTCGCGCTGGGGCAGACCCGATCCAGCTCGCGGAACACCTGCTCCTTGACCGCCAGCCGTTCGAGCGCGCACTCGACGATGAACTCGGCGTCGGCCAGCTCGCCAAGCCGGTCGGTCCATACGATCCGCGGCAGAATCTCCTCCGGCCGGTCGCCGGCTGACCGGTCGCCGGCTGACCGGACGCCCAGCAATGCCCGCAGCCGCAGCCCGTCCCGGATTCTCCTTGGTGCGCCGGTTAATGCACGCGGGTCGGGGTCGACGACCACCACCGTGTGGCCGCCCTCGGCGAAGCACTGGGCGACGCCGGTTCCCATCACGCCCGCACCCACCACTCCGACCTTCATCGGTTTCTCCCGTCGACGACTCGGACATGACCGGGAAGCTCCGGCAATGGCCGCCGCAGGTCGAAGGCCAACATCATCCGGTCCCCGTCCCGTTCGATCAGCTCGAATCCGGCGAACCGCAGCGTTACCAGCATGATCTGGTTGACCGGCGTGCGGACGAAGCGCGCGACCGGCCGCCAACCGCGCTTGGCCACGTCGTGCACGACGTGGCCAAGCAGAACCGCACCAACGCCACAGGACAACACCCGGCAGGACATCAGCAGCAGCTCCAGCACGGCATCGGCGCCGATGAAGCTGATGACCGCGAGCCCAACAGCCCCGTATGTGCCGAACCTGTCGGTCAGGCTGGCGATGAGCACCTCGTGCCGGTCCGATGTGCACAGCTCGCGCAACCGATCGATGTCGAAGGTTCGGCCGGTGGTGTTGAGCTGGTGGGTTCGCACGGTCAGCTCGTGTGCGCGGGCAAGGTCGTCCTCGGTGGCATTGCGGATCGTCATGGTGAGGTCGAGAGAGACGAGGAACTCGGCAGGCGAGCCGACGAACGCCTGTTCCGCGGTCGTGCGGTCCCGATTGGCGAGATACCTGTGTCGACGTTGCCGGGACTCGTCGGTGACGACGCGGGGCTGGAACTCCGGCAGGCTCGCGAGCTCCCCGACCTGCTCGGCGCGGTAGCAGCGGACCATCGGCAGCGCGGCGGCCACCTCGGCCCGTTCCGCGGCGTCGTTGTCGGCGAAGGCGACGGTGTCCAGGCCGATGTTCAGCTCGGCGACGATGCGGCGGATCGCGCCGGACTTTGCGCCCCAGCCGATGTCCAGCACACAGAACAGATCGTCGAGACCGTGTTCGGCGAGATGTCCGGCCGCCGTCGCGCGATCGCCGCGGCTGGCCACGGCGTGCAGGATGCCGCGCCGGTCCAGGATTCTCAACGTGTTCACGGCCGCGCGGAAGGGGCGTGGCCGGTCGCCCTCCAGCACGACCCCGTCCCACAGCGTGTCGTCGAGGTCCCAGACCAGGCACTTGACTCCGATCACGGCCGCCACCGCAGCGCATACTCACCGAGATGCTGCTCGGCGACCTCGTCGGAGCCTTCGATGATCCGCATGACCTTGGCGTCGCGGAAGAACCGAGCGACCGGGCTGTCCTCGGCGCACCCGGCCGCACCGTGGATCTGCACAGCACGTTCGCTCACCGCCGACGCCACCCTGGCTGCCACGTACTTGGCCAGCACGGTCTCCACGACGGCTTCCGGTGCCGCGCGTTGCCGCAGCTCCGTCGCATGGGCGCACTGGTTCCGCGCCGTGCTCGCATCGGCCAGGCAACGGCCGAGCAGTGCCCGGACCGCCTGATGCCCGGCCAGCCGCACCTCGCCCTGCTTCCGGTTCGCCGCATGGGTGGCCGCATGGCGCAGGCATGCCTCGGCCATGCCGACGCAGCCCCATGCGACCGTGAAGCGTCCGTGATCCAACGCCGTCCCCACCACGTGCGAGAGCCCGAAGCCGGGCGGGGCGATGAGGTTCTCCGGCGGCACCAGCACGCCGTCGAACCGGACGTCGGCAAGCTGAGCGGCGCGCATTCCGAGCTGCCCTTGGACGGGTTCCACCACCGTTCCCGGTCGATCGGACTCGACCAGCACCGCAACCGGCCGACCGGCGAGCTCGGCGAGCACAAGGAAGACATGCGCGAGCTGCCCGAAGGTGATCCACACCTTGTTACCCCGGACGCGAAGCCCACCGCGCTCGGGGACCACGGATGTGGTCACGGCTGACAGGTCGCTACCGGCACACGGCTCGGTGGCCGCGAACCCGGCCAGCAGCTCACCCCGCGCCAACCCGGGCAGCCATCGGACCCGCTGGTCCACCGTGCCCCAGCGCAGCACGGCGGCGGCAACCATACCCTGCACCGTGACAAGCCCCCGCAACCCGCTGCACACCCCGCCGAGGTCGGCGCAGAGCTCACCGAGCCCAGCCTGCGTGCGGTCGCAACCCCCATACCGCGCGGGCAAATCGGTGGCCAGGAAGCCTGCCTGCGCCATCGTCCAGATGACCTTGGCCGGCACGGCGCCCCGACGGTCCCACTCGGCAGCGTCCAACCGGACTGAATCAGCGAAGTCCGCGGAGTCCATCGTGGTCACGGCAACGGAACGGAACGCTTTTTCCGGACGAACTCGGCGATCCGGTTCATCGTCCGGAAGTTGTCCAGGTCAAGATCCTCCACTTCGACGGAGACGCCGAACCGCCACTCGACATGAGCCACCAGCTCGAGTGCCAGTAGCGAGTTCACCAGCCCTTGTGCGAAATAGTCCTCATCCGGGCCTGGAACATTGCCGGTCAATGCCTGGGAGAAAAAGACACGCAAGTCTTCGACGACCTTGTCAACCGTAATTTCCACCTCCGAAGGGCGCTGGCCAGCCACGCGACCTCCTTGACTAATTCTCCGGGTGAGAGGGTAACATCGCCAGTGCGCCCGGAACAGCGCTGAACGGCCTAACCGGCTCCACTTATCGGAGCCCGCGCTCAGCCGGTGGCGGCAACCCCGCTGGTGAGGAGTTCGGCGAAGACTCCTGCTGGGTTCCTCCAGCCGAGGACCTTACGGGGTCGGCCCTTGACCTCGGCGGCGACGACCCATAGGTAGTCGGGGTCGTTGGGGATGTCGGTGCCTTGGGGAAGTACTCGCCTAGCCTCGACGTTCCGTGATGTTGGCGGGCCGCTACGCGACCCAGCCAACTGGTGTCTTTTGGTGGTGGGTCAGTCTGGTGGCCCGACTGGCGCGTCGGGTGGGCGGGGTTCCATGGGTCCGGGTGATATGTCCTTCCGGTGGAGAACAGGCGTAGCTGGAGCCGTTTGGGTTCCCAGCGGCGGGCTGGGTGGTCGGGCAGCGCGAGCATCTGGGTCCAGGCCCGCGAGCCCGGAGGCAGGGCGACGATCTCGAGCCAGACACTGTGAGGGGGTCACGCCCATGGGCGGACAAGCTCCTGATCAAGCCAAGACGAATGGGCCAGCCACGACCTGCTCCGGCGACCACCAAGCGCCGAGTCGCGCCAGCACGTGCTCCCGCAGCCTCAGCGACCGGTCCAGCGTGCGGACCTTCGCCCTGCGACCTGGACCGCGCCGCCGCCCGATCCGCCCGCACCACCCCGTAGCCGGCCGACCCGCCGTGCCGCCGCCGCTCCCGCGACACCACCGACACACACCGCCCACCCGCATCGCGATGTCCTTGTTGGTCCACCCCGCCGCCAACCCCCGAGAGATCTCCTCCCGGTCAGTCAACGTCAACACCCTCTGACCCCACCACCCCACCAACCTCCGACGCTCCCCCGTCAACGCCGGAAACCTCCTACCCAGAAGCGGAATGACCGATTGCTACGACGCACCGCGGGCGGGGAGCGCACGAAATCCTCTGTGGACGATGAATTTTTGTTGGGCCGGACGTATTGATGTCATCCATTCGGCGGCTTGCTCTTGTATGCCATACTGGGGCTCACTGTCACCTGACCGTCGCCAGACTGGAGCGATCGGCTCGATCATCCCGCCGTCGAGTCATGTGGATATTGTGAATGGTTGTCGCAAGCGGATCTGTCAGCGGCGTGCACGATCTGCTCGCCGATCGGGCGAGGCTCGATCCCGATGCAACGGCCGTGGTTTATGGCCGGGCACGACTCACCTACGCGCGGCTGGCAGCCCGCAGCGGCGCGCTGGCCGCCAGCCTGGTCGAACGCGGTGCGCGACCTGACGCGCCGGTTGGGCTGCTCGTCGAGCGCGGCGTGGACATGGTCGTCGCTATCTTCGCGGTGCTGAAGGCCGGCGCCGCATACGTCCCGCTTGACCCGGATCATCCGGCCGGCCGGCTGCGGCTCCTGCTCGCCGACGCCGGCATCTCCCTGGTGCTCACCCAGCGCGAGCTGGTCGGAAGGCTACCCACGCCCGGCGCGGACGTCGTACTCGTGGACGCCGAGCCGCGCTCCGGCACCGGGCCGCGCCCACCAGTCACGCCGGACAACCTGGCGTACATCCTCTACACCTCCGGTTCCACCGGCCAGCCCAAAGGCGTGATGGTCACCCATCGCGGCCTGGTCAGCCTGTTCTCCAGCCACCGCGCGGAGATGTTCGATCCGGCCGTTCGCGCCGCGGGTGGCCGGCGGCTCCGGGTCGCGCACACCGCGGCGCTGTCCTTCGACGCCTCGTGGATCCCGCTGCTGTGGATGCTGGCCGGGCACGAGCTGCACGTGATCGACCGGCAGACCCGCCTCGACCCGCGCGCGATGGTGGCCTACCTGGCCGGCGAGCGCATCGACGTGCTCGACGAGACCTCGTCCTACCTCCGCATGCTGATGCTCACCGGCCTGCTCGACGGCGGCCCCCGACCCCAGGTGATCATCGCCGGTGGCGAGGCGGTCGACGCGAACCTGTGCGCGGCGCTCACCGCCGCCGGCGTGACCGGCTACAACGGCTACGGCCCCACCGAGTCCACTGTGGAGAGCCTGGTCTGCCGCACGGCTGAGGCGAACCGCACGGTGCTCGGCCGCCCGATCGCCGGAACGGGCACATATGTCCTGGACTCCGCGTTACGTCCGGTTCCTTCGGGAACCGCCGGTGAGCTCTACCTCACCGGACCCGGACTGGCCCGCGGCTATCTCGGCCGGGCCGGCGCGACCGCCTCCTCGTTCGTCGCCAATCCGTTCGGCGCGGCGGGTTCGCGGATGTACCGCACCGGTGACGTGGTGCGCCGCAGGGACGACGGCCTGCTGGACTTCCTGGGCCGCGCCGACGACCAGGTCAAGATCAACGGGATCCGGGTCGAGCCAGCCGAGGTCGAGACGGCCCTGCTGCGGCATCCGAAGGTGGCGGCGGCGGTCGTGCTGGCCCGCCGGGACGGTACCGGACATGATCACCTGGTCGGCTACGTGGTACCGCGGGGCACGCCGGAACCGGCACCCGCGGACCTGCGGACGTTCCTGGGGCGGACGTTGCCGGGCGGGTTGGTGCCCACCCGGTTCGTCGTGCTGGCCGAGCTTCCCTTGACCCGGCACGGCAAGGTGGATCGCCAGGCGTTGCCCGCCCCGTCCGCCCGTCCCGATCCCGGCGAACCCTGTGTGGCTCCGCGAAACCCGCACGAGGAGCTGGTCGCGGAGATCTGGCGCGAGGTGCTCGGCCTGGAGCGGATCGGCGTGTGGGACGACTTCGTCGAGCTGGGCGGGGACTCGATCCTCGCCATGAAGATGGTCTCCAGGCTGAACCGGAGCCGAAACACGGCGCTGCCCGCGCAGGTGGTGTTCGAGCACCGGACGGTCGCGGCGTTGGCGGCGAACCTGCCCGCCGAGCGCGCCGGAGCGGCGGAGGTGGTGGCCGCCGTCCGGGGATCGGCGTTGCCGCTGTCCTTCGGCCAGCAACGCCTGTGGTTCCTCAACGAGCTCGGTCCGGGTGGCGTCGAGTACAACACCGGTGTCGGCTTCCGGATACGCGGACCGCTGGATGTCACCGCGTTGACCGTCGCACTGAACAGCCTGGTGGAGCGGCACGAGTCGGTGCGCACGACCTTCCATACCATCGACGGGCGTGGAGCGCAGGTCATCAATCCCCCATATGTCGTACCGCTCGACATCAGGGCGGTATCCGAACCGGACGTCGAGCGGGTGCTGCTCGACGAGGCAGCCCGTCCATTCGACCTCCGGCATGGCCCGCTGCTGCGGGCGTTGCTGCTCGAGCTGGGCAGTGCCGATCACCTGGCCAACCACCTGCTGGTGCTCAGCCTGCACCACATCGTCACCGACGGGTGGTCCATGGGTGTGCTCGCCGACGAGCTGGGGCGCCTGTACTCCGCGACGGTGCGTGGCGAGCCGCCCCAGCTTCCGCCGCTGCCGTTCCGGTACGCGGACTTCGCCGCGTGGCAACGGGACCGGTTGTCCGGGTCCGTGCTTGACGAGCAGGTCGCCTACTGGGAGCGGCAGCTATCCGGCCTTCCGGCGCTGGAGCTGCCCACCGACCGGCCGCGGCCGGCGGTGCGGACCGCGGCCGGCGCGGTCCACCGGTTCACCGTCCCCGAGTGGCTGACCGCCCGGCTGGTCGAGCTCGGCCGGTCCCGGGGCGTCACCCTGTTCACCACCCTGGTCGCCGCGACCCAGGTGTTGCTGTCCCGCTACAGCGGGCAGGACGACATCGCGCTCGGCACGGTCACCTCCGGCCGGGGGCGGGCCGAGCTCGCGAACATCGTTGGCTTCTTCGTCAACACCGTGGTGATCCGGTCCGGGGTGGACGCCTCGTTGTCCTTCATGGACTTTCTTGAGCGGGTTCGGTCGACCGTGCTCGCCGCGATGGCGAACGACGAGGTTCCGTTCGACCGGCTGGTGGAGCTGCTCGCGCCGAAGCGGGACGCCAGCCGTTCCCCGCTGGTGCAGGCCGTGGTCGTGTTGCAGAACGCGCCATCCGCGCCGCCCGAGCTGGCGGGGTTGCGGGTCGAGGAGGTCGACCTGCCCAGGAGGTCGGCCGTGTTTGACCTTGTCCTGGAGCTCGAGCCGTGGGGCGGAGAGCTTCGCGCCGCGATCGGGTACAGCACCGAGCTGTTCGACGCCGCGACGATCCAGCGGATGTCCGATCACCTGCTGGCGCTGCTGGAGGGGATGGTCGCCGACCCACACCGCCCGCTTTCCCGGTTACCGCTGCTGCCCTCGGCAGAGTGGCACCGGTTGCTGGTTGAGTGGAACGTCTCGCCGGTCGCGGCCGGTGGCTGCGTGCACGAGTGGTTCGCCCGGCGGGCCCGCGAGCGGCCGGAGGCGACGGCCGTCACGTTCGAGGGCGCCCAACTGTCCTACCGGGAGCTCGACGAGCGGGCGAACCGGCTGGCTCATGGCCTGGTCGCGCACGGCGCGGGGCCGGAGGTCCGGGTCGGTCTGTGCGCGTCCCGTGGGATCGACGCGATCGTCGGTCTGCTGGGCGTGCTGAAGGCAGGTGCGGCGTACGTTCCGCTCGACCCCGCCTACCCGGCCGAGCGCCTGTCCTTCCTGGTCGAGGACTCCGGCGCCCACCTCGTGCTGACGACGCGTGCGTTCCAGGACCGGCTGCCACCTGGCGACGTGCTGTGCCTGGACGGCGACTGGTACGCGGAACTTCCCACGGGTGTCCCGGAAACGGCGGTGCGGCCGGAGAACGTGGCCTACGTCATCTACACCTCGGGCTCGTCGGGCCGTCCCAAGGGCGTGCTGATCGAGCACCATGCGGTGACCCGCCTGTGCGCCGACGAGCACGTCCGGCTCGGCGCGGACGACGTACAGGCGCAGTGTGCCCCGCTGTCCTTCGACGCCTCCGCCTTCGAGGTCTGGGGCGCGCTGCTGTCCGGCGCTCGGCTCGCGATCCTGCCGAGCGGGGTGCACTCCACCGAGGAGCTCGGCGCATTCCTTCGGGCCAACAAGGTGACCGCGTTGCTGCTGATCTCGGGCATGTTCCACGAGATCGCGTCCGCCGATCCCGGTGTGCTCGACGGGCTGCGGCGGCTGCTCGTCGGCGGAGACGTGGTCTCGCCGGAGGCCTGTGCCCGGATCCGGCGCCGGCTGCCGCACCTTGAGCTCGTCAACGCCTACGGGCCCACCGAGGTCACCACGATCACCTCGGCCCACCGCGTCGGCACCCCGGCCGGCGGCCCGGTGCCGATCGGGCGTCCGGTCACCGAAACCCGCTGCTATGTGCTGGATCAAGACCTGAACGTGGTTCCGGTCGGGGTGCCCGGTGAGCTGTACGTTGGCGGGACCCGCCTGGCCCGCGGGTACCTGAACCGCCCGGCGCTGACCGCGGAGAGGTTCGTGGCCGACCCGTTCGGGTCCGGCACGCGGCTGTACCGGACCGGAGACCTGGCGCGGTGGCGCGCGGACGGCGTGCTGGACTTCGCCGGCCGGATCGACGACCAGGTCAAGATCCGCGGTTTCCGGGTCGAGCTAGGAGAGGTCGAGACGGCGTTGCGACGGCACCCCGACGTCGCTGAGGCCGTCGTGCTCGCCAGGGAGGACACGCCGGGCCACAAGCGCCTCGTCGGTTACGTGGTGCCCCGGGGCAGCGTCGACACGGGTGCGCTGCAGGCCTTCCTCGACGGCGCCCTGCCGGCCTACCTCGTGCCCGGTGCCCTGGTGACCATCGACCGGGTCCCGTTGACACCCAACGGAAAGCTGGACCGGAAGGCGCTCCCGGCGCCGCGGACCCTGACCGGGCGCGGTTACGTCGCACCACGCGGGGCTGACGAGGAGGCTCTCGCCCGGGTGTGGGCCGAGGTGCTCGGCGCGGAACGGGTGGGGGCAAACGACAACTTCTTCGACCTCGGCGGGGACTCGGTCCTGAGCATCCAGGTGGTGTCCCGGGCACGGCAGCTCGGCCTGCGGCTGACCTCCAAGGACGTCTTTGTCCGGCAGACGCTGGCCGCCTTGGCCTCGACCGCAACCCGGGTCCCGCTCGCCCGGCCCGACCGCGGCCCGGCGTCCGGACCGGTGCCGCTGTCGCCGATCCAAACCTGGTTCTTCGACACTGTCACCGTCCACCCGGAGCGTTTCAACCAGCGGGTGTCGGTCGAGCTCGCCGGGGACGTCGACCCCGAGGCGCTGCGGACAGCCATCGAGGAGCTGCCTCGCCACCACGACGCGCTGCGCCTGCGGTTCGAGCGCTCGGACGGCCGATGGTGCCAGGAGAACGCCGAAGACGTGCCTTCCGGTGTCTTCCGCCAGGCCAAATCGTCCACAATGGACGAATTTTGTCTGGAGACTGGCCCGCTGTTCCGGGCCGTGCTGGACGGGTCGCGGCTTGTGCTGGCCGCGCACCACCTGGTCATCGACGCCGTCTCGTGGCGGATCCTGCTGGACGACCTGCGCACGGCCTACCGCCAGGCCGCGGCCGGCGAACCGGTGGACCTCGGACCGCGGACGACCTCGTTCGCCGACTGGTCCCGGCGGCTGCACGAGCACGTGACGGCCGGCGGTTTCGACCACCAGCTCGAGTACTGGGCGAGCGCCACCGTGCCGGCAAGCGGGCCGGCTGGCGGGCACGCCAGCCCGGAGCGGACGGTGACCGCCCGACTCGCCACCGGGCCCACCAAGACCCTGCTGCACGACGTCTCCGCCGCCTACCGCACCCGGGTCGACGACCTGCTGCTGAGCGCGCTGGGCCGGGTGCTGTCCCGGTGGACCGGATGCGAACGGATCGCGCTGGAGCTGGAGGGCCACGGCCGGGAGGAGCTCTTCGACGACGTCGACCTGTCCCGTTCGGTCGGCTGGTTTACCACGCTCTATCCGTTCACCATGGGCATTCCGGCTGGCGGCTGGGGCTCGGTGATCAAGTCGGTGAAGGAGCAGCTACGCGCGGTGCCAGATCGTGGCCTGGGCTACGGCGCCTTACGGTATCTGGGGAACGCCGCCCTGCCGGAACATCATCCATTGCTGCGGTTCAACTATCTCGGGCGGTTCGACCTCGCGGGCAGCGACGATCCGCTCCGTGGCCCGCTCACCGGGATCGCGCTCGACAAGCACGCCACGACTGGCGGTTCGCCCTGTTTGGACGTCACAGCTCTGGTCATGGCCGGGGGAGAGCTCGAGCTCGAGTGGACCTACGCTCCGGGAGCCCACGACGAGCGGACGGTTGCCCGACTGGCCGATGAGACCGTGGCCGCCCTGCGGGAGATCATCGAGCACCGTGCGGAACCTGGGTCGGGCGGGTGCACCCCCTCGGACTTCCCACTTGCCCAGGTGGGTCAGGCGGAGCTCGACCGGATCACCGGAGACGGGCGCCATGTGGAGGACGTGTACCCCCTCACTCCCATGCAGGACGGCATGCTGTTCCACAGCCTGTCCGAACCGGGGCTCTACCTTGAGCAGATCTGGTTCACGCTGGCCGACGTCCAGGACCTCGGGATGCTGGAAAGGGCATGGCAGCGGACGGTGGACTCGATACCGGCACTGCGCACCGGCGTGGCATGGGAAGGGCTGCGCGAGCCGCTCCAGGTGGTGCACCGCGCCGCCATCCTGCCAATCAGCGTGCACGACTGGACCGCCGTTCCGGCCATCGAGCACGAGGACCGGCTGCGCGCGCTGCTCGCGGACGACCGGGCTGCCGAGCTGGACCTGGCCAGCCCGCCGCTGATGCGGGTGTCGCTGGTCCGGCTCGCCGGGCCGGCTGTCCGGATAGTGTGGACGTTCCACCACGTGATCCTCGACGGTTGGAGCACCTTCCAGGTGCTGTCCGACGTCCTCGCCCGCGCCGCGGGGACGGCGTCGGCACCGCGTCGGCGTCCTTTCGGTGACCACGTGCGCTGGTTGTCCGAGCAGGACGAACCGGCGGCGGAGGAGCACTGGCGGCGGGTGCTCGCCGGTTTCCGGTCGCCCACCCGACTGCCCTTCGATCGCGCGCCCGACCGGGCGCACGCCACTCGCTCGACGTCCACAGTGGATCTGGTGCTGCCGGCGGCCGGTTCGGAGCTGCTGCACGCCTATGCGAGGCGGCACCGGCTGACCCTGAACGTGGTCGTGCAGGGGATGTGGGCCCGGCTGCTGGCGCGGCACAGCGGCGAGCGGGACATCTGTTTCGGCACGGTGGTCTCTGGCCGCCCGGCCGAGGTTCCTGGCGTGGACTCCATCGTGGGCATGCTGGTCAACACGGTGCCGGTGCGCGTCGAGGTCGACGAAACCGGCGACGTGGCCGGCTGGTTGCGGCGGATGCAGGCCGAGCAGGTGGAGTCCCGGCGGTTCGAGCACGTCTCGCTAGCCAGGCTGCGGCGCTGGAGCGAGCTGCCAGGGGGGACCAGCCTGTTCGACAGCATCGTCGCGTTCGAGAACTACCCGTTCGACCGGGAGACCTTCGCCGCCAGCGGGCTGCACCTGGAGAGCTTCACGGCCGTGGAGGTCACCAACTACCCATTAAATCTCATTGTCCACGGTGGAGTTCGGCACGTGGAGCCACTGGCGTTGCGGCTCGGCTACGACCCTGGCCTGTTCGACGCCGCGACGATCGAGACGCTGGGTGGTGAGCTGGTCAGCCTGCTCGACGACCTGGCCCGCGGCGCCGTGCCACCGGCTGATGGCGGCACGCCAGCTCGGGGGCGGAGTGCGCACCCGGGTGTTCCCCAGCCGGCCTACCTGGCTCCCCGCAACGCGACCGAACGGGCTCTGGCCAAGATCTGGGCCGACGTGCTTGCGGTGGACCGGGTGGGTGTGCACGACGACTTCTTCGCCCTCGGCGGCGACTCCATCCTGTGCCTTCGGGTCGCCGCCCGGATGCGCACGGACCTCGGTGCCACCCTGCCGCCCCGAATGCTCTTCGACAATCCCACGGTCGGCGCGCTCGCGTCGCTGCTGGCGCCGCCGACCGCCGCGGCGACGGCCCGGAGCGCCGGCTCCTCGCTCGACTACGAACTGTAGAAACCGGAGGATGGCGTGCCAAGCGAAGACGTGGCGATCATCGGCGCGGCGTTGCTGCTGCCGGAGGCCGACGACCTGGATGCCCTGCACGAGCTACTGAAGCGGGGCCACGACACCGTGGGGCAACCGACCGCCGAGCGGCTGCACCACTCCGGTGGCACGCTGGGAACCAGCTACGTGCCGATGGGCTACCTGAACCGTATAGACCAGTTCGACCACGGGTTCTTCGGTATCTCCCTGCGCGAGGCCGAGTTCATGGATCCCCATCAAAGACTCGTCCTGCAGCTTGCGCATGCGGCCATCGAGAGCTCTGGCCACGCTCCCAGGGAGCTGCGCGGCTCGCGTACGACGGTGATCATCGGACACTCCGGTTCGGACTATGAGACCCTGTACGACGAGGACGACCCCCAGCAGCTGCTGGGATCGATCGGGGCATCCCTGGCGGCGAGGATCAGCTACCTCTTCGACTTCACCGGACCTGCGATCGTCGTCGACACCGCGTGCAGCGGCAGCCTGGCCGCGGTCGCGCAGGCGGTGCGGACGCTGCGGGCCGGCGATGCCGACCTCGCGCTGGCGGGTGGGATCAGCCTGCGACCGGTGCTGCTTGCGTTGCGGGGACACGTACCAGTACGGGGCATCGAGTCGACCGATGGCCGCTGCCGGCCGTTCGACGAGAAGGCGACCGGGGCCGTGGCGGGTGAGGGCGGCGGGGTCGTCGTGCTCAGGCTGCTGCGGGATGCGCTGGCCGCGGGTGACACCGTGCATGCGGTGCTCAAAGGCGTTGCCGTCAACCACAACGGATACCGGATGGCCAGCATGAGCGCGCCGAGCCAGCTCGCCCAGACGGAGGTGATCAGGCAAGCCTGGCTGGACGCGCGGGTCGAGCCGGAGACGGTCGGTTACGTGGAGTGCCATGGATCCGCGACGCCACTCGGTGACGTCGTCGAGGTCGATGCCCTGCGCCGGGCGTTCCTCGATGCCGGCGTAGTGACCCCACAATGCATGCTCGGGTCGGTCAAGGGGAACTTCGGGCACCTGGACAACGCCGCCGGGATCGCCGGCCTGTTCAAGGTGATGTCCAGCCTGCGGCACGCAACGCTGTATCCCACGGCACATTTCAGCTCACCCAACCCGTTGATCGACTTCAGCGGCCCGGTTCAGGTCAACTCCACCAAGCGGCCATGGCAACGGAAGAACGCCGCGCCGCGCCGCGCCGGTCTGACCTCGTTGGGGTTGACCGGAACCAACGTGCACGCCGTGATCGAGGAGCCGCCCCCGGCCCCCGCGGCACCGGCGGAGCTCGGCTACGAGCTGGTTACCGTCTCGGCGAAGTCGGCTGCCGCGCTGTGCCGCTACCGCGACCGGCTCGCGGGTTTCGTCGAGCGCACCGGGCATGGCCCGCGGGTGATCGCACACGCGATGAACCGGGGGCGGGACGACTACCCGTTCCGGTTGGCAGTCACCGCCGCCACCAATGAGGAGCTGGCGTCGGCGCTGCGCTCGGCGGCCGTCCCGGACACCCCCGCCGCCGACGCCCCGCCGGTCGTGCTGCTGTTCTCCGGTGACGGCGAGGTCGACGCGGCCGACTGGCCGGAGCTGGGCTCGGCCTGTCCCGAGCTCGACGCGGTCCCGGAGCCGAGCGGTCCGGCCGCCCGGCTCGTCGCCGCACAGTCCGCCCTGTACCGGCTGGCCCGATCTTTCGGCGTGCCGGACACGCACCTGGTCGGTTCCGGCGCCGGGAACCTCGCCGTGCGTATCGCGCGTAACAACCTGTCTGTTTCGGACGGGCTGCGGGCCGCCGCGGAGCTGGACATCTCCACCGAGGTCGACCAGCAGCGCCTGTCCAGCGCGGTGCAGGGGTTCGTCCGGGACGGCGCGGTCCTCGTAGAGATGGGAACCGGCGGCGTACTGTCGCGGATGATCCGCCGCATCGCGCCAGAGCTGGCCTGTGTCGAGCTCGGCGGCGGACGGCGTGGCATCCTGCGGTGGCTTGGATCGCTGTACCGCCTCGGGGTCGCGCTCGACTGGGACCGGTACTACGAGGGCACCACCATCCCGCGGATCGAGGCGCCGACCTACCCGTTCGACCCGGTCCGGTGCTGGTGCCGCCCGGCCGGGGTGCCGGCCGACGGTGGGCGGATGGTGGTCGACGAGCAGCCGAGGCGCCTGCCCGCCGCGAGCGCCGATGCCGAGCGGCGCGTGGCCGCGGTATGGGAACAGGTGCTTGGCGCACGGGGTGTCGAGGCCGGCGCGGACTACTTCGCGCTGGGTGGCACGTCGATCGCCGGGATCAGCGTGCTGCGGACGCTCGAGCGGGACTTCGGCGTGCATCTCACGTTCGCCGATCTGTACGCCTATCCGACCGTGCGGGAGCTCGCCGGGCGGGTGACCGAGCTGCGGTCGGCGGGGGGCGAGCCCGGAGTCCGCCGGTCCATCGAGCCGATCCCCCGCGGCGGCCCGCTGCCAGTGTCGTTCGGCCAGGAGCAGCTGTGGTACCTGGACCGGTTGAACCCGGGCGGCCCGCTCTACAACATCCCGCATGACCTGAGGCTGAAGGGACCGCTCGAGCACACCGCGCTTGCCGGTGCCGTGCGAGATCTCGTTGCCCGGCACGAGGTTCTGCGCATGTGCATCCCCGACGACGACGGCGTGCCCTTCGCGCGGGTCCGTACGGCGGAGCCCGAGATGCCGGTGATCGACCTGACCGGACTGTCCGAGCTGGACCTGCACAGGCAGGCGCGCCGTATCGTCGACGAGGAGGCGGTCCGCCCGTTCGACCTGGCCGAAGGCCCGCTCGTGCGGACGACGCTGGTGCGGCTGGCCGAGGATGACCACATCCTGTTGTGGACCTACCACCACATCATCTTCGACGGCTGGTCCCCGACGGTGTTTTTTCGCGACTTCACCGAGCTGTACCAGGCGCGGGTGGCCGGTCGCGAACCGGAGCTGCCCCCACTTTCGCTTCAGTACCCGGATTTCGCGGCCTGGCAGCGAGAACAGCTCGCCGGGCCGGCGCTGGCTCGGGGCCTGGACTTCTGGCGCAAGGAGATCGCCGGCCTGCAGCGGCCCGAGCTGCCGCTGGACCGGCCCAGGCCGCCGGTGCAGACGTTCGAAGGCGAGCTGCTGGAGTTCACCGTAGACGCGAGGCTTGCCGAGCGGGTCCGCCGGTTCAGCCAGCGGCACGGCGTGACGACGTTCGTCACGATGCTCGCGGTGGTCGACGCGTTGCTCTACCGCTGGGCCGGAATGACCGACGTGGTCGTCGGCGTCGGGACCTCGGGCCGGACCAACCCCGAGACGCATGACCTCATCGGGTACTTCAACAACCTCCCGCCGTTCCGCACCCAGGTGAGCGGGGACCTACGGTTCACCGACCTCGTGCGGCGCTGTGCGTCCACTGTCGCCGGTGTTCTTGACCACGAGGACATCCCGCTGGCGAAGATCGTCGCCGAGCTGTGCGGGCGGCGCGACCCGGACCGGCACCCGCTGTTCGACGTGGCCTACACCTACCAGAACGTGCCGCAGGACACCGCCGAGCTCGGCGGCCTGCGCTGCACCCGCTACCTCGACGGAGCGATCGCGGGGATCGCCCCCGGTACGGCAAAGTTCGATCTCACCGTGGGCATCGTCGACCAGCACGACGGGCCGCTGGACGGCTATCTCGAGTACGCGGTTGCCCTGTTCGACCGGAGCACCATGCAGCGCCTCGCCACGTGGCTTCCCGCGCTGCTCGACTCCGCCCTGCGTGACCCCGACAGCGTCCTGGACGACCTCGCCTTGGCGACCTCGGACGACCTCGTCCTGGCGACCTCGGACAGCTCTCCGGAAGTTCCGCGGGAGCCGGTTCGGCTGTTCGAAGAATGGGCGGCAAGGAGACCAGAGCATCCGGCCGTGTGCGGACCCGACGGGCAGGCCGTGTCCTACCGCGACCTCAACCGGCTGGCCAACCGGGTCGCGCGCCGGCTGGCCGGGGCCGGGGTGCGGCCGGACGTGGCCGTCCCGGTCGTGGCGGAGCGCGGACCCGGCTTGCTGGTGGGTTGGCTCGCGGTCGCCAAGGCCGGCGGTGCCTACCTGCCGATCGACGTCACCGCGCCCACCGCGCGCATCGATGAGCTCATCGCGGAGGTGGACGCGCCGATCGTGTTGTCGGACAAGGACCTGCGTCTCGAACCGACCGGTGACGCGGACGACGAGAACCCGCGGCCCATGGGCGCCCCGGGCAACCTGGCGTACATCATGTACACCTCCGGCTCCACCGGCCGGCCGCAGGGCTGCGAGGTCGAGCGGCACAACCTCGCGCACATCATGCGCTGGTACCGGAAAGCGGCCGGGATCACTGAGGAGGACCGCCTGCTGCAAGCGGTCTCTCCGGGGTTCGACGCCGCGGTGCTGGAGATCTGGGGTGCGCTGGGCTCGGGTGCGACCCTCTGTTTCGTCCCCGAGATCCTCACCGAGCCGGGCCGGCTGCTGCGCTGGCTGGCCGAGCACCGGATCACCGTGGCCTTCCTGCCCACCCCGCTGGCCGAGGTGGTGCTCACCGACGGCGAGTGGCCGGACGGCCTGCGGTTGCGGGTGCTGAGCACCGGAGGGGACCGGCTGCGGTTCCGGCCACCGGCCGACACGCCGTTCCGCGTGCTCAACGTGTACGGCCCGACGGAGTGCACGGTGGCCGCCACCGCCGACTACGTCGATCCGGCGCCGCCGGACACCGTCCCCGGTATCGGCCGGCCGATCACCGACACCACCGTCCACCTCCTCGACACGCGCAGGCAGCAGGTCCACACCGGGCAGTGGGGAGAGGTCCACATCGGTGGGGCCGCGGTGGGTCGTGGCTATCACCATGAGCCAGGGCTGACCGCCGCGCGCTTCGGACCGGATCCCTTCGCCGGACGGCCGGGAGCCCGGATGTACCGCACCGGCGACCTCGCTCGCCTGCGGCCGGACGGTACTTTCGAGTTCGGTGGCCGCGTCGATGACCAGGTGGAGATCCGCGGCCAGCGCGTGGAGCCCGCGGAGATCGAGCGGGCGCTGGCGGCGCATCCGCTGGTGCGGGAGGCGGTTGTGGTGGCATCGGCAATGCCGAGCGGCTCGACCCGGCTGGTCGCCCACGTGACCGGTGGCGCGCTGGACACGGATGACCTGGTCACCTGGGCCGCGGGCCGGCTGCCTGGCTACATGGTGCCCGGCGAGGTCGTCGTCCGGGACAGCCTGCCCAGGACGCCCAACGGGAAACTCGACCGGAGGAGCCTCACGAACATGTCCGCACCGAGCACCACACAGTCCTTTGGGGACAGCGATGGAACGAGCCGCGCCGAGCGGGTCCTCATCAGAATCTGCGCCGACCTCCTTGCCGTGGAGGGGGTGTCGCCGAAGGACAACTTCTTCACCATCGGCGGTGACTCGATCCTCGGCGTCCGGGTGGCGGCCAGGGCGGCGAAGGCAGGCATCCATTTCACGCCGCAGCAGCTCCTGCAGTGCCACACCATCGGCGAGCTTGCCCGGCTCGCGGTCGTCTCCGAACCTGACATCGCGCAACGGGCGGAACGCAGCGTGGGGCTTCCACCGCCGGACCGGCCGATTCCGCTGATCCCGATCATGCACAGCTTCCTGAACCGGCTGCCTGACGGGGTCAAGGATTTCATCGACGTGCAGACGTTGGAGACCACGCCGGAGGTCGGCGCCGACGCCGTACGAGCCGCGGTCGGGCACCTGCTCACCATGCACGAGCCGCTGCGGTATCGCTTCCCCCGCAACCGTCTCGGTACCCGTATCGAGTGTGGCGACCCGGATCCGGCACACCTGGTCGATACGAAGGTGCTGCCGCCGCTCACCGTCGAGGAGGAGCTGGAGGTGATCGCCGACGACTGCGAGACCATGCGGGCGGAGATGAGCCCGGAGCGCGGGCCGGTGTTGCGGGTCCGCCACTACGACCGGGGCCGGACCCGGGGTGGGCTGATTGTCGTGCTCATCAACCATTTCGTGTTCGACAACATGTCGACCGTGGTGCTCCTGGACGACCTCGACGCGTTGCTGGCGGAACTTCTTGCCGGCCGGACACCGGCGCCGCAACCGCGGCCGGCGCGGTGGCGGGAGTGGTCGGAACACCTACGGGACATGGCCTCGTCCGAGGAGTTGGCCGCGGAGCTCACCTACTGGACGGCGACCCTGCGGGCGGGCGCGGCCACCGGAACGCTTGGCGGGTCCGGGAACGGGGGCATCGCGGACCGGACCGTGGACGGCGCGCATGTCGCGGCGGTGCTCACGGCCGGCGGGGTAGAAGGGCGGGAGGCGGCGCTCTGTACGGCGGCGTACGGGTTGGCCCGGTGGCGCGGCACGTCGAGTGCCTACCTGATGACCGAGGGGGAAGCCACGCCCAACGTGTTCCGGCTGGCCGGCCGAGGACCGTCGGTGGGCTGGTTCACCACCCTGCACCCGCTGGTGCTGCCGGTGGAGCCGGGCATGGGCGTGCGGGACTGCCTGCCAGCGGCCGTGGACCGGGTCCGGTCGGTGCCCCATGACGGTGTGGGGTACGGAATCCTCCGTTACCTCTCGCCGGACACGCCTGCGGTGGGCCAGTTGCGTTCGCTTCCGGAACCCGAGGTCATGGTTCTGCACGGGCCGAGCGACACCTCTGGGCTCGACCTGGGGATCCGGTTGCTGCGGACCCGTTGGGATCTGTCTGTGGACCTCAAGCGTGCGGTGATCTCCTGGTTCCCGCTGATCGTCTCGACCGCCGTGCGCGACGGGGCGCTGCGGGTGGTCGTGACCAGCTCGGGTGGCGTGGGCCAGGAGCAGCTCGAGTCGCTGGCCGACGAGATCGTGCGGGCCTTCATCGAGCTGGCAGGCGAATGATCGCTGTGTCCGCGGCCTGGTACCTCCCGGCCACCTCTGTCTCCGTCACGGACCTGCCGGAGCTGGCCACGCTCACTGGACCCGAGCGGGAAACCTGTGCCGCGCTGGGGATCGACCGGGTGCCCGTCGACGATTCGCTCGGCGCGGTGGAGCTGGCCGCTCGAGCCGGTCGTCGCGCCCTGGCCGGCGCGGGCCTCGAGCCCGTCGACGTCGATGTCCTGGTGACGGTCGAGTCGCGGGCGCCGGACATGTTGATCAGCTCCGAGGCCACCCGGTTGCAGGCGATGCTCGGCCTGGAGCGGGCAATGGCGTTCTCCGTCGGTGGGCTTGGCTGCGCGTCGATCACTCCGGCACTGCTGACCGCACGCGGCCTGCTGGGTGCGGACCCGGAGCTGGCGAACATCCTGGTGCTGCACGGAAGCAAGCCCGCCACCACTCGGCGCTACCGCCATCCGGTGACCGTCAACGGCGACAGTGGCGGCGCGCTCGTAATTTCCCGGCACGGCGCGGTCCGCGTCCGCGACATCCTGCTGGAGACGAACGGCACCTATGCGGACCTGTTCCAGGTCGCTTACCGGGATCGGATTTACCCGCAGTGGCGGGAGGAGTGCACCGACCTAACAGGGTACTCCTTTCGCCTGGCCGTGGAGACCCGCAACCGCCTGCGGGCGCTCAACAACCGGATCCTGGACCGCAACGGCCTGCGCCAGGCCGACGTCTCGTGTTATCTCAGCCAGAACCTTTCCCTCGGCACATTTCGCGCCTATGAGGACGCGCTCGGCGTGCGGATTGCGAAGCCGTGTTTCGACAACCTCGCGCGACACGGCCACCTCGGCCCCAACGACGTGTTCTTCAACCTCACCAGCGCAATGGACCAGGGGCACCTGGCCGCGGGCGACCGAGCCATCCTGCTCAACGTCAGCCCGGCCGCCGGCTGGAGCGCCCTGCTCGTCGAGACCGGACCCCGTCCGGGCACGGCCCATCACCTGTAGCCGCTCACGACGACGAGGCCCATGTCCACCATACGGATGAGAGGACGGTTCCCCACCGAGCAGCCGCCGCGCACGTCGGCGGCCTTCCGCGACGCAGCCGGATCCCGGCGGCCACCGGCGCGGCGATCCGCGCGGCGACGACATCGGCGGTGTACAGCATCCGGACCAACAGCGCCTCGTGGCGGACCACCGAAGAGTTGGCAGCCCCCGCCAGATCGTCACCCAGAGCGTCGTTCAACAACGGCCGACGACCTCAGTCTTCGCGGATGGCCTGCACGTCCAGCTCAACGCGGAGAGTGCGGCCGACTGCGAACACCCCGGCCAGCAGCGACTGGTTCCAGATTATGCCGAACTCGTCGCGGTCGAGCTGGGTGGTGGCCGAGAAGCCGGCGCGGGTGCCGCCCCACGGGTCCGCGCCGCTGCCCAGGTAGCCGACATAGAGCCGCACCGGGCGGGTGACCTCCTTCATGGTCAGCTCGCCGTCGAGCACCCCGCGGTCGGGCGCCTGCAGGGTCAACTCGTGCCCGACGTAGCGGATCCGCGGGTGGCGCTCGACGTCGAGGAAGTCCGGCGAGCGCAGGTGGCCGTCGCGCATGTCGTTGCCGGTGTCCACGCTACGGGACTCGATGACCACCTCGACCCTGCTGTTCTCGAGTGGGTCGGTCAGCTCAATGGTGCCGGCGAACTCGGTGAACCGGCCGTGGATCTTGCTGAACCCGAGGTGCACGGTGGTCGCCCCGATCGTGCTGTGCACCGGGTCGATCCGCCAGCGACCCGGCGCGGGCAGCACCGTCCCTCCGGCCGGGGAGAGCACCAGCGCTCCCAGCTGTGCCGACCGGCCGGAGCTGACCACTGCGGTCCGGGCCTGCGGGGCGTGCCCGACAGCGGCGGTGATCACGGTGTAGGCGCCGGGTGTCAGGCCGTTGACAGCGAATCGGCCATCGGGGCCGACTCCGCTACGACCGACCTGGCCGCCCACAGCGTCCACGACCGTGACCACGGCGTGCGGCACAGGCCAGCCGTCCCTTGTGACGACCGAGCCGGTCACCAACCCGTCCGAGTCACTGGGCATGCTGGTCCTCGACCGCTGCGCCGTCGGCACCGGTTAGGATCGCAGGCCGCAGGGTCAGCACGGTCTCGGTGGGGCCACCCACGCCAAGCAGCACGTCGGCTGCGACCGGCGGGTAGCCGGTGGCGATTACCGTGTACGCCCCCACATTGAGGTCGTCGAAGACGAACCCGCCGTTACTGCCGGTGATCACCGAGCCGACGACGTTGCCGTCCGAGTCGACCAGCGTGGCCAGCGCCTCCGGCACCGGCGCGCCGGTGCCGGCCGAACGGACGGTGCCCACCAGCTGGGCGCGGACCGCCACCTCGAAGTCGTGGTGGACGTGGCCCTCGGCCGGCAGCGAGATGCTCTGCGCCACCGGGGAGAGGTTCGTCGAGGCCACGGTGAGCGTGTAGTCGCCCTCGGTGAGGTCGGTGAAGGTGTACCGGCCGTCCGAGCCGGTCGTAGTGGTCGCCGTCACGTCACCGTGCACGTCGGTCAGGGTCACCACGGCGCCGCCCACGTCCTGTCCGGTACCGGGCATGTGCACGGTGCCGGTCAGGGTGGAGCCGCCGCCGGAGAGCACGACGTCGTGGCGCACTGGGATGTCCGCGACCGCGACCAGCGCCGCTCGTGGACGATGCGTGAGCGAGGCGCAGATCACCAGGTAGGTACCTCCGGACGGCGGCCCGAGCTGGTAGTGGCCGCTGGTGTCGGAAGCGTTGCGGTCGAGCTGACGGCCGGCCAGGTCGGTCAGCGTCAGTGTCGCGCCGGCCAGTGGTGCGCCGCCGCTGCCGGACACCCGCCCGAAGATCACCGGGTCGGCCTGGTGATCGTCACCGCCGGGGCCGGTGCCCGGTCCCGGCAAGAGCCGGTCCGCGGGGTCGACCCCGCCCGCGCCGAGTGGCATGTCGGCCGTGTGACGCGCCGACTCCCCGCTCGTGGAGACGAGGACACGCGCCGGTGGCTGTCCGTTCACGGCCGGCGCGGGTGCGCCCTCGGGTGGCCGCCAGGCTTCCTGCGCCGGGTCCGGCAGCGTGTTCGGCGACGGGCGGTCCGCGTCGATCGCCTCGGCGGCGGTGGGAGCGACGGAAGCCGCGGCGCTTTCCGCGGCGAGCTCAGCGGCACGCGCGTCCAGCCCGGACTCGGTACGCAGCGGGATCTCCTTGAGGAAGAGGATGACCACGAACCCGACCGCCATGACGCAGGCGCCGACGAGGAACACCGTCTCGATGGAGTCGGCGAAGCCAACGGCGAACGGGCGGGCCAGTCGTGGGTCGACCTGCTGAATCACCGAGGAGTCCTGCAACACCCCAGCGGTAAGGCCGCGGATGTCGCCGCTCTGGATTGCCTGCAGCACGGCCCTGTTGGCTGGGTTATCACTCACCGCCGGGTCGGCCGCCGCGGCCTGAAACTGCAGGCTCGGCACGATCGCCCGGAATGCGTTGCCGATCCGGGTGGCGACCGTGGAGAACAGGATGGAGAGGAACACCGCGGTGCCCAGCGTGCCGCCCAGCTGGCGGAAGAAGGTCGCCGACGACGAGGCCACCCCCATGTCCCTGGGCGGCACGGCGTTCTGCACGGCAAGCATGAGGGTCTGCAGGCAGCCGCCCAGACCGGCCCCGAAGGCCAGCATGTAGAGGTCGACCTCCCACAGCGGGGTGTCGGCGTTGATCCGGTAGTGCATGGCCAGCAGCGCACCGCCCATCAGCGCTGTGCCGATCACCGGGAAGACCTTGTAGCGGCCGGTCTTGGCAATGATCTGCCCGGCGACTATCGAGGAGGCCATGATGCCGACCACCAGCGGCACGGTGAGCAGGCCGGCCTTGGTCGGCGAGGCACCCTTGACGATCTGCAGGTACAGCGGAAGTACGGCGATGCCGCCGAACAGGCCCATCCCGATGATGACGCCGGCCAACGACGTGACGCTGAACACCGAGTTGCGGAACAGCCGCAGCGGCAGCAGCGCGTCGTCGCCGATCAGCCGTTCGGCCAGCAGGAACACGATCAGCCCCAGGCTCGCGACGATGTAGCAGGCGAGCGCCTTGTGCGAGCCCCAGCCCCACTCCCGGCCCTGCTGGGCGACGGTGAGCAGCGGGACCAGCGCCACCACGAGAGCGAGCGCTCCGGCCCAGTCGATGCGATGCTCGCGGCGGGTGTGCGGGATGTTGAGCACCCTGGCCACTACCGCAAAGGCGGCGAAGCCGATCGGGACGTTGACCAGGAACACCCAGCGCCAGCCGGTGATGCTCAGGATCGAGTCCTGCCCGGCCAGCGCCCCGCCGATGACCGGGCCTAGCACGCTGGAGGTGCCGAACACGGCGACGAAATAGCCCTGGTAGCGGGCCCGTTCCCGGGGCGGCGCGATGTCGCCGATGATCGCCAGCGCCAGCGCGAACAGGCCACCGGCGCCGATGCCCTGGAACGCGCGGAAGGCCGTCAGCTCGTGCATCGAGTTGGAGAAGCTGCACAGCAACGACCCCAGTACGAAGACACTGATGGAGAACAGGAAGAGCGGCTTGCGCCCGTACAGGTCGCTCAGCTTGCCGTACAGCGGCGTGGAGATCGTCGCCGTGATGAGGTAGGCGGTCGTCACCCACGCCTGCAGGCTCAGCCCCTTGAGGTCGTCGGCGATGGTCCGGATCGACACCGAGACGATCGTCTGGTCCAGCGCGGCCAGGAAGAGCCCCAGCATCAGGCCGGAGAAGATCACCAGGATCTGCCGATGCGAGAGCGGGCCCGAGCCGGCACCGGCCGGGCTCTGCCGGGCCTGCGGACCCGGCACCGCGGCGGCGCTGCTGGTCATGAGAGAAGTCCCCCTATCGGGCCGGCGAGGCGTACCTCGCGGCAGCGTCGAGGATGTTCGGTCGGTAAGCCTCGAAGTCGGTGGTGAAGGCCCGAGCAGCGTGACGGGCCGGTTCCGGTCCGCTGGGGACCAGTGCCTGAGCATCGCGACGGTGTACAGCCGACGGGCGCATGGACTCGAACACCCGCTCTCACCCTCCCCGGTTGCCGGCTCATCGCCGAGGGATCCGGGTGCACGGACTCGGCCAGCGCGCTGGCCCGGACCGGCCCGACGCAGGTCAGGTGGGCGAGCAGGACGTACGCCGCATGCTCCACCCCCTCGGTGCGACCAGCGGCGAAGTGCGCTCGGGTGCGCTCGATCAGCCGTACCAGTCGGAGCACCTCACGCGGGACGGCGTCGGCGACCACAACCTCATCGACGTAAGCGGCAGCCGGCTCGCGGATGCTTCTGGCATCCCTCAGAACGCGGCTGCGATCGGACCCGGGCTCGATGCGGGTAGTCACCGTACCTCTCCATATAGGTGGTTGCAGCATACAACCTCTTGCGGTGCAAGCTTGCACATCCAGGCCCCACGGGTCAACAGGAGTAACCGGATCATCGCGATGTGCGCCGGAACGTCGGTGCCGACAGCTACCGCTGCCCAATGACCACCCAGCCGCTGGCGGCGCCACCGGGTCTGCCGGGCCACCAGCTCCAGCCGTCCGGACGTCCGGGTCGACCGGCTCAGCGACCTGGACGCCGAACGATGCGGCGGCGGCTCCCCTCCGAGTAGTCCTTCCCTCCGGGCGCCGTCAAGTACTGGGCTCGGTATCAGGTGTCCTGCTGACGGTAACCGGCCGCGAGCCCGGCGCCGATGGCCTGGGAGGCGCCGGTGATGAGCGCAACTTTCCGCGCGTCAGGCGCCGCGTTCATCCGACGAGGTACGTCTCGTAGATCACGCGGGCGGCCTGGCGGCCGGCGACGCTAATGAAGACGCCCTTGTTCAGCCAGTCGAGCTCTGGCGCGGCGGTCTCGATCTGCGTGGCGGCGCGGAACGTGTACTCGCTGGGGTCAACGTGCTCACCGCGGCCCAGCCGGGCGAGGATCTCGGTGGGGCCGTGGCGCACACCACGCGACTGGACGTAGAGCAGATCGCCGCCATTTGTCTGCAGCGTGTAGCGGATGTCGCCGAGCGCGGTGCCGTCGGGCAGGACCGTCTGCCAGTCGGCGCTGGCACCCGGGATGAGCGTCCCACTGATCTCCGGACCGATGAAGGTTCCGCCGGTCAGCGGCACGATGCGGCGGTGACCTTGCACGATGTCGCCGAGATCGAGTGGCTCTCCCAGAGTGGCGTCGAGGCGATAGACCGGTGTCAGGCGGGGGTCGGGGAGCTGAAACAAGCTGGCCCGCGTGCTCGTCGGGTCGTTAGGGTGCGGATCGAGCGGCGTGACAGTGATCTGCATCCAACCGCTGAGCGGCAGGGCGCCGAGGAGACCGTCGAGCTGCGCTTCGCTGTCGGCGCGGTACAGGCCGACGGCCTTCCTCTCCCCCGGCGCGACGGGCGGCTTCCAGAGCCGTACGAGATGCCCTTCGCGAGCCAGGTCGGCGGCGGCGGCGGTCTCGGCGTTCTCGCGCTGCTTGACGTCGGGCTCCGGTGTCCCCTCCGGAACGTTGAGCTCGAACTCAACCAGGAACTCCATGACCCTCCTCCTTCACGCCGAACAGGACGCGAGATCGAACGCCATTGACATCGAGCTGACGTCCTTCTCGCGGAACAGCGGACGGATATCGCGCTCGTATCCGCCTACTTCTTGCTCCATCATGACCTCCGTTCAGTGTCGTATATTCATGAGAAGACGAACTGCTGCCCACCGTCGATGTCGTACGTCGCGCCGGTGAGCGCCGTGTTGCTCATGATGTGGACGGCGAGCGCGGCGACGTCGGCGGGGCCGACGACGCGGCCGATCGGGAGCGTCGCCCGCAGCTCATTCCGACGCTCCTCGAGCCGATCTCCGAGCAACGATGCCGACAACGGGGTGTCGACGAAGCCGGCGGCGATGAGGTTGACGCGAACCGGCGCGAGCTCAAGCGCGAGGGCCGCCGTGAACGGAGGCAGCGCGGCGGTGGCGGCGGAGGCGATCCCGAGGCCGTGACCGACGCGCCGGCCGCCGGTGCCGCCCATGAGCAGCAGCGTGCCCCCAGGCCTCATCTTGCCGGCGGCGTTGCGCGCGACCTCGAGCGCCAGCACCACGTGCTCGCTGATCGCCTGGCGCACCTGGGCTGAGTCCATCTCGAGCAGGGGCCCGTAGTGCGGCCCGCCGGCCGTGACCATCACATGGTCGATCGGTGTTGGCAGGTTCTGGAAGAACCTCTCCAGGGAAGCCGCGTCGTTGGCGTCGAAGGCCGCGGTCCGTTGCGCGCCGAGCTCTAGCGCCGCTTGCTTGAGCCGGTCGGGATTGCGGCCGGTGAGGATGACATCGGCACCCTCAGCCCGGGCGCGTCGAGCCGTCTCGAGCCCGATGCCTGCGCTGCCGCCGATCACGACGACGGTCTGTCCGACCAGGTCCGGTTCGCGCTGGGTGGAAATAGGAGTGGTTGCGCTGGTCATGACTCCTCCGATGGGTGGTGCCGGCGATCGATCACGGGGTCGCCGGCGGCCATTGCGAGTAGAGATCCCACACTGTCCTCCTCACCCCGACAGGCTCGCCATCTGCGCGTCCATCGGTCTGACCGGCGGCCTGTCCGCGACCTCCATGCGGAGCGCCTTCAATGCCGCGTCGTAGATCCCCCGGCCGGTACGGCGACCCTCCGGCTCGGAGTGGACCGGCGGAACCGGACCACGTGGTGGATCGGGGATTCTCCAGGATCGCTCGTACGGTGCTGCCTTGCCAGCCGTCGGAACGTCCAGCTGTGGGACGTCGCCGGTCCCGCTGTCCGTCCTCATCGGACACGTCCCGAGGTGTTCCCGTCCGCGTCGCACCGGCTTCAGGACGTGCCGCCGAAGTCGACAGCCTTGGTCTCGACCGTCCCGGCCGCCCGCCCCGGTGCCGTCTGGTAGGTCCAGCACAGGTTCGTGTGCCCGATGACCTGGCCGGGCGGCGGCGCCCCCCACGCCGTCTGGTCCTCCGTCGTGTGGGCGTCGCTGACAAGGGTCGCGTCGTACCCCCTGACGAACGCGCCGTGCAGCGTCGAGCGGATGCACGCATCAGTCTGCGCGCCGA
>DATILL010000092.1:0-63505 GCA_035476575.1 Mycobacteriales bacterium
CCACATCGGCTGGGTGCCGCTTGCGGACATTCCCGCGCTAATCAGCCGAGGCGAGATCTCCACCGGCACCAACCCTCGCCGCCCTGCTCTACGCACTCACGCGACAGCCTCAGGGCAACTGAAGCCCGCACGCACAGCACAACCCGACCGACTCGACGTCACATGGCCCGTTTACCAACGCGAAGAGCTCGAATAACCGCAGGTCAGCGGCCAGACATTACCCCTTGAGCAGCTGCCGGGCCATGACCATGCGCTGGATCTGGTTGGTGCCCTCGTAGATCTGGGTGATCTTGGCGTCGCGCATCATCCGCTCGACCGGGAAGTCCTTCGTGTAGCCGTACCCGCCAAAAAGCTGCACCGCGTCGGTGGTCACCGCCATCGCGACGTCCGACGCGAGGCACTTGGCCGCGGCCGAGACAAAGGTCAGGTCGGCCTCGCCCCGCTCGGCCTTGGCCGCGCCGACGTACACGAGCTGCCGGGCCGCCTCCGTCTTCATCGCCATGTCGGCCAGCATGAACTGCACGCCCTGGAAGTCCCCGATCGGCCTGCCGAACTGCCTGCGCTCCTTGACATAGGCGATTGAGGCGTCAACGGCGCCCTGGGCCACCCCGACGGCCTGCGCGCCGATCGTCAGCCGGGTGTGGTCGAGCGTGCGCAACGCCGTCTTGAACCCGGTGCCGGGCTCGCCGACGATCCGGTCCGCCGGGATGGTGCAGCTCTCGAAGTAGATCTCACAGGTCGGCGAGCCCTTGATGCCGAGCTTCCGCTCCTTGGTGCCCACCGAGAAGCCCGGGTCGTCCTTGTGCACGACGAACGCCGAGATCCCGTTCGCGCCGGCACCCGACTCGGTCACCGCCATCACCGTGTAGTACGTCGACACGCCCGCGTTGGTGATCCAGCATTTGGTGCCGTTGAGCACCCAGTGGTCGCCGTCCAGCACCGCGCGGGTGCGCATCGCCGCCGCATCCGAGCCGGCCTCCCGCTCCGACAGCGCGTAGGAGAACATCGCCTCCCCCGAGGCCACCTTCGGCAGCACCTGCTTCTTCAGGTCGTCGCTGGCGGACAGCAGCAGCGGCACCGTGCCGAGCTTGTTCACCGCCGGGATCAGCGAGCTGGCGCAGCAGGCCCGGGCCACCTCCTCGATCACGATGCAGGTGGCTAGCGAGTCCGCGCCGACGCCGCCGTACTCCTCCGGGATATGGGTGGCGTGCAGCTCGGCCCGGCGCAGCGCCTCGTAGACGTCCCACGGGAACTCCTCGGTGGCGTCCACCTCGGCGGCCCGCGGGGCGATCTTGTCGGTGGCCAGCTCCCGCACGGCCTGCCGCAGCATGAGGTGCTCGTCAGAGAGCTGGTAGGTGTCGAAGGACGGGTTCTTCACGGTGGTCACCTCCCCATGCCAGAGCCTACGGCGGACCGGGGCCGGACAGCGGGTGGCATCGTCCCCAGACCCCCAGGCAGGCACCCACTGGTTGAGCCCCTACGCTCGACCGGCGAGACACCGCCGTCCACAAGAGCCCGTGAGGGGGCACTGGCCCATGACCACGACCGGTCGCCCGAAGCTGAGCGTCATCGGCACGGGCTATCTCGGCGCTACCCATGCCGTCTGCATGACCGAGCTGGGCTTCGAGGTGGTCGGCCTCGACATCGACCCGACCAAGATCGCCAAGCTGCGAGCGGGCGAGGTGCCGTTCTTCGAGCCGGGGCTGGGTGAGCTGCTCCGCAAGAACCTGGAGACCGGCCGGCTGCACTTCACCGCCTCCTACGAGGAGGTCGCGGACTTCGCCGACGTGCACTTCATCTGCGTGGGCACCCCGCAGAAGCGGGGTGAGTACGCCGCCGACCTGACCTATGTGGACACCGCGTTCGCGGCGCTGGCCCGGCGGCTGGCCCGCCGGTCGCTGGTTGTCGGCAAGTCGACCGTGCCGGCCGGTACGGCGGCCCGGCTGGCCGAGCTGGTGGCCGCCCTGGCCCCGTGCCCCGACGTCGAGGTCGCGTGGAACCCGGAGTTCCTGCGCGAGGGTTACGCCGTGGAGGACACGCTCCACCCGGACCGGCTGGTCTTCGGCGTCCGGTCGCCATGGGCCGAGGAGCAGCTTCGGGCGGCGTTCGCCCCGGTCATCGCGACCGGCGTGCCGGTGATCGTCACCGACTTCGCCACCGCCGAGCTGGTCAAGGTGGCGGCGAACTCGTTCCTTGCCACCAAGATCTCCTTCATCAACGCGATGGCCGAGGTGTGCGAGGTGACGCACGCCGACGTCACGAAGCTGGCCGAGGCGCTCGGCCATGACAACCGGATCGGCCGGCGGTTCCTCAACGCCGGGCTGGGCTTCGGCGGCGGCTGCCTGCCCAAGGACATCCGAGCGTTCATGGCCCGGGCCGGCGAGCTCGGCGTCGACCAGGCGCTGACCTTCCTCAAGGACGTCGACGCGATCAACATGCGGCGCCGGGCCCGGGTCGTCGAGCTGGGCCTGGAGCTGGTGGACGGCTCCTACGTCGGCACCAAGGTGTGCGTGTTCGGGGCGGCGTTCAAGCCGAACTCCGACGACATCCGCGACTCGCCCGCGCTGGACGTGGCGGCCACCATCCAGCGGTACGGCGCGCAGGTGCGGGTGTACGACCCGGCCGCGATGGACAACGCGCGCCGGCTACACCCGGAGCTGACCTACGCCGACACCGCGCAGGAGGCGGCGACCGGCGCCGACCTGGTGCTGCTGCTGACCGAGTGGAGCGAGTTCCGCCAGATGGATCCGGCCCGTCTTGGCCAGACGGTCTCGCACTCGCGGATCGTGGACGGTCGCAACTGCCTGGACCCGGCCGTATGGCGGGCCGCCGGCTGGACCTACCGCGCCCTCGGTCGCCAGTAGGCGCCGCCGCACGGTCCGATGGAGGCATGGTTCGATGGAGGCATGCCGCACCGGGTCATGCCACGCGGGGACGGCGCGACGATCGAGCGGGTGCCGCGGTACGCCGAGTGGGCGATGGTCGGGCTGCCGGCGCCGAGCAGCTAGCTCCCGCCCCACCACTTGTCGGGGGAAGTTCGCCAATCACACGCCCGAATTATCCCGACTTATCCTCGACAAGTGGCGGACCAATGAGGGTCAACCAGGGAGGTCGCGGCGCAACGCGGCGTCCTTGGCAGCCACCAGGTCGGCCAGGCTTCGCTGGTACGCCGTCATCCGGTCCCGCAGAGCCAGGTCCGAGACGGCCAGGATCCGCACCGCGAGCAGGCCGGCGTTGCGCGCGCCGCCGATCGAGACCGTGGCCACCGGCACCCCGGCCGGCATCTGCACGATGGACAGCAGCGAGTCCATCCCGTCCAGGTACCTCAACGGCACCGGCACGCCGATCACCGGCAGCGGGGTCGCGGCGGCCACCATGCCGGGCAGGTGGGCGGCCCCGCCCGCGCCCGCGATGATCACCCGCAGCCCCCGCTCGGCGGCCAACGCGGCGTACTCGAACATGCCGAGCGGGGTGCGGTGCGCGGAGACGACCCGCGCCTCGTACGACACCTCGAACTCGGCCAGCGCCCGCGCCGCCTCGGACATCACCGGCCAGTCCGAGTCGCTGCCCATGATCACGCCGACGGCGGCCGTGGCGTCGGGGGGAGCACCAGGGGCGGCACTCACGGCAGCACCCCGCCGGACAGGTAGCGCGCGGCGGCCACCGCCCGCTCCCGCACCTCGGCCAGGTCCGCGCCCAGCACCGTCACATGGCCGACCTTGCGGCCGGGCCGGATGGCCTTGCCGTACAGGTGGATCTTGGCGTCCGGCCATCGGGCCATCAGGTGGTGCACCCGCTCGTCGATGCCGGCACCGCGGGACCGGTCGCTGGAGGACTGGTCGCCGGAGGACTGGTCGCCGAGCACGTTCGCCATGGCCACGGCCGGCGCGGCCAGCGTGGTCGAGCCGAGCGGATAGTCGAGCACCGCACGCAGGTGCTGCTCGAACTGCGAGGTGCGGGCGCCCTCGATGGTCCAGTGCCCGGAGTTGTGCGGGCGCATGGCCAGCTCGTTGACCAGCAGCCGGCCGCCCGCCGTCTCGAAGAGCTCGACCGCCAGCACCCCGACCACGCCCAGCTCGGCGGCGATCCGCAGCGCCAGCGCCTGCGCCCGCTCGGCCAGCTCGGTGGGCAGCGCCGGCGCCGGGGCCAGCACCTCGACGCAGATCCCGTCCGCCTGCACGGTCTCGACGACCGGCCAGGCGGCGCCCTGCCCGTACGGCGATCGGGCCACCAGCGCGGACAGCTCGCGCACCAGCAGCACCCTCTCCTCGGCGATCAGCGGTACGCCGGAGGCCACGATGGGCGCCGCGTCGGGCGCGGCCTCGACCACCCAGACGCCCTTGCCGTCGTACCCGCCGCGGGCCGCTTTGAGCACCACCGGCCAGCCCACCCCGGTGCCGAACGCCGCCAGCTCGGCCACGCTCGACACCCGGGCCCAGCGCGGCACCGGCACGCCCAGCTCGGCCAGCCGCTCCCGCATCGCCTGCTTGTCCTGGGCGTACCGCAGCGCCTCGGCCGGCGGACACACCGCGTGGCCCTCGTCGGCGAGCTTACGGACGAGCTCGGTCGGCACGTGCTCATGGTCGAAGGTCAGCACGTCGCAGCCGGCCGCGAACCCGGCCAGGTCGGCGTACGACGTGTGGTCGCCCAGCACCACCTCGGCCGCGACCAGCGCGGCGCCATCGTCGGGCGAGCCAGCCAGGATCCGCAGCGACTGGCCCAGCGCGATGGCCGCCTGGTAGGTCATCCGGGCAAGCTGGCCGGCGCCGACCATGCCCACCACGGGCAGGCCGGTGCGAGGGTCCATAGCACGGAGGTTACTGCCCGCTCCGACGGCGGTCCCAGCCGCCGCGTGGCGGGTGGCCGGTCTGTTTACCTTTCGGGTTCCACGAGTCATCCTTCGAGCTCCGCATGTCCGCTGCTACCGGGCCAGCTCGGCCAGCAACGGGCTGACCAGGCGCTCGTGCCGGGGCAGGCACTCTCGCCACACCCGGGCCGGGTGGCTGGCGGCAAGCTGCTCGGCGAGCAGCTCCCGGAGCACGGCGATCCGGGGCGACAGCGCGTGGTCGCGGACCACCAGGGCGACGACGTGCCCCGGCCCGGCGGCACACAACGTCTCGCCGCCGGAGAACGTCGCCCGCAGGCACTCCGCTGCGACAAGCTGCCGCACCAGCCGGTCCGCGCCGGGCTCGACCCGGTCCAGGCCGACCACCACCAGGGCATGGCTGTCCTCGGCCGGGATGCCGACCCGGGACGCCTCCCGGTAGACCTCGCCCAGCCGAGTGGCCAGGTAGTCCGGTGTGGTCAGCTGGGTGAACGGGTCCTGGCACCACCCCGCGCGCCCGGCCACCGCCACCTCGGCCCAGCCGACCGCCACCGCGCGGACCAGCCCGGCGTGCTCGGGCCGATGCCCGAGCACGCCGGACAACGTGCCCAGGTCGTCCAGCGCCTCCTCGATGCCGACCCCCGCCTCAGCGCGGGACCGGCCGAGCTGGCCCAGGGCCGGCAGCGGGTCGGCCGGCTTCGCCAACGCCTCCACCACGGCGTCGACCGCCGGCACCCACCAGTCCTGTGGAAACGCCCAGACATTGGCCAGGCTCCGGGCCCGCCAGCGCCGACGCAGCCGTTCAGCGCGGCCGTCGAGCCGCATCTCGCTCGGCGACACGCCGAAACCCCCATTCGGTCACCCCGTCCGAGGCCTAGACGCGGCGTCCACCCGATCATGACGCGGGACTGGCACGAATTTTAGGCTCATGGCACGAATTTTCAGATTCATGATCAGTGCCGCGTCACGTCCGGCGTTCACCGACGTTGCCAGAGAGGGAAGTCGCGCTGACAGGCCGGAGGAAGCATGACGACCGTCCCGCCCACCAGCTCTGGCTCAGGCAGAGCTGGTGAGCCACACGACGCTGACGGACCGGACGACGCGGGCAGACAGGACGACCCCGGTGAGGGGTCTTCTGACGCTGAGCTGATCACGGCCGTACGATCTGGCCATACCGACTCCTACGGCGTGCTCTACCAACGGCACGTCGGCGCTGCCCGGCGGCTGGCCCGGCAGATCGCCCGGTCGGCCGCGGAGGCCGACGACCTGGTCGCCGACGCCTTCGCCAAGGTGCTGGACACGCTGCGCGGCGGCGGCGGGCCGGACTCGTCGTTCCGGGCGTACCTGCTCACCGCCCTGCGCAACACGCTGTACGACAAGACCCGCCGGGACCGGCGGCTGGAGTTCAGCGACGACATGGAGTCGCTCGATCCGGGGCAGCCGTTCCGGGACACCGCGCTCGAGGGCCTGGAGGCGTCCCTGGCCAGCCGGGCGTTCGCCAGCCTGCCGGAACGCTGGCAGACCGTGCTCTGGCACACCGAGATCGAGGGTGAGACGCCGGCCCAGGTGGCGCCGCTGCTCGGGCTTACCGCCAACGGCGTGTCCGCGCTGGCCTACCGGGCCAGGGAGGGGCTGCGCCAGGCGTACCTGCAGGTGCACTTAGCTGACACCGCGGCTGAGCAGTGCCGGTACACGGTCGAACGGCTCGGCGCGTACGCCCGCAAGGGGCTGTCCAAGCGGGAGACCTCCTCCGTACAGGCGCACCTGGACACCTGCGAGCGGTGCTCGGGGCTGGCCACGGAGCTGATCGACGTCAACCAGGGGCTACGCGGCGTGGTGGCTCCGCTCGTCATCGGCGCGCCGTGGGTGGCCGGCTACCTGGCCGCCAGCGCGGCCAAGGCCGCGGTCGGCTCGGCCGCCGTCGCGGCCGGAACGGCGGCTGCCGCGGGTGCCGGTACGGCGGCCTCGGGCGGTGCGGCCATGGGCGGCGCGGCCAAGGCCGGGTTGGCGGCCAAGCTGTTCAAGACACCCAGCGGGCAGGCGTCGGTGGCCGCCACGGTCGCGGTGGTGGCCGCGGCCGCCCTGCTGCTCGGGCTGACCAACCGGAAGGCGCCGCCCCCGCAGCCCACCCCGAGCCAGCCGGTCATCGCCGCGCCAGCGCCGCAGTCGCCGACCCGGCCGACCACGGCCGCACCCACCCCGCCGCCAACGACACCACCAACCACCCCGGCGCTGGTGCCCTCAGTGACGACCGGCGCCATCACGGCCCTCGGTGGGCTTGCCGCCGGCCGGGACGGCGTGATCGTCCTGCCGGTGCGCAACAACGGCAGCTCGCCAGCGGCGAACGTGGTGGCCGACGTGATGCTCTCCGGAGGCACCATGCTCCGGTCGGTCGGCGACGCAGGCACCGGCACCGGGCCACGGCGCTTCGCCGTTCCCCAGAACTTCGCCGGCGCACAGAACTCCGCCGGCTCCCGGGGCTTAGCCGGCTCCCAGAACCTCGCCGTACCGGCGGCGTCCGCCGGTACGGCCGACGACTGGTCCTGCCGGCCGGGCGCCGACGGCGGCCGGTGCACCCTCGGCACCCTGCCGGCCCAGGCCGAGGTGCCGCTCTACCTGCGGGTGAGCGTGCCGGCCGGCGTCCGGTCCCTGCGGGTGTCCGGCACGCTGAGCGCGCCCGGCGGCGGACCGACGCCGATCGCCGCCAGCACCCTGCCGGTCGCCGCCGCGCCCGCCGACATCCTGCCGGCCTACGGCGACATCACCCGAGGCACCGTCGTGGCGATCGGCAACACCGTGCTGAGCTGCCCGGCGACGGACATCCTGTTCGGGGCGACCTGCCAGGCGGCCCGCGCCGGCCAGCCGGGCCTCGGCCTGTTCTGCCAGACGCTGTGCAACGACGACTGGTGGCTCACGCCGTACGCGCCGAGCCGGGCCGAGCTGGTCCTGCCGGCCGGCGGCAGCGTGCTGTGGGCCGGCCTGTTCTGGAGCGGGGTGGACCCGCATGACACGCCCGGCAGGGACACGGTGCGGCTCGGCATGGCGGGCGGCCCGATGACCACGGTGCACGCCTCGGCAATGCACACCGTCGACGACGCCTACCAGGGCTACGCCGACGTCAGCACGATCGTGCGGGACGGCGGAAGCTGGCAGGTGTCCGGGGTGGTCGCCAAGCCCGGCCCGGGTCACTATGGCGGCTGGAGCCTGGTGGTCGTGGTGCACGACAGCGCCCAGCCGCGCCGGCAGATCACCGTGCTGGACGGCCTGCGCAAGGCCGGCAAGGCCGGCAAGGCCACCGTGGTCGCCGTACCGTGGCTGGTCGCGCCGCACGGCACCGCCCAGGTGTCGCTGGTCGGATGGGAGGGCGATCTTGGGCTCGGCGGCGAGCGGATCACGCTGGACGGCGCGGTCGTGGACGAGGGCGACGGGCTGGTCGGGCACGCGGACGGCGCGTACTACAACAGGCCGGGCGAGCGGGGGGTGCAGACGTTCGGGGTGGACACGCTGTCCGCCTCGGCCCCGCTGGCTGGTCAGGCGTCCAGCAGGCTGGTTGCCACGGCCGGCCGGGACCAGTACCTGATCGGTCCGGTGGCGGTCTCGGCGCCGGTCCGGTGACGGCGTGACGACTCGTGCTGCCGGCCGGCAGACCCTGAGTTGGGGGCGCTGGCAAAAGGTTCCCTATGCTAGCGCGGTGCTGATGATCCGCAGGCTGCTGTCCGGGCTGAGCACGCCCTGGCACATCCTCCTCAAGGAGCTGTCCGCTTTCGGGGTCGTCGGGGCGGTGAACTTTGCCCTGCAGACCGGCCTGTTCAACGGCCTGCACTTCGGGCTGCGGATCGGCCCGATGACGTCGTACCTGCTCGCCGCAGCCGTCTCCACCACCTCGGCCTACTTCATGAACCGGCACTGGTCGTTCTCCCACCGGGCCCGCACCGGGCTGGCCCGCGAGTACAGCCTGTTCTTCGGGCTCAACGGGATCGCGGTGGTGATGGGCCTGTTCGTGCTCGGCATGACCCGGTACGGCTTCGGCCTGACCGACAAGCTCTCGCTCAACGTGGCGAACGTGGTCGGCATCGGGATCGGGACGATCTTCCGGTTCTGGTCCTACAAGCGCTGGGTCTTCGTCGCCCCCGAGGCGAGCGTCGACGAGGACGATCCCGAGCCCGCCCCGGTCCCGTGATGTACCATCATACATCATGAAGCGCACGCAGATCTACCTCACCGAAGACCAGGACCGCAGGCTCGGCCAGCGCGCGACGGTGACCCGCTGCACCAAGTCGCAGCTCATCCGGCAGGCGATCGACGCCTTCCTGGACCAGCCGGTCGACGAGGACGCCCGCCTCGCCGAGTTCAAGGCCGCCGTCGAGGCTGCGGCGGGTTCTGCGCCGTGGGCTGGCGAGGAGTACGAGAAGACGCGGGAGGCCAACCGCCGTGGCCAAGAGGAGCTGGAGCGGTACTGGCACGGCGACGAGCCCGACACAGGCACCGAGCTGGAGCTGAAGGCGCGGTGAGCGCGGTCCTCGACACAACCGTCCTGGTCGACGTGCTCCGGGTCCGCGGTCCCGCGGTTGACTACCTGCTTGGCCTGCCGACCAGGCCGGTCTGCTCGGAGGTCAGCCGGGCCGAGATCGTCCGTGGCATGCGGGCCGACGAGAGGTCGGCCACCCGGCGGCTGCTGGCCAGCGTGAGCTGGCAGCCGGTCGACGAGCGGATCTCCGAGCAGGCCGGGCTGTGGGGCCGAGACTACCGGCACAGCTATCCGGGCCTGCAGACCACCGACCTGCTCATCGCGGCGACCGCGGAGGTGCTCGGGCTGCCGCTGGCGACCAGCAACGTGCGGCACTACCCGATGTTCGCCGACCTCAAGCCGCCATACTGAGCTGACCCGCTCCGGCGCGTGGACAGAAAGCGCACTGCCAGCTCGCTTCCTGTCCACGGGTGACGCCCGCCCGTCGGCGGCTCGGCCAGCAGACCCGGCTACGGGCAGGTCAGCGGAAGACGACGGTGCGGGCGCCGTTGACCAGGACCCGATGCTCGACGTGGGCCGTGACGGCCCGGGCCAGCACCTGACACTCGACGTCGCGGCCGACGGCGGCCAGCGCGGCCGTGGTGTGCGTATGGTCGACCCGGGCCACGTCCTGCTCGATGATCGGTCCCTCGTCCAGGTCGGCAGTCACGTAGTGCGCGGTGGCGCCGATGATCTTGACGCCGCGGACGTGCGCCTGGTGGTACGGCCGGGCCCCCGCGAAGCTGGGCAGGAACGAGTGGTGGATGTTGATCATCCGGCCGGGCATCCGGTCGCACAGCTCCGGCGACAGCACCTGCATGTAGCGGGCCAGCACCACCAAGTCGATCCGCTCCGCCTCGACGAGCCCGCTGATCTCGGCCTCCTGCGCCGCCCGGTTCTCCGGCCCGACCGGCAGGTGATGGAAGGCGACGCCGTACGACGCGGCCAGGCCGGCGAAGTCCGGGTGGTTCGAGACGACCGCAGGCACGTCCACCGGCAGCGCGCCGATAGACCGCCGGTACAGCAGGTCGTTCAGGCAGTGGCCGTGCCTCGACACCAGGATCAGCAGCCGCATCCGGTCCGCCGGGTCGTGGATCTGCCAGGTCATCCGGAACGTCCGGGCCACCGGCTCGAACCCACCCCGCAGCACCGGCAGGTCCACCCCCGGCTCCTCGGCGGCGAAGTGCACCCGCATGAAGAACAGCCCGGTCTCGGCGTCGTAGAACTGCTGGCTGTCCAGGATGTTGCAGCCGCAGGTGAGCAGGTAGCTGGCCACGGCGTGCACCACACCGCGCCGGTCCGGGCAGGACAGCGTGAGCAGGTAGTCCGGACTCATCCCCCGCACCCTTCAGCCACGTGCCGGCAGCAGCAGCAACGACACCGGCCCGCCGGCCCAGTGGGGCGGTACGACGGCGAGCGCGTCGGCCAACGCGGCGCCCCACAGCGAGCCCGGCCCGTCCCGCCCGGTCGGGTGCGTCGCGTCGCCGGCCCACCGGACCGGCACCAGCCGGGTGTCGACCGGCGAGACCGGCACCGCACCGGCCAGCGGGGCACACGGCAGCTCCGGCAGTGGCCGCCCGGTCAGCCCGGCCAGCAGCGGCCCGACCAGCGTGTGCACGGCGACCAGCGCGGCCAGCGGGTTGCCCGGGACCCCGACGACGTACCGCCCGTCCGGCAGCACCGCCAGCGCCTGCGGATGACCCGGCCGGCAGGTCACGCCGTCCACGACCAGCCGGCCGCCCAGTGCGGCCAGCACCGCGTGCAGCCGGTCGGCCGGGCCGGCCGCGGTCGCGCCGCAGACCAGCACGACCTCGGCCTCGGTGGCGTCCAGCGCGGCGGCCAGCTCGGCCTCGGGCTGGTCCGGCACCGGCAGCCGGAACGCCAGCTCCGCGCCGAAGCCAGCCACCAGGCCCGGCAACAGCGGCCCGATCGCGTCCCGTACCTGGCCCCGGCCCGGCCGGCCCCGATGCACCAGCTCGTCCCCGGTGAGCAGCGCGACCACCCGCGGCCGCTGCCGGACGGCGAGCTGGTCGTGCCCGGCGCTGGCCGCCAGGCCGAGCACGATCGGGGTGATCGCGGCCCCGGCGGGCAGCAGCTCGGCGCCGGCCGGCACGTCCTCGCCCAGCCGGCGGATGTGCCGGCCCGGCTCCGCCCGACCCGTCACCAGGTCCCCGTCCCGTTCGGCCTGCTCGGCGGGCAGCACGGACCCGGTCCGCCGGGGCACCGGCGCGCCCGTCGCCACCTCGGCGGCCTCGCCAGGCCCGAGCTGGCCCGGGTCGCCGTGTCCGGCCAGCACCCGCCGGACGACCCGCCACGGCCCGCCACCGGCCACGGCGTACCCGTCCATCGCGGCGGTGTCGAACCCCGGCACCGGTACGGCGGCGACCAGCGGCGCGGCCAGCGTCCCGCCCAGGGCCTCGGCCAGCGGGACGGTGTCCGGCGGCAGCGGGGTGGCCGCGGCGTGGGCGAGCACCCGCGCGTCCGACCAGCCGGACCTGCTCACTCGGCCGGGGCCCGGCGCGCGATCAGCCCGCGGACCTGCTCGGCCAGCTCGGTGGTCGCGGTGGCCGGGTCGGCGGCCCGGCCGGCGGCCAGGCCAAGCAGGTAGGTGGTGACCGGGGCGGCCGGGCGCTCGATCGCATGCGCGGCGTCGCGGGCCAGATCGAGCAGCAGCCGGACGTGCCGCTGCGGCTCGATGTCGGCCAGGCCCAGCACGGCGCTGACCTCGGCCACCCAGCTTTCGAGCGGGTCCACATCCACCTCCGGGGCGGGTACGGCGTCTGCGGGTGCCGAGCCGCGACCGGGCTCAGCCAGACCTCATCGCTGGATCTCGGCCTCAGCCCTGGCCGCGGCTGTGCCCGTCGATCAGCCGGTTGATGACCTGCTGCACGTCGTCGGAGTGCGGGATGTTGCGCAGCACCGTCTGCCCGGTCTCCCCGGCGGACTCCACCTGCAACGTGCCGGCTCCGATGATCCGGTCGAACAGGGACTGCTCGAACGCCACGTCGTTGATCCGGTTCAGCGGGATGTCCCGACCGGTGTGCGTGAGCACGCCGGTCCGGATCAGGACCCGGTTCGTGGTGACCACGTAGTGGGTGGTCTTCCACCGCAACAGCGGCGCCAGCACGAACCAGGCCAGCACGATCAGCACGATCACGCCGATGGCCAGCCGGAGCCACCCCTGGACGCTGCTGTCCGGCACGACCGCGACCAGGAACGAGCCGAGCGCGACGGTCGCCAGGAAGGCGAACACCGGAATCACCAGGGTGAGCCAGTGCGGGTGGAGGTGCCTCACGACCTGTTCGTCATCGGCAAGCAGGTGGTCCGGGTACGGCACGGCCCTCTCCTTCACGGCGCCTGCACGGTGGCGTTCACGGAACAGTGGCGTTCACGGAAAAAGGTACCGCTGCCGCGTCATCGGTTCGGACCAACCTGGTTTGTTACCGGTCAACGACGACGATGGAGCCGGGAGCCGGTGTGAGCAGTTACCCGAAGCGTGGGCTGCACGGGCGTGTCGTGCAGGTGGTCGGCCAGCGGATCGCGCAGGGCGTGCTCGCCCCCGACGACGCGATCGACGTCGAGGCGCTGGGCTGCGAGTTCGGGGTCAGCCGGACGGTGGTTCGGGAGTCGCTGAAGGTGCTGGCCGCCAAGGGGCTGGTCGACGCCCGGCCCAAACGGGGCACCTTCGTCCGGCCCCGGTCGGACTGGAGCCTGCTCGACCCGGACCTGTTGCGCTGGCGGTTCGCCGGCCCGCCCGACGCGCGGTTCCTCCATGACCTCGCCGAGCTGCGCCAGATCATCGAGCCGGCGGCGGCCCGGCTGGCGGCCGGCCGGCGTACCCCGGAGCAGCTTGCCACGCTGGAACGCGCGGTCGCCGCGATGGAGCGGGCCGCCGCGGCCACCCCGGCGGCGCGGGAGGCGACCACGGCGGTCATCAGCTTCCACGGGACCCTGCTGCGGGCCGCCGGCAACGAGCTGCTGGAGCGGATGGAGGCCGTCATCGAGGCGGGGCTGCGCGGCGCCCACCACCAGCTGCACGAGTCCGACCACTGGGCGGCCACCACACGGGCCCACCGGGCCGTGCTGGCCGGCATCCGGGCCGGTGACCCGGACGCCGCGGACCAGGCCATGGCCGCGCTGCTCCGCCAGGTGGCCGCCGACACCGCGGCCGCCCTGGCCCGGGCCAGCTAGCGCCCGGCGACCCGGTACCCGGCGACCCGGCGGGCGTCAGCCATCAGCGCAGGTGCACGATGTCGCCGGCCGCGACGGCGTGCAGCTCGCCCGCCTCGGTGTGCAGCTCCAGCCGGCCGTCGAGGTCGACCCTGGTGGCGATCCCGGCCAGCGTCCTCCCGTCAGGCAGCAGCGCGGTCACCGGCCGGCCGATGGTGTCGCAGACCTCGACGTACGCCGCGAGCAGGCCAGACCGCTCCGGGTCGCCACCGACCGCGCGCCAGCCCCTGTAGTCGGCGTCAATCTGGCGCAGCACGGCGCGCAGCAGCGGGGCGCGGTCGGTGCAGGCGGCGTTCTCCAGGGCAAGCGAGGTTGCGTCGGCCCGGGGCAGCTCGGTCCGCCGGGTCGAGACGTTCAGCCCGACCCCGAGCACGACGGCACCGGCGGCGGCCTGGGCCAGGATGCCGGCCGCTTTGTGCCGGTCCGGGCCGAGCAGCAGGTCGTTCGGCCACTTCAGGACGGCGTCGGCCGCGCCCAGCCGGCAGACCGCCCGGTGCAGCGACAGCCCGACCAGCAGCGAGAGCCAGCCCCACCGCGGCACCGGCACTGCGGCCGGCGGGTCTCCCGGCCGCAGCAGCATAGAGAACGTCAGCCCGGCCCGCGGCGGCGAGACCCACTGCCGCCCCAGCCGACCGTGCCCGGCGTACTGCGCCTCGGCGACCAGCACGGTGCCCTCGGGTGCCCCGGCCGTGGCCGCGACGAGCAGGTCGGCGTTGGTCGAGCCGGCCTCATCGACCACCTCGAGCCGGGTCCACAGGGCGCCCGGCCGGACCACCGCCGCAGCGAGAGCGGCGGGAACCAGCGGCGGACGTTCAAGGTCTGACCAGGAGCTTCCCACAGACCGCAGGCTAGCGGGTCGGGCCGCCGTACCCCGTGTGGTCACCTCTCAGCGTTGAGGTGACCTGTCGTTGCCCGGAGACCCCGTGTGGTCACCTCTCGGCGTTGAGGTCACCACACTCAGGGCGAGCCCGGCCGGCGTCTTCGCATGGCCAGCGCCTGCGACCGGAACTCGACCGGGCCCGGATACCCTCACTAGGTGACCAGCGCACCCGCCAAGCCCACCGCCGACGCCACCACGACGGACGTCCACTCCACCGCGGGCAAGCTCGTCGACCTTGAGCACCGGCTCGACGAGGCGATCCACGCCGGCTCCGCCCGGGCCGTCGACAAGCAGCACGACAAAGGCAAGAAGACCGCCCGGGAGCGGATCGCGATGCTCCTCGACGAGGGCTCCTTCGTCGAGCTGGACGAGCTGGCCCGGCACCGCAGCACGGCGTTCGACATGCCGGACAAGCGCCCGTACGGCGACGGCGTCGTCTCCGGCTATGGCATGGTGGACGGGCGCCAGGTGTGCGTGTTCGCCCAGGACGTGACGGTGTTCGGCGGCGCGCTCGGCGAGGTCTACGGCGAGAAGATCGTCAAGGTGATGGACCTGGCGCTGAGGACAGGCAGCCCGGTCGTCGGCATCAACGAGGGCGGCGGCGCCAGGATCCAGGAGGGCGTGGTCTCCCTCGGCCTGTACGGCGAGATCTTCCGGCGCAACGTGCACGCCTCGGGCGTCGTACCGCAGATCTCGCTGATCATGGGCACCTGCGCCGGCGGGCATGTCTACTCCCCCGCGCTGACCGACTTCACCGTGATGGTCGACCAGACCTCGCACATGTTCATCACCGGCCCGGACGTGATCAAGACCGTGACCGGCGAGGACGTGGGGTTCGAGGACCTCGGCGGCGCCCGGACCCACAACACCAGGTCCGGCAACGCGCACTACCTGGGCACCGACGAGGACGACGCGGTCGAGTACGTCAAGGCGCTGCTGTCCTACCTGCCGAGCAACAACCTGGACGAGCCGCCGGCCTACGACGCAGCCGTCGACCTGGACCGCACCGACGCGGACCGGGCGTTGGACACCATCATCCCCGACGCGCCGAACCAGCCGTACGACATGCACCGGGTGGTCGAGGCGGTCCTGGACGCCGGTGAGTTCCTCGAGGTACAGCCGATGTTCGCGCCGAACATCGTGGTCGGCTTCGGCCGGGTCGAGGGCCGCTCGGTCGGTGTGGTGGCCAACCAGCCGATGCGGTACGCCGGCACGCTCGACATCAACGCCTCGGAGAAGGCGGCCCGGTTCGTCCGTACCTGCGACGCCTTCAACGTGCCGGTGCTGACCTTCGTCGACGTCCCCGGCTTCCTGCCCGGGACGCAGCAGGAGTGGGACGGCATCATCCGGCGCGGCGCCAAGCTGATCTACGCCTACGCTGAGGCCACTGTGCCGAAGGTCACCGTGATCACCCGCAAGGCGTACGGCGGCGCGTACGACGTGATGGGGTCCAAGCACCTGGGCGCCGACATCAACCTGGCCTGGCCGACCGCCCAGATCGCGGTCATGGGCGCGCAGGGCGCGGTGAACATCCTCTACCGCAAGGAGCTGCGGGCCGCCGACACGCCGGAGGAGCTGCGCGCCGCCCTGGTCACCCAGTACGAGGACGCCCTGGCCAACCCCTACATCGCGGCCGAGCGCGGGTACGTCGACTCGGTGATCACGCCGTCGCAGACCCGGGTCTCGGTGATCCGGGCACTGCGGGTGCTGCGCACCAAGCGGGAGACCCTGCCGCCCAAGAAGCACGGGAACATCCCGCTATGAACCCTCGCCCTCACCCCCGCGATCGCCCCCACCTCCGCGACGATCATCGAGTTGTTGTCGTTGGTGGAGATCAACTAGGCACAACAAGTCGATGATCGTCGGGGAAGGGCAGGAGCCCATGGAGCAGACGGTCCAGGGTGACGCCACGGCCGAGGAGCTGGCCGCGTTGGTCGCCGTGCTGACCGCCCAGGCAGCGACGGCCACCGTACCGCCGGAGCGGCCCGCCGCACCCGGTTGGGCCGACCGGTCGGCGCTGCTGCGACTTCCGGCGCGGGCCCGGCCGGGTGCCTGGCGGGCGTCGGGGCTGCCCCGCTGAGCAGGCACGATAGCCTTCCCGGCCGTGCCCCGTTTCGTGCTCGCCTCCGCCTCGCCGGCCCGCCGCGCGCTGCTCGAGTCGGCTGGGCTGCGGCCCGAGGTGATGATCAGCGGTGTCGATGAGTCGACGCTGACCGCGTCGATGCCCGCGGCCGGTCCGGGCGAGCTGGCCACCGTGCTGGCAGCAGCCAAGGCGCACGCGGTCGGCGCGGCGATCATCATCGGCGCGGGGGCCATCAGCGGCGCTTCAGCCCCGGGCGGGACGGCGGTCCCGGGCGGGACGGTCCCGGATGGCGAGACGGCGCTGGTGCTGGGCTGCGACTCGGTCCTGGAGCTCGATGGCGCCGGGTACGGCAAGCCCGCGGACCCGACCGAGGCGGTCCGGCGTTGGCGCCGGATGGCCGGGCGGTCCGGCGTGCTGCACACCGGGCACTGCCTGCTCGCGGTGCGGGCTGGCCGGGTCGTCGCCGAGACGGCCGAGCTGGCCTCCACCACGGTCCACTTCGGCCGGCCCGACCCGGCCGAGCTCGATGCGTACGTCGAGACCGGCGAGCCGCTGGCCGTCGCCGGGGCGTTCACCCTCGACGGAAGGGGCGGGTGGTTCGTGGATGGCATCGAGGGCGACCACGGCAACGTCCTGGGCCTGTCCCTGCCGGTGCTGCGCACCATGCTGCGCACCGTCGGCGTACGGGTCATCGACCTGTGGACCTGACCGCCAGACGGCGCCGTACCCGCGACTTGTTAAGAAAGCGTGAGAACGTTCAGCCGGCCGTCAAGTCGGCAGGCGCATCCTGGCACTGTGACCCGAACGACCGCGTCCGGCGGCCAGCGGGTCCGGCCCGGCGAAATACAGTAGGGGTCAGCCAGGAAGGAGTGACGGCGTGCAGAAGGTGCTGATCGCCAACCGCGGGGAGATCGCCGTCCGGGTGGCCCGAGCCTGCCGGGACGCCGGCCTCGCCAGCGTCGCCGTGTACGCCGAGCCGGACCGGGACGCGCTGCACGTCCGGATGGCGGACGAGGCGTACGCGCTGGGCGGCTCGACGCCCACCGAGTCCTACCTGCGTGCCGATGCCATCGTCGAGGTGGCCAAGCGGTCCGGCGCGGACACCGTGCATCCCGGCTACGGCTTCCTCTCCGAGAACGCCGACTTCGCCCAGGCGGTGCTGGACGCCGGCCTGACCTGGGTTGGGCCAACGCCGGACGCGATCCGCAAGCTCGGCGACAAGGTCGAGGCTCGGCACATCGCGATGGCGGTCGGCGCGCCGCTGGTGCCCGGCACCCCCGAGCCGGTCGACGGGCCGGACGAGGTGATCGCCTTCGCCACGGAGCACGGCCTGCCGATCGCGATCAAGGCGGCGTTCGGCGGCGGCGGGCGCGGCCTGAAGGTGGCCCGCACCATTGAGGAGATCCCTGAGCTGTTCGCCTCCGCGGTGCGCGAGGCCGAGACGGCGTTCGGCCGCGGCGAGTGCTTTGTCGAGCGGTACCTGGACCGGCCGCGGCACGTCGAGGCCCAGGTGCTCGCCGACGTCCACGGCAACGTCGTCGTGGTAGGCACCCGCGACTGCTCGCTCCAGCGCCGGCACCAGAAGCTGGTCGAGGAGGCGCCGGCGCCGTTCCTGACCGACGAGCAGCGTGCCGAGATCCACGCCGCGGCCAAGGCGATCTGCGCCAAGGCGGGCTACCACGGCGCCGGCACGGTGGAGTTCCTGGTCGGCACGGTCGGTGCCGCGGCCGGCACCATCAGCTTCCTGGAGGTCAACACCCGGCTGCAGGTCGAGCACCCGGTCTCGGAGGAGACGACCGGTATCGACCTGGTCCGCGAGCAGTTGCGGATCGCGGCCGGCGAGCCGCTGCGGTTCACCGCTGACCCGGAGCCGCGCGGGCACGCGATCGAGTTCCGGATCAACGGCGAGGACCCGGGCCGGGGCTTCCTGCCGGCGCCCGGCACGGTGACCGGCCTGGTGCTGCCCACCGGCCCGGGCGTGCGGGTGGACACCGGGGTGGAGGCCGGCTCGGTGATCTCCGGCGCGTTCGACTCGCTGCTGGCCAAGGTGATCGTGACCGGAGAGTCGCGGGCCGAGGCGCTGGCCCGGTCCCGCCGGGTGCTGGCCGAGCTGCGGGTCGAGGGCCTGGCCACGGTGCTGCCGTTCCACCGGGCGGTCGTGGCGGACCCGGCGTTCACCAGCGAGCCGTTCAGCGTGCACACCCGGTGGATTGAGACCGAGTTTGACAACCGGATCCCGCCGTTCGAGGGAGCCACCGACCCAGGTGCGCAGGCCGGGCCGCGGGAGACCCTGGTGGTCGAGGTCCAGGGCAAGCGGCTGGAGGTGTCGCTGCCGGCCGGGCTGGGCGGCGCGCTGGGGGCCGGAGGGGTGGGCGGGGCCACGGCGGCCAGCCGGGCACCCCGGCGGGCCCGCCGCAAGACCGCCGCCGCGACCGGGAACGCGCTGACCAGCCCGATGCAGGGCACCATTGTCAAGATCGCGGTGCACGACGGCGACCAGGTCGCGGAGGGTGACCTGATCCTCGTACTGGAGGCCATGAAGATGGAGCAGCCGCTGACCGCCCACCGTGGCGGCACCGTCACGGGCCTGGCCGCGGCCGTGGGCGAGGTCGTGTCCAGCGGGTCGGTGCTCTGCGAGATCGCCGACTAGCACCCGCGACGATCATCGACTTTTGGGGGCTCGCAGAGATCATTGAGCCCTGATAGCTCGATGATCGGCGCAACAGGGCACCACAATAGGGCGATGACGGCCCGGCCGACCCCGCTGCAATGGTTGCGCTACGCATACGGCGGCCGGCTGCCGGAGGGCCTGCGCGAATGGGTCCGGCACGACCTCACCGACGCCGACTGGCGGTGGCGGGAGGTGCTGCGGGTCTGTGTGCAGCTCGCCGTACCGGTGCTGGTGTTCGCCGTGCTGCCGCTGGCGGGTGACATCAAGGGCTTCGCGATCGCCCTGATGGTGCTCAGCGCGCTGTTCGTGGCTGGCGCATACGGCGACGACCTGCGCGACCGCCGGCTGCGCCAGCACGATCTCGACCGCCCCAGCTAGGCACCCGCCCGCGCCCGCCACTCGTTGCGAAGATCCAGCCAGACACGCGCAGGCGTGTCGCGCCGGATCTTCGCGACAAGGCCCCGGTCAGCCCAGGTCGTCGTGGGTCATCAGCCGGCGGGCCGCCTCGGTCAGCGAGCCGGACATCGACGGGTACACCGCGAAGCTCGCCGCCACCTGGTCCACCGTCAGCCGGTTCTGCACCGCCAGCGCGATCGGCAGGATCAGCTCCGAGGCGTACGGCGCGACCACCACGCCCCCGAGCACCGCACCGGTCCGCGGCTGGCAGTACACCTTGACGAAGCCGTCCCGCACGCCCTGCATCTTGGCCCGGGCGTTGGTGGCCAGCGGCAGCCGCACCGTCCGGGTCGGCACCGAGCCCGTCTCGACCGCGGCGTGCTGCACCCCCACGGTCGCGATCTCGGGATGGGTGAACACGTTCGCCGACACCGTCGCGAGCCGCAGCGGGGCGACCGCCGCGCCCAGCGCGTGCCACATCGCGATCCGCCCCTGCATCGCCGCCACCGAGGCCAGCATCAACACTCCGGTGCAGTCGCCGGCAGCGTAGATCCCGGGCTGGCCGGTGCGTGAGACCCGGTCCACCGGGATGAACCCACCCGCCGTACGCTGCACGCCGACGTGCTCCAGCCCGAGGCCGCGGGTGTTCGGCACCGAGCCGACGGTGAGCAGCGCGTGGCTGCCGGCCACCGTACGGCCGTTGTCGCACTCGACCAGGACCCCCTTCTCGGTGCGCCGGACCATCCCGGCCCTGGCCCGCTTGAGGATCTCCATGCCGCGCTGGGCGAAGACCCGCTCCAGCACCTCGGCCGCGTCCGGGTCCTCGCCGGGCAGCACCCGGTCGCGGCTGGACACCAGGGTCACCGGCACGCCCAGCTCGCGGTACGCGCTGGCGAACTCGGCACCGGTAACGCCGGACCCGATGACGACCAGGTGCGTGGGCAGCTCGGGCAGGTCGTACACCTGCCGCCAGGTCAGGATCCGCTCGCCGTCCGGCTCGGCGCCGGGCAGGGTCCGTGGGCTGGCCCCAGTGGCCACCAGGACGACGTCGGCCGTGAGCAGCTCACCGGACGGCTCCACCCGCAGCGAGTACGTCGTCCGGGCGTCCTGCCGCTCGGCGAAGCGCGCCGTGCCGTCCCGGAGCTCGACGCCCTCTCGCGCCAGCCGGGCCCGCACGTCGGCCGACTGGGCCAGCGCCAGGTCCTTGACCCGGCCGTGCACCGCTGGCGTGTCGATCGTCACCTCGGCCGGGTCAGTGGCCCGAACGCCGAGCCGGGCAGCGCCGCGCAACGCCGTCATCGTCTCGGCGGTGGCGATGAAGGTCTTGCTCGGCACGCAGTCGTAGAGGACGCAGGCGCCGCCAAGCCCGGCCTGTTCGACGACGGTCACCTCGGCATCGAGCTGCGCCGCGACCAGGGCGGCCTCGTAGCCGGCCGGGCCTCCGCCGATGATCGCGATGCGGGTCACGGGCTCATTGTGGCCTCCGGCCCATCGGTCCCCTCTGTGACGTGCGGCACCGGGGTCCGGACGGCGCGTGAACCGCACTACGCTCCTGTCGGAAGGAGCGGTGGATGACCCTCTACGCGGCCTACGGGTCCAACATGGACCCGGCCCAGATGCTGCAGCGCTGCCCCCATTCGCCGCTCGCCGGCACCGGCTGGATCAGGGGCTGGCGGCTGACCTTCGGCGGGGAGGACCTCGGCTGGGAGGGTGCCCTGGCCACCATCGTGCCGCACGAGCCGGGCACCGTGTTCGCCGCGCTGTACGACGTCACGCCGCAGGACGAGGCTCGGCTGGACACCTGGGAGGGCGCGGACACCGGGCTGTACGAGAAGATCCGGCTGCGGGTGCACACCCTGGAGGGCGACGAGCTGGCCTGGGTGTACGTCCTCAACGGCTACGAGGGTGGCCTGCCGTCGACGCGGTACCTCGGCGTGCTGGCCGACGCCGCTGAGAAGGCCGGCGCCCCCGAGGACTACGTCGCCTGGCTCCGCAACCGCCCCTCGACCTGACCCAGACCCAGACTGCTCCTTTCCCGACGATCATCGAGTTGTGGTCGCTGATAGAGATCAAGTAGCGACCACAACTCGATGATCGTCGGCAGTTGGTGCCTGGTCAGCGGGCGCGGAGGGCGGCGTAGGCGGTGTGGACCATCGTCCGGACCCCGATCGCGAGCGCACGCTCGTCGATGTCGAAGTTGCCTCGGTGCAGGTCCAGCGTCGGGCCCTCACCGGAGTACACCCCGAGCCGGGCCAGCGCGCCGGGCACCTGGTTCAGGTACCACCCGAAGTCCTCACCGCCCAGGCTCTGTCCGGTGTCGGCAATCGCCTCCGCACCGAGCGCGGTGCTCACGCCCTTACGCTGGAGGCCCACCGAGCCGGGGTCGTTCACCACCGGCGCCACCCCGCGGGAGTAGTGCACGACGACCCGCGCTCCGGTCGGCCCGCCCACCTGGCCGACCAGCCGCCGTACCAGCGACTCCGCGGTGTCCCAGGTGGACCGGTCGAGCATCCGTACGGTGCCGCGCAGCACCCCCGTCTGCGGGATCGCGTTCGGCGCCACGCCCGCCTCGACCGCACCCCAGACCAGCGACAGCGCGGCCCGGGGGTCGACGGCCCGGGACAGCAGCCCCGGCACCTCGGTGATGATCCGGCCCAGCGCGTACACCAGGTCGACGGTCAGGTGCGGCCGCGCGGTGTGCCCGCCCGGCCCGCTGACCCGCACCTCGACCAGGTCGCAGGCGGCGGTGATCGCGCCCGGCCGCAGCCCCACCCGGCCAAGCGACAGGTGCGGGTCGCAGTGCAGCGCGAAGATCTGGTCGACCCCTTCGAGCGCGCCACCCTCGATCGCATCCAGGGCACCGCCCGGGATGGCCTCCTCCGCCGGCTGGAAGATGCACCGGATCCGGCCGGGCAGGGCCGGCCCGGTGGCCAGCGCAAGCGCCACCCCGAGCAGGATCGCGGTATGCGCGTCGTGCCCGCAGGCGTGGCTGACCCCGGGCACGGTCGAGCGGTAGGGCACCATCTTGGTGTCCGGCAGCGGCAGCGCGTCGAGGTCGGCACGTAGCGCGATCGTGCGCGGGCCCTGGCCGATGTCGCAGGTCAGGCCGGTACCCCCGGGCAGCGGCTTGGCCGGCAGGCCGGCGGCGGACAGCCGCCGCTCCAGGAACGCGGTGGTCTCGTGCTCGGCCCGGGCCACCTCCGGATGGGCGTGCAGATGACGTCGTATGGCGATCAGATCGGCTTCGTTGTGTTGCACCCACGAGTCGAGCCAGGCCAGCGGTGGAATGGTCACGATCCGAACCCGTCCCGCAGCTCATCGAGAAGACTGCCTACCACGTGCTCAGTTCCCCCATTCGCGGCGGCAGCGACGACGCGCTGCCGCTGGTAGCTGGCCTCAACCTCGGGTACGCGCGGCGCGATCGCCAGCTCCACACACCCTCAGCGGCGTGCGGTCGGCACCAGGTCGTTGACCAGCTCGGCGAGGGCCGCCCGTACGGGGCCGGATCGTACCCACCCTGTCGACAACAATTGTTACGCCCAGCCCAAGACGGGGTGTCCACGCACGCAGCGCAGGCGAGCCCGGTGCCCCAGATCGACCGGGTACCCAGGTCGACCAGCTCAAGCACCCGTTCCATGGCGAGGCTCGAGCGCGGCGACCAAACGACGACGATGCGCACACACCGGACGGTAGCGGCGGAGACCCCGCAGCCATGGCGGAGGACACCTTCACCCGGCGTCGGACCGGCTGGCTCCGCTTGGTGACGACGTCCGGCGGGATTTGGACGGGCCTGCCCGTCGCCGAGTCGTGACCGGGCAGGCCCTCTCGAGGGGAAGCAGTTTGGTCGATCATCGCCCACGCTGAGCCGCCAGATTCGGCGTCCTCGACCCGACAGTCGATGCACGTCGCTACGCGATGCGTTATGAATACCAGGATGTTACGCCGCGACACTATCACCCTGATGGCCGCACTCTTCTCTGTAACCGGGTCGTCGGCGCAGCCCTCCGGCCGGGGGCATTGACCACCCAGGTTCCCGTTGCGCCGCAGGCGATTTGTCATCCCGTACGGCGAGGACGCCCATTCTTCGTCAGCCGGCAACTGCGCTTGCTGGGCTCGTGTCGAGCCGCCGTTCGAGTGACGCCGCGTTGATCAGAAGTGATCCGGCGGGCGATAGGTCCCCCAGACCTCCCGCAGCGCGTGGCAGACCTCGCCGACCGTGCCCCTCGCCCGCAGCGCGTCCTTCATCGGGAGGAGCACGTTGTCCGTGCCCTCGGCCGCCCGCTTCAGCGCGTCGAGGGCCGAACGGACGGCCCCGCCGTCCCGGTCAGCCCGCAGCTTGGCCAGCCGCTCCGCCTGGTCGACCTCAATGGACGGGTCGACCCGCATCGGCTCGTACGTGTCCTCCTCGTCCAGGGTGAACCGGTTCACCCCGACGACGACGCGCTCACCCGCGTCGATCTCCTGCGTCACCCGGTAGGCCGACCGCTCGATCTCGCTCTTCTGGAAGCCCTGTTCGATGGCCGCGACCGAGCCGCCGAGATCCTCGACCTTGCGCATCAGCACGTCAACCTCGGCCTCGATCTCGTCCGTCATCGCCTCGACCACGTAGGAGCCAGCGAACGGGTCGACCGTGGCGGTCAGATCCGACTCGTAGGCGATCACCTGCTGGGTGCGCAGCGCCAGCCGGGCGGCCTTCTGGGTGGGCAGCGCGATGGCCTCGTCGAAGGAGTTGGTGTGCAGCGACTGGGTGCCGCCCAGGACCGCACCGAGTGCCTGCACCGTCACTCGGACCAGGTTGACCTCGGGCTGCTGCGCGGTGAGCTGCACGCCCGCGGTCTGGGTGTGGAAGCGCAGCATCTGCGACCTCGGATTCTTCGCGCCGAACTCGTCGCGCATCACCCGGGCCCACACCCGCCGCGCCGCGCGGAACTTCGCCACCTCCTCCAGCAACGTCGTCCGGACCACGAAGAAGAACGCCAGCCGCGGCGCGAACTCGTCCACCGCCATGCCGGCCTCGATCGCGGCCCGCACGTACGCCACGCCGTTGGCCAGCGTGAACGCGATCTCCTGCACCGGCGTCGCCCCGGCCTCGGCCATGTGGTAGCCGGAGATCGAGATCGTGTTCCACCGCGGGATCTCGGACCTGCAGTAGGCGAACGTGTCGGTAACCAGCCGGAGCGAGCTAGCCGGCGGGTAGATGTAGGTGCCGCGGGCGACGTACTCCTTGAGCACGTCGTTCTGGATCGTGCCGTTCAGCCCGTCGCCGCTCACCCCGGTCTCTTCGGCGACGAGCTGGTAGAGCAGCAGCAGCACCGCCGCCGGGGAGTTGATCGTCATCGAGGTGGACACCTCGCCCAGCGGGATCCCGCCGAACAGCACCCGCATGTCCTCGATCGAGTCGACTGCCACGCCGACCTTTCCGACCTCGCCGTGCGCGATCGGGTCGTCGGAGTCGTACCCCATCTGGGTGGGCAGGTCGAAGGCCACCGACAGGCCGGTGGTGCCCGCGGCAAGCAGGTGGTGGTAGCGCTCGTTAGACTCCCGAGCTGTGCCGAACCCGGCGTACTGCCGCATCGTCCACGGACGCCGCGTGTACATCGTCGGGTACACACCCCGGGTGAACGGGTACTCACCCGGCTCGCCCAACCGCTCGGGCAGCCCTGCCTGGACGTCGCCTGCCCGGTACACCGGAGGGATGGAGAACCCGGACTCGGAGTTGCGCGTCATGGCCAAATGCTAAGCGAGCTAGCTAGCGGGGAGCTGGAGGAGTAAGGAAGGGCACGATGACCGCACCAGTCCAGGGCTCCACCTCACAGCCGCGCATCGTGGCCGGCCGGTACCGGCTCGGTGACCTGCTCGGCCGCGGGGCCATGGGCGCGGTCTGGCAGGCCGAGGACAGCGTGCTGCGCCGGCCGGTCGCGGTCAAGGAGGTCCTGCTGCCGCACGGGCTGTCCCCGAAGGACCGCGCGGTCGCCTGCGAGCGCACCCTGCGCGAGGCCCGCTCCATCGCCCGGCTGGCCCACCCCAACGTGGTCACCCTCTTCGACGTGCTGGACGAGGATGGCCGGCCGTGGGTGGTCATGGAGCTGGTGCCGGCCCGCAGCCTGGCCCAGGTGGTACGCGAGGACGGGCCGCTGCCGCCCGGGCAGGTGGCCGTCATCGGGCTGGCCGTGCTGGGCGCGCTGGAGGCCGCGCACGCTGCCGGCATCACCCACCGCGACGTCAAGCCGGGCAACATCCTGATCGCCGTCGACGGGCGGGTGAAGCTGACCGACTTCGGCATCGCCCGGTCCGTCGAGGACTCCGCGCTGACCAGCACCGGGCTGCTGCTCGGCTCGCCGTCGTACATCGCGCCGGAGGTGGTCCGGGGAGAGTCGGCGGGTCCGGCGGCGGACCTGTTCGGGCTCGGCGCCACGCTGTACGCCACGGTCGAAGGGCGGCCGCCGTTCCGCGGTGACGACCCGATCTCGACGCTGAACAAGGTGGCCAGCAGCCCGCCGGACCCATACCGGCTGGCCGGGCCGCTGATCCCCGTGGTGGAGGGCCTGCTGCGCAAGTCGCCGGCCGACCGGCTCACCGCGGCGGAAGGCCGCCGGATGCTGCGGGAGATCACCGGCGCGGACGGCGGTGCGGCCACGGTGCCGGTACCGGGCCGGGCCGCCGGGCCGCCCTCCTCACCGCCCGCCGGCTACGGTGGCCAGCCCGGCTACGCCGCCCCACCCGGACCCGGCACCCCGGGCCACGGGGGGACGCCGCCGTGGCCACCCCGGCCGGGCCCGCCGTCGGCGCCGCGACACCGCTACTCGCCCTCGCCCTCGCCCTCGCCCGCCCAGCCGTACGACGTGGGCAGGCCGGCCGCCACGCGGTGGAAGGCAGGCGTGGCCGCGATCGGCGTCGGGCTCTGCGTGCTGCTGATCCTCGGCGGCGCGATCCTGCTCAAGGGCGTCTTCGGCGGCGCAGGCGGTCCAGCCGGCTCCGGGGCAGGCAACGGGTCCCACGCCAGCGGGCCGGCGCTTTCGGCCGCCTACCGGACGTTCACCGACCCGCGCGGCACCTACACGGTGAGCGTGCCGCAGGGCTGGGTCGCGGAGCCCGGCCAGCGCGGCGTGGTCGACGTCCAGGACCCGGCCGACAGCGGCCGGTTCCTCCGGTTCATCTCCGACCGGTCGGGGCGCGACCCGCTCGCCGTCCTGCGCTCGGAGGAGCCCGGCTTCGCCAAGCGGTACCCCAGCTACACCAAGATCAGTCTGGGGGTGGTCGACTTCCGTGGGTTTGACGCGGCGGACTGGGAGTTCACCTTCGTCAAGGACGGCGTGACCAAGCACGTGCTGTACCGGACGTTCCGGGTGGACAGGCGGCGGTACGGCATTTACCTGTCCGCGCCGGACCCGCAGTTCGCCGCTGTGCGGCAGCATTTCGACGCGGCAGCGGCGAGCTTCACCCCCCAGCCCGGCTAGCGACCTCCCGCCGATCATCGAGCTGTTGGGGTCAATGGAGATCAACTAGCCCCACTTTCTCGATGATCGCCGGAGTTCGATGATCGCCGGAGCCGGGTGCGGCAGGATCGGGCCATGACGGCAGCCTTGCGGGAGCAGGCCGAGCGGTGGCTCGCGGAGGATCCCGACCCCGACACCCGAGCCGAGCTGCGGGCGCTGCTCGACGTCGGCGACTGGACGGAGGTCGCGGCCCGGTTTGCCGGCCACCTGGAGTTCGGCACGGCCGGGCTGCGGGGCAGGCTCGGCGCCGGCCCGACCCGGATGAACCGCGCGGTGGTACGGCGGACCGCGGCCGGGCTGGCGTCGTACCTGCGCTCGGTCGGGGCCACCGGGCCGGTCGTGATCGGGTACGACGCCCGGCACAAGAGCGCCGATCTGGCCCGTGACTCGGCCGCGGTGCTGGCCGGCGCGGGCTTCGAGGTCGGGGTGCTGCCGCGGCCGCTGCCCACGCCGGTGCTGGCGTTCGCGGTCCGCCGGCTGGCGGCCTGCGCGGGCGTGATGGTGACCGCCAGCCACAACCCGCCGCGGGACAACGGCTACAAGGTGTACCTGGGCGGGGCCATCTCGCCCGGCGGGCCGGACGGCGACGGCGCGCAGCTCGTGTCCCCAGCCGACCAGGGTGTCGAGGCGGCCATCGCGGCGGTGGGGCCGCTGGCCGGCGTACCCCTGTCGGCGGCCTGGACAGTGCTCGGCGAGGAGCTCGTGGAGTCCTATGTGGATGGTGTCGCCCGGGTGCCGCGGACGCCGTACCGGGATGTGACGATCGCGGCCACCGCGCTGCACGGGGTCGGCGGCGAGGTGCTCACCGCGGCGCTGCTCCGGGCCGGGTTCGCCGCGCCGGCCGTGGTCGCCGAGCAGGCCGAGCCGGATCCGGACTTCCCGACGGTGCCCTTCCCGAACCCGGAGGAGCCCGGCGCGACCGACCTGCTGCTCGCGCTGGCCGACCGCATCGGGGCCGACCTGGCGATCGCCAACGACCCGGACGCGGACCGGTGCGCGGTCGCGTGCGGCGACCGGCTGCTCACCGGCGACGAGCTGGGCACCCTGCTCGCTGACCACCTGATGCGGCACGGCGGCACCGGCGGCTTCGTGACCACGATCGTGTCGTCGTCGCTGCTGCGGGCGATGTGCGCGGCCCGGGGGCTGCCGTACGCGGAGACGCTGACCGGGTTCAAATGGATCGTCCGGGGGCTGGGCGGGCTGGTCTTCGGCTACGAGGAGGCGCTGGGGTACGCCGTGGCGCCCGACCTGGTACGGGACAAGGACGGCATCTCGGCCGCCCTGCTGGTGGCCGACCTGGTGGCCGAGCTGAAGGCGTCCGGCCGGAGCCTGCTGGACAAGCTGGACGAGCTGGCGATGAGGTACGGGCTGCATGCCACCGACCAGTTGTCGGTCCGGGTGACCGACCGGGCCGAGATCGGGGCGGCGATGGCCCGGCTGCGCGGCGCCCCGCCGGCCTCGCTGCTCGGCCTGCCGGTGTCCACTGTGGACGACCTGCTGCCGGACGCCGACGTGCTCCGGCTGCGGGCCGAGGGCTGCCGGGTGGTGGTCCGCCCGTCCGGCACCGAGCCGAAGCTCAAGTGCTACCTAGAGGTCGTCGTACCCGTGGGATTTGCCCCGGGTGCCGGCGCTGCGCGGGAGACGGTGGACGACGCCCGCAAGGTGGCCGCCGACAGGCTGGCCCGGCTACGTGCCGAGATCGCCGCCGCCCTCGGCGTAGGCGCCTGACCAGCCCGGACCCATATCCTTGGGTGACGCCGGACGTCATCGGCGATAGCCGGGTGTCGTCGGGGATAATGGCGACGATCGTGCCCGCCAGGAGGAGACCATGCGCATCGCCGGCAAGGAGATCGACCTCGACAGCCTTGCTGAGATCTGCCGCCGCTACGGCATCGCCGAGCTCGACCTGTTCGGCTCGGTGGCCCGCGGCGAGGAACGCTCCGACAGCGACGTCGACCTGCTGTACGTTCTCGCGCCAGGTTCCCGGCTCGGGTGGGATATCGAGGACCTGAATGACGAGCTAAACGTATTGTTCGGCCGCAGAGTCGACCTGGTATCGAAGCGCACTGTGCACCGCCTCATACGTGACGAGGTACTCGCCGAAGCTAGGGTCATCTATGCCGCAGCGGCCTGACCGACTCCGCCTCACTGACATGATCGAGGCCGCGGAGGCGATCATCGAGGCCGTCGGCGGGTTGACGCGGGAGGAGTTCTACGCTGACCAGCGGCTCCAGTACGCCGTGCTGTGGTGCTTCACCAAGCTTGGCGAGTCCGCATCGACGCTCACGCCCGAGTTGCGGACGCGCCACGCCACGGTCTCCTGGCGAGACGCATCCGCATTCCGAAACCGGGCGGTACACGGCTACTTCGACATCGAGGCAGACATCGTCCTCAACGCGGCCCGCCAGCACGTCCCGCAGCTCATCGAGGATCTGCGGGCCGTGCTCGCCAAGGAGTTCCCGGAGGAGCTGACCTGACCCGGCCTGCGCAGGGCCAGCAAGTTTTCCGCGATTAGTCCACCGCCAGCACTAGTCGTGGATAGTTGCGCCCAGGAACGCGCATGCCCCACGGGGAACGCCCGAGCGCCAGGCCCCGAAAATGCGCTGGCTAGGCTCGGGGGACGGCGCCGAAGATGCGGTCGCCTGCGTCGCCGAGACCGGGCACGATAAACGCCTTCTCGTTCAGCCGCTCGTCGATGGACGCGGTCACCACGCGCAGGACGAGGCCCGAGTCCGCCAACCGCCTGAGGCCCTCGGGAGCGCAGAGGACGCAGACGACGGTGATGTCAGTCGCGCCGCGCCCGGTGAGCAGGCCACAGCAATGGAGCAGCGAGCCACCAGTGGCGAGCATCGGGTCCAGCAGCAGCACCGGGCGGTCGGACAGGTCCGCGGGCAGCGACTCCATGTAGGGCTTCGGGTCGTGCGTCTCCTCGTCCCGGACGAGCCCGACAAAGCCCATCTGCGCCTCGGGCAGCAACTCGAGTGCGGACTCCGCCATCCCCAACCCGGCCCGCAGCACCGGCACCAGGAGCGGCGGATCGACCAGCCGGGTCCCGGCCGCGACCCCGACCGGGGTGCTGACCGGCTCGGAGACCACGGCGACCTCCCGCGTGGCCTCATACACCAGCATCACGGTCAGCTCGCGCAACGCAGCCCGGAACCGGGCGTTGTCGGTGCCGGTGGCCCGCATGGTGGTGAGCCGCGCACGGGCCAGCGGATGATCGACGACGAGGGTTTGCACGCATTGCACCCTAACCGGTCGGCGTTACCGCGTCCGGCGCTTCGACCAGCTCCGCCCTCGTAGCCGGCTCGGCCGTAACCGGCTCGGCCGTAGCCGACCCGACCGTGGCAGTCCCGGCTCCCGGTCGATCTTCCGCGCGCCGGTCCAGCCGGCGTCGTACCCGGTCCACCAACCGCTGCGCCGCCTCCGGCGAGACGAAGGCCACGTACAGCACGAACATCGACCAGCTAAAGAACCCGACCGCCAGGGTCACCAGGATCGACAGGTGCAGCACCACGCCAGCGCCCAACACCCAGGGCCGCAGCCGCCGATGCCATACCAGCACCCCGAGCGCGATCTCGACGGCGAGCGCGGCCCAGGTCGCGGCGTTCATCAGCAGCGGGTTCATCACCACCCACTGCGGCAGGGTGATGTTGACCACGTCGTACAGCCGCAGCGCGTACGACACGGCCGTGCCTTCGTTCCACGTCTGGCCGGACAGCTTCTCCCGCACCGTGGCGAGGTACACGATCGACATCTGCACCTGGAACAGCCGCAGCGCCCACGGCGCCCGCACCTGGGCCGCCCAGAACGACCCTCTCCTACGACGGCTGTCCAGCGACAGCGCGGCACCGGCCGGGGACAGCAGCAGGAAGAGGCACTCGATCCGCAGCAGCCCGTCGCCGGCGTTGAACACGTAGATGTCGCGGCGGATGAACGAGTTGAGGCACACGAACACGACCAGCGCGGCCAGCCTGCTGTGCCATCCGACCGCCAACGCGGCCGACGACAGCAGCAGCACCGCCCAGGTCAGGGTCATGGCCTGGTCGGAATGCCAGATCTGCAGCGGCCCCCAGGCGTAGGGAGCCGACTCCTGCTCGGGCTGGATGCCCGTGGTGCCGAAGAAGGCGAGCAGGTCGGGCAGCAGGGCGCTGGTCCATGCCACCATGACCAGGCCGTAGCAGATCCGGACCAGGCCGAGCGGGGTCATCGGCTGAGGCTGGAACCAGAACCCGCTCCACCGGTCCACGGCGGCGGCGAGCAGCCCGCCGCTGTCCGATGCATGCGTGCGAGCCATCAGGGCCGGGGCAACCTCTCGTCGTACAGGATCGTCGTCTCGGTCGTGGCCGCGGCGGTGGAGCCCGGTGCCGGGAGGAGCTCGGTCCGCAGCACGATCCGGACCCGGGTCGCGCCACCATCCGGGCCAGCCAGCAGCCCGGTCACCCAGCGGGCGAACGGGCGCCGGACCGGCTGCGTCCGGACGACATACTCCTTGAGCTTGTGCCACCGTTCGGCAACGTAGTAGCCGAACACCGGGTCACCGTGCGGGATGGTCCAGACCGCCTCCCGGCCCTCCCGGAGGGTGACGACGACGTCGACGTACTCCTGCTGCCGGGGAGGGTTGGGGGCGAAGACGCCCCAGGACTGACCAACCCCGATGGCAAAGCCGATCGGGGTGATCACCGGAGAGACCTGCCGCTTGACCGCAGAGTCGGGCAGGTTCCACACCACGCCCGTGATCAGGATGATCAGGATGAGGGCGCTGATGAGGCCCTGCCCGAGAGAGGTGCGCTCGACCTCTTCCCCGGCGACAGTCAGCCGCTGGGACAGCCGGCGCACCCCTCTCATGGTGTCAGGTCAGGCATCGTGCCAGATCAGGCTGCCTGCCCCGCCTGAGGCCGACGACGGCCGACGAGGAGGAACAGCCCACCCACACCGAACGCCAGGGCAGCGGACCAGAGCAGTGCCGCCGTGGGCGTACCTGTGTTGGCCAGCGAACCCCCACCCTTGCCCGACGCCGGTGGTGGCGGCAGCTCGGCTGAGCCACCCCCGCCGCCGACGGAACCGGTGCCACCCGGTGCGCCGCCGGAGGTGGTCGTCCCACCTGTGGTGCCGCCGGTGCCGCCGCTGGTCGTGCCCGCGGTGGTTCCGGTGGTCGTGCCGGTCGTGGTACCTGTCGTGGTACCTGTGGTGGTGCCTTCAGTGGTTCCCGTGGTGGAGCCGTCAGTGGTTCCCGTGCTCGCGCTCCCGACGAGGCCGTTCAACAGGCCGTCGTTCGACCCGTTGGTAACTCCCTCAACAAGAGCCTGAGCAGCCCCCGGCAAGATCGACGGAGACGGCGCGGCGGATGCCGCGCTCTGGGTGACAGCCACCCCGCCGAAAACCAAACCGCCTGCCATCAGGGCAGCGCCGACCATGCGGCGCGAAACAGGCCCTGTCCGTGTCATTGTTCTCATCACAACCCTCCCAGCCGAATCGGGAGGCTACCAGGGTCGCGTCAGCGTTTGCACCTGCGGGGCCAGGACAGGCCGAAAGCGACCGAAGATTCACCTGCTTCCGCGGTCGCCGGTCCACCCTGCTTCCGCGGTCCACCTGACTTCCGCGATCCGAGCATCACCCGGCGTGCGAGCTCTACCCTGGACTGATGACCACTCACGCGGCCGCGCCCGGCCTCGGCACGTACGCCGACGTCGTCCGGGACAACGCCGCGTTGCGGCAGTTCCTGCACGGGCTGCCCGGCGTCGACCAGGTCGGCGCGGAGGGCCGGGCGGCCGCGCTGGCCACCCGCAGCATCAAGAAGGACGCCAAGATCTGGGCGCTGGAGACGGCGATCCGGATGGTCGACCTGACCACCCTCGAAGGCGCGGACACCCACGGCAAGGTGCGCAACCTCGCCGCCAAGGCCCGCCGCCCGGACCCGGCCGACCCGGGCTGCCCGGCGGTGGCCGCGGTCTGCGTCTACCCCGACCTGGTCAGCACCGCGGTCGAGGCGCTGGCCGGCAGTGGCGTGGGGGTGGCCGCGGTAGCCACCGCGTTCCCGTCCGGCCGGGCCTCGCGGTCGGTCAAGCTGGCCGACGTGGCCGAGGCGGTCGCGGCCGGCGCCACCGAGATCGACATGGTCATCGACCGGGGCGCGTTCCTGTCCGGCCGCTACCTCGACGTGTACGACGAGATCGCGGCGGTCCGGCAGGTCACCGGCCGGGCGCATCTCAAGGTGATCCTGGAGACCGGCGAGCTGGCCACCCTGGACAACACCCGGCGGGCCTCCTGGCTGGCACTGCTGGCCGGCGGCGACTTCATCAAGACCTCCACCGGCAAGGTCTCTCCGGCCGCAACCCCGCCGGTGGCGCTGGTCATGCTGGAGGCGGTGCGCGACTACGCCGACGCCACCGGCGAGCCGCGCGGGGTGAAGCTGGCCGGCGGCATCCGGACCAGCAAGGAGGCGGTCCGCTACCTGGTGCTGGTCAACGAGGTGGCCGGCGAGCGGTGGCTGACCCCGGAGCTGTTCCGGTTTGGCGCGTCCAGCCTGCTCAACGACCTGCTGATGCAGCGCGCCAAGGAACGCACCGGCGTCTACACCGGCCCCGACTACGTCACTGTGGACTGATCGCGATGTGGGAGTACGCACCCGCACCGGAGGCCCGCGAGACCGCGCGGCTTCGCTCGTCGTACGGGATGTTCATCGACGGCGAGTTCAGCGAGAGCTCCGCCGAAAGCCTGAAGACGGTGAACCCGGCCACCGAGGAGGTGCTGGCCGAGGTGGCGGTGGCCGCGCCGGCAGACGTGGACCGGGCGGTGGCCGCGGCCCGGACGGCGTACGAGCGGACCTGGGGGCCGATGCCCGGCGCGGAGCGGGCGAAGTACCTGTTCCGGATCGCCCGGCTGGTCCAGGAGCGGTCCCGCGAGCTGGCCGTGCTGGAGAGCCTGGACAACGGCAAGCCGATCAGGGAGTCCCGCGACGTCGACGTGCCGCTGGCCGCGGCGCACTTCTTCTACCACGCCGGCTGGGCGGACAAGCTGGCCTACGCCGTCCCCGGCCGGCCGGACCCGACGCCGCTCGGCGTGGCCGGCCAGGTCATCCCGTGGAACTTCCCGCTGCTGATGGCCGCCTGGAAGCTGGCGCCCGCGCTGGCCGCCGGCAACACCTGCGTGCTCAAGCCGGCCGAGACCACCCCGCTCACCGCGCTGGTGCTGGCCGAGATCTGCCAGCAGGCCGACCTGCCACCGGGCGTGGTCAACGTGCTGCCCGGGGCGGGCGAGACCGGCGCCGCGGTGGTCGGCCACCCCGGCGTGGACAAGGTCGCCTTCACCGGCTCCACCGAGGTGGGCAGGCAGATCCAGCGCACCCTCGCCGGCACCGGCCGCAGGCTCACCCTGGAGCTCGGCGGCAAGGCCGCGAACGTCGTCCTCGAGGACGCGCCGATGGACCAGGCGGTCGAGGGCATCGTCAACGGCATCTTCTTCAACCAGGGGCACGTCTGCTGCGCCGGCTCCCGGCTGCTCGTCCAGGAGTCGGTGTACGACGACCTGCTCGGCCGGCTCAAGCGCCGGCTGGCCACGCTGCGCCTCGGCGACCCGCTGGACAAGAACACCGACATCGGCGCGATCAACTCCGCCGGCCAGCTCGCCCGGATCCGGGAGCTGTCGGCGTCCGGGGATGCGGAGGGGGCGCAGCGCTGGTCGCCACCGTGCCCGCTGCCCGACCGGGGTTTCTGGTTCCCCCCGACGCTGTTCACCGGGGTCTCCCAGGCGCATCGGATCGCCCGCGAGGAGATCTTCGGGCCGGTGCTGTCGGTGCTGACGTTCCGGACCCCGGCCGAGGCGGTGGAGAAGGCGAACAACACGCCGTACGGGCTGTCCGCCGGGGTGTGGACCGAGAAGGGCTCCCGGGTCCTGTGGCTGGCCCAGCGGCTGCGGGCCGGCGTGGTGTGGGCGAACACGTTCAACCGGTTCGACCCGGCCGCGCCGTTCGGCGGGTACAAGGAGTCGGGCTTCGGCCGGGAGGGCGGCCGGCACGGCCTGGAGGCCTACCTTGACGCCTGACCGGCCTACCTCCGGCGGGGCTGGCGACAGGACGACGGTGCGCAAGACCTACAAGCTGTACGTCGGCGGCGCGTTCGTGCGCTCGGAGTCCGGCCGGTCCTACCCGGTGCGCACGCCGGACGGCGCCTTCCTGGCCAACGCCGCGCGGGCCTCCCGCAAGGACGTGCGGGACGCGGTGCGGGCGGCCCGGGCGGCGTTTCGTGCCTGGTCGGCCGCGACGGCGTACAACCGGGGTCAGGTGCTGTACCGGGTGGCCGAGCTGATGGAGGGCCGGCGGGCGCAGCTCGTCGCCGAGGTGGCCGCGGCGGAGGGGGTTCCTGCCGAGCGGGCCGAGGCGAGCGTCGACGCCGCGGTCGACCGGTGGGTCTGGTATGCCGGGTGGCCCGACAAGATCGCGCAGGTGTTCGGGGCCAGCAACGCGGTGGCCGGACCGTACGTCACCTTCTCGGTGCCCGAGCCGGCCGGGGTGGTCGGCGTCCTGGCGCCGCGGGCGTCCGCGCTGCTCGGCCTGGTGTCGGTGGTCGCCCCCGTGCTCGCGGCCGGCAACGCCTGCGTGGTGGTCGCCGCGCCGGACCGCCCGCTGCCGGGGGTCACGCTGGCCGAGGTGCTGGCCACCGCCGACCTGCCCGGCGGCGTGGTCAACCTGCTGACCGGCCACACCGCCGAGCTGGCACCCTGGCTGGCGTCGCACCAGGATGTCAACGGGCTGGACCTGACCGGTGCGGACGTCGAGCAGCGGACCGCGCTGGAGGTGACCGCCGCGGACACCGTCAAGCGGATCCCGCGGGTCCGGCCGGGCGAGCCGGACTGGACCGCCGACCCGGGCACCACCCGGCTCACCGCGTTCCTGGAGACCAAAACGATCTGGCACCCGGCCGGTGTCTGAGATCTGGCGTAGCCATGTTCCTTCGCGATACGCGCGGGAACAATCCCGTTACCGATGGGTAAAAGTCTTCCGGATCACTGGTATGAACTTCCCGAAGCTCGCAAGTATCGCGCAGGTAGGTAACATTGCTTCACCTGGAGCTTCGCCGCCACCTCCGCGGACCCGCGGACTCGACCTCGACGTTGGGGGGAAGCCGGCGCCGTGAACGAACCCCGTCCTCAGGGCAGAAAGCCGGACGCCCCGGCCGTCGGGATGACCGGCGCGCGGTTCGGGTCACCAAAGATGCGCCGCCGCGAGGCGATGGAAGCGGACACCGATAAGCGGACCGTGACCGGCCCACCTGTCTCCGACGCCCCACAGATCGGCTACACCGGAGCACGCTTCGGTTCCCCGAAGCTCCGGCGCCGCCTGGACGCCGAGGCAGTGGACGCGGACACCGTACGGCTTACCTCGGAGCCCGACCCCGAGGTGTCCGACGGCGCCCAGGTCGGCTACACCGGAGCCCGTTTCGGGCCGGCGGAGAAGGTTCGCCACGGATCGAACGGCGGGCCACCCACCCAGCCACCACCACCTCGACCACACCCCGACCAGCCCCGGTACGACGGGCACGAGCCGGCCACCGCGTACCTGGGCGCTGGCCAGACCGAAGTGGATCCGGGCTGGCCAGGTCCGGACTGGTCGAACCCGGGGTGGACCCATCCGGGCTGGCCGGATCCGGCGTGGACCGACCCGGGCCTGTCGGGCCCGGCGGATGCGTACGAGGAACCCCCGGCGCTGGTCCGGCCGTACGCTCGGACCCGGGGCCGCACCAGGAGCCACAGCGATCTGGCCCTGGAGACGCTGGTCACCGTCAGCGGATGGATCTCCCCCGAAAGCTGGGGAGCCAACCCCGAGTACCGCGCGGTGGTTGACATCTGCGCGGTGCCGCGATCCATCGCCGAGGTGGCCGCACTCTCGTCGTTGCCGGTGGGGGTCGCCAGGGTGCTGGTCGGCGACATGGCCGAGCTGGGCCTGCTCACCGTACACGACGCGACCCGGCCGGCCGACGCCGCCGCGGACCTCATGCTGATGCACCGGGTGCTGGAGGGACTCCGCCGACTCTGAGCCGCCGGCGCGCCGCTACGCTTCCGCGCGTGAGTCAACCTGGTGAGGCCGCCGTCGTACCTGTCGCGCTCGGGTTCAAGGGCCGGACCGGTTACACCGTGTGGGCGCCGCCGTGGTTCGAGGACGGCGAGGAGTGGCAGGCGTTCCTCGGTGCTGGCGGTCGGGTGTGGCTGTTCGAGTCGCTGGACGACCTGGCCGCGACCCTCAGCAGCGAGGTCGAGAACGACCTGTCCGACCACCCGTCCTGGCCGATGCTGCAGACCCTGCCGGCCGACCAGCTCGAGCCGGAGGCGGGCTACCAGTTCGACCTGGACGCGGTGCCGGAGCTGACCGAGGCGGAGGTCGACGAGCGGGTCGTCGACCAGGTCGCGGACAGCGTCGACATCGTGGAGCGGATCGCCGAATGCTGTGACAACGGCACCCTGCTGCGGCTGCTGGAGCAGCCCGGCTTCGCGGACCTGCTCGGGGTAGAGCCGGAGCCGGACGACGACGAGGACGAGCTGACCGACGTCGACACCGACGAGCCGGACGACGTCGACACCGACGAGCTGGACGACGAGGACGACGCCTGGGCCGAGATCGGCCAGGCGATCCGGACCGCCTGGCCGCTGCTGCTGGACCGGCTGGACGACTGCGTGGAATGGCGGACCGCCGCGGACCTGCCCAGGCCCGCCGCTGCCAGCACTGTGCGCGACACGGGCGATGCCACCGGGACCAGCCGGGCGGACGACGACGCGGCTGCCGAGGGCGGGGCCGACGACGACGCGGCGGATGAGGGCGAGGCGGACGAGGAGTTCTGGGACGAGGTCGGCATCCTGCCGGTCGAGGTGCACCTGCCGTCCGGCGTGGGCTACACGCTGCGCTGCTACGTCGACGACGAGCCGCGGTTCCTTGGTGCCGACCTGACCGTGGACCTGTTCCGGGAGAAGACCGGCCTGGTGGCGTTCTGCCAGGCCGACGACAGCCACGACCTGGCCGGCCTCGACACCTGGGGCGAGGTTCGCGAGGCCGCGGAGCTGGACGTCACGCCGCCGGCCACCGAGCGGTACCTGCTGACCGAGGTGGACGCGCAGCTTGTCGGCGGCCCGGCGATCGCCGACGTACGGATGGTCCGAGCCGCCGTCGACCTGGTGCTCGACCTGGCCGAGTACTGCGACCTGGCCGGCGTGCAGGCCGCCCTGGCCGATGACGCTCCGCTCGGTGCCGCGGTGGCGGAGCTGTTCAAGGCCGGCCTGGGCGGCACCATCCTGCCGACGTACTGGTCCGGTGAGGGTGCCGCGGCGCAGTGGCGGCAACTGCTGGACGAGGTCGAGTCCTGCGTCCGCTGGCACGGCTGACCGGGTCTCGCCGTACGCCGCTCGGCCCGTCAGCCAGAGAGCTCGGCGTACCCAGGCTTGATCACGTCGTTGATCAGCGCCAGCCGCTCGTCGAACGGGAGAAACGACGACTTCATCGCGTTCACCGTCAGCCACCGCAGGTCCGCCCAGCCGTACCCGAACGCCTCGACCAGCTTGGCCATCTCCGAGCTCATCGAACAGCCGCTCATCAACCGGTTGTCGGTGTTCACGGTGACCCGGAACCGCAGCGCCGACAGCAGCCCGATCGGGTGGTCGGCGATCGACTTGACCGCCCCGGTCTGCACGTTGGAGCTTGGGCAGAGTTCCAGCGGAACGCGCTTGTCCCGCACGTAGCTGGCCAGCCGGCCGAGGGCGACCGAGCCGTCGTCGTACCGGGTGATGTCATCGACGATGCGGACGCCGTGCCCGAGCCGGTCCGCGCCGCACCATTGCAGCGCCTGCCAGATTGACGGCAGCCCGAAGGCCTCACCGGCGTGGATGGTGAAATGCGCATTCTCTCGCTGCAGGTACTCGAACGCGTCCAGGTGGCGGGTCGGCGGGTGGCCGGCCTCCGCGCCGGCGATGTCGAAGCCGACCACCCCGGCGTCCCGGTACCGCACCGCGAGCTCGGCGATCTCCATCGACCGGGCGGCGTGCCGCATCGCGGTGAGCAGGGTGCCGATCCGGATCCCCCGCCCCTGGGAGCCCGCCCGGAACCCGGCCAGCACCGCCTCGACCACGTCGTCCAGGCAGAGCCCGGCCTCCACGTGCAGCTCCGGCGCGAAGCGCACCTCGGCGTAGACCACGCCGTCGGCGGCCAGGTCCTCGGCGCACTCGGCGGCCACCCGGGCGAGCGCGTCGGGGGTCTGCATCACCCCGACGGTATGGGCGAAGGTCTCCAGGTACCGCTCCAGCGAGCCCGAGTCGGCCGCCGCGGTGAACCAGCGGCCCAGCTCGGCCGGGTCGGTCGTGGGCAGGGCAGAGTATCCGGCGGCGTCGGCCAGCTCGATCACGGTGCCCGGGCGCAGCCCGCCGTCGAGGTGGTCGTGCAGCAGCACCTTGGGCGCGCGGACGATGGACTCAGGAGAGATCAGGGTCGAGGTCGGGGTCGGCATCAGGTCACCGTACCCGCGGCAGATGACACCGGTACGGCGGGTGACGGCGCCCCTTGCCGTGGTCAGTCGGGCGCCCCTTGCCGTGGTCAGTCGGCACGCCGGGCCAGGTCGGGCGCGAACGCCGGCAGGCAGATCGCCACGTAGTGCGCCCCTTCCGGCGGGAGTACCGGACCCGCTCCCCCGCCCGGGCCAGCACCGCCTGGCCGGCCCTGACCTCGACCGCGCCCCCGTCGTGGTCCACCCGCACCACCCCACTCAGGACCAACGTGATCTCGTCGAACGCCGGGGCCTGGGCCGGCTCGGACCAGCCCGCCGGGGCGACCATCACAGCCACCGAGACGGCCGCGGTCTCGGTGTTCACCCGGCCGACGTACTCGTCGATGGTCTTGCCGCTGGGCACCGGGATCCGGCTCGGCGCGGTGATCAGCAGCGGCATCAGCCTTCTCCCACCCTGTCCAGGACCAGCGGGAGCCGGCTAGCGGGGCCGCCGACCCGGATCGCGCCGGCCAGGGCGGCCTCGGCCCGGGGCAGCCGGGCCGGGTCGTCGGTGTGCAGCGCCAGGACCGGCTGCCCCACGGTCACCCGGTCGCCCGGCTTCGCCAGCAGTACGACGCCCGCGGTGGCCGACACCGGATCCTCCTTGCGGGCCCGGCCGGCGCCCAGCCGCCAGGCCGCCACCCCCACCGCGTAGGCGTCCACAGTGGACAGCAGGCCGGTGGCCGGCGCGGCCACGGTATGCACCTCACGGGCAGCCGGCAGCGGGGCGTCCGGGTCGCCGCCCTGGGCCCGAACCATCCGTCGCCAGGTGTCCATCGCGCCGCCGCCGGCCAGCACATCGGCCGGGTCCCGGCCAGCCAGGCCGGCAGCGCCCAGCATCTCCCGGGCCAGCGCCACCGTCAGCTCGACGACGTCCGGTGGCCCGCCACCGGCCAGCACCTCGACCGCCTCGGCCACCTCCAGCGCGTTGCCGGCCGTCCGGCCGAGCGGGGTGTCCATCGCGGTGACCAGCGCGACCGTGCGCACCCCGGCCGCCGCGCCGAGCCAGACCATCGCCTCGGCCAGCGCCCGCGCGTCCCCAGCGTTCTTCATGAACGCCCCCGAGCCAACCTTCACGTCCAGCACCAGCGCGGCTGCTCCCTCGGCGATCTTCTTGCTCATGATCGAGCTGGCGATCAGCGGGATCGACTCGACCGTGCCGGTGACGTCCCGCAGCGCATACAGCCTGCGGTCGGCCGGCACCAGCGTCGGCCCGGCCGCGCAGACCACGGCGCCGACGTCGGCGAGCTGGGCCAGGTACTCCGCGTACGTGAGCTGCGCGCGCCAGCCCGGGATCGACTCCAGCTTGTCCAGCGTGCCGCCGCTGTGGCCGAGACCGCGGCCGGAAAGCTGCGGTACGGCGGCGCCGCAGGCCGCCACCAGCGGCGCCAGCGCCAGCGTGATCTTGTCGCCGACCCCGCCGGTGGAGTGCTTGTCGACGGTCGGCCGGTCCACGGTGGACAGGTCCATCCGGTCACCGGACTCGATCATCGCGGTGGTCCAGCGGGCCAGCTCGGCCGGCTCCATGCCGCGCAGCACGATCGCCATCAGCAGCGCGGCCATCTGCTCCTCGGCGACCACCCCCCGCAGGTACGCGTCGATCACCCAGCCGATCTGCGCGTCGGTCAGCCGGCCGCCGTCCCGCTTGCACCGGATCACGTCGACCGCGTCGAACGTCACGCTCTGCCGCCCCTCTCTACGTCGGTGATCATCAGGCTGTCCGGCCCGTTGGGTCCATAAGCAACAAAAGGTCACCACAACGCCGAGTGGTGACCTCTTGGGGTCTGCGGGCAACAAGAGGTGACCACAACGCCGATAGGTCACCACACGGGCGCCACGCACAACGAGAGGTCACCACAACGCCGAGTGGTGACCACACGTTGGTCGGGGTCACCGGGCCATGTCTCCGGCGTCAAAGGCGTCCGGGAGGAGCTCGGCCAGCGGCCGGACCCCGGTGGCCGTCGCCAGCAGCAGGCCGGCGCCGCCGTGCTCCCAGAGAAGCTGCCGGCACCGGCCGCACGGCGGCAACGGCGTCCCGTGCCGGTTCACGCAGCAGACCGCGACCAGCCGGCCGCCGCCGCTGGCGTGCAGCGCCGACACCAGCCCGCACTCGGCGCACAGGCTCAGGCCGTACGACGCGTTCTCGACGTTACAGCCGCGTACCACCCGGCCGTCGTCCACCAGCCCGGCGGCACCGACCGGGAAGCCGGAGTACGGCGCATAGGCCAGCCGCATTGCCTCGACCGCGGTCGCCCGCAGCCCGGACCAGTCCACCGCGGGCACACCACCTCGGTACATCGGGCTACCGTGCCTCACCGCGGCGGTACGGCCGCCCGTCCGCGGCCGGCATCCGGAGCCGCTGCGCGGCCAGCGACAGCACCAGCAGCGTGGTCAGATGTGGCGCGAAGCCGACGAACTCGTCCGGCACCCGGTCCGCCGCGAGGAACCACCACAGCAGCAGCCCGGCCACCGCCAGGGTGACCGCGGCCATCAGCCGCCGACGCCGTACGACATTCCAGACCGCGACCGCCACCAGCAGCACGGCCAGCAGCAGGAGCAGCGCATGCACTGACTCCCCGCCGGAGCGCAAGTTCAGCGCGTCGGTGTAGCCGAACAGCCCGGCGCCCGCGGCCAGCCCGCCCGGCCGCCAGTTGCCGAAGATCATCGCGGCCAGGCCGATGTAGCCGCGGCCGTTGGTCTGCCCCTCGCGGTAGATCCCGGCGGCCACCTCGGACAGGAACGCGCCGCCCAGCCCGGCCAGCGCGCCGGACACGATCACGGCCAGGTACTTCATCCGGTACACATTGACACCGAGCGACTCGGCCGCCTGCGGGTTCTCCCCGCAGGAACGGATCCGCAGGCCGAGCTTCGTCCGCCACAGGATCCAGTACGACAGCGGCACCAGCAGCACCGCGACCAGGGCCAGCCGGGACACCCCGGTGGTCAGCCCGCGCAGCATGCCGGCCAGGTCCGAGGCCACGAACCAGTGGTGCCGCTCGACCGACCGCAGCCAGTCGCCCGTGCCCGGGATCGACACCGTGCCGATGTCGCGCACCGGCGGCGACTGGGTCACCCCCGCGCCGGGCACGTGCTTGTACGCCAGCGCGGACAGGAACCGGGCCACCCCGCCGCCCAGGATCGTGATCGCCACACCGGAGACGATGTGGTCGACGCCGAAGGTCACCGTGGCCGCCGCGTGCAGCAGGCCCCCGAGCGCGCCGAAGAGCATGCCGACCAGCGCGCCAGCCCACGGCCCCCAGTGCCAGCCGGCCCAGGCGCCGCCCCAGGTGCCGAGGATCAGCATGCCCTCCAGGCCGATGTTGACCACGCCGGACCGCTCGGCCCACAGCCCGCCGAGCCCGGCGAGCCCGATCGGCACGGCCAGCCGCAACGCCGCACCCACGGTGCCGGACGAGGTCAGGTCGTCCGCCCCGGTGACCAGGCGTACGGCGGACAGCGCCACCAGCCCGACCGCCACGGCCAGCAGCGCCACCGGCAGCCGGGACCGGCGCGCCCGGCGCGGCACCGCGACCGGCGCCGCCATCGTGCCCAGCCCGGCCGTCATGCCCGGGCCTCCGCGCCCTGCGCGGACAGCTCGGCCGCCACCCGGCGCTGCTGTCGCACCAGACCGAACCGGCGGACCAGCTCGTACGCGATGACCACCGACAGCACGGTCACACCCTGCATGATCGTGACGATCTCCTTCGGGACGCCCTGGATGTCGAGGATCAGCGAGGACCGTTCCAGGAAGGACCACAGCAGCGCGCCGAACGCGATGCCGACCGGGTGGTTCCGGCCGAGCAGCGCGATCGCGATGCCGGTGAAGCCGTAGCCGAGGGGGAAGTCCTGGCCGTAGTAGTGCGTGTCGGACAGCAGCACCGGCAGCCCGACCAGCCCGGCCACCCCGCCGGAGAGCAGCATCGAGGCGACCACCATCCGCTTGACGTTCACCCCGCTGGCCACCGCGGCGCTCTCCGACAGCCCGGTCGCCCGCAGGTCGAAGCCGAACCTGGTCCGGTTCAGCAGGACCCAGTACGCCGCGCCGCAGCCGATCGCGACCAGCACGAACCCGTACAGCGTGCCGTCGGAAAGCGCGAAGTTCGGGAACCAGGAGTCGGCCGGCAGCAGCTCGGTGCGGATCTGGTTGCTGGTCGCCTGCACGCCGAGCCGCTCCGGGGACAGGAAGTAAAAGACCAGCCCGCCGGCGATCGCGTTCAGCATGATGGTGGAGATGACCTCGCTGACGCCGCGGGTCACCTTGAGTACGGCGGCCAGCCCCGCCCAGAGTGCGCCGACGACGACCGCCACCAGGATGACCAGCACGATCCGCAGCACGCCGGGCAGCGGCACCGCCGCACCCACCACGGCGGCGGCGAACGCGGCGATCCGGTACTGCCCGTCCACCCCGATGTTGAACAGGTTCATCCGGAAGCCGATCGCCACCGCCAGCCCGGACAGGTAGTACGTGACCGACTTGTTCACGATCTCGATCAGGTTGTGGGGCCTGGTGCCGTAGTCGACGATCGACTGGAACGTCTCGATCGGCGAGCTGCCGCTGATGACCAGCGCGATCGAGGAGAGCAGCGCGGCGAACAGCACTGCCAGCACCGGCGCGCCAATGGCCAGCCCGGCCGCCCGCGGGTCAACCCGCCTCATCCGCCTGCCCCCCGCTCTCCTGGCCCCGCTCCGGTCATCGCAGCGCCCCCGTCATGGCTGAGCCCAGATCCTCGGGGGTGACCGTGGCCGGGTCCGCGTCGGCGACCAGCCTGCCGCGCAGGATCACCTTGAGTGTGTCGGAGAGCCCGATCAGCTCGTCCAGGTCCGCGGAGATGAGCAGTACGGCAAGTCCCTCGGCGCGGGCCGTCCGCAGATGGTCCCAGATCGCGGCCTGCGCACCGACGTCCACCCCGCGGGTGGGATGGGAGGCGATCAGCAGCTTCGGCCGCGCACTCATCTCCCGGCCGATGATGAGCTTCTGCTGGTTCCCGCCGGACAGCGCGGACGCGGCCACGTCGATGCTCGGCGTCCGGACGTCGTACTCCCGCACGATCCGCTCGGTGTCGGCCCTGGCCCCGCGCCGGTCGACCCAGGGCCCGGAGACGTTGGGTCGCTCAGTCTGGTGCCCGAGCACCCGGTTCTCCCACAGGCTGGCCGCCAGCAGCAGGCCGTGCCGCTGCCGGTCCTCCGGGATGTAGCCGATGCCCACCTCGCGCCGCCGCCGGGTGGACACCCCGGCCAGGTCGACGCCGTCCAGCACGATCCGTCCACCGCGGACCGGTCGCATGCCCATGACGGCCTCGACCAGCTCGGCCTGGCCGTTGCCCTCGACCCCGGCGATGCCCAGGATCTCACCGCGGTGGATCACGAAGGAGATGTCGTCGAGCACCGGACGGCCGTCCGGGCTGGTCGACGTCAGGCCCTCCACCTGGAGCATGTCCGCGGTGGTGACCGTGGACTCCCCGGTCCGCGGGGACGGCAGCTCGCTGCCCACCATCAGCTCGGCGAGCTGCCGGGAGGTCACCTGGCTCGGCTGGACGGTGGCGACCGTCGTGCCGCGTCGGATCACGGTGATCTCGTCGGCGACCGCGAGCACCTCGTCCAGCTTGTGCGAGATGAAGATGACGGTCAGCCCCTCGGCCCTGAGGTCGCGCAGGTTGCCGAAGAGCTCGTCCACCTCCTGCGGCACGAGGACCGCGGTTGGCTCGTCCAGGATCAGGATCCGGGCGCCGCGGTAGAGCACCTTGAGGATCTCCACCCGCTGCCGGGCGCCGACGCCCAGCCCCTCGACCAGAGCGTCCGGGTCGACGTCGAGGCCGTAGGAGTCGGAGATCTGCCGGATTCTGGCGCGGGCGGCGCGGAGGTCCACCTGACCGCGGCGGGTCGGCTCGCTGCCGAGGATGACGTTCTCGCAGACGGTCAGGTTGTCGGCCAGCATGAAGTGCTGGTGCACCATACCGATGCCGGCCGCGATGGCGTCCGCCGGGGAGTGGAACGTCGTCTCCCGGCCATCGATCGCGATGCTGCCCGCGTCCGGTCTCAGCAAACCGAAGAGGATCTTCATCAGGGTGGACTTGCCGGCGCCGTTCTCGCCCACGATGGCGTGCACGGAGCCTCGGGCGACCCGGATCTCGACGTCCTTGTTGGCCACGACGCCGGGGAACCGCTTGGTGATGCCGCGCAGCTCCACCGCGGGGGCGGTGGCCGCGACGGGTTCGGTGGCGGTCATGGCACTCTCCTCGGATGCAGCGCACGAGCCGAAACGACGAACCCGGGGAGACGCTGCCGCGCCACCCCGGGTCGTCACTGTCGGACCAGGGTCAGGAAGTGGGGACGGTGATCTTCCCATCGCTGATCTGGGTCCTGTACCCGTCCAGCTTGGTCTTGACGTCGTCGATTTTGCCGCCGCTGGTGGCGTAGTCGACGCCGCCGGCCTTCAGGTCGAACTGGTTGGTGCCGGCGGTGAACCTGCCCGCCGCCGCCTGCTCGACGAACTCGTACACGGCCACGTCGACGTGCTTAATCATCGAGGTGATGATGACGTCCTTCACCGCCGCGTCGGCGGTCTGGTACTGGTCGGAGTCGACGCCGATGGCCTGCTTGCCGGCGTCCTTCGCGGCGGTGAACACGCCTGGGCCGGAGCCGCCCGCCGCCTGGTAGACGATGTCCGCGCCAGCGTCGTACTGGCCCTTGGCGGCCTCCTTGCCGGCACCCGGGTCGGAGAAGCCGGAGCAGGCCTGCTGCGGGGTAGACAGGTACTTCGACTCGATCTTGATGCTCGGGTTGACCGCCTTGGCGCCCGCCGCGTACCCCGCCGCGAACTTGTGGATCAACGGCACATCGCAGCCGCCGATGAAGCCGATGTGGCCAGCCTTGCTCTTCAGCGCGGCCGCAGCGCCGACCAGGAAGGAACCCTGCTCCTCGGCGAAGGTCAGGTTGGCCACGTTCGGGCCGGACACGTCGAAGGTGGTCGCGTCGACGATGGCGAAGTGCACGTTCGGGTACTTCGGCGCTACCGTCTTCAGTGCCGGGGCGTAGGCGAAGCCGACCGCGATGATCGGGTTGAAGCCGAGGTCTGCCAGCGCGGTCAGCCGGTCGGCCCGCTCCTTGTCGGTCTCGCCCTGGACCGCCGAGAGTTCCTTGACATTGTCGGCCGCTATCCCGAGCTCGCCCTTGACCTTGTCCAGGCCGGTCGCGGCGGAGTCGTTGAACGACCGGTCGCCACGGCCGCCAATGTCGTACGCCAAGCCCACCTTGAGGTTGCTTTTGGCGCCACCCGGGCCCGGCGTGCTCTCCTTCTTGCTACAAGCGGCGAGTGACATGCCGGCCAGCGCCAGCACTACCGCCCCCACTGCCATACCACGCACACGGCGCAAGGCAGGTCTCCTCTCCGACAGACCAACGGGCACGCACGCCCGACGCAAGCCGGTGACGATATCGGTCCGGTAACCCGTTCGTGTCCAGAACGAGCAGCACGAGACCACATTGTTGTACGCGGAAAAGTTGCTAGCACTGCGGCGTCACAGGGCCCGCCGCAGTGCTAGCAGGTGGGGTTGACGGCGCGGGCGCAAGTGGTGGCCAGGCGCCTGTGCACAACCCGCGGATGCTGTGGACGACTGACGCACCGCTCCGGCAAGTTCGCGACGATCCGGCCATGACACCGAATCAGGCCCTGCTCGCCGTCGCAACCGCGCAGGATGACGTCCTCACCCGGGCGCAGCTACGCGACGTCGGGATCAACGACGACCTGGCCCGAGGGCAGCTGCGGGCACGGCGCTGGCAGGCGTCCGGTCGCCGAGTCATCATCCTGCACAACGGCCCGCTGACCGCTCGGCAACAGCTCTGGCTCGCCGTGCTCACGGTCGGCCCGGCCGCGGCCCTCTGCGGGCTGACCGCCGCTGCCGAGCACGGGCTGGCCGGGTACGGCAGCGACCTCATCCATGTCGTGGTGCCGAACGGCAAACACTGGCATCCGCCGCCCGGAGTCCGGCTGCACGTGTCCCGGCGATTCAACCCGCGGACGGACGTTCGTCCCGCCTCTCAGCCGCCGGCCGTGACGGTGGAGCGCGCTCTGCTCGACGCGGCCGTGTGGTCAGCCGCTGGCCGCCGGGCCACCTCGATCCTTGCCGCGGGTGTCCAGCAGCGGCTGACCACGGCGGACCGGCTGCTCGTGGAGCTGGCCGCCGCGGGCGCCGTGCGGCATCGCCGGCTGCTCGGTGCGATGCTCCTCGACATCGACGGCGGCTCCCATTCGCTGGGCGAGCTGGACCTGCTGCGGCTGTGCCGGGAGCACGGTCTGCCGACCCCGAACCGGCAGGCGATGCGCGTTGACCGGGACGGGCGGCGACGGTACCTGGATGCCGACTTCGGTGCGGTCGCCGTCGAGATTGACGGCCGGGGGCATCTCGACCCCGATCAGTGGTGGTCCGACCTCGACCGGCAGAACTCGCTGGTCGCGGCCGGGGCACGGGTGCTGCGCTTTCCCAGCTCCGCCGTGCGGATGTACCCCGAGCGGGTGGCGGAGCAAATCTTGCTAGCACTGCGGCGTGCCCGGTGACGCCGTGGTGCTAGCAAGTCCGGGATGTCGGTTAGCCTGCGGGCGTGCGCCGTGCCCCCCTGGCCCTGTCCGTCCTGCTTCTCGCCGCCACGGTCGGCTGCCCGGCGACCGGCGCTGCTGCGGACCCGGCAGCGACAGGTGGGCCGCTGCTGGCCGGGCGTGGGGTCGTCGTACCGCCGGGCGCGCCAGCGCTGCCGCGCGACCTCACCGCCCGCGGCTGGCTGGTCGCCGACCTGGATACCGGCGCGGTGCTCGGCGCCCGCGACCCGCACGGCCGCTACCTGCCGGCCAGCACGCTGAAGACCCTGACCGCGCTCACCCTGCTGCCGAGGCTGACCGACCGGCACCGGGTGGTCCGGGCGTCCGTGGCGGACTCCACCATCGACGGCACCAGGGTCGGGCTGGTCCCGAACGGCCGGTACCGGATCGAGATGCTCTTCCAGTGCCTGCTGATGATGTCCGGAAACGACTGCGCCAGCGCGCTGGCCGAGGCGAACGGCGGCGTGCCGCTGACGGTGGCCGAGATGAACGCCGAGGCCCGCCGGCTGCATGCCGATGACACCTACGCCGCGACGCCGTCCGGGCTGGACGGCACCGGCCAGGCCACCTCGGCGTACGACCTGGCACTGATCATGCGGCAGGCGGTCGCGATCCCGGACTTCCGGCGTTACAACACCACCCGGATGAGCACCGTGCCGGCACAGTCGTCGAGGTACCGCTCCTACCAGTTCGCCAACGACAACAAGCTGCTCTGGCGCTACCCCGGCGTGCTCGCGGCCAAGAACGGCTACACCGACGCCGCCCGGCACACGTTCGTCGCGGTGGTCCAGCGGGGATCCCGGCGGCTGGTGGTGTCCCTGCTGCACGGCGAGCAGGCACCGCTGCCGATGTGGCGGCAGGCCGCTCAGCTCGTCGAGTGGGGTGCCCGCACGACCACGCCGGTCGGCCAGCTGGTCAACCCGGGGCCACCCGGTGCTCCCGGGGCCGCGACGAGCCCACCGGCCGGCGGTGCCGCGGGCGATGCGTCCGGCGGACACCCGGGCACCGGCGATCGGCGCTGGCTGCCGATCGGGCTGGCCGTCGGTGGCGTGGCTCTGGTCGCCATCCTGGCCGCCCGCCGCCGTCGCCCACCGCACTGGCGCCCTCAGCGGCCGGGTTCGCCGCGGAGGTAGTCGCGGGCCGCCTCGTCGGCGTGGACGCCGCCTCGGCCGAGGTGGGCAGCTCACCGACTGGGGCTGCCCGGCACCAGCCACAGCCCGACTCGGCGTGCGGCAGGATCCGGGCCAGCGCCGCCCGGCCGTCCAGCTCACCGGAGCGGATCCGCCCGACCCGTCTGGTCCAGTGGGCCTCGATGCGGGCGAGCATTCCTTTTGCGTGGTGTCGCCGCCCGCTGGCCCGCTGGCTGACGTATAGGGGCGAAGTCAGGCCTGGTCTAGGTGGTTGGGTGGGATGCCGAGGGCGCGGGCGAGCTGGTTGAGCTTGAGCTGGGCGGCGTGAGTGTCCTGGTCGGGCTGGTGTGCGGTGAGGGCGGTGAGGGCGGTGAGGGCAGGTTCGCTGAGGTGTTGGCGGTAGAGGTGGAGGACCTGGGTGGTGTCGCTCCGGTCAGCTCGGGCCGGGCCGGGCCGGGGTCGGGTGTGGGGTGTAGGCGAGGCTGGCGTAGGCGCGGGGGCGCCGAGGCCTTCGACGACGCGTTCGATGACGTCGTAGGCCTGGACCTGCCGGCCATGGGTGATCGCGGAGACCTCGGGCTGTGACTGTCCGACGAGGGCGGCGATGTGCTGCTGGGAGTAGCTGTGGGCCTGTAGCAGCCGGTAGAGGCGGGTGATGTCGCGGACGGCGAGCACGGCGCGGATGTCGGGGCCCTCCCACAGCGCGGGGTCGGGGCGCTGCCGGCGGGGGTCCGCCGGCCCGGCTCTCACGCCGCGCCCCCAGCGGCGTCCCCGGCGGGGTCGTCGGTGTCGGGTGGGGTGTCCAGCAGGTGGGGGTCCTCCCGGAGGAGCATGGTGAGCAGGAACGCCACGTGTCGGGTTGGGAGGGGATGTCACCCGAGGAGCTGCTCGCGTTGGTCGATGTTCAGGCCGAGACGATCGCGTCGCTGACGCTGCGGGTGGCTGAGCTGGAGCGGCAGTTGGCGGTGGACTCGGCGAGCTCCTCCAAGCCGCCGTCCAAGTCGAGCGTACCGAGCTCACCGGGCAGCCTTACCACGACGGCCGCGCGGACCGAATGCACGCCTCGATACCGGAGATCGAGCGCGCATTGATGAGCTACGACCTACCGGCTGTCGGAGATGCGCCAAGACGCGGTAGAGGCTGCTCAATTGAGGATGAGCGCCAAGTATGTCTTCTGGACGCTGGCTGTTGCCTATCGCCGCGCGGACGCTCTGGCGAACAAGCTCGGGTACCTGCACCTCTCGTACCTGGCCGTTCAGCGTGCCACCCGCGAGTGCCTCGAAGAGACGGGCGTGTCCGCTGTGGTGACCGGATTCCTCGGCGTCTACTCGGACCCGGCACACGTCGTCGCCTACCCGGACGGCGCGATCCGGCAGGAGTACGAAGTAACCCTGGTTGGCCGACCAGTAGGCGGCGCCCCGGCGGCCAACGACGAAGCATCGGACGTCCGGTGGGTGTCCCCAGCCGAGCATGACGCACTCAACATACATGAGACAATGCGCCGCCAGATAAGCGACTACACCCAGGCGAGTACCCGCACATCGACTGAGCCCGCCGTCGTTCCATAGACTTAATCGCGGCGCGTATATCGTCCGACGCCGAGCCGATCGCCCGCGCCACCACGTGATCCGGGCCGTACCGCGCCCTAATCTCCGCTCAGATCAGGGCTGGCTCGCGGCGGCCGGGCTGGTCGGGAGGTGCTGCTCGGCGGCGGTCCAGGCCGAGCCGAACAGCAGGAACCGGGACACCAGGTTCAGCCAGAGCAGCACGCCGAGGACCCCGCCGAGGACGGCGAACGACGGGCTCTGCGAGACCCGGGTGATGTAGAACGTGCCGACCAGCTTGAGCAGCTCGAACCCGACCGCGCAGAAGACCGCACCCTTGAGCACGCTGCGGTACCGCACCGAAGCCCGCGGCAGCCGGGCCAGGAACCACCCGAAGACCAGCGTGTCGCCGACCACCGCGATGGCGATCCCGACCACGGTGGTGAGCAGCCCCATGCCGGGCACCCCGGCCAGGTGCATGGTGCGGACCAGCCAGTCAGTCGCGGACGACGCCCCGACCGTGAGGCCCAGCGACGCCAGCCCGAAGACCCCGAGCCCGACTAACGCCAGCCCGTCGTACAGCTTGGCCAGCAGGAAGTTCGGCTGCTTGTCCTGGTCGGTGCCCCACACGATCTGGACCGCCTTGCGCAGGTTGGCCACCCACCCGAGCCCGGCGTACGCGACACCGAGCAGGCCGACGATCCCGACCAGGTTGCGGTTGGCGATGGTCTTGTCGACCAGGCCGCTGGCGAAGTCGCCGGGCAGCACGTCCTGGATGCCAGCCTTCAGGTCGCCGAGCAGCGCCGGGTGGGCGGCCAGCACGAACCCCGCGACCGACAGTATGAGCAGCAACAGCGGCACGATGGACAGGAAGCTGTAGTAGGCCACCCCGGCGGCCAGGTAGTCGCCGTTCGCGTCCTTGTACCGGGTCGCCGCCCGGAACAGATGGTCCAGCGCCTGGTACCGGGCTCGGGCGGCACGGAGCGTGGCCGTGAGGCGCTCCTTCGTCCTGTCCAACACCGCCGGCATTTCTCGGCCTCCCGCGGCTCACACTCGCTCCTGGTACGGCGGGCTAGCGCCGGCCGCGAAGCTGGAAGTCACGCTGCGGCTGCCACACGCCATCCGGGTCGTGCTCGAACATGGTGAACCCCGACACCCTGAACCGGGCGTGGAAGTGTGTCAGACCCTCGTACGCGAAGTCCAGCCGCTCGGGCGGTACGTCATGCGCGACCGTCACGTGCGGGTGGTAGGGGAACGTCGTGGTGCGGGCCAGCGGCCCGGAGCGGACGCTGTTCTCGAGCTGCTCGCACTGCCCGATCCCGGCCGCGACGGCGATGAACACGACCTCGGAGACCGGCCGGAACGTGCCGGTGCCGCGCAGGTGCATGTCGAACGGTGGCAGCCCGCCGGCCACCTGCTCCAGGTGCGCCTCGACCACTGGCAGCTCCTCGGCCAGGACCTTGGTCGGTGGCAGCAGTGTCACGTGCGGGTGTACCTGGGTGGCCTGCGGGTCACCGGCCCGTGCCCGCCACTCACGCAGCAACGCCGAGTAGGGCTCGGGGATGCCGATCGCGACCCCGATGATCCGGGTCACGGTCAGCCCTTCGCCGCCGGCAGGAACCCCACCTGGTGGTAGACCCGGGCCAGGGTCTCGGCGGCCACCACGCCGGCCCGCTCGGCGCCCAGGGCGAGCAGCCGGTCCAGCTCCACGGGATCGTCCAGCAGCTCGGCGGTCCGGCGCTGCACCGGCTCGACGAAGGCGACCACCACCTCGGCCAGGTCCTTCTTGAGGTCGCCGTAGCCCCTGCCGTCGTACGCCGCCTCCAGGTCGCCGACCGACCGCCCGGTGAGCGCGGAGCAGATGGTGAGCAGGTTGCTCACCCCGGGCTTGCCGGCGGGGTCGTAGCGGATCTCCCGGCCGGCGTCGGTGACCGCGCTCTTGATCTTCTTGCGCAGCGCGGCCGGCGGGTCCAGCAGCTCCAGCAGCCCGGCCGGGTTGGAGCCGGACTTGCTCATCTTCGCGGTCGGGTCCTGCAGGTCGGCGATCTTGGCGGCATCCTTGGGGATGAACGGCTCGGGCACCACGAAGGTCGCGCCGTAGCGCGAGTTGAACCGCTGCGCCAGGTCGCGGGTGAGCTCGAGGTGCTGCCGCTGGTCCTCGCCCACCGGCACGTACCGCGGCTGGTAGAGCAGGATGTCGGCAGCCTGCAGGATCGGGTAGGTGAACAGGCCGACGCTGGACCGGTCCGCGCCGCCCTTCGTCGACTTGTCCTTGAACTGCGTCATCCGGCTGGCCTCGCCGAACCCGGTCAGGCAGCCCAGCACCCAGGCGAGCTGGGTGTGCGCGGGCACGTGGCTCTGCACGAACAGGGTGCACCGGGACGGCTCCAGCCCGAGCGCGAGGAGCTGCGCGGCAGCCGCCCGCGTCCGGTGCCGCAACGCGACCGGGCTCTGCTCCACGGTGATCGCATGCAGGTCGACGACGCAGTAGAAGGCGTCGTGGCTCTCCTGCAACGCCACCCACTGGCGCACCGCACCGAGATAGTTGCCGAAATGGAAGGAGTCGGCGCTCGGCTGGATGCCGGACAGCACTCGAGGACGATTCTCCGTGGGCATGTGCTGCATTCTGTCAGGTGACGGCCCGATGTCGGGCCGGTGGACCGCCGTAGACCGGCGGACATAGGCCGCCAAGGTAGCTGAAACGGCTGAACTCCGTCCGAAAGCCGGGTGCTACGACGCTGACCCTCCTAGCGTTGGTTTCTCCAGTTGGCCATCGTCTAGCAGGGGGCTCGCCATGGCAGCACCGCTTAACCACCCCGTGACCCACGCCGAGCTGACAACCCAGTGCGCGCTCTGCCTGCAGCAGGTGTGCGACATCAAGCTGATCCCGTGCGGGCATGTCCTGCACTGGGCCTGCCAGGGCGCGAACGCCGCGGTCCAGCTCACCAACTGCCCGTACTGCCGGGCCCAGATCACCGACTTCTACAACCTCAACGGCAACACCTGGCAGTACGACGGCTGACGTCCGGCCTCAGGGCTCGACGACCCGCACGGTGCTCACCCGCAGCCGGGAGACCCGGCGGCCGTCGAGCTCGGCGACGGCGACCCGCAGCCCGTCGGTCTCCACCGAGTCGCCTACCGCGGGGAGCCGGCCGAGGGCGCGCATCAGCCAGCCGGCGACCGTCTCGTACGGGCCGTCCGGCAGCCGTACCCCGGTCTGCTCGGCGAAGTCGTCCAGGTTGCACAGCCCGTCGACGTCGTACTCGCCGGCGGCCAGTGGGCCGACGTGCTCGGCCGGGGCGTCGTACTCATCGCGGATGTCGCCGACGACCTCCTCGATCAGGTCCTCGAGGGTGACGATGCCGTCGGTGCCGCCGTACTCGTCGATCACGATGGCCAGGTGGTAGCCCTCGCGGCGCATCTCGGACAGCGCCGCGAGCACCCGCTTGGACCCGGGGAGCTGGGCCACCTCGCGGGTGACGTCGCCGACGGTGGCGGCCCGGCCGGCCGGGTGGTGCGGGTGCATCAGGTCGCGGATGTGCACGAACCCGATCACGTCGTCGGAGCTGCGCCCGACGACCGGGTAGCGGGAGTGCGGGGCGTCCATGGCCTCCTTCAGCGCCCGGCTGATCGTCGTACCGGCCTCCAGGAAGTCCACCTCGGTGCGGGGGATCATCACCTCGCTGATCGACCGGTCGGCGGACGCGAACACCTGGTCGATCATCCGCCGCTCGTACCCGGACAACGACTCGTGTACGGCGATCTGGCCGCGCAGCTCCTCGCCGGTGACCGGTTCACGGCTGGTGGTCGGGTCGCCGCCGAGCAGCCGGACGACGAAGTCGGTGACCTTGGAGAGCAGCCAGATCACCGGCCGTGCCACGGTCGCCATCCGGTCCAGGCTCGGGGCGAACAGCTTGGCCGTCCCCTCGGCGCGCTGAAGCGCCAGCCGCTTGGGGGCCAGCTCGCCGACCACCAGGGTCACGAACGAGATGACCAGCGTGACGCCCACGATGCCGATGAACCCGGCCAGGCCACCCGGAACGCCGTGCCGGGTCAGCACCCGCTTCGCCTCGTCGGAGAGCGTGACGGCGCCAAGCGCACTGGACAGCAGGGCGGTCAGGGTAACACCGATCTGCACGGTCGCGAGGTACCGGTTCGGGTCCTTGAGCAGCCGCTTGACCGCCACACCCCGCCGGCCTTCCACCTCCAGCCGGCGGACCTGGCCTTCCCGCAGCGAGATCAGCGCGGCCTCGGCACCGACGAACAGGCCCTCGACCATGATCAGCGCGAACACGATCGAAATGTTGATCAAGGTGTTGCTCACGGCATCGCCGCTCGCGGCGGATCATCCACGCCGGCCAGTGTAGGAGCAGGTCTCACTCGCAAGGCCGGCAATGTCGCGGTTCACACGCTGAAAATCAGTGATCTCACGGTCTGGGAGCCGCGAGATCACTGATTTTCATGCTGTGCTAACCGGACATGGCCGCTCGCAGGTGCTCGTCGAGGGCCGCGAGGAAGTCCTCGGTGGTCAGCCACTCGGCGTTACCGCCGACCAGCAGGGCCAGGTCCTTGGTCATCTGGCCGCCCTCGACGGTGGACACGCACACCTGCTCAAGCTTCTTGGCGAACTCGATGACCTCGGGAGTGTTGTCCAGCTTGCCGCGGTGGGCCAGCCCGCGGGTCCAGGCGAAGATCGACGCGATGGGGTTGGTCGAGGTCTTCTCGCCGCGCTGGTGCGCCCGGTAGTGCCGGGTCACCGTGCCGTGCGCCGCCTCGGCCTCGACCGTACGACCGTCCGGGGTCATCAGCACCGAGCTCATCAGACCCAGGGAACCGAAGCCCTGGGCCACGGTGTCGGACTGGACGTCACCGTCGTAGTTCTTGCACGCCCACACATAGCCGCCCTCCCACTTCAGCGCGGCGGCCACCATGTCGTCGATCAGCCGGTGCTCGTAGGTGAGCTCGGCCGCCTCGAAGTCGGCCTTGAACTCGGTCTCGAATATCTCCGCGAACACGTCCTTAAACATGCCGTCGTAGGCCTTGAGGATCGTGTTCTTCGTCGAGAGGTAGACCGGATAGCCGCGGGCCAGCCCGTAGCGCAGCGACGCGCGGGCGAAGTCCTCGATGGAACGGCGGAAGTTGTACATGCCCATCGCGACGCCGCCGCCCTCGGGGAACTGCGCGACCTCCAGCTCTATCGGCTCGCCGCCGTCGGCCGGGGTGTAGGTGATGGTCACCGTGCCCGGGCCGGGCACCTTAAAGTCGGTGGCCTTGTACTGGTCGCCGTGCGCGTGCCGGCCGATCACGATGGGCTTGGTCCAGCCGGGCACCAGCCGGGGGACGTTGACGCAGATGATCGGCTCGCGGAAGACAACCCCGCCGAGGATGTTCCGGATCGTGCCGTTCGGCGAGCGCCACATCCGCTTCAGGCCGAACTCCTCCACCCGAGCCTCGTCCGGGGTGATGGTGGCGCACTTCACGCCCGCGCCGTGCTGTTTGATCGCGTTGGCCGCGGCCACGGTGACCTGGTCGTCCGTCGCGTCTCGATGCTCGATGGACAGGTCGTAGTAGAGCAGCTCGACGTCCAGGTACGGCAGGATGAGCTGGTCCTTGATGAACTTCCAGATGATCCGGGTCATCTCGTCGCCATCGAGCTCGACGACCGGTCCGGCGACCTTGATCTTTGCCATCCGCGGCGATCTCCTCTCCGCCCGTCCCGGGACGGGCCGAGCCTACGTGCGCGGGTATGCGCCCTACTCGACTCCCGGCATAGCCACCGGCAGCCCGGCGGCCCGGGCGGCATCCGCTATCCGCTTGTCGTAGGTGACCAGCGCGGTCAGCTCCGACCCCAGCAGCTCGGCGCTGGCCACATGGATCGCGTCCAGGCTGCGCAACCGACCGGGCACCGCCGTGGCGGCGTCACGGACCCGGTCCGTCAGCGGGATCTCGACGTGGACCCGGGCCAGCCGAGCCAGGAGGTTCGGGAAGTTTCCGTGGCTGTCGCAGGTGCGCACCGTCTCGACCAAGCCCACCGTGCTGGTGGCGGTGGTCTCGGCCGGGTGGCGAAGGAAGAGCTCACGCAACGGCGCGGCGTGGGTGCGCCCGAGCACCAACGTCACCAGCGCCGAGGAGTCCAGGTAGATCATCTGCCTGCCTCAAGGCCGTCGAGCATCGCGACAACATCCCGCTCCTCGCGCAGCTCCTCCACGATCGCGAGCGGCTCGATGTCGTCCGGTATGTCGACATGCACGAAGTCGTGCCAGTTGCCCGCCCGCGCCCCGCCATCGGGCGGAGGCTTGATGGCACCCTGCGCGACCAGCGCGTCGTACCCGCTGAGGTGGGTCTCCGGCCAGCTCACGATCGCGATCACCTTGCCGTGCCGGGTCACCTCGATCCGCTCGCCCAGCTCGACCCGGGCGAACATCGCGCTGGGGTTGTAGGCGAACTCCCGAACCGTCACGACGGTCATGTCCACCTCCGCGTCGCTCCGAAAAATACGTACGTGAGAGTACTACGTCGTACCTACGTCACGCTAGGCGGCCTGGTCAGAGCGCCTGGACGTCAGCCTGCTTGACCCGGACCGCCTCGGCCGCCCGCGTCAGCCCGGCCAGCTCGGTCTCGGTGAGCTCGGTCTCGACCACCCGCCGGACCCCTCCCGCCCCGATCTCGGCCTCCACCCCGAGGTAGACCCCGGAGATGCCGTACTCGCCGTCCACCCAGGCACACACCGGCAGGACCGTACCGGCGTCGACAGCCACCGCGCGCGCCATCGCGGCGGCGGCGGCGGACGGGGCGTAGTACGCCGAGCCGGTCTTCAACAGCGCGACGACCTCGGCCCCGCCGTTGCGGGTGCGGGTGACCAGCTCCTCGATCTTCGCCGCCGGCAGCAGATCGGCCAGCGGCTTGCCATCCACCGCACACCGCGACGGCACCGGCACCATCGTGTCACCGTGCGAGCCCAGGGTGAGAGCCCGCACCGAGGAGATGGGCACGGCCAGCTCCTCGGCCACGAAGTGGATGAACCGCGCCGTGTCGAGCATCCCCGCCTGCCCGATCACCCGGCTGGGCTCGAAGCCGGTGGCGAGCTGGGCCAGCGCGGTCATCTCGTCCAGCGGGTTGGACACCACGATCACCACGGCCGCCGGGGCGTGCCGGGCGACGTTCTCCGCGACCGACCGGACGATCCGGGCGTTGACCTCCAGCAGGTCCATCCGGCTCATCCCAGGCTTGCGCGGCAGGCCGGCGGTGACCACCACGATGTCCGAGCCGGCGATGACCTCGTAGCCGGCGCCGTCCGGGCCGGTGGTCTGGCCGACCACCCTGGTCTCGAAGCCCTCGATGGAGCGCGACTGGTTCAGGTCCAGGGCCAGGCCCTCGGGCTTGTCCTCGACGATGTCGGTGAGCACGACGGTCTCGAAGATGTCGTACTCGGCGAGGCGCTGCGCGGTCGTCGAGCCATAGAAACCGGCTCCGACGACGGTCACCTTGCCCGTGCGCTCTGCCATGGGGTCAGGCCTCCCGGCGGTGTGCGACCGTGGCACCGCGGCTGGTCCAGTCTGGTGTCGCGGGCTCCTTCGGAGGCTATCCGAGCCCTACGGGCCGACAGCGGGCAGGGCCAGCGCGATCAGCCAGATCGCGGCGCCCACGCCGGCATAGCACAGTACGTCGGCCACCCGGCTGCGCACCGTGAGCAGGCCGGACTGCCGGGCCGGGAGGACCAGCCGGAAGAAGCCAGCCATGATCATCGCGCTGGCCATCACCAGGACGCCGCGCCGCCAGTGCTCGGGCACCGCGGCGGAGTACCCCAACCCGCCCGCGGCGCAGGCCAGCACCAGCAGCACGGGAAGGTTGTGCAGGTCGCGGGTGCGCAGCCAGTCCCGAGGGGTCGGCCGCGTGGGCGGCATGGGTGGCATCATCCGCGTTCCGCCAGCGGCATCCAGTACTGCCGCTTTGGCCCGACGTACTCCGAGTCCGGCCGGATCAGCCTGTTGTCCTGGTGCTGCTCGATCGCATGCGCGGTCCAGCCAGCTATCCGGGCCACCGCGAAGACCGGGCTGAACAGGTCGGTCGGGATGCCGAGGTAGTGGTAGACGCTGGCGGCGTAGAAGTCGCCGTTCGGCCGCAGCCCCTTGACCTCGGCGACGACCTGCTCTATCCGGGCCGACAGCGCGCGGTACCGCGGCTCGCCGACCAGCTCGGCAAGCCGGCCCGACATTGCCCGCAGGTGGGTGACCCGCGGGTCCTCGGTGCGGTAGACCCGGTGCCCGAAGCCCATGATCTTCTCACCTCGGCCCAGCCTGGCCTGGATGTCCCCCGGCACCGCGTCGACGTCCGGGATGCCTTCCAGCATGTGCATCACGGCCTCGTTCGCGCCGCCGTGCAGGGGACCGGACAGGGTAGCGAGCGCGGCGGTGGCGGCCGCGTACAGGTCGGCCAGGGTGGCGGCGCAGATCCGGGCGGTGAACGTCGACGCGTTCATGGTGTGGTCGGCGTACAGCACCAGGCACTCGTCGAGCATCGCCGTCCGGGTCCGGTCCGGCCGTTGGCCGGTGAGCTGGAACAGCAGGTTGCCGGCGAGGTCGAGGTCCGGGTCGGGGTCGGGCACCGGCCGGCCGGACCGGGCGGCGTGGTACCGCGCGACCAGCACCGGGAGCTGGCCGACCAGCCGGGCGGCCTTGCGCAGGTCAGCGGCCGGGGTCGAGTCGGCGGCGTCCGGGTCGTCGACGGACAGCACGGAGACCAGGGTGCGCAGCGCCTCCATCGGCGAGCTGCCCGCGACGGCCGGCAGGATGCGCTCGACCGTAGGGCCAAGCGTGGTGCGGGCGGCGGCCAGCTCGGCACGGTAGCGGTCCAGCTCGTCCCGGGTGGGTAGGCTACCCCGCTGCAGCAGGTGCGCGACCTCCTCGAACGTCGTCCGGCCGGCCAGCTCATGGATGTCGTACCCGCGGTAGGACAGCACACCGGCCCGGCCGTCGATGTCACTGATCGCGGTGCTCGCCGCGACGATGTCCGCCAGCCCCTTCGTCGCGCGCTCCGCCATAGCGCCGAGCCTAGACCCGGCTCGGTCGGCCAGTGCCCGGCTCGGTCAGGGGGTCCGCTCGGCCAGCTCGACGACGTTCGTCAGCAGCATGGCCCTGGTCATCGGACCGACCCCGCCGGGGTTCGGGGCGAGGTAGCCGGCGACCTGCGACACGTTCGCGGCTACGTCCCCGGCGATCTTGCCGTCCACCCGGCTCACCCCCACGTCGAGGACCGCCGCGCCCGGCCGGACCAGGTCGGCGGTGACCAGGCCGGGCGCGCCGGCCGCGGCCACCACGATGTCGGCCCGGCGCAGGTGCCCGGCCAGGTTGCGGGTGCCGGTGTGACACTGGGTGACGGTCGCGTTCTCGCTGCGCCGGGTCAGCAGCAGGGCCAGCGGCCGGCCCACGGTGATGCCGCGTCCGACCACCACGACGTGCGCGCCCGCGATCGGCACGTCGAACCGGCGCAGCAGCTCCACGATGCCGTGCGGCGTGCACGGCAGCGGGGCCGGCCGGCCGAGCACCAGCCGGCCGAGGTTGACCGGGTGCAGGCCGTCGACGTCCTTGCCCGGGTCGACCCGCTCCAGCACGGCGTACTCGTCCAGCCCGGCGGGCAGCGGAAGCTGCACCAGGTACGCCGTACAGGTGGGGTCGGCGTTGAGCTCGTTGACGACCGCCTCGACCTCAGCCTGGCTCGCGGTGCCGGGCAGCTCCCGGCGGATGCTGGTGATGCCCAGCTCGGCGCAGTCGCGGTGCTTGGCGTTGACGTACCATCTGCTCCCTGGGTCGTCACCCACTAAGACGGTGCCGAGGCCGGGCACGATGCCCCGCTCGCGGAGCACGCCGAGCCGCACCTTCAGCTCGGACTTGATCGTCGCCAGGGTGGCCTTGCCGTCCAGGACCGTCGCCGTCACACTGGCCAGTCTTCCACGACCGCGACGGCCAGCCTGCTCACAGGGGCATCGGCAAGGCCCTGTTGGTGCTGGCCGCGGCTGGGCTGTTCACGTCCGACCAGCAGACCAGCCGCCGGGCCCGGGCTGCGATCTGGTCATCGTTCCTGCTGGGCATCGCCGTATCCCTGGCGGCCAACATCGCCGCCGCCCTCACCGAGGTCTCGCCGACCGTCCAGCCGCCGGCCGAGCCGACCGGCCAAGAGATCATGTGAGGCGCACTTACTCCGCGAGCAGGCATGCGGACGCATCCCGATCAGCCGAGCTGGAACGGGTAGCCGACACCAAATAACTATGGGCACGGTGTTGCGCCACATGGCGCGAGCAAGGTCGCATTCCGCCGACGGACCAATGCAACGGCACCCGCTCATCGCACGCAGGAACGCGTAAGCGACAGGTTGGACGTGGTGCGGCCCGCTTGATCAGTCTGGGGTCACTGGGAGCGGGCCGCCGCCAGCCAGCATCCCCACGCGGCCACGACACGTTTCACGATGTGCCGGGTGATCCGAGCCGGACACAAGGCCCGCGGCTGGCCGCCGGGGCCGCGAGCAACGCCGCGGAGCTGGCCGAGAGCCTGGTCGTGGTGCCCAAGCAGATGCGGGAGAACCTCGGGCTCACCGGCGCCGCTGGTCTCCGAGTGGCTCACCACAATCTTGGCTCCACTGATGGGAAGGTCGCGGCGTAGAAGCTGCTCACCGCAATCATCGAGGGGTCCGAAAAGGGCGGAACCGACCTGGTAGACGCGCTGGCCGAGGCGGTTGTCATGGAGGGCAAGGAGCTGGACCTCGACACCGTGCGGGCCAGCGTCGACCCGGAGCACTACGTTGGCGTCTCGGTCGCCTTGGCCGACTGGGTGCTCGCCCCGCTACCGCGCGCAGGGGTTTAGGAGGGCCGCTCCCAGACGGTCACCTCGATTTTCATATGACCGAGACCTGCCATGCTGGTCACCTTCAGGTAGCCGACCCGGCCGCCCTCGGTCTTGAGACAGGCCACCGAGCCCACCCGAACATCCAACCGGCGCTGCCCTAGCTGGGTGTCCAAGATGCCGGAGCACTGCTGCCGTTCTGGAGGGCGAGAGCCATCCCAGGCGACGAACGCGTTGCCGGCGACCTCGTTGGAGTAACAACTGAGATCACAAACGAGGCCGAGGTCGCCCAGTGGCGCCCGAGCCGGCGGGGAGGGATCCAGGAACCAGCCGGTGTTGAAATTGTCAGCGTCCAGGGTCACCGTGCCGTGCCACCACACGCGAACGGCCGCGGCAGTGGGCAAGGCGGATGACGTCGTGGCGGTCGGGTCGGCAGAAGTGGCAAACGACGGGCTCGACGACTGGATGGTGGGCGAGGTGCTCGGTCCGGTGCCGACGGGTAAGCCCGATGTTGACGAGTTGTGGTTGTCCACGAACAGGGACACGACGAGCGAGATCATCCCGAAGAGGGCCACCACCACTAACATCGAGACGGAAATGGCACGGCGTGCCGGTTGACCCACCGGAGGCGGCTCAAAGTCCACGAGGTGGGGAGCGGCTTTCTTGACCGCTTGGACAATTTTCTGGAGATCCTGGCTGGACTCGCGGAGGCGCAGCGGAAGGCCTTGACGCCGACCCAACTGGGCGATGTCGGGCGGCAGGTCCGCCTCGGTCGGAACGGCCGCACCGTCGGTGAACACCGGAATGACCGTGATTCCGGCGACGATCGCAGCCGCGAGCTCGCGCCGGATCCAGTCGTTTGGCCTGTCGATTCGTCGCCGTCCCGTGGAGTCGCTGATCGTGAGCCACTGCGGGCCGATCACGGCGAGCAGTACGGCACAGGACCTGACCTCGGTGAGCAGCCGCTCGACGTAGTCCTCCCCGGGCGCGATGCTCTCGGCGTCCCAGAACACCAGGTTTCTGCCGAACCGCCGGGACAGCTCCTTGTGCAGCAGCGGCGCAGCGAAGTCGGTGTCCACCCCGCGGTAATTGATGAACACCCCGCCGTCCCCAGAGGCTGACGTCACGGCACGTAGCGTAGCCGGACTGCCACATGCTCGTGGCGGACCGTGGCCGCGTATGCCTCCTATGAATATCGCCACCGCCCCCACGTTGGCGTGGCAGCCAGTCCTGGTCGCCGGCTGGCCCCGGTGGCCCTGTAGCTGGCGGTTGAAACTGCTGCGTATCGTCCCCTGCGAGAGCACACCGAGACCGCGCCGGACATCTCCGTTGCGAGCCGAGGCAGCCAGACCGGCAGCGTGTCCACGCTCGCTGAGGTCTCGCCGACCGGTCGGCAACCGTCCGAGCCAGCGGACCTCGCCCAGCCTGTCGGCGATCCGCTGCCGCACATTGCGGGCTTCCCGCTGAGGCAGCTTGTCCACCCATTCCTGGTACGCGGTAAGAGCGATCCCGGCACCGTCCGAGTCGTCCAGCGAAATCAGGTTGGCGTTAAGCACACGTAAGCCATGACCTGCCGGCCGTGGATGATCGCGGACCTCCGGCTGTGACTGGCCTGCCAGGGCGGCGATGTGCTGCTGGGAGCAGCCGTAGGAGTGCAGCAGCCGGTAGAGCCGGGTGACGTCCTGGATGGCGAGCAGGGCGCGCATCTCCGGCTCCTCCCACAGCGCCGGGTCGGGCCGCGTCAGGTGCGGGCGGGCGGCGGTCACGCCACACCCCCGCCCAGGACGCCGGCCC
>DATILL010000093.1:0-9271 GCA_035476575.1 Mycobacteriales bacterium
CGGTGCTGCGGTGCTGCGGTGCTGCGGTGCTGCGGTGCTGCGGTGCTGCGGTGCTGCGGTGCTGCGGTGCTGCGGTGCTGCGGTGCTGGCCGGGGTGAGGGGCTGTACGGCCGTCGCCGGGAGCCTGCTGCGCCTGCCACAGTGCGCTGGCCGAGGTACCCACGCACCCTCTTCCATCGACATATCCCGCGGTCGCCACGGGGGCCGCCAGAGGTAACACGGTGCCCCGTCAGAAAATTTGGCGGACGTGTCGATCCGCGCCGGCCGCCGTTCGACGCATGAGTAGAGGCTGGGCTGAGCCGGTCGGGACCGATCGCCAAGCCCGGCACCCGACAGAGCTACAAGGAGACGATGATGCGGTTCATGGTGCTGGTCAAGGCCAACAGCGACTCCGAGGCGGGCGTGCTCCCGGACAAGGAAGCCTTCGCCGCGATGGGCAGGTACAACGAGGAGCTGGTCAAGGCCGGCGTGCTGCTCGCGGCCGAAGGTCTCCACCCGACCTCCAAGGGCTGGCGCATCACCTTCACCGGGGAGAGGCCCACCGTGACCGACGGGCCCTTTACCGAGACGAAGGAGCTGGTCGCCGGCTTCTGGTTGATCCAGGTGGCGTCGAAGGAGGAGGCGCTCGAATGGGCCACCCGCGCCCCCTTCGGGGACGGCGGGGAGATCGAGGTTCGCCAGGTGTTCGAGGCGTCGGACTTCCCCGCGGAGGTCGTCCCGCCCGAGGGCGCCGCGCGTGAGCAGGCGCTGCGCGAGGAGCCGCGGCGCACGGCTGGGCAGCCCTAGCCGCGGCGCGCCTCGGCCTTGCCTTGGCGCGCGGGAAGCTGCTCTGATTGGTCAGCGTGACGGCTTCCGATGCGCATCGCGCGATCGACGCGGTCTGGCGGATCGAGTCGGCGCGGCTCATCGCCGGTCTCGCCCGGGTTGTGCGTGACGTCGGCTTGGCCGAGGAGCTGGCGCAGGATGCACTGGTCGCCGCGCTGGAGCAGTGGCCGGAGTCGGGCGTCCCGCGCAACCCGGGCGCCTGGCTCATGGCCACCGCGAAACATCGTGCGATCGACCTGCTACGACGCCAGGAGCGGTTCCAGCGCAAGCTGACGGAGCTCGGCCACGAGCTGGAGACCGGGCAGGGGGCCGCGCCGGACCCCAGCGCGGTCGCCGAGAGTGCTCTTGACGGTGACATCGAGGATGATCTCCTGCGTCTGGTGTTCACCGCCTGCCATCCGGTCCTGTCCACCGAGGCGCAGGTCGCGCTGACGCTCCGGCTGCTCGGTGGCCTGACAACCGGGGAGATCGCCCGGGCGTTCCTCGTCCCGGAGCCGACCGTCGCCCAGCGCATCGTCCGGGCCAAGCGGACCCTCGCGGAGGCGCACGTCCCCTTCGAGGTGCCGCGGGGGCCCGAGCTCGCCGCCCGGCTGTCGTCCGTGCTGGGAGTCGTCTACCTCGTGTTCAACGAGGGCTACGCGGCGACCGCGGGTGACGACTGGATGCGACCCGCGCTCTGCGAGGAGGCGCTGCGGCTCGGCCGTATCCTGGCCGAGCTGGCGCCGAAGGAGCCGGAGGTGCATGGCCTGGTCGGGCTGATGGAGATCCAGGCGTCGCGCTCGCGGGCGCGGACCGGGCCGTCCGGCGAGCCCATCCTGCTGCTCGACCAGGAGCGCTCCCGCTGGGACCAGCTTCTCATCAGGCGTGGTCTCGCGGCGCTCGAGCGGGCCGAGGCGCTCGGCGGCGCGCTCGGCCCGTACGCGCTGCAGGCCGCGATCGCGGCCTGTCACGCGCGGGCGCGTACCCCGGAGGAGACGGACTGGGTACGCATCGCGGTGCTCTACGGGGCGCTCGTCCAGCTCACGCCGTCCCCCGTAGTGGAGCTGAACCGTGCGGTCGCGGTGGCGATGGCGTTCGGCCCGGCCGCTGGCCTGGAGCTCGTTGACGCGCTGGCCGGTGAGCCGTCGCTCACCGGCTACCACCTTCTGCCGAGCGTGCGCGGCGACCTGCTCGTCAAGCTCGGCCGCCTCGACGAGGCACGCGCGGAGCTCGAGCGCGCGGCATCGCTCACCCGCAACGGGCGCGAGCGCGCCCTGCTCCTGGAGCGCGTCGCCGCGTGCCGGCAGGCGTCGGCAGCGGCCGGCAGCGCCGCCGCCGACGCGGCCCGCTGACCTAGAGACGCGAACGGCCCCGGTCTGACGGGCGGTTGGCGAGGGCGGCCAGCCGGTCGCGGACGATGCCGGTGGCCAGGTCGACCGGCAGGTGGCCCTCGTCGTCGACGGCGGCCAGGTCGGCTCCCGCCGAGACCAGCAGCGCCACCGAGGCGGAGTCTCCGGCCCGGGCCGCGCTGTGCAGCGGGGTCCAACCGCCCTGCTCCCGCGCGTTCACGTCGGCGCCGGCGTCCAGCAGCACCCGGACGCACTCCGGGTGCGCGCCAGCGGCGGCGCTGTGCAGCGGTGCGGCGCGGTTGGCGTTGCGGGCCTCCGCGTCTACGTCGGCGCCTGCGGTGATCAGCCGGCGGGCCGCGTCCGGGTGGCCGAAGAACGCGGCCAGGTGCAACGGGGAGAAGCCGTCCGTGGTCCAGCCGCTGGCCCGCCGGACGTCCTCGTCGACCAGCTCACCGAGCCGCTCGGTGACCCCGACGGCCGCCGCCTCGAAGATGTCAAGATCACGCTTGGCGTGCGCGAGAAGGGTAGCCAGCCGGGGCTGCCCGACGTACATTGCCCAGAGAACCACGCTGACACCGTCGTCGGTCCGCGCGAAGGCTAGCCGCCGGTCACCCCTGAGCAGCTCGTCGACCAACGCGGGGTCACCGGCGCCCACGGCGGCGAAGATGTCTGGCATCCGGGCGATCCCCCTCTGATCGAAAGCCCCAGCTCGGCGGACCAGATCGACTGACCCAGCTCACAGCCCGCTCAGTCCTCAACCTAAGCCCTCAACGGCCCGGCAGCAGTCCCCAGCACAGCCAGCGCGGGATCCTCACCGGCAGTGCAGGATCCCACCGGCTCGTCTTAATATTCCGGCAACCCGTGTGTACCCTGAACGACACACCCCGGGCCGATGTCGTCCCGCTCGAATGTACCTACTCCGAGACGACGGGAAGGCTCGATGAACTTTTCCGCCGTCCCTGCAGCGCATGGCCTGTACGACCCCCAGTTTGAGCACGATGCATGCGGCGTCGCGTTCGTGGTCGACGCCCGGGGTCGGCGGACGAATCGCATCGTTGCGCAGGGACTCACCGCGTTGGCCAACCTCGAGCATCGTGGCGCCGCGGGGGCCGAACCGAGCTCGGGCGACGGTGCCGGCATCCTGATCCAGGTCCCGGACGCGTTCCTGCGCGCGGTCGTCGACTTTCCGCTGCCCGCGCCGGCGGGGCGGGACGAGCCGGCGTACGCGGTTGGCTGCGCGTTCCTGCCGGACGACGACGCGGCCGAGGCCGATGCGGTCGGGCGGATCGAGCGGATCGCGGCCGAGGAGGGCCTCACCGTCCTCGGCTGGCGGGACGTGCCGACGGTGGTCGACCCGCTCGGCCCGACCGCCCGGTCCGTCATGCCGCGCTTCCGCCAGCTCTTCCTGGCCGGCTCGAGCGGGCTGGCGCTGGAGCGCCGGGCCTTCTGCGTGCGCAAGCGGGCCGAGCACGAGACGGCAGCGGCCGGCGTCGGGACGTACCTCCCGTCGCTGTCCGCGCGCACCCTGGTCTACAAGGGGATGCTGACCACCGACCAGCTCCCGACGTTCTACCCCGACCTCGCCGACCCCCGGCTGGCCTCGGCTATCGCGATGGTGCACAGCCGGTTCTCCACCAACACCTTCCCGTCCTGGCCGCTGGCCCATCCCTACCGTTACATCGCGCACAACGGCGAGATCAACACCGTCCGCGGCAACCGGAACTGGATGCAGGCGCGGGAGGCGCTGCTCGCGTCCGATGCGTTCGGCGACGGCGACCTGGCCCGGCTGTACCCGATCTGCACCGAGGGCGCCAGCGACTCCGCGTCGTTCGACGAGGTGCTGGAGCTGCTGCACCTGGGTGGCCGGCCGCTGCCGCACGCGGTGCTGATGATGATCCCGGAGGCGTGGGAGAACCACACCGAGATGGACCAGGCCCGGCGCGCGTTCTACCAGTTCCACGCCGCGGTGATGGAGCCGTGGGACGGGCCGGCCTGCGTGGCGTTCACCGACGGCACGGTGATCGGCGCGGTGCTGGACCGCAACGGGCTGCGCCCCTCCCGCTGGTGGCGCACCGCCGACGACCTGGTGGTGCTGGCCAGCGAGGTCGGCGTGCTGGACATCGCGCCCGAGTCGGTGGTGGCCAAGGGCCGGCTGCAGCCAGGCCGGATGTTCCTGGTCGACACCAGCCTGGGCCGGATCGTCGAGGACGACGAGATCAAGTCTGCGCTGGCCGCCGAGCATCCGTACGGCGACTGGCTGGACGCCGGGCTAGTGCCGCTGTCCTCGCTGCGGGACCGCACGCACATAGTGCCGACGCACGAGTCGGTGGTCCGCCGCCAGCAGGTTTTCGGCTACACCGAGGAGGAGAGCCGGATCCTGCTCGCGCCGATGGCCCGCACCGGGGCCGAGCCGATCGGCTCGATGGGCACCGACTCGCCGGTGGCCGTGCTGTCCGACCGGCCCCGGCTGCTCTACGACTACTTCAGCCAGCTCTTTGCCCAGGTCACCAACCCGCCGCTGGACGCGATCCGGGAGGAGCTGGTAACCAGCCTCGGCGCGACCATCGGGGCGGAGCAGAACCTGCTGGAGCCATCCGCGGCGTCGGCCCGGCAGATCGCGCTGCCCTTCCCGGTGATCGACAACGACGAGCTAGCCAAGATCATCCACGTGAACGACGACGGCGACCTGCCCGGGTTCGCCAGCGTCGTGCTCTCCGGCCGGTACGCCGTGGACCAGGGCGGCCCGGGGCTGCGCGAGGCACTGGACCGGGTCCGGGCCGAGGCGTCAGCGGCGATCGCCGCCGGTGCCCGGATCCTGGTGCTGTCCGACCGTGGCTGCGACGCCCGGTACGCGCCGATCCCGTCCCTGCTGCTGGTCTCGGCCGTGCACCACCATCTGGTCCGGGAGAAGACCCGCACCCAGGTCGGCCTGGTCGTGGAGTCCGGCGACTGCCGCGAGGTGCACCACGTGGCGCTGCTGCTCGGGTTCGGTGCCGCCGCCGTCAACCCCTACCTCGCCTTCGAGACCATCGAGGACATGGCGGAGAACGGCGCGCTGGCCGGTGTCGAGCCGGCCAAGGCGGTCCGCAACTACGTCAAGGCGGCCGGCAAGGGCGTGCTGAAGGTGATGTCCAAGATGGGCATCTCCACCGTCGCGTCCTACACCGGGGCGCAGGTCTTCGAGGCGCTCGGGCTGTCCGACGAGCTGGTGGCGGAGTTCTTCACCGGTACGACGAGCAAGCTGGGCGGGGTGGGCCTGGACGTGCTGGCCGAGGAGGTGGCCAGCCGGCACCGGCGGGCGTACCCGCCCAACCCGACCGAGCTGGCGCACCGCAGGCTGGATGTTGGCGGGGAGTACCAGTGGCGCCGGGAGGGCCCGCCGCACCTGTTCAACCCCGAGACGGTGTTCCTGCTGCAGCATTCCACCCGCTCGGCGCGGTACGAGGTCTTCAAGCGGTACACCGCCGCGGTGGACGCGCTGGCGCACGAGGGGGCGACCCTGCGCGGGCTGTTCGAGCTGCGCACGGGGGTCCGGCCGCCGGTGCCGATCGAGGAGGTCGAGCCGGTCGAGGCGATCGTCCGCCGGTTCTGCACCGGGGCGATGAGCTACGGCTCGATCTCGGCCGAGGCGCACGAGACGCTGGCCATCGCGATGAACTCCCTCGGCGGCAAGTCCAACACCGGCGAGGGCGGTGAGGACGCCGAGCGGCTCTACGACCCGGCCCGGCGCTCGGCGGTCAAGCAGGTTGCGTCCGGCCGGTTCGGGGTGACCTCGGAGTACCTGGTCAACGCCGACGACATCCAGATCAAGATGGCGCAGGGCGCCAAGCCCGGCGAGGGCGGCCAGCTTCCGGGCCACAAGGTCTATCCCTGGATCGCCCGGACGCGGTACTCGACCGCGGGGGTCGGGCTGATCTCCCCGCCGCCGCACCACGACATCTACTCCATCGAGGACCTGGCCCAGCTCATCCACGACCTGAAGAACGCCAACGACGCCGCCCGGATCCACGTCAAGCTGGTGGCTGAGGTCGGGGTCGGCACCGTGGCCGCCGGGGTGTCCAAGGCGCACGCCGACGTGGTGCTGATCTCCGGCCACGACGGCGGCACCGGCGCCTCCCCGCTCACCTCGCTCAAGCACGCCGGGGCGCCGTGGGAGCTGGGGCTGGCCGAGACCCAGCAGACGCTGCTGCTCAACGGGCTGCGGGACCGGATCGTGGTGCAGGTCGACGGGCAGCTCAAGACCGGCCGGGACGTCGTGGTCGGCGCGCTGCTCGGGGCGGAGGAGTACGGCTTCGCCACCGCGCCGCTGGTGGTGGCCGGCTGCGTGATGATGCGGGTGTGCCACCTGGACACCTGCCCGGTCGGCGTGGCCACCCAGAACCCGGAGCTGCGCAGGCGGTTCACCGGCAGGCCGGAGTTCGTCCAGAACTTCTTCCGCTACATCGCCGAGGAGGTCCGCGAGTACCTGGCCGCGCTGGGCTTTCGCAGCGTGGCCGAGGCGGTCGGGCACGCCGAGCTGCTGGACACCCGGGCCGCCATCGAGCACTGGAAGGCGGCCGGGCTGGACCTCGGCCCGCTGTTCACGGTGCCTGACCTGCCGGCCGGTGCGGCCCGTCGGCAGGTCCGCGGCCAGGACCACGGGCTGGACAAGGCGCTGGACCGCACCCTGGTCCAGCTCTGCGAGGGCGCGCTGTCCGACGCTACGCCGGTCAAGCTTGAGCTGCCCGTGCGCAACGTCAACCGCACGGTCGGCACGCTGCTCGGCAGCGAGGTCACCCGGCGGTACGGCGGCGCCGGGCTGCCGGACGGGACCATCGACATCACCCTGCGCGGCTCGGCCGGGCAGTCGCTGGGCGCGTTCCTGCCGACGGGCATCACGCTGCGGCTGTACGGCGACGCCAACGACTACCTCGGCAAGGGGCTGTCCGGCGGGCGGATCATCGTCCGGCCGGACGAGCGGGCGCCGTTCGTCGCGGAGCAGAACATCATCGCCGGCAACGTGATCGGCTACGGCGCCACCGGCGGTGAGATCTACCTGCGCGGGGTGGTGGGGGAGCGGTTCTGCGTCCGCAACTCCGGTGCCACCGCGGTGGTGGAGGGGGTCGGCGACCACGCCTGCGAGTACATGACCGGTGGCCGGGTGGTGGTGCTCGGCTCGCACGGCCGCAACGTGGCGGCCGGCATGTCCGGCGGGATCGCGTACCTGCTGGACCTGAGCATCGACCGGGTCAACCCGGAGATGGTCGACGTCGAGGAGCTGTCCGCCGCCGACCTGGACTGGCTGCACGAGACCGTCGAGCGGCACTACACCGAGACGGGCTCGCAGGTCGCGGCCGCCCTGCTGGCCGACTGGCGGCGGCGGGCCGCGGCATTCCGCAAGATCATGCCGCGGGACTACAAGCGGGTGCTGGTGGCGATGGCCGAGGCCGAGCAAGCCGGCCGTGACGTCGACGAGGTGGTCATGGAGGCGGCTCGTGGCTGATCCGACCGGTTTCCTCAAGCACGGCCGTGAGCTGCCGAGGCGGCGACCGGTGGATGTGCGCATCAAGGACTGGCACGAGGTCTACGAGGACTTCGACCCGGCCGCGCTGCGCACCCAGGCGTCGCGATGCATGGACTGCGGCATCCCGTTCTGCCACAACGGCTGCCCGCTGGGCAACCTGATCCCCGAGTGGAACGACCTCGTGCACCGCGACGACTGGCGCGAGGCGGCGGAGCGGCTGCACGCCACGAACAACTTCCCCGAGCTCACCGGCCGGCTCTGCCCGGCGCCGTGCGAGGCGGCCTGCGTGCTCGGCATCAACGCCGACCCGGTCACGATCAAGCAGGTCGAGGTGGAGATCATTGACCGGGCCTTCGAGGAGGGCTGGGTGGTGCCCCGGCCGCCGGCGGTGCGCACCGGCAAGAAGGTGGCGGTGGTCGGGTCCGGCCCGTCCGGGCTGGCCGCGGCCCAGCAGCTCACCCGGGCCGGGCACGAGGTCACCGTGTACGAGCGGGCTGACCGTCCGGGCGGGCTGCTGCGGTACGGGATCCCGGAGTTCAAGATGGAGAAACGCCATCTGGAGCGCCGGCTGGCCCAGATGACGGCCGAGGGTACGACGTTCGTCACCTCCTGCGAGGTGGGGGTGGACGTGACCGGCGAGCAGCTCCGGGCCGGCTTCGACGCGATCGTGCTGGCCATCGGCGCCACCGTGCCACGCGACCTGCCGGTGCCGGGCCGGGAGCTGGCCGGGGTGCATGTGGCGATGGACTACCTCACGCCGTCCAACCGCGTGTGCGAGGGTGACCTGGCCGAGTCGCCGATCTCGGCCGAGGGCAGGCATGTGGTGATCATCGGCGGTGGCGACACCGGGGCGGACTGCCTGGGCACCGCGATCCGGCAGGGCGCGGCGAGCCTCACCCAGCTGGAGATCCTGCCCCGGCCGCCGGACGCGCGGGTCGACTCGATGCCCTGGCCGACGTACCCGATGATCTACCGGGTCTCCTCGGCGCACGAGGAGGGTGGGGAGCGGGTCTACTCGGTGTCCACGGAGCGGTTCGTGGGCGACGGCTCGGGTGCGCTGACGGGGCTGGTGCTGTCCGAGGTGCGGCTGGCCGAGGGTCGGTTCGAGCCGGTGCCGGAGACGGCGCGGGAGCTGCCGTGTGAGCTGGCGCTGCTGGCGATGGGGTTCACCGGGGCGCAGCGGGAGGGGTTGGTCGACCAGCTCGGGGTGGCGCTCGACCGGCGCGGCAACATCGTCCGCGACGCCGACTGGCAGAGCACCGTGCCGGGGGTCTTCGTGGCCGGCGACGCGGGGCGCGGGCAGTCGCTGATCGTGTGGGCGATCGCCGAGGGCCGCTCGGCCGCCGCGGCGGTGGACCGGTCACTCTCCGGCGGGTCGGCGCTGCCGGCGCCGCTACGGCCGACCGCGATGGCCCTGCGCTCCTAGCTCGCTCCTAGCTGTGGTCACCTGTCGGCGTTGTGGTGACCTCTCGTTGCCTCCCGCGCCCGTGTGGTGACCTCTGCGCCGTGTGGTGACCTCTTGTGGTCTCCAGACCCCCATAGGTGACCACTCGGCGTTGTGGTGACCTACCGAGGGCTGGCGTTCGTCGACCGAGGGTAGCTCTGAGGTGCTCGA
>DATILL010000094.1:0-3088 GCA_035476575.1 Mycobacteriales bacterium
GGCGATGGCCGGGTGGGAGCCGGTGCTGGCCGAGTGCGCGCGGTGCGGCGAGCCGGGGCCGCACCCGGCGTTCTCGGTGCCGGTGGGGGGTGCGGTGTGCGCGACCTGCCGGCCGGCAGGCGCGGTCACCCCCCGGGCTGAGACCGTCCACCTGATGCGGTCGTTGCTGGTGGGCGACTGGCCGGCGGCGGAGGGCGCCGGGCCGGCGGTCCGGCGCGAGGCGAGTGGTCTGATCGCGGCGCACCTGCAGTGGCACCTGGAGTCCGGGCTGCGCTCGCTGCCGCTGGTGGAGCGTCGGTGAGCGAGCGGCGCGCCGGGCCCCGGCCTCCCGGCCCGCACCCGTCCGGCGCCCGGCCGCCCGCGCTCGCCGCAGGCGCCGTACCGCGGCACGTGGCGATCATCATGGACGGCAACGGCCGGTGGGCCAGGCAGCGTGGCCTGCCCCGGACGAAGGGCCACGAGGCCGGCGAGGCAGCCCTGTTCGACGTGATCGAGGGCGCCATCGAGGTCGGCGTCCGGCACCTGTCGGCATACGCCTTCTCCACCGAGAACTGGAAGCGGTCGCCGGAGGAGGTGCGCTTCCTGATGGGCTTCAACCGGGACGTCATCCGGCGCCGCCGCGACCAGCTCGCCGCGCTGGGGGTGCGGATGTGCTGGGCCGGCCGGCCGGGGCGGCTGTGGAAGAGCGTGATCGAGGAGCTCACCTGCGCCGAGCGGCTGACCTGCGACAACGACGTCCTCACCCTGCAGTTCTGCGTGAACTACGGCGGCCGGGCCGAGATCGCCGACGCGGTCGCCGAGATCGCCCGGGAGGTGGCGGCCGGCCGGCTGCGGCCGGACCGGATCAACGAGCGGACCATACGCCGGCATCTCTACCACCCGACGATCCCGGACGTCGACCTGTTCATCCGGTCCTCCGGGGAGCGGCGGATCAGCAACTTCCTGCTTTGGCAGGCGTCGTACGCCGAGCTGGCCTTCGTTGACACGCTCTGGCCGGACTTCGACCGCCGGCACCTGTGGGCCGCGATCGAGTGGTACGCCGACCGGGACCGCCGGTTCGGCGGGGCGATCCCGAACCCGGTGCCGTAGCAACCCCAGCCGGACTGTGTGATCTTGGACGTGGTGTGCGGGGGAGCGGCTTGCCGTGTGGTCACCTCTCGGCGTTGTGGTGACCTTTCGTTGTCTGGGTCAAGTGTCAATTTAGGTGCAGTCGTGGGAGGCCTCGACGGTGATGTGCCGGTGCCCGCGCTCCTGTTGGGGGCGCGGGCACCGGTGGTGTCGGGTCAGGTTGGATGGTGTGGGGTGTTTTGGGTGTGCCAGCGGGCGCGGGCGGTTTGGATGGTTTCGCAGATGGCGTCGATTTGTTCGTCGGTCATGGGTGGCAGGGCGTCGACGGCTGCGTGGACGGCTGCGAGGTCCTGTTTGCTGACCACCCCTGGTGGGTGTCGGGTTGGGTGTGTGGGGGTCGCGGCGGGTGCCTCCTTTCTCCCGGCGCGGGGCGTCTCGTGCGTCTGAGTTCGTGTAGCAGGTCCGGTCGGAGATACCCAGCCACGGGTTGGCGTGTCCGGCCGGCTTGGAGGCTGTTGATGATGTCCGGTTCGGCCATGTCGAAGAGGAAGGCGCGGTGGCTGTCGCCGAGTGAGAAGTACGAGATGTGGGTCTCGGTCCTGGCTGGGCAGGCTACCCAGCGCGAGGCTGCCGACCGGTTCGGCGTGGATCGCGGCACCGTGGTGCACACCTGCCGGGTGGCCAAGCGTGGGGCGTTGGACGGGCTGGCTGCCTCGGTGCCGGGTCGTCCGGGCCAGTCGCCGGAAGCGGCCGCGCTGGCCGCGGCACGGGCGGAGGTCGAGCGGCTACGGGCCACGGTGGCCGAGCAGGCGGTGGCGTTGCATCTGCACGCGGGAAAGCGGGTTGGGACTGAACGCCGGCTTGGTCCCGCCTCGGGTGGACGCGCGCGTCAAGGCCGGTCTGCTCGATCTGGTCGATCACGCCGTCGAACGCGGCTGGTGGACCCCAGCCGCGGCCGGGTTCCTGGGGCTGGATGAGGTACGCGCTGGTCGCTGGGCGGCCCGCCGCGCGGCAGGACAGCTGGGGGACTCCTCAGCGGGTGGGCATCGGCTGCATGGCCTGCTGGGCTGCGAGCGGGTGGCGATCGTGTCCTTGTTCGAAAGCTGGGCCGAGATCGATCGGTCGCATCGCAAGCTGGCCCATCGCGGCTCGCGGCTGGGTCTGGTGCATGTCTCGGAGTCCACCGTGCACCGCGTGCTGGCTGCCGAAGGTCTTATCGTGCCTGGTCAGCCGCACCGTGAGCCGACCCCGCGCACCCCGTGGCCGGACTGGCTGGGGTGGAAACCCCACCGCGTGTGGGCGTATGACTTCACCCACCTCCCCGGCGCGCGGCGAGCCGCGATCGCGATCCTGGAGGTGGTTTCCCGCAAGTGGCTGACCACCCTGGTCTGCGCTGAGGAGACCTCCACCCAAATCGAGGTGGCCTTCACTGAGGCGTTGGCCGCTGAGGACCTGCTCGCCATCGCCGACGCGCGGGCCACCGCGACGCTGCGCGCCGCCCTGGAAAGCGGCGACCGCGACCAGGTGGCCACGCTGACCGGCAACGGGCAGCTGCCGCTCCTGCTGGCGATCTCCGACAACGGCCCGCAGATGCGCAGCCACACCACCCGCGAGCTCCTCGCCGGCGTAGCCATCGCCCAGCAGCTCGGCCGCCCACACACCCCCGAAGACCAGGCCTGGATCGAGACTCTGTTCGGGCACGTCAAGGGCGAGTGGCCACACCTGGAACGCATCCGCGACCCCGGCGAGCTTGAGCACGACCTCGACCGCGTCCGCGGCGAGCACAACACCGTGCGGCTGCACGCCGGCATCGGCTACGTCACCCCCGACGACGAGCACACCGGACACGGCGAAGGGATCCGCCAAGCCCGTCGCGACGGGTGGCGTGCCTCCCAGTTTCCGGACAGCGGACCTAATAAGGTGCGATCCGGAATGGAGGATGGGAAATGCCGGAACGGCGCAGGAAGTTTTCTCCCGAGTTTCGGGATGAGGCAGTGAAGATGGTGGTGGACGGGAACCG
>DATILL010000095.1:0-16017 GCA_035476575.1 Mycobacteriales bacterium
ACCCACTGGGCCAACGGCGGCAGAACCGACCAGAACAACGGCGTCCTGCTCTGCGGACACCACCACCGCGCCGTACACCACAACGGCTGGGACGTACACATAGCAGCAGACGGACTACCCGAGCTCCTACCCCCACCATCAGTCGACCCCGAACGCAAACCTATCCGACACCACCGACACCGAAAACGAACCGCATGACACAGCACGACACGGTGGCCGCCGCACGGCAAGCACCGGCGCAACACGCCGGACAGCAGCCACCCAACCCCCCACGCCCTGCCTCGGCGCCAGGCCCGGCAAGTGGCCATGCCCCATGGTTGACCACCCGGCCCACCGACCCCAACCCACCACCCGACCCGACACCCCCGCCACCAGCATGACCCCCCCCCACAACCACACCCCAAAGACCACCCACACCACACGAAGATCAACCCATCCGACCACTCGCGGATTCGGGTCAGAGTCACGTCGTGCCACTGCCCGATCCGCGGGTGTCGGGCGGGAAATGGTCTCGACCAGTAACAATCTGTTTACCTAGGGTAATATTTCGCGCGGAGGTGGGTAGGGCCGACGGGGGAGGTCAATCTTCCCGGTCGCGTGGGACTGGTGAGGGGGCGCACAGGGATGACGGGGGAGCTGGAGTTCCGGCTCTTAGGACCGCTGGAGGTGCTGCACCACGGCAGGGCAGTGCCGGTCCGGGCGGCCAAGCAGCGGGTACTGCTGGCGGCGCTGCTCGTCGACGCGAACCGGGTCGTCCCGGTCGAGGTGCTTGTCGGCCGGCTATGGAACACCGCGCCACCACGCAGCGCCCGCAACACGCTGCAGAACTACGTGATGCGGCTGCGCGGCACGGTGGGCGAGTCTGTCGGCGCGGGACTGATCGAGACCCGACCCGAGGGATACCTCATCGAGGTCGGCCGGGACGCGGTGGACCTGCACCGTTTCCGGGCGCTGGTGCGCACCGCCACGAGCGCCGCTGCCGAGCCGGAGCGCGCGTCCCAGCTGACCGCCGAGGCGCTGGCGATGTGGCGCGGCCCGCCGCTGCTGGACGTGCCCTCGGAGGTGCTGCACCGCGACCTGGTCCCGGCGCTGGACGAGCTTCGGCTGGCCGCGGTCGAGGTCGGCATCGCCGCGGACATGCGGTTAGGCCAGCCCCGCGACCTGATTGGCGAGCTGCGCGAGCTGACCGCCGCCAACCCACTGCGGGAAGGGCTGTGGGCGCAGCTCATGCTCGCGTTGTACCAGGCGGGCCGGCAGGCCGAGGCTTTGGAGTGCTACCAGGAGGTCGCCGAGCTGCTGGCCGAGGAGCTGGGCGTCGACCCCGGACTGCGGCTGCGGGAGCTGCACCAGGGCGTGCTCACCAACGACCCGCGGCTGAGACCGGCGGCCGAGCCGTGGAACCCCGGCTGGGCGGCGGCCGCCGCGCCGGTCGGGCCGATCCCGCCTGTCCCGATCCCGGCCGGCCGGCCGCCGGCCACGTACGCCATGTCGCCCGGCACACCGCGGGCCGGGCCGATCGGGCGCAACGACCTGCCCGCCGACGTACCCGACCTGGTGGGTCGCGAGGAAGACCTGCGGGCGCTGCTCGCCAGGCTGCCGGCCAGCCTGGACGGGGTACCCACCGTCATCGCCATCAATGGGATGGCTGGCGTCGGCAAGACCGCGTTCGCGGTGCGCGCCGCCCGCCACCTCACCGACCGGTATCCCGACGCCGAGCTGTTCCTTGGCCTGCACGGCCATAGCGTCGGGCGCGAGCCCACCGAGCCAGCCGTCGCGCTGGAGACCATGCTGTGCAAGCTGAACGTGCCGGACAACCAGATCCCGGACACCCCCGAGGAGCGGTCTGGGCTGTGGCGCGCGGCGCTGGCCGGGCGCCGCGCGCTGGTGCTGCTCGACGACACCGCCAGCGCCGCCCAGGTGCGGCCGCTGTTGCCCGGCAGCGCGGGCTGCCTGGTGCTGATCACCAGCCGGCGGCGGCTGACCGACCTGGACACCACGCACACCTACACCCTGGATGTGCTCTCGCCTGCGGCGGCCAGCGAGCTGTTCACCCGGATCGTCGGCGCGGACCGAATCGCCGGGCACCCGCAGGCCGAAGCGGAGGCGCTGCAGGAGGTGCTGCGGCTGTGCGGGTACCTGCCGCTGGCCATCCGGGTCGCCGCCGCCCGGCTGCGGGACCGGCCGGCGTGGCGGGTGGTGCACCTGGCCGGGCGGCTACGCGACGAGCAGCGCCGGCTGGCCGAGCTGGCTACCGGAGACCGCAGCGTGGCCGCCGAGCTCGGGCTGTCGTACCAGCACCTGACCTGCCCTCAGCAGCGGCTGTTCCGGCTGCTCGGACTCGTCCCCGGCGACAGCTTCGACGTGCACCTGGCCGCCGCGCTGGCCTCCGGGCGGCTGCCCGCGGTAGAGGACCTGCTGGAGGATCTGGTCGACGTGCACCTGCTCCAGCAGCCCAGCCCCGGTCGGTACCGGCTGCCGGGACTGGTCCGCGCGCACGCGTCCAGCCAGGCGCTGCCGGCCGAGCCCGCGGCACTGCGGGAGGCGGCCCGCCGCCGGCTACTGGACTTCTACCTGCACACCGCCACGGCGGCGGTCCGGCTGTGCCAGCCCGCGTCGCCGTGGCCGGCGCTGCCCGAGCCGGCGCCGGGCGTGCGACCGCTCGCGTTCGCCGATGAGCGGCAGGCCGCGACCTGGCTGGACGTGGAGGCGGACAGCTTGCGCGCCGCGCTCGCCATCGCCGGAGACAACCCGGAGCTGTACGCCATCCCACTGCGCGACCTCCTCGCGGCGACCCGCCCGAGCCCCCGCGACTGAGCTCGCCGGCACCGGTCACTCGCCGGTCGCGCGGCGCGTGACCGGCGGGTCAGCCAGCCGTGACCGGCGGGTGACCGGGCCCGACCATCGTCGGCATGCAGCAACGGCACCTGATCTGCCATTCGCGGCGGAGCACACATGAACCCGGACTAGGAAGGTCGCTATGAGCGTAAAGGGTCCCACGATCTACCCGGGCGTCGACACGATCCGGCAGGTCCAGCATCTGATGATGCTCTGCGCGCTGACGCCGCCCGACGGCAAACTACAGGAACTGCTCGCGATGGCGCTTGCCCTACCCGAGGAACCAGTGCTCGCCCGGGTCGCACCGGTGACCGATCTGCACCCGCATTCCGTCAAGGCGTGGCTGGAGTCCATCTGGCTGCAGGACGGCATTTCCGCCAAGGAGAAGGAGCTGGTCGACTGGCAGAACAACAGCGAGAACATGGGGACCGCCATACGGGAGCTGCTCGACATCGAGGAGCAGACCGGCCTGAAGGTGGTCCCCGAAAGAACGCCGTAAATATCCGTCAGCACGATGTGTTCAGGAGGAATCAATGACCGCCACGATGATGCACCAGGCCGCCGCTGACAGCGAGTTCCGGGGCGATCTGTTGGCCCACCCGGGCGCCTTCGGCGTCGCTGTCGGCTCGCTGCCGGCTCCGGTCCAGCAGCCTGACCAGGAGTCGCTGGACTTCTGGACCGAGGGCGTCACCGCTACGGAGATCTACGCGTGCGCGACCAGCTGCAGCTTCGGCCCGTTCACGATCGTCTGCGACGGCACGACCAAGTAGGCAGCCGGTAGCCGGGCCGGTGCCCGAACGGTCTCCGGCTAACGGCTGACGGTGGTGGGTCGGCAACCGCCGGCCCATCACCCGGCCGCCATCGCTCGACTGCCGCCACCCGGTCCGGAAGGAGTTTCACCAGCCATGGACAGCCGCGTCCCACTGGACATCGCCGGCCGCGCCAGCAACCTGTCCGAGCGGGTGCGCATCGTGGCCGCGCTGCGTGCCGCCGATGACCCGCCGGGCGAAGGTGGCGCGCTCGACGCGTTCAGCAGGTGGAAGATCGACAAGCTAGCCAGCAAGCTTGCAGAGAAGTTCCACAAGGAGTCGCTGCACCGCTCGACGCCGGCCCGGTACACCCGGGACGACCTGGTCGACATCCTGACGGCCTACCGGCACTACGAGTCATGGCTGCCCGGTGCCGCCAGGCTCGCCGGGCTGCTCGTCGAGACGCACCGTGCCTGGTTGCCCACGTACCAGGCAGCGCTGGCGAGCTTCGACGACACCGAACCCGACGGCGACGCGTGCTGGCGACGGGACGAGGCATACCACGGCCGGCTGGCCAAGGCTGCGGAGCCGTTCCTGGGGTGGCTCAGCCGGGAGCTGGAGGAGGCTCGGCAGGGGACCGGTGGCTTGGTGGACCGGCGGGTGGTGGATGACCTGCAGGAGCACCTGCTCAACCGGTTCGAGCTGCCGCTGGCCTGGGCAGTAGAGACCGACGCAAAGGTGTACTGCGCCATGCAGGGCATCGACCCGGCCACCGCGACTGCGACCACGTACCTCGACTACCTCAACGCGACCTTCCGGGACGGCGCGGCGTACCACCGCTTCTACCTCACCTTCCCGGTACTGGGCCGGTGGCTGGCGCACCTGGCCCGGTTGCTCGCCGACTACGGCCGGGAGATCATCGAGCACCTCGCCGCCGACGCCGACGCCATCGGGGAGGCGTTCTTCGGGCGGCGAGTCACGGCGTTCCGGTCGGTGCGGCCGGGGCGGTCCGACTACCACGCCGCCGCCCGCAGCGTGGCGATGGTGGACGTCGAGCTGGCCGGCGGCGGCACCGCGACGTTCGTTTACAAGCCGCGTTGCATCCGGGCCGAGTCGGCGATGCAGGGCCTGCTCGGCCGGCTGGCCGCCGACGGGGTGGTTGGCTTCGCCACCCGCACTGTGCTGCCCCGCGACGGGTACGGCTATGAGGCGCTGGTGCCGGCCGGCCGCAACCGGGTCGGCACCCGCGCGCAGGTCGCGGAGGTCTACGCCGAGCTGGGCGGCTACCTGGCCATCTTCTATGTGCTCGGCGGCGGCGACCTGCACTTCGAGAATGTGCTGGTGGCGGACGGGCACGCCTACGTCTGCGACTGTGAGACCGCGCTCGGGGTGCTGCCCCGCGGCCAGGCGCGGCCGCCAGGCACGCTGCTCGACTCGGTGTTCCGGACGGGGCTGCTGGAGTGGCCGCGGGGCGCGGTGGCGGCGGCCGGCGCCGCGCCGGGCGAGATGCGGATCAGCGGGTACGCCGGCGGCGAGGGGTATGACCTGCCGATCCCGGTGCCGCAGCTCAACGACCGGCGGGGCACCTTCGGGGCGGCAGTCACGTACCGGGCCGGCGTGCATGTTGAGCCGGACCGGTCCAACCGGGTCTTCCTCGGCGACCGGCTGATGCAGCCCGAGGACTTCGCCGGCTCGATCACGGCTGGCTTCGGCCGGGTGTACGGGTGGTTCCAGCAGCAACCGGAGGAGGCGGTCAGCCATTTGGCCAAGAGCTTCGCCGGGGCGTCGGTGCGGTTCATCAACTGGGGCACCCAGGTGTACTCGCAGCTCCTGATGTCCGCGCGGCACCCGAAGTGCCTGATGGAGCCGCTGGAGGTGGACCTGCTGGCCAACACCGTGCGCACCTTCCCGCGCAACTGGGACCACGAGGGCATCCTCGCCGACCGGGAGCTGACCTCAATGTGGCGGCTGGACGTGCCGATCTTCACCGCGCCCGCGGAGGGCGACCACCTGGTGCACGACCACTACGGCGACGTACCAGCCTACCTGGAGACTTCGCCGCTGGAGCACGCCGCGGACCGGATCCGGTGGTTGTCGGAGGACAACCGGGAGCGGCAGGGGCGGTATATCGCCGCGAGCCTGTGCACCGCCGAGGTGAGCAGCCCGGCCTTCGTGGCCGCCTGCCTGGACTACGCCGTGCGGGTCGGCCGCCGGCTGTGCGACCTGCTCTGCGACCCGTCGGCGCCGGCACCGTGGACCTCGTACCAGCTCACCGGCGACGGCATCGTCGAGGCCGACGTGGAGGCCGACCTCTACCACGGCTCAGCCGGCATCGCGCTGTTCCTGGCCTACCTGGACCACCTGGCACCGCACCCGGACTTCCGGCAGGCAGCGGAACGGGCCCTGGCGCATACCCTCGATCACTACGATCGGCAGCGGCTCGGAGTGTTCCAGGGCGCCGGCGGGGTGATCTACCTGCTGCTGCACCTGCACCGGCTGTGGCGGGACGACGCGCTGCTCGACCGGGCCGTGCGGCTCAGCCGCAACCTGCCGCCGCTGGTTGCCAGCGACAAGCGTTTCGACGTGCTCGGCGGCTCGGCCGGACTGGTACCGGTGCTGCTCGCGCTGGCAGACCGGACCGGCGGGCAGGGCCTGGACCTAGCCCACCACTGCGCCGAGCACCTGCTGCGGTGCGCCGAGGCGGATGGCGACGCGCTGAGCTGGCCACTGGCCGACCCGGGCGAAGCGGTGGCCAACCTGACCGGCTTCGCGCACGGCACCGCGGGCATCGGCTGGGCGCTGATCACGCTGGGCTGCCGCACCGACCGGCCGGACTACCTGGCCGCCGGCCGCCAGGCGTTCGCCTACGAGACCCGGTACTTCGACGAGATGGAGCAGGACTGGTACGACCTGCGGACCAGCCCGGACGGCACCGTCCGCAACGGCCGGCACTTCGCCAACGCCTGGTGTAACGGGGCGGCCGGGATCGGGCTGAGCCGGATCAGTAGCTGGGCGCTCCTCGGCCGGGACGATGACCTGCTGCTGCGGGAGGCCCACCAAGGGCTGGCCACCACGATGCGCAACTTCCCCCGGCTGATGAACGACACCCTGTGCCACGGTCGGGCCGGTAACGCCGAGCTGCTGCTGCGGTTCGCTCGGCTGCGGGACGAGCCGGCGTTCCAGCTCGAGGCCAACGTCCAGGTGCAGGCCCAGTGGCGCAACCTCGACGAGGCGCAGGCAGGAGCCGCCGCGAGCACGGCCGGCTTCTTCCCCGGGCTGATGGTCGGCATGGCCGGCTTCGGAATGCACTTCCTCCGGCTTGCCCGTCCCGACGCCGTCCCGTCGGTACTGCTGCTGGACCCGCCCACGGATACCTGACCGAACCCCGTCACCTGAGGAGGACCGATCATGTCCGTCCAATCCTGTACGACGTTCCTACGCGAGGCATACGGCTCGACCAGCATCGCCCGCCAGCTCAAGGCGATGACCGGTGCCGGCGAGCTGGTCCAGCTCGGCCGCCGGCACGGCTACACCTTCGACATCGAGGACCTGGCGAAGGCGTCATCGACGTTCAGCCGCCCGGCCGACGCCGCGTCACCCCCGGCACCGGATCCCGCGCCCGTCGCGGACGCGACCTTTTACCACTACGAGTACAAGCTGGCGGACGTGCCGGCGCTGGCGCCGGTGCTGGCCGAGCTGCCCCGGCTGCGGGTAAGCCCGCCGAGCGTGGACCTGGCCGAGTTCGACCGAAGCTTTCGGGAGGAGGACCTACGCTCCACCTCGCAGTCCCCGGCGGACCCGGAGTTCCAGCGCTGGCACCGGGGGATGGCCGCAGCCGGCTGGCGCGACCCGGACGCCGGCCCGGATGCGCCGCGGCGCGACTTCCATCTGGTCAACCTGGACGAGCACGTCGACCACCCCGACTACGACGGATACTTCGACGCCAAGGTGCGCACGGTGGCCGCGCTGGAGCAGGTTTTCGGCAGTGAGGTCCGGTTCTCCGGGAGCATGTGGTATCCGCCCCGCAGCTACCGGCTGTGGCACACCAACGAGACGCAGCCAGGCTGGCGGATGTACGTCATCGACCTCGACGCCGACTTCGCCGGCCCCGCGGACACGTCGTTCTTCCGGTACATGAACCCGCACACGGGGGAGCTGGTGACACTGCGGGAGAGCCGACGGATCGTCCGGTTCTTCAAAGCCGAACAGGACCCGGACCGGCTGTTCTGGCACTGCATCGTCAACCCGACGGCGCGGCACCGGTGGAGCTTCGGCTTCGTCGTCCCCGAGCACTGGATGGACCGGATCCGGTGAGTGTGCCGGCGATCCGCGCGGTCGGCGTGCGCAAGGCGTACCCGGAGGTGGAGGCGGTACGCGGCATCGACCTGACCATCGCGCAGGGCGAGATCTTCGGCTTCCTCGGACCGAACGGCGCCGGTAAGACGACCATGATCGCCATGCTGTGCACCCTGGCGGTGCCCACCGCGGGCCGGATCGAGATCGCAGGCCACGACACCCGGCGGGCGCCCGGTCGAGTGCGACGCAGCCTCGGGCTGGTGTTTCAGGAGACCACGCTGGACGGCGACCTGACCGCGGCGGAGAACCTGCGCTTCCACGCCGACCTCTACGCGCTGCCCACCGCCACCCTGCCGGCGCGCATCGACGCGATGCTCGCCCTGGTCGGGCTGGCCGACCGGCGCGACGACCTGGTGCGCACCCTGTCCGGCGGCATGCAGCGCCGGCTGGAGATCGCCCGCGGGCTGCTGCACCACCCCCGGGTGCTGTTCCTGGACGAGCCCACGGTCGGCCTCGACCCGCAGGCACGTAGCCAGGTCTGGGCGTACCTGCGTGCGGTGCGCGAGCGGGAGGCCACCACCTTGTTTCTTACCACGCACTATCTGGACGAGGCCGAGCAGTGCGACCGGATCGCCATCGTGGACGGCGGTCGTGTCGTCGTCGAGGGCACCCCTGCCGCGCTGAAGGCGGTGCTCGGCGCCGATCGGGTGCAGCTACGGACCGGCGACGACATCGCGGCGGCAGCAGAGCTGCGGGCCCGGTTCGGCCTGGCTGCCACCCTCGGGCCGCAGGGGGTGTCCGTGCAGGCCGAGGACGGCGCCCGGCTGGTACCCCGGCTGTGCGCCGGGCTGGACGTGCCCATCCACGAGGTGACGGTCACCCGACCCAGCCTGGACGAGGTGTTCCTGCACTACACCGGGCACCCCATCAGGCCGGCTGGAGGCAGCGCATGACCCCCATGACCGAGGTCCAGCGCCCCACCGCCGCCGTACCGCTCGACACCGCGCCCGAACCACCGGCCGGGCTGGCCGCGCTGGGAGCCGAGCTGCGGGCCGCCCGGATGGTGTGGCGGCGTGAGCTGCTCCACTTCGTCCGTGACCCGACCAGCGCCGCGGTGTCACTGCTGCAGCCGATGCTGTTCCTGTTCGTCCTCGGCATCGGGTTGGCCCGGCTGTTCGCTGGCTCCGGCGGCGGGGGGCGGCCCGCGGTGGACTACCTCGTCTTCTTGTTCCCGGGCGTGCTGGTGATGGCCGCGCAGGCGCCGGCGATCTCGGTCGGGGCCTCGATCGTCTGGGACCGGCAGAGCGGCTTCCTGCGGGAGATGCTGGTCGCGCCGGTACGCCGCGGCACGGTGCTGACCGGCAAATGCCTGGGCGGTGCCACAGTGGCCACCGCCACTGGCACGATGGTGCTGGCCAGCGCCGGCCTGGTGCACGTGCCGTACCGGGGCGACCTGTTCGCCCTGCTGCTGGCTGAGCTGCTGCTGACCGCGCTGGCGATGACCGTGCTCGGCGCGGTGATCGCGGTGACCATCCGCCGGATGCGCACCTTCAACACGGTGCTGAGCGTGCTGATGACCCCGATGCTGTTCCTGTCCGGGCTGATGTTCCCGGTCAGCGCCATGCCCGGCTGGATGGCCGCGCTCACCCTGGCCAACCCGCTGACCTACGCCGTCGACGCGATGCGCCGCACTACAGATGCACGGCTGGGATCGGGGTCCACGCTGTCCGAGCCAGTGTCCTGGGGTGGCTGGCACCCGCCGTTGCCGTTCGAGCTCGGCCTGGTGGCAGCGTTCACCGCGGCCGCCCTGGCGCTGGCCAGCCGTCGGTTCGCCCGCGCCACCTGAGCCGAACCGCCGCGACAGCCGGACCGGCTCGGCCGGCTGGACCGCATCCGCGTCAGTGCCCAGTCGCTGCCCCGCCCACGGGCCAGCTCCAACACCTACCCTGGACGGCGGCCGGCCGCAGCATAATGATCCCGACGGCGGCACGGCGGCACGGTGGAGGGGGCAGGGCATGCGCGTGGCCGAGATAACCGGTCCCGGCCCGCTTCTCGACACTGCGTACGATGAGATCCTGGCGGCGTCGTTCCCGGGCGACGAGCTGATGACGGCCGAGGACCTGCGCGACGACCTCGCGGCCGGCAGCCTCGGCGCCGCGATCCTCGACGACCACGGCCGGCCGCTGGCCGTCGCGATCGGCACCTGGTCGGCATCGAGCGACGTGCTGCTGCTGTCCTACCTGGCGGTCCGGCCCGGGTACCGCGGTGCCGGGCTCGGCGGGGCGCTGCTGGCACGCTCCCGCGACGTGTGGCTGCCCCGGGTAGGCGGCTGCGCGCTGCTCGCCGAGGTGGAGCACCCGGCGGCGCACCCGGCGAGCGAGGCGTACGGCGATCCCGTGGCCCGGCTGCGTTTCTACGCCCGCCACGGCGGCCGGGCCCTCGATCTGCCGTACTTCCAGCCGGCACTGGCACCCGGCCGGCACCGGGTGTACGGCTTGGTCCTCGTAGCGCTCGCGCTGACGAGCACGGGGGCCGGCCGCCGCGTCGGTACGGTGGCGCCCGAGCCGGTCCGGCGGTTGCTGACCCGATATTTCACCGCCACCGAGGGCGCCGTCGGGGACGACCCGGCGAGCACGGCACTGTGGCGCTGCCTCGACCGGCCCGAGGGAGTACCGCTGCTACCGCTCGACGACCCGGCGGCGCTGCCGCTGTCGCAGCCCGACCCTCATCCGTCGTCGGCCGGACCGGGCTGGTAGCCGGCGCCTGACCGGTCGTGGGCGGCCTCGGGGCCGCGGCGCTGCCGGGACCGCGGCCGGGCGAAGTCGCTCGACCACCACCCCGCCACCGCGCCCACAAGCACGCAGATGGTGACGATCACGATGATGACCGTGAGCGCGTCGAGCCGGCGGAGGTCGTACCCGGCCTGGGCGATCTGGCCGAGGCCGGAGATGCCGACGGCGGCGATGACCGCGAGCATCGTGTCCAGCCGCACCCGCTGCCTACGCTCGCGGTCGCGCGCCTGCTGTGCCTCCTTCTCGCGGCGGCGGCGCACCAGGGCGTCGAGCCAGTAGCCCAAGCGCTCGTCGAGCACCGCGTCGATGTTGCGGCTCAGCTCCGCCTCCCGCCGGTCGAAGCTCGACGCGCGCAGCAACGCCAGCAGCTCCCGGGAGACCAGCGGCGAGGCCACCAGCGCCGGCGACCGGATCAGGTCGAGCGTGGATCGAGCGTCGGCGGCGAACGTGTACAGCCGCATCTGCTCCTCTTCCAGCAGCTGCGCCCGGCGGGTCAGCTCCTCCACATCGTCGACCGCGTCGGAGCCGGACCAGCCAGCCTGCTTCGTCACCCGATCCAAGACGATGGCCAGCGCGTCGAACCAGCCGGCGAACAAGCCCTCCAGCGAGGCCACGAACTCCGCCACGGTCAGCCGGGTACTGATGCAGTACGCCGGCGAGCCGAGCGCGGCGATGACGGTCGTGTTGCAGGTCTGCCCGATCAGCTCGTCGCGCCGCCCGCCCACCTCGGCGGTGAGGTCGTCGCAGCGCCCCGCGTAGTGGACCCACTCGACCGGCGCGCCGATGATGTTGGGTACCGGTTGCTGGAGCACCCCACCCCCGACTGCCCCGAGCAGCTCCTCCGTCGTACGGACCGGCCGGCGGCGGTGTCGCGGCGCGTCGGGGCCGGCACTCAGTGATGCCTCCAACACGGTGACGAGCACGTGGAACATGCCGGGCCGGACGCTGACCGCGGCCGGCGGCCCCAGCCACTCGCCCACCGAGTCGATCACGTCGACCGCGAACGCGGACAGCCGCGGCCACATCCGGTCGCTGCCGCCACAGCGCACCCGCACCTCAGCATGCTCGGGCGCGGAGCGCAGCATCGCCCCGTACAGGTCGTGCGCGGACACCTCGCGCAGGTCGGCCCGCAGTCGCAGGTAGTGGTTTCCCAGCTCGGACAGGCGAAGGTCAGCGGCGAGCCGGGCGAGCGGGCGGCCGTCGAGGTCGTCGATCGTCACCTCGGGCAGCACGATGACCGCGCCTTCGTAGCGGCGGCCCATCGCGTCGGAGCCGTTCCAGATGTCGTCGAGGTAAAGTGTCTGGTGCACTGCCTCGGGGCGGACGCCATCGAGGTTCCACGAGTTTCCGCTGGCGCGCGCCGCCGCCACCACCGTAACGGGCTGCATGCCGCGCACCGCGAACGGGTACGCGTGCACGACCGTGCCCTCGTCGATGTGCAGCCAGTCGGACGCCGCGTGCGCGCATATCGCCGCCAGGCTGTTCCGGTACGCCCGCAGCTCGCTGCGCTGGTCGCGGTCGCACTCGAAGCCGCGCTCGACACCGGCCAGCCGGCGCAGCGCCGCGTCAAGCGGGCCTGAGTCACCGCCAGTCTCGGCGGAGAGGAATCCGTGCAGCGCGCGGCCGGCCTCGGCGAGTGCCAAATCGACCTGCCGGGAGGCGCCGGCCGCGGCCGAGGCGAAGTCGGCGAACTGGGGGTGCTGGCAGCGGATGCCCTCGGCGGCGACGACCGCCGCGCCGGCGCACCCAGCCGCCCGCCGCGCCGCGACCGCTAGCCGCTCCAGATTGTTGCCGATCATCTCGTTCTCGACCGCGATCTCCCAGTCGAGGACCTCCAGCAGCAGGCACATGACGTCGGTGACCGCCCGGTCGGCGTCGTGCCAGGCGGCCGCACGGTGGTCGAGCCAGGCCCGTCGCGCCCCACGCAGCGTGGCCCACATCCGGTCGAAGTGGTAGCTGTTCTTCCACGCCTGCTCGCACAGGTTGCGGACGTAGCAGCACAGCAGCGCCGCGCCGAGTGGCGTGTCGACGGCCACCCGGAACGCCGCGTCCATCACCTTGCCCACGTGCCGGTCGAAGTCGGCCGGCAACCGGCGGTGCCGCGGCCGCCCACCCACAGTGGACAGATGCGAGTTCCACTGCGGCAGCGCGCGGACACCATCGACGTCGACGCCGAGCGCGGTCAGCCAACAGGCCAGCGGCTCCGGGTTGTCCTGCGTTAGCTCCTTGAGCACGGTGTCGGGGTCGGATCGCACATCGGTCAAGGAGAGCCTCTCCACAGCTCAGCTCGGTATTCCGAATCTCGGCACGGGCGGGCGCCGGCTCCACGGATGGTAGGGGAATGCCCATGCGTCGTCGCAGCGCCCCGCCGGAACGGGCGCCTCGGCGTCCTGAGGTCGTCTGGGACCGGTGGTCCCGTGGGGTTCTACTGTTCGGGCTGGGACAGGTGGACTTTTGCGTCCTGATAGCTAGCGTTGCCGGCTGACTCGGCTGGGGCGTAGACGAGGTTCAGCACGCCGGTCTTGAAGGTCTGCGACGAGATCAGTGTCAACGGGATCGGGGGCTCACCCTCGTCGAACAGCCGCATGCCCTTGCGGACGGCGATCGGATGCACCAGCAGGTGCAGCTCGTCCAGCAGCCCCGCGGCCAGCAACTGGCGGACAACGGAGACCGAGCCGCTCATGCCGATGGTGCCGTCACCAGGTTCGTTCTTCAACGCGGTGACGGCCTCGATGAGGTCGCCCTGCATCTGTTCGGAGTTCCGCCAGGTGAGCTCGAGCTGCTGGTTCGACACGACGATCTTGCGGGCGTCGCCGAGCGTCTTGGCAAAGGGGGCGTCCTCCCCACTGGCCGCTTCCCGCTCGGGCCAGGCCCCGGCGAAGCTGTCGTAGGTCTTGCGACCGAACAGGACGGTGTCGGCCGCACCGAGGCTGGCGCCCACGGCAGCACCCATCTCGTCGTTGAAGTACGGGAAGTGCCACTGGTCGGGCGCCTCGACGACGCCGTCGAGCGAGATGAACAGGCCTGCGGTGATCTTCCTCATGATGCTTCTCCCACGTAGTCGCTGAACGTTCCGTCATCCACGAAGACGACGCAAGCCCGATCAACTCATCGGTCGCATCCGGATCGGCACCCGCCAAGCCTAGTTCGACCACTGCGACATGAGGTGCCCGCGGGGTTGCGGGCACACCGGAACCTCACCCCGGCCACGCTGCTGGCCTGAAGCTCAACTCCTCCACCTTGCGTGGGAAGCCTGCGGCAGGTCTGAATCGCAGCCGGTGTTCGCGGCGGTGGCCAGTCCAGGCCCGACGGCCATGAGGCCGATCGAAGACCCCGGCGCCGCAGAAGATGTCGGAGAACGTTGTCGTCGGCCCGGGTGTACGAACGGGTGACCAGGAACGGTCAGTAGCTGGGCACCTGGGCTTACAGCACGCCGGAGGGCAGTCGACCGACCACGGCACGCATCTCTCGACCGATGGAATATGAGTCCCACAGCGCACCTGGTACCGGGTGTCATCGAGTGCCACCGAACACCACGAGGCATCTATACGCCCAGGTCAGAGAGCTGTCACCTGTGATCTGGTGGTATCCGCCGCGACCTAGAGGTAAGGACCGCGTGCACATTCTGTGCACAGATCCGTCCCATGCCTCTAGTTGCGCCCCGGGCTACCTTGTAGCCCATGGTGTGGATCATCGGCGCGGGCGCGGCTATCGGGGTGGCGGTCTACGCCTGGGTGCGGTGCCCGGAAGGCGGCTACCGCGCCGCGCTGAGGCGACGGGGCACAGTCGAAGACCAGCCACGGATCCAGCTAGCGCACGCGATCCGGCCGGGAGCTCTGACGATCTGGGAGCTGCACGTCATTCCGGTGTCCCGGCCCGCCGCCGGATCGGCCGTGCACGATCTGGTCTGTCCGGTGTGCGCGAAGACGGTGACCTGCACGGTTCGTGCCGCGGCGGCCGCCCGAACCCGTCGGCGCCTCTGGTTCATCCTCGCCGTCGTCGGGTTGCTGGGGTTCGGCGTCCTGGTGTGGTGGGGCGTGGTGAACTTCGACCCGGAGAACGGGGTGCTGATCGTGGTGACGGTGTTCGGCTCGGTCATCGCGCTGGTCGTCTCCGGCGGGTTCGCCGACGCCTGGTGGGCTGAGGATGGTGTGTCGCTGCACGGCGGGCCGCGCCTGCGGCCCCGGTACGTCGGCCAGCACACGCTGCGTTTCCCGTAGTTCGGCGGCGCGGGTGGATGTCGTCGAGCGGCAAGGAGCCGCGGCTGGACGAGCTGGGCGCGCCGCGACTGGCCATGACCGGTCATCCTGCGGGTCGCCCGGGCGTGGCTCAGCTACCCACCCGCGACGGGCCCGAACGCTCACCGCGGTCGTCGCGCAACCGGCTCAGGAAACGCACGAGGCACCGGACGAGTTCGGCGTCGAAACGCCGGTCCACATCCGAGGACCAGGCTCGCGTCGAGGGCGTGGTCGACGTCGAGGAGCAGGTGCTCGACGCGGCGCCGGGCAGTGTCGAGGAGGAGCCCTGCGTTCGTCGAGCCGCGGCTCGACGGTAACGGCATCGAGCCCGTCGCGTTGGACGCGGTGCGTCGACAAGCCTGTGACGAGGCCGCGGTGGCCCGTCCGTTCGCGCTGATCTCCGAGCGCCTCGAACGAGGCCGAGGAGAAGATCACTCCGAAGCCGGTGGCCGCGGTGTTGAGCTTGATCCGCCTCGTCCCGAAAGCGTCGTGGTAGTGGCAGATCACCGACGACCGAGGGTCGTCGCGTGGACCAGGTCGGCCGCGTCGAGGGAGGGCATCGTTGCCCGTCCGTTCGAAATGGCGCGGGGGGAGAGATCCGTTCCCCGCGTCAGTGGACCGGGCGGTCCGAGGTTCGTTCCGGCTCGTTGTCGGTGGGTGGGCCTACCGTGGGTGGCCAGAGATGCCCAGCGTGAGCTAAGGGGAGACATGACCACACTCGAGAACCGGCCGAACACCGCACTGCTTGTCGTCGACGTGCAGAACGGCGTCGTCGAGGGGGCTCACGAGCGCGACGCGGTCGTCGCGAACGTCAGCAGCCTGGTCGAGCGGGCGCGGCGGGGACGGGTCCCCGTTGTCTGGGTCCAGCACTCTGACGGGCAGCTTGTGAGGGGGAGCGACGACTGGCGGATCGTCCCCGAGCTGGCTCCGGGCGACACCGAGCCGCTGGTCGAGAAGCACTACGGCGACTCCTTCGAGGACACCACCCTGGAGGCTGTGCTGTCGGGCCTTGGGGTCGGGCGGCTCGTTCTCGTCGGCGCGCAGACTGATGCGTGCATCCGCTCGACGCTGCACGGCGCGTTCGTCAGGGGGTACGACGCGACCCTT
>DATILL010000096.1:0-75747 GCA_035476575.1 Mycobacteriales bacterium
GGTGCTGAGAGTCGGCCGTATGCCGGACGGCTCGGACCGTTGGCCCATGCGAACGGCCGAAGCACGGGTGGCCCTTGCCGTGGTCGCCGTACGATCGGGTGACCTTGAGCGGACAATCGGCGAGGCAACGGCCGCGTTGAATGGCGACCGGCAATGCTACCCCTCCTTGCTCATGTCGGCCGCGGAGCTTGAGCGAGAGCTGGTAGAGCAGTACCCCAACGAACCACAAACGCTCAAATGGCGTGCGAAGGTCGCGGCCATGCGCCGAGAGCTGACGTAACCCCGTACCGGCGAGAGGCCAGCCCGGTTCTCGTCTTACTCGGACGTACGGACCGTTGGCGTATTCTAGTGAAGGCTTAAAAGTGCCCAGCGGATAGCTCCGCCGCTGAACCTCGCGCGGTAGAACCGGAACGGGTGACATTCCCGCATCGGAATGGTCACCCTGACCCAGTTCGAAAGCACTCCAACCGAGGCGGCCCGTCCAGAGAGGATGATCGCTGACGCCCAACCTGAGAGTCCGTGCTACTGGGCCAAGGTCATCGCGGCGACGGCCGCATCCCGCAGAACCTACGAGGTGAGCACCCCAGCGAGATGCGGTCCGTCAGCCGGCCACAGGCAACCAGCCCAGGTTTCCACGCCACAGGACATGATCATCACGGCCAGCAGCAGGATCACCACGAACGACACCGCCAACGACCAAGATCCACTTAAGCTGCTGCGGTGGCATTACGTCCTGGCTAGGCGTGTTATCCGTGTCTTGGCAAGTGATCCCCTCTAGCGTGTGGTCGTGCCCGAGTCGTCTCGTCCGAGGTTGGTCTGGCGACGACTTACTGCACCACGCCGGGCATCTCAGTACTTTTGGCTGGGTGTAGTCTTGGCCTCTGCGGCGGGCGGTTTCTACCTGTCGCGCGACGATGGACCTGTGCAGGTCTACGCGGCAGCCGCCGATCTCCCCGCCTTCCACCAGATCACCCAGCTCGACATCCGTACCGTCCCTGTGCGCGGGTCCGTCCCGCCGGCCGGTACGACAGCGGACAGGAACGACTTACTGGGTAAGTACACGCTCGTGGCCCTCGCACAGGATGAATTGGTCCGCCTTGATCACCTTGGGCCAGTACTCCGCAGCGGCGCCCTTGACGGGATGAGGGTGGCGAGCCTTCCGCTCGCGCCTGCGAATTCGGCGAGCGGAGTCGTTGCGCTGGGCGATCGAGTTGATGTGATTCTCTCGAGCACCGCGACCACAGGTTCACCGCGGAGCGGAGTTCTGCGGGAGGTGCTTGTACTGGACCTTCGCTCTGCTGGGGCGGCTTCCGAGCCGGTTATTCTAATCGCTGCCGTGCCTCCCTCCGATGAGTCGACTCTCACGGCGGCCGGCGGAACGGCGCGATTCTTCTTGGTTAGGGTCTCACCCTATGCCTCGCCCTAGTTACTTGGGGAGACGGGATGGCGCCGACGATGGGCCTGTTGGGGCCTGCCCCACTGCGGATCGACGTTTGAGACGATGAAGTCGGTGATGTCGCCGAACGCCTTCCTTTCGTCGCGGACATCACTGGGCGTTGGCCACTGGTTTAGTAGGAGGTGTCGGTATAGATCGAAGGCAGTCCGTTGTTGCTCGCCTAACTCTTCGGCATTGGTGATAGAAAGAACGTAGAACAGATAGGCAACTAGGTTGCCGCCGGCGAACCAGGCCAGGAACAGTTCAGGTGTCGCCTCGGCGTAGAGGAGTGCCAACCCGCCGAGCCATGCGGTCATACTCGACAGGAATGCAACCACCAAGGGGAACTCGAGTTGTTGTTGAAATTTTTCGTAGTCGCTCTGGAATTGTTTCGGCAGCAGCGGAAAGAGTCTGGGCCAGAAGTAGATTGAGTCTATACCATAGTGGAGGAGGGGATACCGTTCGGCCGCTAGGAGGATATTTCCGAGTCTGGTCGGCAGGACGTCGTACTCGTCACCGTCGTGCTCAATCAGGCGGTAGCGGTAGTATGCGAGATCCTGCCGCGGCTCGTAGAGTTCGCCTTCTTCCGCCTCGTCGCCTTCGTCCGTTTCGTCTGTGGATCGCTCGCCTGAACTTCGCAAGGTCTCGGCTACGTGGTCGCCAACCCATAGCCTACGTGCTTGCCGGCTGTGCCAGGTGAAGCCGGGCATGCGGCGGCGGGGGAGTCGCGTTAGCGGATAACCCTCGAACAGTCGCACGATACCTCGCCACTGGCTGGCAACCGCTCCGGCGAGAAACCATATGGTCGCAAGATAAGCAATCGCCCACAGGGCTTTCGAGAGGATGTCCAAATGCGACCACCAGTCGCTGAGCTCGATGAGCGACCCGAAGCTGGACGCGCAGACTGCCGCGAAGAGACTGACGAAGACGAGTGTCGGGAGTAATGCATTGAACAAGAAGCGGCGTCTGAACACCGTGGATAGCTGAGCTAGGGCGTCTGTCACCATGTGCGCTCGTTACTGTCGGCGGGGCGGCTGGTCTTCCCGGAACATCGACTCCTCTCCGCATCTGGGGCAGATGCGGAGATTTGCCCCACGCCAAGCAACCTTGTCGCAGCTCCGGCACCGGAAACGGAACTTTCGCGTGCGGCGGCTCGGATTTCCCGCAGGTCGTCCACTGCCTGGAGACATGGGGCCACCTCCGCTGAACAAACTCGAACGGAGTCTAGAACCTCACGTCAGAGATGCGGCACAGCCCGTGGTTCCAGACCGGACAGCGGCGACCGACAGACTCCGACGTCCCCCCGCTATGCCAACGTATGGAAAGCGGAGGCCAGTCGGTGCTAGCCGCGCAGGCTTGCCGTGAGGTTCGACGCGCAGGTAGCCCTTATGAGTGCGCTGGTCGGGCGTCGTTCAGAGAGTATCATAGCCGGTCCGGCGGGGTGTTGCCCACGGCCAGGATGCCGCGCCGGATCGGCACCGCGGCCAGCAGTGCGAAACCCGCCACGAAGAAGACCACGAGGCTGACCAACGCCGTGCGGTAGCTGCCGGTGTTCTGCAGCGCCAGGCCGAAGATCAGCGGTCCGAGCCAGCTCGTGCCCGAGTTGCTCACCTCGTACAGCCCGAAGTACTCCGCCTCCTCGCCGCGCGGCACCAGGTGGCTGAACATCGACCGGGACAGCGCCTGGCTGCCGCCAAGGACCAGCGCGACCACCACCGCGAACCCGTAGAACTGCAGGATGCTGCCCGCCGCCAGGAAGTACGCCCCGACCACGACCAGGGTCCACACCACCAGGCTGCCCAGCACCACCCGCTTGGCCCCGTGGAAGCGGGCCAGCCAGCCGAGCAGCAGCGCACCGGCGAAGGCGAGGAAGTGCACCAGCAGGATCGCCGACAGCAGGACCGGCTCGGACAGCCTCAGCTCCGACTGACCGTACTGCGCCGAGAGGGTCACCACCGTCTGGATGCCGTCGTTGTAGACCAGGAACGCGACCAGGAACGCCAGCGTGACCGGGAACCCGCGCAGCCGCCGGATCGTGGCGGCGAGCTGGCGGAAGCCGGCCAGCAGCACCGGACCGTCGGCCGGGCGTACCGGCCGAGCGCTGCCCAGCCGGCCGCGCAGCGCGACGAACGGGACGACGGCGAACGCCGCCCACCACACCCCGGCGCTAGCCAGCGACAGCCGGGCCACCACCGCCCGGTCGTCAATGAGGAACGAGACGACGAAGTTCCCGGCCAGCAGCACCCCGCCGCCGAGGTAGCCGAGCGCCCACCCGAACGACGACACCCGGTCCCGCTCGGCCGGCTCGGCGAGGTCGACCAGCATCGAGTGGAAGACCACGATCGCGCAGCTATAGGAGAGGAACGCGACGAAGAACAGCAGCGCGCCGAGCGGCCATCTGCCGCCGCGGACGAACCACATCAGGACGCACGCCCCGGCGCCGAGCCAGCCGAACCCGAGCATGATCTCCCGCTTACGCCCGGTCCGGTCGGCGACCGCGCCGACCACCGGCATCAGGATCACCAGCAGCGCCGTCGAGAGGCTGATGAGATAGGCGAACAGCGAGCCAGGCCGGACCGGGATGCCGAGCAGGTGCACCCGGCCGTCAGCGCCGCCGGCGGCGGTGCTCGCGACCGCCTCCAGGTAGCGGCCCATGAAGACCGCGACCACCGTGGTCGGAAAGGCATGGCTGGCCCAGCCGTAGAAGTACCAGCCGCGGCGCTGCCGGCGCAGCGTGTCGGCGTCCGGCGCCACGTCGGCCAGGTCACGCGCACGCTCGCTCACGATCTCTCCCGGCGGCACGGAGTCAGGCATGCCAACGGCCGCGGGTACGCAGCACGTCACGCAGCAGCTCGGCCTGGTCCGTCATGATGCCGTCTACGCCGAGGTCGAGCAGCCGGTTCATCTCGGCGGCGTCGTTCACCGTCCAGACGTGCACCTGCAGGCCCAGGCCGTGGGCGGTCGCGACGAGCCGGCGGTCGGCCACCGGCACCGGCCCGACCCGGGGCGGCACCTGGACACACCCGGCCGCCGCCGGACGGCGTGACCTGGGCAGGTACGACGCGGCCCGGAGCCGGAGGATCTCGCGCCGGCCCATGGAGGTGCACAGCGCCGGCCCGAACGCGGACCGCATCGCCGTCACCCGGGCGTCGGAGAACGAGCCGACGCAGACCCGGTCGACCGCCCTGGTCCGGCGCAGCAGCTCGACCAGCGGGCGGACCGCCGCCGCCTCCTTCACGTCGAGGTTCAGCCGCAGCTCCGGCAGCTCGCCCAGCACGTCGGCCAGCGGCGGGATCGGCTCGGTGCCACCGATCCGGGCCCGCGCCACCTCGGCGTACGGCAGCCGGGAGATTCGGCCGGTGCGATCGGTGACCCGGTCCAGCGTCGCGTCGTGGAACGCGAGCAGCACGCCGTCCGCTGTCGCCCGCACGTCGGTCTCGACGTAGCGGTAGCCGAGGCGGCGGACCGACTCGAAGGCGGCCATCGAGTTCTCCACCACGGTGTCCGCCCCACGATGGGCAAAGGCCAGGGGCAGCGGCGCGTCCAGGAACGGGTACCGGGGCGGCATGTCGGGCAGTCTCGCACGCCCGGGTGGCTCCACAGTGAACACCTGTACGGGGACAACACTGCCACATAGCCACATACTCCAGTATGTAGCTGAAAACGAAATAGAGTAGCCGGGACGCGGCAGGGTGGATAGAGGGTTATGCAGAACGCAGTGTGAAGAAGTGCAATGCCCGTACGGCGCGGAAGGCTGTGGCGTAGGTGGACAGCGGCCGGCGGTAGTCGGTGTGCTTGTGAACATGAAACGCGGAAAGCGAGTGTCCATTCACGGGGTTCTTGTGCGGCGGGTGGCTCGGTGGCAGCGGTGGCTGGGGGGGCAGGGGTTTCCTTTGAGTGCCTGGGTGATGGCGTCGAGAGCTGTGAGGCCGTGGGCGAGTGCGGGGTCGAGGTAGCTGCGGATCCGGCACCAGCGCTGCAAGGTTGCGTGGGTCTGCCAGCAGCCGGGCACGGCCTGGTGCCGTTTGGCGGTCTTGGCTGCCTGCTCGGAGGCGTTGTTCGTCCAGTCCACGCTGGCTTCGCGGGTGAGCAGCCGCACCGGAGGGGCGTAGTCCTGCAGCCAGGTGGCGAGTGCGTAGCCGGGGTGGTTGCCGTCGTGGCGGTCCCGGTGCCGGTTGTGTGTGATCCCGAAGGTGACGGCCTCGTCGTAGCACCGGCGCAGGTCGGCCAGGACCTGCGCTGCGGGTGCGGGATCGCCCCTGGCTCGGGAGTCCTCGATCACCTTGTGCGCCTGGCGCAGGATGTCGATGACGTCCTGCGCCCAGGGCTGCGGACTGCCGGGGCCGAGCCCGGCGACGGCGCGGCAGCGGCGGATGATGTGCTGGCAGCACTGCTGTACCCCGGCGAGCTTGTCCAGCTTCTGGTAGGCGCCGTACCCGTCGGCGATCAGGAGCCCGGTGAGGAACGCCAGGGTCGCGGTGACCGCCTCGTGCCTGCGGGAGGTCAGGGCCTGCAGCCAGGTGAGCTTGCCGCCCGGCGGGCGGACGATCAGCACGTGCGGGGCGCCGTGGGGCTTGCCGGTCTGCGGGTCCGGCTGCGGGGCGACCACGTTGACCGGGGTCTCCTCCGCGCCCAGCGCCGGCTCAGCCGCCAGCGCGGCCTGCATCGCCTCATCGAACCCGGCGTCCTGCAGCCTGCCGTCGAGCCGGGAGCTGGACCTGTCCACGAACCCGGCGGAGACGGGGACACCGCTCAGCATGCCGACCAGGTCCGCGGCCCGCTCCGCCGGGACGTTTGGGTACCCGGTCAGCAGCAGCGCCGCCGTGTTCACCCCCGGCCCGTACGACACGCTGCCCCGGCACGCCCCGGCCACGCTCACCGTGCCGCAGCACGGGCACACCAGAGCCGGCAGCAGCCACTCGGTCACGACCCTGCTGAACCGTACGTCCCAGACCTGCGCCCAGCCCGGCCCGGCCGGCCGGGCGCCGGCCAGCCCGCTCCGGCACCGCGAACACCGCCCCGGCGGATCCGCGCTTTGATGCTCATCCGGGTCCAGGTCCCCTCGCAGCCCGGCACCGGGGTGCCCCGGCTGGCCACCGCGCTTGCGGTCCTCACGGCGCTCCCGCTCCGAGGCCTGTCTCCTCCCGGCCTCACGGCGCTCCCTCGCCCCGATGCCCTCCTTCGAGCCGGGCGTCCCGGAGCTCGTGCTGTCCTGCCCGAGCCGGCGCTCCAGCCCGGCCACCTTCAGCCCCAGCAGCCGCTCGCGCTCCACAACCGTCTCCAGCTCCGCCCGCAGCACCCAGAACGACTCCCGCAACGCGGTCAGCTCCCCACGCAACACCGCGTTCTCGGTGTCCCTCGCCTCGATAACGGCCCGCAGCCGGGCAACCAGCTCACGCCGCTCCCCGGCCCCGGCAGGCAGACCAGGCACACCGGACACAGCCGCCGACCATGCTCAACCCCAACCAAAAGCCCAAGCATCACATGCCGCATGCCGCATGCCGCATGCCGCGTACCGCGTACCGCGTACCGCGTACCGCTCACAGGCTCACAGGCCGTCACCCCGTGAATGGACACCTGCTCACCGCATACCTCGACGACGCGTCCTGCCAGGACCTGAGCGGGATACGAGGCATCTCGTACCGGGACCAGAAGGGCGAGGTTCGCACCACCCCGGAGCGGCCGCGGCTGGAGAACCTGGACATCATCCCGTCGCCGGTGCTCACCGGCGCGATCGAGCTGACCGACCAGGCTGGTCGGTTCCGCTACGACGTGGCCCTCATGGAGACGAACCGCGGCTGTCCGTACAAGTGCTCGTTCTGCTACTGGGGCGGCGCGGTGGGCCAGCGGGTGAAGGCGTTCAGCCGCGACCGGTTGCGCGCCGAGCTGGAGGTGTTTGGTCGGCTGAAGGTACACACCGTCGCGTTGTGCGACGCCAACTTCGGCCTGTTGCCGATCGACGAGGAGTTCGTCGACGACCTCATCGAGGTACGCGAGGAGCACGGCTATCCCCGGGCACTGGAGAGCTCCTGGGCGAAGAACAAGTCGGACGTGTTCTACTCGATCGTGCGCAAGATGAAGGCGGCTGGCCTGCGCAGCTCGTTCACACTCTCGCTGCAGACGCTGAACGACGCCGCGCTACGCGAGATGAACCGGCGGAACATGAGGGTCAACGACTGGGAAGACCTGGTCGCCTGGCTCGGACGAGAAGGGCTCGAATGCTATGCCGAGCTTATCTGGGGAGCGCCGGGGGAGACTGTCGACTCGTTCATGGAAGGGTATGACCGGCTGGCTCGACGGGTCTCCCGTATCGCGGTCTACCCGCTGCTGCTCCTGCCGAACACGCAGTATTCCGACAAGAAGGAGGAGTACGGCATCATCTCGGTGCGCGGCGACAACGACGACTTCGAGTACTCGTTAGCGCACCACACGATCAGCTTCGCGGAGAACCAGCGCATGCAACGGTTTCTCTTCTGGGCTCGTCTCCTCGCCGAGTACACGGTGCTTCGGCACGTGTGGGGGCCACTACGGGCGCTCGCCGGCATAACCCAGTCACGGCTGCTGCGCAGCATCGAGGAATGGGTCGACGGCACGAACGACCCAGCGGCCGAACCGCTGCGCGCCGCCTTGGTGCGCAGCGCGGCTGACCAGGATGCGTACGGGCCGGCGCTGAGCTACCTGCTCAGCGGTGGCGAGGCACAACGCCTGCTGCGTCGATGGTGGCGGGAGTCGGTGCGTCCGGTGCTGCCCGCGGCAGTCGCCCCGATCCTGGACGAGGTGTTCGAGTACGACCTGCTCACCCACCCAGTCTTCCGGAGGCGGGACGACCGTCCGCATGGGCAACCGGCCGAGTCACTGCCGCTCGTCCAGTTCGACGGTGAGAACTTCTACCACCGGTCGGCGGTGAACCTGCGCTACAACGTGCCGGCCATCCTGGATGCGATACGCACCGATGAGGCCCCCGACCGCGCCCCGGCGCCCACGACGCTGGACCTCTATTATCGGGTCGGCTTCGAGAACTTCGCCGACACCACGAACCATGAGGAGATCCTCTACTTCATGGGCGTCACGAAGGAGCAGCTCCTGGCTGCCGACCTGCGCAAGGCGCGGGACCGGGTCATAGCTGGCGCACATCTGGTGGTGCGCTGACCAGCCGGTGGCCGCCGGGCAGCTCGACTAACCGGCGCGGGCTAGACGACCACGACCTCGATGCGGTGCCAGCCGGTGGCGCCGTCCGGGAACGGCTCGACCCGCTGGCCGGTCTGCGGCTGGCCGGTGCCGTCGGTGGCCCGTGACTCCAGGGTGTGCCGCCCGGGCGCCGCGTCCCAGTCGTAGACCCACTGCCGCCAGGCGTCGGTGGTCGGCTGGCCGGCCAGCCGGGCCGGCTCCCACGGGCCACCGTCGACCCGGACCTCGACGGCGCGGATGCCGCGGTGCTGCGCCCAGGCCACGCCGGCCACCGCGACCCGGCCGGCGGCCAGCCCGGCACCTGCCCGCGGCGTGTCGATCCGGGACTCGGTCTTGATCGGGGCCTGCTTCGCCCAGCCGCGCGCCACCCAGTACGGGTCGTAGGCGTCGAAGGTGGTCAGCTCAAGGTCGACGATCCACTTGCAGGCCGAGACGTAGCCGTACAGGCCGGGGACGACCATCCGGACCGGGAAGCCGTGCTCCAGGGGGAGCGGCTCACCGTTCATCCCCAGCGCGAGCATGGCGTCCCGGCCGTCCATCGCGATCGCCGTTGGGGTGCCGATGGTCATGCCGTCGGCCGACCGGGCGACGAGCTGGTCGGCCCCCGGGCGCACCCCCGCCTCCCTCAGCAGCGGCGCCAGGAGCACGCCGAGCCACCGGGCAGTGCCTACGTAGGGGCCGCCGACCTCGTTGGACACGCAGGTCAGGGTGATGAGGCGCTCGACCGTCGGGCGGCGCAGCAGCTCGGCGTAGGAGATCGTGACGGGCCGGTCGACCATGCCGTGGATGCGCAGCGACCAGGTCTGCGCGGGCACCTGGGGGACGATGAGGGCGGTGTCGACCCGGTAGAAGCCAGCGTTCGGGGTGACGTACGGGCTGGCGCCGGGCACCCCGAGGTCCACGGACGATGCCGGGCCGGCGGGGGAGGCGGGGGCGGGCAGCCGCACGGCCAGCCGCGACCGGCGGGCGGTGAACCGGCGGTCCTGTAGCCAGCGGCCCCCGACCTCTGCCGCCGCGGCGACCCCGGCCGCGACAGCCGCGGTGCGCAGGAACCCGCGCCGGTCCGGGCCGAGCCCGGCCGCGGCACCGACCGGCCCGCCCGGTGTGCCGCCGGCTGGCACCGCCCGGATCAGCCTGGTCAGGGCCAGGCAGCCTGCCACCGCGCCCAGCAGCGACGGCGCCGCGTCGACGAACCGCGCCTCCGGACGGTGCACGGCGGCGTACGCGCCGAGCAGCCCGACAGCCACGATGCCGGCAAGGCCGGCGGCCGGGTAACGGCGCTCCAGCAGCCCGACCACGGCCGCGGCCAGGGTGAGCAGCGCCAGGATGCCGCCCAGCAGCACCGCCTTGTCGGCCGTGCCGAAGCTGCGCACCGCGACGTCCTTCAGCCAGGCCGGCGTACGGTCGATCACCTCGCTCCCGACGGCGACCAGCGGCGCCGCCTCCGGCCGGATGGCCACCGCCGCCAGCTCGCCGGCACCCACCCCCACCGCGCCGGCGAGGACGCCGGCCAGCGCGGCCGACCAGCCGCCGGCCAGCGCGGTGGGCCGGGCAGTCGCCGGCCGGACCTGAGCCATCGGGATCCCTTCGTGAACCTCCCTCATACCTTCTTCCCGGGAATGAACGCCGGAGCCACTGTGAACCATTACAAACACGAGAAGATGGCGGCATGACCGGCAGTGATTTGGTGCTCACGGCCGGTGCTGTCGCGCAGCGGCTCGGGGTCGCGGTCTCCACCCTGCGCACCTGGGACCGCCGCTACGGCCTCGGTCCGAGCAGCCACCAGGCCGGGCAGCACCGGCGGTACACCGCGATCGACCTGGCCCGGCTGGAGCGGATGCGCCGGCTGACCTTCGACGGGGTGCCGCCCGCGGTGGCGGCCCGGCTGGTCCGCGGCGGGCTGGACGCCGACCCGGTCGCGGTCGCCGGGTTGGGTCGGCGTGACGGCGGCGGGTATGCGCTCCCGGTCGGGCGGGCCGGGCCGGAGGCACGCGGCCTGGCCCGGGCCGCGGTGCGGCTGGACGCCATCGAGGTACGCCGGCTGGTGGAGACCTCGCTGGCTCGCGAGGGCGTGCTGGCGACATGGGACGGGATGGTGCTGCCCACCCTGGTCGCGGCCGGCCGACGGTGGGCGCGGACCAGATGCGGGATCGAGATCGAGCACCTGCTGAGCAACGGCGTGACCGCCGCGCTGGGGTCGGTGCCGTTCCCGTCGTCATCGCCGCCCGGCAGTGGCCGGCCGGTGCTGCTGGCCTGCGTCGCGGACGAGCAGCACACGCTGCCGATCAACGCGCTGGCCGCCGCGCTGGCCGAGGAGGGGATCACCGTGGTCCAGCTCGGCGCGCGGGTCCCGACCGAGGCGCTGCGCGACGCGGTACGCCGGACCGGGCCGAGCGTGATCGCCGTATGGGCGCACCTGAGCCGGCTGGCCCGGCCGGGCATCCTGGCCGAGATGGACCTGCCTGGCCGTGCGCTGCTGGCGATGGGCCCCGGCTGGCGGACGGACCGGCTGCCAGCCGGCGTGCTACGGCCCACCAGCCTGGCGGGCGCGCTGGCCACGATCCAGGCCGCCCTTCGCTAACCTGCCGCCGGGGCCCGCCGTTCGGCCCGCTCAGCGGCCCGGGCCGCGACCAGGTGCCGGGCCGCGATGGCCAGCCGGCGGCGCCGCGGCACCCGCACCCGAGCCCGCAGCACCTCGAAGTCAGCCCGCTCGATCTCGTCCAGGATGCCCCGGTACAGCTCCAGCGCGGCCCGGATGCATGGCCGGGACGACGGGGCGAGCAGGTTGATGCCAGGCTCGGCGCGGGCGTAGTGGTCGTGCGCCCGACCGGCCTCGAAACGCAGCAGCGCCCGCAGCGGCTGGCTGGCCCGGCCGGTGGCACGATCGGCGCGGAGATGGTCCCGGGTGAGGCCGAAGGCCGCCAGGTCCCGTGTCGGCAGGTAGACCCGGCCCCGGTCCAGGTCCTCACCGACGTCGCGCAGGAAGTTCGTGAGCTGGAAGGCGAAGCCGAGCTGTCGGGCGGGCTCCCGGGCACCGTCCACATCGGACGGTGCCAGGATGGGCAGCATCATGCTGCCGATCGCGGCCGCCGAGCCTTCCATGTAGCCGAGCAGGTCGGCGTAGCTCTGGTACCCAGACTGGATGGTGTCGGCCGTCATCGAGGCGAGAAAGGTGTCCAGGTCCGCGGTGGCGATGCCGAACGCCCGCACCGTGTGCGCCACGGCGGGCAGGATCGGGTCGGTCACCGGGTCACCAGCCAGCGCCGCCCGTAGCTCGGTGTGCAGGCCAGCCAGCCGCTCGGCCCGCTGCCGGGCCGAGAGCGGCGAGCCGGGATCGTCGACGATGTCGTCGGCGTGCCGGGTGAACCCGTACAGCGCGTGCACGTGCGGGCGCTTCCAGCGAGGCAGCAGCAGCGTGGCGAGGTAGTAGGACCGGCCATGTTCGGCGTGGATCCGGCGGCACCGCGCATAGCTCGCGGCGAGCCCGGCGCGGGCGTCGCCGGACCGATCGCCTATGGGCCGATCGCCTATGGGTCGCGGACCGCCCATCGCAGCGCCTCCTCGACCGTGCCGTGCCGGAACCGGAACCCGGCCTGCCCCAACGCCCGGGGCAGCACCCGCTTCCCGGCCAGCACGGCCTCATCTGCGAACCCGCCGAGTGCGATCCGCAGCGCGAGCCCCGGTACTGGAAGCAGGGTAGGCCGGCCTACCACGCGGCCGAGCGCCGAGGTGAACTCGGCGTTGGTCACCGGCACCGGGCCGGTCAGGTTGACCGGCCCGGACACCTCCGGGTGAGCGAGCAGGAACAGCATCGCGGCCACCTCATCGGCCATCGACACCCAGGACCAGTACTGCCGGCCGGAGCCCAGCCGGCCACCAAGGCCGAGCCTGAACAGCGGCAGCACCGGGCCGAGCAGCCCTCCGTTCGGCGCGAGCACCAGGCCGGTGCGCAGCGTCGCGACCCGGACACCGGCCGCCCGCGCCGGCTCGGTGCTGGCCTCCCACTGGCGGCAGACCCCGGCCAGGAAGCCGGTGCCGGGCGGATCGGTCTCGTCCACGACCCGGTCCCCGGTGTCGCCGTAGAAGTCGATGCCGGAGGCGGACAGCAGGGTCCGGGGCCGGCCGTCGCGGGCAAGCGCGTCGGCCAGCGCGGTGCTGACGGTGCGGGTGCCGTCGACCCGGCTGGCCAGCACCGTGGCCTGGTACGAAGGAGTCCAGCGGTGGTCGCGGACACCCGCTCCGGCCAGGTGTACGACGGCGTCCACGCCGGCCAAGTCGGCCGGGTCGAGCTCGCCGCGCGGCGGGTCCCACCGGATCTCGTCGGGTCCGCTGGCCTCGCGGCGGACCAGCCGAACCACCTCATGGCCGGCGTCCCGAGCCGCGGGCAGCAGTGCCGAGCCGATCAGGCCGGACGATCCCGTCACCGCGATGCGCATGGGACCAGGCTCCTGCCCGGTCAGGTGTCCGGTCAAGATCGCGTCAACCGGCCGCGTGGCGTGGGCTGGTGTGCGTAGGATCGTCAGTGTTCGGCAGCCACTGTCCCGTGTTGTGATCACGCTACGCCGGCAGCCGGAGGCTCCGATGACCGCTAACCCGACGAGCCCTGAACGGTGGGTCGAGCTGGTCGACTCCGACGGCGCGCCGGTCGGCGCCTGCCCGGTGGACGAGGCGCACCGGGCGCCGGGGCTGCTGCACCGGGCGTTCTCGGTGCTGCTCTTCGACCCGGCCGGGCGGATCCTGCTGCAGCGACGGGCGCTGGACAAGTCCCGGTTCGGCGGGCTCTGGTCGAACACGTGCTGTAGCCATCCGGCGCCGGGGGAGAGCCCCTGTGCCGCGGCGGCCCGCCGCCTCGCCGAGGAGCTCGGCATGGCCGCGCCGGGGCTGACCGACGTCGGTGTGTACCGCTACTACGCCGCGGATCCGGGCGGGGTCTGGGTCGAGCGCGAGCACGACCACGTGCTGGTCGGCCGGACCAGCGCCGACCCCGAGCCGGCGCCGTCCGAGGTGGACAGTTGGCGGTGGGCCGACGTGCCGGTCCTGCACGCGGAGCTGGCCGAGCGGCCCGAGCTGTTTACACCGTGGTTCGCCGGTGTGCTCCGTATCGCGGTGACGAGCGCCGCCAGCTAGCCCGCCCTGACCCGCCCGCTCTTGGCGCGAAGATTTCGCGACAAGTGGGCACCTCTTGGGGTCACCGGACAACGAAAGGTCACCACAACGCCGACAGGTGACCACACGGGCGGGCCGGGCAACGACAGGTGACCACAACGCCATGCGAGGTGGGAGGCGAGCCGATAATCTACATTATGTCAACTGACGCCCGGTAGCCGAGCATGCCGGCCAGCCCGACCAGCGCACCGCCCGCGAGCACGTCGGCGGCCCGGACTGCACGCCGGCCGAGCGCCCGCCGACCGAGCGCCACCCCGGCCACCAGCGCACTCACCCAGGTGGCGCTGCCCAGGCCAACCCCAGCCACCAGGGCCGGCGCGGCCGCCCCGGTCCCGACCGAGGCCGCGGCGAAGATAGCCGCCCAGGACGCGATGGTCGCCGGGTTGGACGCCGTACCGGCCAGGGCCGCGCCGAACGCTCGCACCGGGCTGGCCACATCGGCGGCCACCTCCTGCCTGGCCCGCACCCGCACCGCGGTCAGCAGGGTGCGTGCGCCGAGCACCCCGAGCACCGCCGCACCCAGCAGACCGAGCCCGACCCGCAGCGCGTCCACGGCGAGCAGCGGCGCTGCCCCAGCCGCTCCGGCCGCGGCGTACAGCGCGTCGACCACCGCGATCCCGGCCCCGACCGCGATCCCGGCCCGCAGCCCGCCGCGCAGCGTGCACCGGATCAGGAACAGCGACATCGGCCCGAGCTGCGCGGCGACGAGGAAGCCCAGCCCGAAGCCGACCGCCACATCCCGCATGACGCCCACGGTGCCGGCAGCGGAGCCGAGCGGGCAAGCCGATAACGCGGCCTCAGCATTTCGTAACCCGACTCGTATCCAGGACCCGACCAAATAATCGGTTGGTCAGACAATCTAGGCTCCTACGGGTAAGGACCGGCGCAACGACGCCACAACCGCATTCAGGGGGCCACATGTCTGGCGAGACCATCGTGCCTGAGAGGGGCATCGCCGCTGACGAGAGAACCGTCGCGGTGAGCGAGGCACCGGTCGAGCCCCATCCACGCCGCTGGGCCGCGCTGGTCGTGATCTCGATTGCCCAGCTCATGGTGGTGCTGGACGCCACCATCGTAAACATCGCACTGCCGCAGGCACAGCGGGACCTGGGCATCACCGACGTCGACCGGCAGTGGGTGGTCACCGCGTACACGCTGACCTTCGGCGGCCTGCTGCTGCTCGGCGGCCGGATCGCCGACTACTGGGGCCGCAAGCGCACCTTCCTGGTCGGCGCGATCGGCTTCGCGGTGGCATCCGCACTGGGCGGCGCGGCCAACGGCGGGTCGGTGCTGTTCGCCGCCCGGGCGCTCCAGGGTGTCTTCGGGGCGCTGCTCGCGCCGGCCGGGCTAGCGCTGATGACGGTGCTGTTCATTGAGGCGAAGGAACGGGCCAAGGCGTTCGGCGTGTTCGGGGCCATCGCGGGCGGCGGCTCAGCGGTCGGCCTGCTGCTCGGCGGGGTGCTGACGGAGTACGCGAACTGGCGCTGGTGCCTGTTGGTGAACATCCCCGTGGCGCTGGTCGCGCTGGCCCTGGCAATCCCGCTGGTGCCGGAGAGCCGGGCGCACGGCAACACCCGGTACGACGTCCCCGGCGCGGTGCTCGCCACCGCGGGCCTGGTCTCGGTGGTCTACGGCTTCACCAAGGCGGCCACGGACGGGTGGAGCGCGCCGGCCACGATGGCGTTCGTCGCGGCCGGGGTGGTGCTGCTTGTGGCGTTCGTGCTGGTCGAGATCCGGTCGGAGAACCCGCTGCTGCCCATGCGGATCCTGCTGGACCGCAACCGCGGCGGCGCGTTCCTGGCCTCGGTGCTGACCGGGGCCGGGCTGTTCGGCGCGTTCCTGTTCCTTATCTACTACTTCCAGGTCGTGCTGGGGTACACGCCGTTGCAGGCCGGTGTCGCCTGCCTGCCGATCACCGCCGGGGTGCTCGTCGCGGCGGGCCTGGCGACCGGCCTGATGCCGAGGATCGGGCCGAAACCGCTGATGGTCGCCGGCTCGCTGACCGCCGCGTCGTCGATGTTCTACCTGACCCAGGTCGGCGTCACGAGCAGCTACGCGGTACACGTGCTGCCGGCCGCGCTCGTCCTCGGCTTCGGCCTCGGGTTGACCTTCGTGCCGCTGTCCAACCTGGCGCTGATCGGGGTGCCCGATCACGATGCCGGCGCCGCCAGCGCGACCCTGAACGCCACCCAGCAGGTCGGCGCCTCACTCGGCACCGCACTCCTGAACACCATCTATGCCACTGCTGTCACCGGGTATCTCGCCACGCACGCGGTGGCTGGCTCGGCCGGGCAGCTTGAGGGGCTGGTGCACGGCTACACCACGGCGTTTGCCTGGGGCGGTGGGCTGCTGCTGGCATCCGCGGTGGTGATTGCGGTGCTGCTGAAGGTGCATCGGGAGGACCTGCCGGCCGCGGAGCTGGTCGCCGCCCCGGCCGGCTGACTGGCTGACTGGCTGCATGCCGTCTCCTCGACCACCCGAGCGGCTGACCCGGGCGCGCGGGGTCAGCCGCTCGGGTGCACCACCAGCGCACTGCCGCCACCTCGCCGTACCGGCTCGGCCGCGGCGGTGACCAGGCCGTGACCGAGAAGCTCCAGTCCGGTCGCGGCACCGATCTCCGGGTTGGTGGTGAAGCTGTGACCGCGCGCCTGCAGGGCCGCCTGGTACAGCGCCAGGAACGCCGGCTCGCCCTCGGTGTTGGCGCCGTTGCGCTGGCTGGCCCGGGGCGCGGCGATCGCGTCGGCCAGGCTCATGCCGAGGTCGAGCCGGTTCAGCAGCACCTGCAGCACGGTGGTGATGATCGTCGCGCCGCCCGGCGACCCGACGGCGAGCAGCGGCCGGCCGTCGCGCAGGACAATCGTCGGTGCCATCGAGCTGCGCGGCCGCTTGCCCGGGCCGGGCAGGTTCGGGTCGGGCGCGGCGCCCTGGGTCGGGGCGAAGTTGAAGTCGGTCAGCTCGTTGTTCAGCAGGAAGCCGCGCCCGGGGACCACGATGCCGCTGCCGCCGGTCTGCTCGATGGTCAGGGTGTAGGCCACCACGTTCCCCCACCGGTCGGCGGTGACGAGGTTGCTGGTGTCCCGGCCCTCGTACGGCTCGGCGTGGCCCGACCCGGCCGGTGCCGGGCAGCCCGCGTAGTCGCCGTCCGGGCTGCCCGGCGGGACCGGGCTGGTCGCGGCGTGCGCCGGGTCGATCAGGCAGGCCCGCTCCTTGGCGAAGCCCCGGGAGAGCAGCTCGGCCAGCGGCACGCCGGTGGCCGCTGGGTCGCCGACGTAGCGGTTGCGGTCGGCGAAGGCCAGCCGGGTGGACTCCAGGTAGTCGTGCAGCGCGGAGACCCGGTCGGCCGGGGACAGGTCGACGTTCGACAGGATGTTCAGCGCCTCGCCGACGGTGGACCCGCCGGAGGACGGCGGTGCCATGCCGTAGACGTCCAGCCCGTGGTAGGTCACGTGCGTCGGCGTGCGCGGGACGGCCCGGTAGGCGGCCAGGTCGGCGGGCTCCAGCAGGCCCGGCCGGGCATTGTAGGTGCTGCCCGGGGCCAGCGGTGGGGCGTGCACCGTACGCACGATGTCCGCGGCCAGCCCGCCGCCGTACAGCCAGCCCACCCCGGACCGGGCGAGCCGGCGGTAGGTGCGGGCCAGGTCCGGGTTGCGGAAGGTCGAGCCGACCGCGGGCGGCTGGCCGCCCGGCAGGTACAGCGCCGCGGTGGAGCTGAAGTGGGCGAACCGGGCCGCGTTGGCCGCGGTCTGCTGCTGGAACGTCGCATCGACGGTGAACCCGCGCTCGGCCACCGCGATGGCCGGCCGGAGGGCCTGTCCGAGGTTGGTTGTCCCCCACGCGCGCAGCGCGTCGGACCAGAGGGCTGGCGTGCCGGGGACGCCGACCGAGAGTCCGCTGGTCACCGCGTCGGCGAACGGCAGCGGTAGCCCGGTGGCCGGGTTGACGAACGCGGTCGGGCCCATCGCCCGGGGTGCGGTCTCCCGGCCGTCCAGGGTGAGCACCCGGTGGGTGCGGGCCTGGTAGTAGACGAAGAACCCGCCGCCGCCGATGCCCGCCGAGTACGGCTCGGTCACCCCGAGGGTCGCGGCGGCGGCCACCGCGGCGTCGACCGCGTTCCCGCCCCGGCGGAGCACCGCCAGACCGGCCTGGCTGGCGTCGAGGTCCACCGTGGACACTGCGCCGCCGTAGCCGGTGGCAACCGGCTGCTTGACCGCCGAGCCGGTCAGCGGCTGGGCGGTGCCGGGCCGCTCCCCCTGGCTGGACTGCTGGTGCAGGGCGACGGCGGGCGCGGTCACGGCCAGGCCCGCGGCTGCCAGCACCGCGCCAACCGCGGCACCCATGGCCACGGCCCGGCGACGAACCCTCATCAGGCCCCTCTCCTCGAGCATGAACTCCCCCACCCTGCCAGCGGCCGGCTGTCCCTACCACCCGCCGTACGGGCGACCCCGGCTGCTCCGCATGGCCCGGGCCTGGAGCTGCCCATGGACATTAGATGCGTAACGCACCAGATGTGCTGCGAGCCTGGTGAGCGAAACACCAAGTTTGTGACGCATTCAATGCATGATGTATTTAATGCGCTACACATTTAGTTCATGCGACATCAGATGTGCGGAGTGTCATTCTCGCGTAGCGTCCGGGCATGGCGAGCTCACGGACGACGGCGCAGACCCTGCTCGACCTGTTCGCCGGGCTGCAGGCGCGGGCAGGCGGTGACCTCGTCGCGCGGCTCGACGGCGCGCAGTTGTCGATGACGCAGTACAAGGCGCTCGGCGTGCTGGCCGGCTCGCGGGCCGGCCTGAGCGTGAAGGAGCTGGCCGACCGGCTCTCCCTGTCGGGGCCGGCGACCAGCCGGGCTACGGACCATCTCGTCCGACTGCGCTACGTCGAGCGCACCGAGGACGACCGGGACCGGCGCAGCAAGCGACTGGAGGCCACCACGGACGGCCGTACGCTTGCTGCCGAGCTCGACGCGGTCCGGTTGGCCGGCTGGCGGGCGGTGCTGGACGAGCTGACCCCGGCCGAGCGCACCGCGTTGCATGACGCCGCGCAGCCGATGCTCACCCGTCTCGCCGCCCGCTGACCCCCCGCGGATTGTGGTCACCTGTCGGCGTTGTGGTGACCTGTCGTTGCCCGGCCCGCCCGTGTGGTCACCTGCCGGCGTTGTGGTGACCTATCGTTGCCTCGAGACCCCAAGAGGTCACCACAACGCCGAGAGGTGACCACACGGTAAGTTTCGGGCCGTACCGCAGCCCCCGGCGGGGCCTGACCGAAACGGATGGCAGCTCATGGATGGCCCGGTCCAGTTGTTCACCGTCATCGTGCTGATCTCGATCCCGACCGTGATGTTCGGCGGCTTCTCGCTGCTGCGCCTCATCCCGAAGGAGAAGCTCACCGACTTCCAGCACACCTACTTCCGGGCCGGCCACGCGCATGCCGGCGTGCTGCTCGTGCTGAGCCTGGTCACGCTGGACATCCTGGGCCGCCCCGGCCTCGGCATCAGCGCCGGCCTTCAATGGACCGTCTGCCTGTTGCTCCTGGTTGGCGTCCTGGCCCAGTCCGGAGGGTTCTTCGTGCATATGGCGGTCGGCCAGCCAGGCGCCTGGTCCCGCGGCAACAGCCTCAGCACGGCGGGCGCCATCCTGTTCGCGGTCGCGCTGTTGCTGGTCGCCTACAGTGTGGCCACAGCATAGGCCGGTCAGGTCGGCTGCTGGGCGCCCAGCATCGCCACCAGCCGCCCGATCCCGGCCAGCCACCGGCCCGGGTCGTCGGCCTTGCGCCGCATGAGCTCGGCGACCTCCGGGTGCGGCAGGATCAGGAACCGCTCAGCTCGCACGCCCTCGACGGCGGCCGCGGCGACATCCTCCGGTTCGAGCAGGGCGCCGGCCGCGATGACAGCCTTGGCCGCGGCGGTGCCGGTCGCCAGCCCGGTCATCAGCAGGTCAGTGCGCACCCCTTGCGGGCACAGCGCGCTGACCCGCAGCCCCTGGTCGCCGTACGTCAGCGCCAGCCACTCGGCGAACGCCACCGCAGCATGCTTGGTCACGCTGTACGGCGCGTCGCCGGGCTGGATCAGCACCCCGGCCGCCGAGCAGGTCTGCAGCAGGTAGCCGTGGCCACGCTCCAGCATCCGGGGTACGACGGCACGGGCGGCGTACAGGTGGGCCAGCACGTTCACCGCCCAGGCTGCCTCCCACCACTCGTCCGGGGCGCCGAGGCCGAGCCCGGTGGCGATCCCGGCGTTGGAGCAGAACAGGTCGATCGGCCCCAGCTCGCTCTCGGTCCGCTCCACCAGCGCCCGTACGTCGGCCTCGATGGTGATGTCGGCGGTCACCGGGATCGCCTTGGCATCGGTGCGTTCCCCGATCTCCGTGGCCACCGCGGCGGCGTCGTCGCCGTCGAGGTCACAGACCGCAACCCCGGCCGCCCCCTCGGCGGCGAACCGGCGGGCCAGCGCGGCGCCGATGCCCAGGGCCGCCCCGGTCACGACGACGACCGATCCGCGAATCTCCATCTAGGCGCTCCTATACATACAGTTCGCTCAGCACGGCGCCCAGGGACGACGCCCAGGACGATGCGCGCGGAGCATGACGCGTACACAGCAAGAGAGGCGAGACGATGCGGACCGGACTGGCCGGCAGGACCGCTGTCATCACAGGCGCGTCCCGCGGCATCGGCAGGGCGATCGCGACGGCACTTGCCGCCGAAGGCGCGAACGTCATGCTCGCCTCCCGCCGGCAGGGGTCGCTGGACGCCGTCGCGACCGAGCTGCGTACGGCGTACCCGGGCGTCGGGGTGCTGGCCAGGGCCGCGCACGTCGCCGAGCCGGACCAGGCGCGGGCCTGCGTCGCCGCCGCGGTCGAGGAGTTCGGCGGCGTCGACATCCTGGTCAACAACGCCGGCACCAACCCGTACTACGGCCCGATGGTCGACATCGAGCCGGCCGCCGCCATGAAGACGGTGCAGGTCAACCAGCTCTCCATCGTGCTGTGGACGCAGGTGGCGTGGCGGCTCGGGATGGCCGAGCGCGGCGGCACGATCGTGAACATGGCCTCGATCGGCGGGCTGCTGACCGAGCCGGGCATCGGCTTCTACAACGCCACCAAGGCCGCGGTGATCCACCTCACCCGGCAGTTCGCCGCCGAGCTGGCCCCGAAGGTCCGGGTCAACGCGATCGCCCCCGGCATCGTCCGTACCCAGCTTGCCCGGGCGCTTTGGGAGGGCCACGAGCCGCGGCTCAACGCGGCGCTGCCGCTCGGCCGGATCGGCGAGCCGGCGGACATCGCGGACGCGGCGGTGTTCCTGGTCGGCGCGCAGTCGCGGTGGATGACCGGCCAGACCATCGTGGTCGACGGCGGCGCCCAGATCCGCGCCACGATCGGCTGACCATGGTGCCGAGCGAGAGCAGCCAGCCTGGGCTGGACGTCGACAGGCTGGCGGCATACCTCGCCGGGCACCTGCCTGGTGGGCTGGCCGGCCAGCTCACCGCCGAGCGGATCGTCGGTGGCAGGTCCAACCTGACCTACCGGGTCACCGACGGCGCGTCGGTCTGGGCGGTACGCCGGCCGCCGTTGGGGCATGTGCTGCCGACTGCGCACGACATGGGCCGGGAGCACCGGGTGCTGGCCGCGCTCGCCAGCACGGCGGTGCCGGTGCCGCAGGTGCTGCTGCACTGTGCCGAGGAGTCGGTGCTCGGCGCGCCGTTCTACGTCATGGAGTACGTCGACGGGGTGGTGCTGCGCGAGCCGGCGCAGACCGCTGACCTCTCGCCGGCCCAGGCCGCGGCCTGTGGCATGGCGCTGGTCGAGGTCCTGGCCGCGCTGCATGCGGTGGTGCCGGCCGAGGTGGGGCTGGGCGGGCTGGGCCGGCCGGGGTACCTGGCCCGCCAGGTCGCCCGGTGGCACCAGCAGTGGGAACGCTCGCGGACCCGGGAGCTGCCGGAGCTAGAGGAGGTCACCGCGCTGCTGGCCGCCGCCGTACCGGAGTCGGGCCCGCCCGGGGTGGTGCACGGCGACTACCGGCTGGACAACGTGATGTTCGACGCCGGCCGGCGGCGGATCGTCGCCGTGCTGGACTGGGAGATGGCCACGGTTGGCGACCCGCTGGCCGACGTCGGGTTGCTCTGGGTCTACACCGAGCTGGCCCATGCCGGGCTCGGCCCGGCCACGCCGTTCCGGCCCGACGCGGGCTTCCCGGCCCCGGCCGCGCTGGTGGCGGCGTACGCCGGACGGCGGCCGGGCGTGCGGCTCGACAAGCTGGGCTGGTACGTCGCCCTCGGCTACTACAAGCTGGCGGTCGTCAGCGAGGGGATCCACCGGCGCTACCTCGCCGGTCAGACCGTGGGCGCCGGCTTCGAGGAGCTGGGCGCCCGGGTGCCGGCCCTCGTCCACCGCGCCCGCCAGGCCCTCGCCACCGGCCCACCCTGATCGCGCCGCTGTGCCCGATACCGGATGCGCCGTCCGGTTCCCGGCAAGCCTGACCGATGCTATAATCACGCATTGCTCCCCGCCACCCTCTGGGACTGGCGGGTTTTGTTGGAGGGCAGTGCGTCCGCAAGTGTGTCGTGATCGACTACCAGAACATTCACCTGACCGCGCAGGATCTCTTCGCCCCCGTCGGCGTGCCTGCCGAGGACTGTCTCATCGACCCACTCCGCTTTGCCGAGCAGGTTCTCAGGCGGAGCGCCAGCTCGACGAGGCGCAGAAGCTGGCCAAGCTTTCGGCGGTTCGGGTCTTCCGGGGTCAGCCGAGCAACAGGCACCAGCCTTTGTGTACGGGATCTCGCAACGCCAACGATCGGAGTGGACCCGTGACCGCAGGGTCGACGTCATGTACCGGCCGTTGGAGGGCGGATCCAAGTGATCACCCCGACATGGCGCCCGCCACTAAATCGTAGAAACCTCACTCGGCTTACGTCAGCTCAACTCGACGGTCCGGGCGTGGTCGAGCCCCGGGACCGTCGTACACCTGGCCTGCCGCTGTCCCTGGCCCGTAGCCGCCGCAGCAGCGGATGTCTACGTGTGTCTACGTGGTAGCGGCCTCGAGATCGGCCAGCCGGGCGCGCAGGTTCGCGGCCGTGACATCTTCAGCGGCCGGTACGCCGAGATCGAAGAGGATGTCCAGAGCCTGCTGCCAGTGGCGACGGGCGTGGTTGGCGCGATTTAGCGCATGGTAGGCGTGGGCCAGGCAGTCCAGTGCGCGCGCCTGGTCTGGTCGATGGTTGACGGTGCGGGCGATGTGGAGGGCGAGCCGGCCGTGGATGAGCGCGCGGTCGGGATGGCCTGTCCCGCAGTCGGCGCGGCTAAGGCCGAGTTGGGCTTCGAACTGCCAGTTGCTGCTGCCGGCCGAGCGGGCGAGATCGAGGACATGCTGGTAGCAGTCGCGCGCCGGCCCGTAGCGACCCAGCGCCAGATAGATACAGCCGAGGACGCCTAGCGCGGCGAGTTCGCCTATTAGATAGCCGGCGGCCCTGGCCAGCTGCAGTGCCCGGGTCTGGCACTCGATCGCCAGCGCGTACCGGCCCTGTGCCATGTGGACGAAGCCAAGGCCGTTCAACGCGCCGGCTTCTCCGACCGGGTTGCCGGTCGCGCGGGCCAACTCCAGCCCACGAGTCAGGCAGTTGGTCGCCGGCTCGTACCGGCCCTGCGCGCCGTGGGCCCAGCCGAGGCCTGTCAAGGCGTCCAGTTCAGCTGAGGCGTTGCCGTTCGCCTCAGCGAGCTTCACCGCGTGGGCGTAGCAGTCGAGTGCCCGGTCATACCGGCCCTGTGGATGGTAGACGTATCCAAGCCCGATCAGGATGTCGACTTCATCGGCGGTGTTGTTGGTCGAGCGGGCCAGCTCGGCCGCCCGGGCGAGGTATCTGGTCGCCAACCTGTACCTGCTCTGTCCGTGGTGGACGTATCCAAGGCCGGTCAGCGCGGCGCCTTCGGCCGCCGGATCGCCTATGGCGTGGGCCAGTTCCACGGCTCGGAGGAAGCAGTCGGCCCCAGCAGCGGACCGACCCTGTATGTGGTGGGTCCAGCCGAGATGGGTGAGCGCGGCGAGCTCGGCCGGTCGGTCGCCATCGGTTCCGGCCAGTCTCAGGGCGGCCCCGTGCAGGGCCTCTGCCGCAGAGTAAGCGCCGCGGACCCGCAGGTGTCGGTGTAGGACGGCGGACTGCCAGGTGGTGTGGGCGTGTTGGCCGCCGGCTGCGGCGTGATGTGCGGTGGCGAGCAGGTTGGCCAGCTCGGCGTCCAGCCACGCCAGCGCGACCGCCTGGTCAGCCAGCTCACGGGCGGTGCCAGTGCCCGGTGGCGCAGCCCGTGGCGGCCGGATCTGGGACGGGTATGCCAGATCGGCAGCGGCCAAGGCGGTCCGGGCGTAGTGCCCGTACAGCCGGAGCAGGGCGGCCGTGGCGACCGCCTGGGTGGCCGAGCGCCGGGTGCTGGCGTAGGCGCGGGTCAGATCGTGGAAGCGGTATCGGCCAGGAGCCGGTTGGTCGAGAAGGTTGACGTTTTCCAGGCCGGCGAGCAGCCGGCCGGCGGCGCCGGGAGTGCCGTCGAACAGAGCGGCCGCGGCGTAGGGCTCGAACTCCAGGCCGGGATGCAGACCAAGCTTAGCGAACGCCAGCTGCTGCTCGGCGGGCAACTGCTGGAAGGACACCTCCAGGGCCGCCAGTACGCTGCGGTCCCCGTCGTCGAGCACGTCAAGCCGGCTGCAGTAGGCGGGTCTGCGCAGCAGCTCCAGGTCACGCGCCGCCTCGAGTTGGCGCAACAGCGCGCGCTCGTCGAGGTGCTTGTCGGCCTTCAGGCGGGCGGCGGCGATGCGGATCGCCAGCGGCAGCAGCCCGCACAGCCGCACGATGCCTTGGACGGTCTGCCCGTCGCCGTGAACCTGTTCCCCGACGATGGTGCGGAACAGCTGGATGGCTTCGGGCAGCGGGAGACTGTCCAGGGTGACATGATCGGCGTCATCCAGGCTGGCCAGCCGTCGGCGGCTGGTGACAAGTGCGCGGCAGGTCGGTGCGCAGGGAAGCAGCGACCGGACCTGCGCATCGTCGCGAGCGTCGTCCAGCACTATCAGCACCCGCCGGTGGGCGGTGAGAGTGCGGTACAGCCCGACGCGTGCTTGGGCGCCCGGGGGGATCTGTGCGCCGGGCACCCCAAGTCCGCGCAGCAGCGCTTCCAGTGCGTCGCCGGGGTCGGTGGGGGTTCGGCCGCTGCAGCCATGCAGATCCACAAACAGGCAGCCGTCCGGGTACCGGTTGTCGGCGGTGAGGCGTTGAGCGGCGCGCACAGCCAGCGCGGTCTTCCCGATGCCGGCCATGCCGGCCACTATGGAGACAATCGGCGCTCCCGCGTCACCACGAGGCTCTACCAGCTGGGCGAGCTGCCGCTCCCGACCGGTGAAGTGTCGGGCGGCCGCCGGAAGCTGGTTCGGTACCGGGCAGATCGCCGGCAAGAGTGGGGCCTGCGCGGCGGCTGCGGCGTGCAGAGCGTCGTCCAACGCGGTCAGCTCGAGGACCAGCTTGCCGATGTCCGCGAGGGCCTCACGGTGCCGCAACCGGCGGTACTGGCATCGCCCAAACAGTGCAAGATCGGCCGGCAGGTCGGCCTCGGTCGGCATGCTGGCGCGATCGGTTAGCACCGGGATGATGCGTACCCCGGCCGCCAATGCCTCCACCAGTTCACGTCGCACCCAGTCGGCCGGGTCGTCGATCCGCCTCCGACCATCGGGACCGGCCGCGGTCAGCCACCGGACGCCGATCACCGCCAAAACCGCCCGCGCCTGCCGCACCCGGTCGAGCAGTTGCACCGCGAAGTCAGCCCCGGCGGTGATGGACTCGCTGTCCAGGAACACGGTCGCAGGGCCGAAACGGCGGGACAGCTCCGCGTACAGCAGTGCTCCGTAGCCGCCACTGTCCTCGCCGCGATAGTTGATGAACACGCCACCGTGCACCACGATCGACCTCCCGCGGTACGCGCCACACTTCCCGCAGCCTGGGTGGGAAGCCCGGCAAGTGTCTTCTCGCGCACATGGCGCCGGACGACAGACAGCCTGAGCGGCGGAGCCTCGTCAGTTGGCGGGCGCGCCGTCGTCCGGTGGACCGGCATGGCTGGCCGCTCGGACCTGACCACGAAGCGCCAGTAGGGCTGCCTTGTGGCGGGCGCGGGCGTCGGCGACGTCACACCGCCGCAGCACATCGCGGGTGGCGTTCAGAACCGTCAGGCGCGGCCGAGGCTCCTCGATCCCGATGAAGGTCGTGCGCGACGACGCGTCGGGCTGGCTGACGAAGCGCGGGGCGACCTCGCCGGCACGGCCGTGGGTGTCGCGCTCGTGCAGGATCCCGATCCATGCATGGTCGAGGTGCGCCTGTGCGCGCCCTACGATCTCGTCGAGGAGCCGCTGGGCGTCATGGGCGGCCATGGCGTACTGCGTGATCGCCTCGGTGCTGTCGGCCACCAGCTCGTCGCGGCTGCGCTCGGCCAGGTCGAGTTCGTGCCCCACCGTGGCGGCGCGATCTGCGAATGGGTTGTGGTGAATGACCGTGACCGCGATCGCCGACAGGCTCAGGAGCAGGAGCAGAAGCGCGACCGCGCCAGGCGGCGTGTCGAGCGAGACACCCGGGGGGGCATTCCGGGCACGGTTGACCGCCCAGATGCCCAGTGTCGCCAGTACCAGGGTGGCGAAGGCCACGGCTGGCCACCACTGCGGCCAGGGCAGATCCTCCTGTGATGATCGGGTCTCCGGAACCGGCGGCTTCCGGGTGAAAAACGCGCGCAGCCGTGCCCTGAAGCGAATCCGTTCCGGTCGCCGCTCTGTGTGGTATCGGCCGCGGAGTGCGGCCCGGGCGACAAGGTGGCCGGCGGCGAGCAGCGCCGTGGCCAGGACGACGCCAGGGATGAGGGAGAAGTAGAAGATCGGGTTGCGTGGGCTCGCCGCCGCGTTGACGAACTTGAGGAAGACGCGGGAAAAGAACGCGGTATCGTAAGCGGCCGCCGCCAACACTGTCGGAATCAGGCACACTCGGACCCACCTCGGCCGGTGTCGGCGGTCTTCCGCGCCATCCTTGCGGTGCTCGTCCCGCACCGTCGCCTGCCGCTCGTGGGCGTTCCCCAACCGGCGGGCCGCAACGAAGCTGTCCAGCGCGTGCAGGACAGTGGTGACGCGGCCTTCCTGGCGCAGCAGTTCGGCGGCGGCCTGCTCGACCGGGACGCGGAACGCTAGTAACTCCGCCTCGGCCTCGGTCAACGCACGGTGCAGCGCGGCCGCCTCGGCGTTCGTCAATTGCTGCACCGGGTACTGCTTGCGATCTCGGGACTGACCGCTGCACGGCGTCAGTCCCGGTGCCGAAGGTGGGCACCCGTCCGGTGGGTGGTACTGGCCGTTCAATGGCCTGCCGATGATCTGCAGCCCGTCATCTGTCATCTGTCGACTCCCAGTCGATGATCATCAGCGATCCTCACCGACCCGCCGGGATGGCACGGATGTCCACTCGGCGGGTGCATTGCTGGCCGACCTCGTTCGGCCGGCGGCCTACGTACTGCGGTGGGCAGTGCGGCGCGATGCCCTCGTGGCCTCGGGCCGTGATCCGAGTGACTCCGCTCCGCAACAGCACCGCAGCCACGGCGTCCGCCCTGTCCTGTGCCAGCCGCAGATTGTCGGCTGGGGTGCTCTCGGCCTGTGTGTAGCCGTCGACCGTCACAGACGCGGCGCCCAGCTTCCGGATCTGCACAGCCACCTGGGCCAGGCGTATCACGCCCTGGGTGCTGATGTGCGCGTCGTTCCGGTTGAAGAGCTGGTCGGAGTCGACCGGGAATACGACCCCTCCGTCCGGTCCGCGAACGCCGGTGTCCCAGCGCGGGAACGCCACGACGGGGTCGGTCGGGACTGCGGCGGCCGACTCGGCAGAGCCGGTCGGGTCGTCCCGCGGGGAGACAGCATCGGTGGATACCGTGCAGGTAGCATGCAGTTGTCCGCACAGCCCGGTCCACAGCGCGCCGAGCCAGCTCAACTGCAGTGTCGATGGTTGGCGCTGCCCGGATGCCGGATGGCCGACTCCGATCATAGTCACGGCCACGCCGGTCAGGTCGAGCTTCCGGTACCTAGTCCGGCACCGCGCCTTGATCTCGTCGATCACCCGGTCGTTGCCGATCCCGGCGTGGGTGAGGCCGGCACATCCGGTGGTGGCAAGGCCGTCGGTGGCGATCTCAATTCGTTTGGCGCCCTTGCCTGCGGCCATGTTCTGGCTGCCAATGGTGAGCGCACCATACGGATCGGAACCTCCCGCCAGCGGGGCCGCCAGGCCCGCCCGAGACAGGTCGTCGTGCAGGCAGGTCGACGCTGAGGCCCGGTCGTCGTTCTGGTTGTCGGGGTTCGGGCTGCCTCGGTCGGTCCTGAGTTTGTCGGCGAACCAGTGCACCGTGGCCGCAGTGCCGTCGAACGCCCCGATGGACACGACGTCGCCACGCCCGATCGCGGCATCAACCGACGCCTTGAGGGTGGATACGTAGTCGGGCGCCAGAGAGTTCGGGCCGGCTGGACGCCAGGTGGAATTCGATCGGTCGATGAGGATCACCAACCGGCCGGCCGAGTCCGCGGTCGCCGCAGACATCCAAGCGCACCGGTCCCCCGGCGGCGGCGACTGGGAGAGGAACAGCCCGCAGCCGGACAGCATGGCGACGGTCGGCAGGTAGGCGAGAAGGGCTGGGATCCGGGTCTTCATCAGGCACGCCCTAGCCTGCGGTGCTACCCGGCGTGCCGGCGTCGGCCGTCATGTCCGGCGGGTTGATCCCTAACATGTGCTGCATGCCGCGCAGCGCAGTGTCGTACGCGGTGGTGAACTCGTACAGGCCGAGATGCGCGTGGGCGTTGCTGGCGTCCCTCAGCACCGCCGCGAGGTCGTAGGCGGCCTCCTTGCGCTCATCGGTCAGGCGCCTGACAACATCAGCGTACTCGGCATCGACCAGCCTCGCGGCGTGCACTGCGATGAACCTGTCGTCGCCATCGTACTTTTTTACCAGATCCCGCCAGCGGGCGAGCAGGTCGTCGATGATGTCGATCCGGCGGCGCTCGACCCGGAGCCGCAGGTCCATGCCTACGAGCCGCTCCCACTCCGGAAGCTGACCGGACAGCACCCGCTCGTCGGCGGTGACCCGGACCGACGGCTGGCAGGAGACCACCCCATCCTCCTCGTCATGGCACCAGCCAGCACCCAGCGCATCGTTCATCGCGTTCTCCGCCGCCTCCGCGTGGTGCGGCAGGAAGCGCCGGCCGACCGTCCAGATCTTGCGCTGCACGGTGAGCCGGTCACTGTCCACATAGGTGTCGACCCGCTGCTCCAGGGTGGCTGCGCTCAACCCGCGCGCCGAGAACACGATCTCGACGTGCGCCACGAAGTCGAAGACGCCGCCGTCGGCGGGCACCCGGATCGGCTCCTCGAGACTCCGGCACACCGACACCGACGTCATGGCCGACGCTGGCGCCGGCATGTCGGCCACGATGCCCATGCGCCGGCCACGGACCCAGGCTCTGACCCTGGCCCAGAATCCATGCTGCGGCGCTGCGCCCGGCGAGGTTGCGCTACTTGGCGTGGTCATCGTTATTTCCCTTCAGCATTGTCAGCAGCCGCCGCATGACCGACAGGTCGGCATCGTCAATCCAGATCCGTTCGAGGTGGTGGAGAGCGCGGACCCGCAGCGGGGGCACGGCCCACAGGTCGAAGGCGAACCGCACTGCGGCCTCCTCCAGTTCATCCCTGCCGTCAGCGCGGACGAGCCAGAGGCGCTGCATGTCCCACGCGCGCATGGCGGTCACGGCCTCGGCGAGCGCTGCCCGCCAAAGGCGGAGGAGCTGGCGGCGGACGTCGTCGCAGCGCGCCAGGCAGAGCAGCGCCGGCCACGCGTCGTTGGGCGAGGGCGCCCGCCGATGGGCGAGGAAGATGGTGGTACGGGCGGCGTGCACCCGCAGGGACGGGTTCCCGTCGCCGGCCCATTCGTCCAGCGCATTGACCAGAATAGTCCCGACCTCGGGCTGGTAGTTCTCGGCGATTGCCTGTGCCACCGACGCAATCCTGTTGAGTTCCGGCTTGCTGGCCACGCACCGGAGACTGACCAGCATGTCGTCGAAGAAGTCGGATCCCAGGCTGGTGGCATACGCCCGCGCGGCGGCGTCGTTCATGTAGGCGCTGTGAGCGGCGGCCCAGTCCCGAAGCTGGCCGCGCACCCTCCCGACCTGTCCCGGGTCCTGCGCGGCCAGGAACTCCAGTGCCCAGGACGCGGTCTGACGGTGGCGTTGTACGGGCGAACGCGCCCACGGCTGCAGCAGTTCGCGATATACGTACCCGTAGTCGTAGGCCGCCAGTTGCCCGGCAGCCTGCGCGGCCCGGAGCCGGACCCGCTCTCGGTGGTCACCGGCCAGTATGGCAAGCCATTGCACCAGCGGCCGGCGGATCCGGTCGTGTTTGTTCCATGCGACGTCCAGGATTGCGCCGGCCAGGCCGGGATCCACAAGCCGGGGACGCTGCTCCTCCTCGTCCTGCGGCGGGCCGGTGCCGGCGGCCACGTTCTCGCGCATCTTCGGGTCCAGTAGCACGTTCACCCCACCGTCGAAAACGGTGTCGACTCGCGGTGCCCGGTCGCCCGGGTCGGAGTCGACGAGCGCGTGCAGGATGCGGTCGGCGTCGAAGACGCTCGTGAGTGGGTGGTCGTAGAACACTGCGTAAGCGATGCGGAACGCCACCTTGCGGGTGCGCGCCCTGGCCTGCGCGGACCTCTCCTCGTCCGTGGTCGGGGGCGGCTCGTCCGGCGCGAGCACCTCGACGGCCAGCCGGCGCAGGTTCGTGGTCAGCAGCTCCAGTGCATCGGCCGGCGGTCGGCTCTGGCGGCGTAGTTCGGCGAGTCTGCGAGCCAGTTCGACAACGTCCTGCGGGGCCGGTCCGGCGCGCAGGTAGCCTGCGATGTCCTTGTCGGCGACGCATTCCGCGATGTACGCCGTGATGGTGGCCGCAGGCAGGCCGCAGCCCTGCGGCGCACCGTCGGGATGCCGACGACCCTCGCAGCAGAGCAGGTGCGTCAGGTGCTTGCGCAGCACGGCGACTGCGTCCGGTCGCACGTGGACGAAGGTGAACTCGGCAAGCTCGTCCACGCCCTCGGGTGGGAGCGGGCCGAGGATGACAAGATACGCGCCAGCCTTGCGGGCCATCGTGCCCGCCGCCCGCAGTGTCCACTGCCGGACCGGTTCGGCGGAGTCCAGCTCGAGCACGTGCCCGTGCCCGGGCTGCAGGACATCCCGCTGGTTGAGGAACGCCGCGAGCCCGGCGCCCGGGTCCAGGTAGACTTCCATGATCTTGTCCGGCCCACACCTCTCGGCCAGCAGGCACAGCGCCTCCTGGAAGCGGCCGGTCCGCACGTCGCCGGCGAGATAGATCGCCTTGTGTGTGTCGAGCCGTTCGGGCCGGCCGTTCTCCGCGGGTGTATTGGCGGCGTGAAGGTCGATGGCCGTGCGCACACCGTCGGGGTCCAGCCCGCCGACCAGAGCCACATCCGGTCTTGCGCCGTGGTTGTGCACCGCGCCAATGACCTGCGCCCCGGAGCCGACCGCCATGAGTCCGGAACCACTGCGGATCGACCGGACGCGAGTCTGGTTCAGGTCGACCCCGGCGAAGCCGGCCACGCGGAAGTTCCGCCGCCATTCCTCGTAGGCCCACCGCTCGTCCGCCGGGGGGCCGCCGTTCTCGTCGTTCAGCCCCGTCGCACCCTCGTCCGCAGGCGTACCGCCATGCTGGGCGGTCGCCGCTGACCCCGACGCCGGACCGCCGGACGGGTCGTCCGCCCCAACGTCGCCCTGCGCTGCCGGCGGCCCGGGGCCGTCATGGCCCGGAGCCGAAGCGTTGGTGCCAGGTTCCGTGCCCGCTGCCGATGTACCGGTGCCACGTTCCTGGCCTGGAGCCGGGTCGCCCGCCGAGTCGACGGGGTACTGGCTGTCCTCCATCGTTGCGTCCATTCGCTTAGAACCAGTTGGTGCACGCGCCGCTACCGATCGCCATCGGACCTGAGCCGCCGACGACCTTCCGGACCTTGGTCACGTTCCGGCTCGTGGGCTGTAGTGGCCAGGGTGGTGCCGCGGTCTCCGAACCGGCTCCGGGGTCCGTGTCCGCGCCGGACGTACCGGCACGGTCGGCATGCGGGGTCGCAGTATCCGAGGGTTGCTCGGTGTCGGGCAGGTCGAGACCTGGGTCCTGATTCAGAATTCGCTGGTGCAGCTGCTGGAGGCGGTTGCTCGGCTCAGCGCCGAACTCCTTGATCAGCTCCTCCCGGAGCCGGCGATACTCGGCGAGCGCGTCCGCCTGCTGGCGGCTGTGGTAGAGCGCGATCATGAATATCTCGGCGGCGCGTTCCTCGTGCGGATAGGCTGCGACCACTTCGCCGAGCGTCGGCAGCAGCAACTTGTGCTCGCCGAGCCGGAGCCCGACCTCGAGCCGGCCGAACAGCGCCGCCTGGTATGCGGTCAGCAGGCTCCTCCGCATGTCTTCCGCCCGGCGGCCCGGCAGCCCGGCGAGTGGTTCATCTGGCTGCAACAGGTCGGTGCCACTCCGTTGCGCGACCGCCTCCTCGTACTGCTCGGCAGCCCGTCGGAGATCCTCCTGCCGGTTCGCCTCCTGAGCGTCGCGCAGCCGGGCACGGAGCCGGAGCGCATCGACCCGGTCAGGCGATACGGCCGCCATGTACATGCCGCCTCGTTGCCGGACCACGGTCCGGCCGATGCCGGGGTTGGCCGCGTCCAGCGCGTCGCGCAGGTTGCGGATCAGGTCGTAGATCCGCTCACGCGCGTTCTCTGGCGCCTCGTCCCAGATCCGCGCGATCAGCCGGTCGGACGGCACCCACTTCCCGGCCTCCAAGAACAGCGACGCCGCGAGCAACTGCTGTTGCCGACCGAGGCCGACCGGCCGGTGACCGACGGTCACGGTCACCGGCCCCAGGAGCGTGACCTCGATCCTATGGCTGGACACGACCGCGTGGTCGCCTTCGTCAGAACTCGTCATTCGCAGACTCCGTAATGATCGGTGATTGGTGTGCCCGACCGCTTCCCAGCGCACACCCAGGAACTACCCAGGCAGTCCGGTGGTTCGTCGGCTGGAACCCAGCGACAGCCGGCATGAATACCCAGCGGCATGGTGCACGGTATTCCTTGTCGGCGGAAGGGCCGGCAGCCTACAAGAAAGGGAGACGACATGTCCGACAACAAGATCTGGCTGCACCCGGACAAGGTGGAGTGGCAGAAGTCGACGTACAGCAACGGGCCTGCTGGCTGCGTCGAAGTGGCCGATCTCGGCTTCGCGATGCGGGACTCGAAGGATCCTGACGGCCCCAACCTCCACTTCACCCGTGAGGAGATGGAGGCGCACGAACTCGGCATCGCCGCGGGTGAGTTTCTCCGGCGCTCGGAGCGCACAGAGCGCCCGGACGGCGCTATCGGCTGACTCGGCAACCGCAGGTCTCCGATCGGTGTGGCGGGGCCAGTCGGCCCCGCCACACCGGCGTCAACGGGCCTGCCCGGCCCGCTACGCACCCCTAACGGCACGTCAATCGGCATATTCGCTACTGGCGTCACGGATGTTTTCAAGCAGTTGCCGAGCTTCGTGGCCGAAGACCGCCATCCGGCTGAGCCCAGACCACGCCTGCTCGTACTCGGCGACATGTCCCGGGTCGGCGACGACCAGGTTCGCGTGCATGGTCTCGATCGTGACGATCACCTCACTATCCTGATCACGAAGAATGTCGAACCCCGGCGTAATGACCATGCTGGCCTCGATGTCAGACGGGATGAAACCGATCGAGACGTTGCTCAGCGTCGCCAGCGAGGCGATCCGGTCAAGTTGAGCACGCAGTATCCGCGGCGGCCCCGGCCGCCACCGAAGCGCCGCCTCGGTGATGAGAAATGCAAACTGCCGGTCCTCCTCATACAATGCTAGCTGCCGGTCGATGCGGCCAGCGACCGCCCTCGCCAGGTCGCCTTCGTCGTACGGCAGATGAAAAAACCCGAATACCCGCCGGGCGTATTCGGCGGTCTGCAACAGGCCAGGAACCAGGAAGGGTTGGAACACCCGCACCGTCCGGGCCGCCGCCTCGTGCTCCTGGATCTGGCTCTGCAGCCCGGCGCGATCCGGCACCACCGCCCGCCAGGCCTGCACCTCTGCGAACGCCGACTCGGTCAGCGCGGTGAGCCTGGCCCGTGTCTCGGCCGACGCCCCGATCGCATCCACCCAGGCCGCCACCTGCGGCACCGACGGCATCGCGGCGCCGGACTCGATGCGGGAGACCTTCGACTGGCTGATGCCGATCCGCTCCGCCAACCCGCGGCCAGAGACGCCGGCGGCCTCCCGCAGACGGCGCAGCTCAGCCGCGAGCTGCCGTCGCTTGATGCGAGGCTCGCGCGGCTCACCGACCAGCGCCACGAGCGACCTCCGCGAGACCTGTCGCCGACACGCCCGATCTCTGAATAGATTTACCTTGATTCGCATCAAGCAAAATAATGACTACGCAGGATGCACCTGTCAAGAGCCCAGAGGCCTTCTTCGTACCCTCGATCGAGGGGCTTTCGATCACGTCTGTAACGATACGTGAAAATTTGATCCATCTCAAGTACATCTGAAGCAGATAAATTCATCATGCATCGGTTCGTTCGCTGACCCGGGACTCCGCAGCCGGCATCTAAGAGCTGGGCGGCTACTCCTGACCTGCCGTAGTCGAGGTCGGCCAGTGCTAGCTGGCCGTCGCTGGCTCAATCGGCGATGCGGGCTAGCAGGCCATGGCCGGCGCAGGCGGCGCTGATGTCGTGCTCGCGACCGGGTCGCACCTGGCAGGTCCACAACGGCCACCCTCCGGGGCCGAGACGAGCTGGATGTTCTCGCCGTGATGGTGGTGCTTGCCGCTGCACCACAGGTCCACGCCGGGGATGGGGCCGGGCGTGGAGATCCGGTCGGTGTGGATGAGGGTGCCGTCGACGATCATGTGCGCATGTCCGGCGGCCTTGGCTGCGAGCAACACGCCGAGCAGACCTGGCCGGCGTGTTGCTCGTATTGCGATGCCGTCGTCCCGGTAGGCGGTGTAGGTCGCGATGGCGTTGTCCCGGGCACAGAGCCCGCATCCGGACGTCGCCGAGGAGCCAGCGCAGCACCAGCATCTGCTTGTCGGTGCCCAGCCCGCGCCGCATCGTGCAGGCACCCTGCCGTACCCGCTCGGCCCGGGCAACGCGGACAGGAAGACGCTGTCCTCGGATGCCTCCAGGACAGCGGTGTATGTGACACTCATGGTCGCGCGGGCCTGTGATGTTGATCTTGTGAGGAGACCACATCCTGCGGTGTTGAGGCCGCCGCCGCCCGGCCTACACCCGAGGAGTACTACCTCTGAAGAGGAGTTGCAATCATTTAGCTCCAACAACTCGATGATCGTCGGGGGCCGGGTCGACGCCTTGGGCGGTCAGGCGCGGGGCTCCGGTGGACGCCCGCAGCAACGCGACGATCTCGGCGACCGAGTCCAGAACTCCGACCGCGACCCGGATGACAAGGTCGTAGGCGGCGTCGTTGATCAGGGTCAGACGCCGGCCGTTCATGCCATAGAACGCGATGAGCGCGGCCAGACCGAGCCGCTTGTTGCCGTCGACGAGGGCGTGGTTGCGGGTCAGCGAGTGGAGGAGCGCGGCTGCCTTCTCATGAGGGTCGGGTACGCGTCCTGGCCGGACGGTGGCCTGGGGCCGGGCGAGGGCGGCCGCGAGCAGGCCGTGATCACGGATCCGCGCGTCGGGGCCGAGCACGCCGTTCGGCGACGTGGGGCCTCGGCGTAGCGGGGCAGATCTTCGTCAAGGACCCGATCGAGCAAGTCTGCACGGCTGTGGTTCTCGACGTGCTCGCGGATGGCCTGGCGGGCGACATCCTGCATGGACCTCTGCTCCAGGTCGGCCCGGCGGCGCAGCGCGCCCGCCTCGTCGTCGGTGAGTCGCAGGGTCATGGCCATGGGTACGACGATACCTTCGGTGCTACCGGCAAGGGACTGGCTGCGTCCACGCCACCGTCCGGCAAGGAGGATGCCGCTATGCCGACCCACGTCGCGTTGCTGCGGGGCATCAACGTCGGCGGCCGGAACAAGGTGGCGATGGCGGACCTGCGCAGGGTCGTGGCGTCGCTCGGGCACACCGACGTCGCGACCTACATCCAGAGCGGCAACGTCGTCTTCACCGCGGCGGAGACGGACCCGGACGCGCTGGCGGCGGCCCTGGAGCGGGCCATCGCCAACGCCCTCGGCGTGCGGCCCCGCGTCGTGGTGCTGTCCCGAGCCGAGCTGGCCCAGGCGGTGGCCGACAACCCGTACGCCGATGAGCCGGACCCGAAGGCCGTGCACGCGATCTTCCTGCCCGCGCGGCCACCGTCCGACCTGGTGGACGGCGTCGCCGCAGTCCAGCGGCAGGCCGCGCAGAAGGGCGGCCGAGACACGGCTCAGGTCGTGGGCCGCACCCTCTACCTGCACACCCCCGACGGCTACGGGCGCAGCGAGCTCGCGGCGCTGCTGTCCCGCGGCCGCGGCGGGACGTCGGCCGCCGCGGCCGGTACGGCGCGCAACTGGGCGACCGTCACCACACTGCTCGCCCTATGCGACTGAATGTCGGGTCGCCCGGGGGGTCTCACCTCGGAGCGATCCGACCAGAGTTATCGGATGCCCCGAGTGGTGTCGCGTGCGTGTCAAGGCCGTTGTGCAGCGGATGGCGTGGGTGCTGTTGCTCGGGGTTTTGCTGCCGCCAGTCGCCGTGCGGTGACTGGCTTGCCACCGGGACTATCCTGGGCGTTCACCGCTTTACTCACGACGGCCTCAAGTGGTCAGTGCATCACCCGGCTTGACCTGGAGCGAGGGCTCGTACGCTCGTTCGTGAATCGGGCAGGTCGTACCTGCCCCTGATCAGGCCAGATGTGAGGTGTAGATACCCAGGCTGCCGACGATCCGAGTAATCGCAGGTCGTACTTGCCCCTGATCAGGCCCGATGTGAGCCCTCGCGAGGGTCCCAGGCCAAGCCGGGTGCTGCCCGATGCGCTGACCGCTTGAAACCACCCACCGAATTTTCTCAAGTTTTTCCGGACGCCCGGCTTTTTGCGCCGGTTCTGTCAGTGGCTCGGTTTATCCTTCTCCTATGTCGGATTCCGTCACCTCGGTGGTCGAGCAGATGTCTGTGCTGCTGGGCTCCTGTCGTGACGCGCGTTTGTGGGGGCTTTCCGACGCGGCAGTGGAGGACCTGCTGGTGCGGGTGTTTCGGCAGGTCGGGCAGGTGACGGGGACGTTGCTGCTGCCGTTGGTGCGGGAGGCGGAGTCCCGTGGCCTGGCCGCCGCGCATGACGCGCCGACCATGAAAGCCTGGCTTCGGGACGCGCTGAACGTGCGGCCCGGTGAGGCCGGGCGGCTCCTCCGGCTCGCCAAGGCGCTGGATGGTGACCTGCCGGAGACCGCGGCCGCGCTGGCGGACGGGGCGGTCAGCGTCGAGCACGCCCACGTCATCGCCGAGGCGATCCGGGCGCTGCCAGCCGAGACCCCGGCCGGGACGCGGGTCGCCGCGGAGCGGGAGCTGGTCCGGCACAGCGGGACGTTCACCCCCGATGAGGTCGCCCTGCTCGGGCGGCGGGTGCTGGACGTGGTCGACCCCGACCACGGCGAGGAGCTGCTCCGCCGCCAAGCCGAACGGGAGGCCGCCGACGCCCACATCCGCCGGGACCTACGCATCTCCCCCGCCGGGCCGGGGCTGAAGCGGATCTCGGGGTTCCTGGACACCGAAGGCGCCGAGACGCTGCGGGTCGCGCTGGACCCGCTGGCCGCGCCCCGCCCCGCCGACCCGGAGAACGGCGTCCGCGACGACCGCACCCACGGCCAGCGCATGGCCGACGCCCTCGTCGAGCTGGCAGACCGGTCCCTGCGCGCCGGGGAGCTGCCCGACAACGGCGGCGAACGCCCCACCCTCATCGTCACCATGCCGTACGAGAAGCTGGTCGCCGCGACCGGCGTCGGGACCCTGGACAGCGGTGACATCCTCCCGGCCAGCCAGGTCCGGCGCCTCGCCTGCGACGCCCACATCATCCCCGCGGTGCTCGGCGGGGAAAGCTTGGTGCTGGACCTGGGCCGCGGGTCCCGGCATTACGTCGGCGCGGCCCGCCGGGCCATCATCCTCCGCGACCGCGGCTGTGTTTTCCCCGCGTGTGACCGCCCGTACCAGTGGTGCCAGGTCCACCACTGCATCCACTGGGCCAACGGCGGGAGAACCGACCAGAACAACGGCGTCCTGCTCTGCGGGCACCACCACCGCGCCGTCCACCACAACGGCTGGGACGTACAAATAGCGAAAGACGGCCTGCCCGAGTTTTTACCTCCCAGATGGGTCGACCCGGAACGCAAACCCGTCCGCCACCACCGACACCGAAACGAACAGCATGACGGGAGGGGGGCGACCATTGCGCCATGAGCACCAGCGCGACATGCCCGGTCGGGTCACCCCGGGGATCTCACCACCCCGGGGCGACCCGACAATGAATCGTAAGGTAAATGATGAAGCTGTCGCAGCCGCGGATTGCCCGGCTGGAAGGCGGAACACCAGCCGTCGTTCTACACACTCGCCAAGCTCAGCAGGGCCACCGGCCTCGAGTTCCATCTCGAGGTTGCCCACGGCGGTGTGGCGCTAACGGCATGACCACGGCGTCAGGGTCCGAGGACCTGGCATCGCGGCAAGGCCGGTGTTGGATGTGATGACCGCGGCGACAACGGTGGCCAGCCGGCTGGTGTTGTAGGGCGTGGACTGCACGACGAGCACCGGACGGCGTTTGGCCGGGCGGCTGCCGGTGGGCTCGCCGAGGCCGACCCGGTAGATGCCGCCGCGGTGGATCACCACACGTCGTCGTCGAGGCGGCGGCGCCCGGCGGCCACGGCCAGCCGAGTCGACTCGTCGGTGCCGACCAGGTCCAGGGCGGCGTCGATCCGCGCTAGGCCATGCTGCTGTGGCGAAGCAGGCTGTTAATCACCCGCAGTGCCACGGACAGGGTGGCCAGGTCCCAGGTGTCGGTAGCCGAGATGTCCTCCAGGGTCTGCTGGGTGCGGTCCAGCACGGTCCGGTTGCGCTCCACCCAGATGCCGAAGCGCTGCTCCGGCGGCGCGGCCGGACCCCCGCAGGCCAGGATGTCGCAGGTCAGCCCGGCGTGCGCCCGGTACAGGTCGTCGCGCAGCGCGGCCCGGGCCAGCGACTTCCACCGGTCGGTCCGGGGCAGCGCCAGGACGCGGTCCAGCATGCTCGCGATCTGCGCCCGGTCGGCCAGGTCGTAGTACACCCCGGCTACCTCGATCACGCTACGGCCGGACTCGCGGGCCACCTCGCAGATGTCCAGACAGCCGAACGCGGTGGGCATCCCGGCCACCGACTCGGCCAGCGGGTCGGGCACCCCGTGGCCGGCCAGCTCGTCCCGGATCGCCTCCATCCGGGCCAGGTCCGGGCCGCGCAGCAGCTTGGGTAGGTGCGCCCGCACGTCGGCCACGCCATCCGAGAACAGCCCCACCTCGGCGGCGATGTCCAGCGGCGGGCGGCGGTTCTGCAGGAACCAGCGGGTTGCCCGCTCGGTCAGCCGCCGGCTCTCCAGCCGCATCCGGTTCTGCACGTCCGCGGCGACCCGGTTGTCCAGCGCCTCCACGGCAGCCCAGGTGCGGGCGGCGTCGTACACCTCGTAGGCGACGGTGTGCGCCCGGGCCAGGTCTGCGGTGCTCGCCCCGGTCTCCTCCCGCAGCCGGAACAGCGAGGTGATCCCGGTGGAGTTGACCTGGTGGTTGACCACCCCGGTGGTGATGATCTCGCGGCGCAGCGGGTGCCGATCGATCTGGTCCCGGAACCGCTCCCGCAGCGGGGTGGGGAAGTACCGGTACAGCGTGTCGCGGAGGAACCCGTCCTCGGGCACATCGGAGCCGATCAGCTCCTCCTGCATGGTGATCTTGGTGTAGGCAAGCAGCACGGCCAGCTCGGGCTGGGTGAGACCGAGCCCGGCCTGGCGCCGTTCGGCGATCTGCTTGTCGCTGGGCAGGAGCTCCAGCGCCCGGTCCAGCTTGCCGTCGCGCTCCATCCGGCGGATGACCCGGCTGTGCACGTCGAGCAGGCTGGCCGCCTGCATCGACGCGGTGGCCAGGGCGACGTTCTGGTCGTAGTTGTCCCGCAGCACCAGCTCGGCGACCTCGCCGGTCATGTCCGCGAGGAGCTGGTTGCGCTGCTTGGTGGTCAGGTCCCCGGCCGCGACCACCGAGTCGAGCAGGATCTTGATGTTGACCTCGTGGTCCGAGGTGTCGACGCCGGCGGAGTTGTCGATGGCGTCGGTGTTGATCTTTCCTCCAGCAAGCGCGTACTCGATCCGGCCGAGCTGGGTGCAGCCGAGGTTGCCGCCCTCGCCGACCACCAGGACGCGCAGCTCGGCGCCGTTGACCCGGACCGCGTCGTTGGCCTTGTCGCCAACGTCAGCGTTGCTCTCCGCGCTGGCCTTGACGTAGGTGCCGATGCCGCCGTTCCAGAGCAGGTCGACCGGCGCGGTCAGGATCGCCCGCAGCAGCTCGACCGGGGTGAGCCGGTCGACCCCGGCCGGGAGGCCGAGCGCATCGCGCATCGGCGCGGTGACCGCGATCGACTTGGCGGTGCGGGGGAAGACCCCGCCGCCGGGCGAGATCAGGCCGGGGTCGTAGTCCGCCCAGCTCGACCGGGGCAGCGCGAACAGCCGGCGCCGCTCGGCGTACGACGTGGCGGCGTCCGGGTCGGGGTCGACGAAGATGTGCCGGTGGTCGAAGGCGGCCACCAGCCGGATGTGCTCGGACAGCAGCATGCCGTTGCCGAACACGTCGCCGGACATGTCGCCGATGCCGACCGCGGTGATGTCCTGGGTCTGGACATCCACGCCGAGCTCCCGGCTGTGTTTGTCTGTTCCGCTCGCAAGCTCCCGGCTGTGTTTGTCTGTTCCGCTCGCAAGCTCGCGGCTGTGTTTGTCTGTTCCGCTCGCAAGCTCGCGGCTGTGTTTGTCTGTTCCGCTCGCAAGCTCGCGGCTGGGATTGCCTGTTCCGCTCGCGAGCTCGCGGCTGGGATTGCCTGTTCCGCTCGCGAGCTCGCGGAAGTGCCGCTTGACCGACTCCCAGGCGCCGCGGGCGGTGATGCCCATCGCCTTGTGGTCGTAGCCAGCCGAGCCGCCGGAGGCGAAGGCGTCGCCGAGCCAGAAGCCGTGCTCGGCCGAGACGGCGTTGGCCAGGTCCGAGAACGTCGCGGTGCCCTTGTCCGCGGCGACCACGAGGTAGGTGTCGTCCGGGTCGTGCCGGACCACGTTCGCCGGCGGCAGCACGACCTGCTCCCCGTCGCGGACCACCAGGTTGTCGGTGACATCCAGCAGGCCGCGGATGAACGTCGTGTAGCAGGCCTGCCCCTCGGCTAGCCAGGCCTCCCGGTCGGCCGGGTCGGGAAGCTGCTTGCACACGAAGCCACCCTTGGCGCCGACCGGCACGATCACGGCGTTCTTCACCATCTGCGCCTTGACCAAGCCGAGGATCTCGGTGCGGAAGTCCTCCCGGCGGTCGGACCAGCGCAGCCCGCCGCGGGCCACCTTGCCGAAGCGCAGGTGCACGCCCTCGAACCGGGGTGAGTAGACCCAGATCTCGTACGCCGGCCGGGGCTCGGGCAGCTCGGGGACCGCCCGGGGATCCAGCTTGACCGACACGTACGGCTTGGGCCGGCCGTCCGTACCGGGCTGGAAGTAGTTGGTCCGCAGGGTCGCCTGGACCAGCCGGAGCAGCGCGCGCAGGATCCGGTCGGCGTCCAGGCTGGCCACCTCGTCCAGCTCGGCGGTGATCCGCCGCACCAGCGTGTCCACCCGCTCCGGCCGGCCGGCGGCGTCGACGCGGGGATCGAGCCGGGCCTCGAACAGCTCCACCAGCAGCGTGGCGATCGGGACGTTGGCAGACAGGGTCTGCTCGATGTAGTCCTGGCTGTACGCCGTCCCGGCCTGCCGCAGGTACTTCACGTAGGCACGCAGCAGCATGGCCTGCCGCCAGGTCAGCCCGGCGGACAGCACGAGCTGGTTGAACCCGTCGTTCTCCGCCGCGCCCGTGCTGACCGCGGCGAAGGCGTCCTGGAACAGCGGCCGGCAGGTGTCGAGCTGGTTCTCCAGCCGGGGGTCCAGGCGCAGCCCGAGGTCGTAGATCCAGGCCGGCTGCCCGTCGGGCAGCCGGAGCTCATATGGCCGCTCGTCGACGACCTCGACGCCCATCCGGGCCAGCACCGGCAGCAGCGCGGACAGCGACAGCGGCTCGCCGAGCTTGTAGATCTTGAACCGGCGCCGGCCGGGGGAGATCGTGCCCAACGGCTCGTAGAGGTTCAGCGCGAACCCGCCGGACTCGGGCAGCGTGACGATCTGGCGCAGGTCGGCGACCGCGATCCGGGCCGGGAAGTCGGCCCGGTAGCCCTCCGGGATCGCCTGCCCGTACCGGTCCCGCAGGTCGCCGGCCTGCTCCTCGCCGCACTGGGCGACCAGCGCGTCGGCGAAGTCATCGTCCCACTGCCGGGTGGCGTCGGCGAGAAGCTGCTCGATGTGCTCGGCGTCGATCATGGCCGGCAGCTCCTGGCCGGGCGTCATCCGGACCACGAAGTGCAGCCGGGCCAGCACCGACTCGGTGCTGCGCAGGGTGTAGTCGATGCTGGCACCGCCGAGCTCGCGCAGCAGGATCTCCTGCATTCTCAGCCGGACCTGGGTGTTGAAGCGGTCCCGCGGCAGGTAGACCAGCGCGGACAGGAACCGGCCGAGGATGTCCCGGCGCAGGTACAGCCGCAGCTTGCGGCGCTCCTGCAGGTGCAGCACGGACAGCACGATCGGGACCAGGTCGCGGACCGAGATCTGGAACAGCTCGTCGCGGGGGTAGGTCTCCAGGATCTCCTGCAGGTCGCGGCCGTCGTGGCTGCGCGGGTCCAGGCCGGCGGCGGCGAACACCTCGGCCACCTTGCCGCGGACCACCGGGATCCGGTTGACGCTCTCGACGTAGGCGTCCGCGGTGAGCAGGCCGAGGAAGCGGCGCTCGCCGGCCACCGCGCCGGAGGCGTCGAACTTCTTGATGCCGACGTAGTCGAGGTAGCTCGGCTTGTGCACGGTGGAGCGGTCCATCGCCTTGGACAGGGTGAGCAGCCGGGGCTCGCGGATCTTCGCGCGCATCTCGGGGGAGGCCTGCGCGAACGACGCCGACACCAGCTTGTCGGGGCGGGAGATGCCCAGGCCGGTGCCGGGGATGGCCCGGAGCATGTCCTCGCCGTCCTCGGTGACCAGGTCGTACTCGCGGTAGCCGACAAAGGTGAACCGGTCGTCGGCCAGCCAGCGCAGCAGCTCCTGGGCCTCGGCAACCCGCTCGGGTGGGACCGGGGTTGGCTCGGTGTCGAGGGAGTCGGCGATCGAGCGCGCGGCGACCCGCATCTTCGGCCAGTCCTCGACCACCTCGCGGACGTTCCTGAGCACGTCGACGAGCTGGCGCTGGATGCCGGCCTGGGCGGCGCGGTCGCTCTCCCGGTCGATCTCCAGGTGCATCCAGGACTCGGCGACGGCGTCGTGCGGGGCGGCCGTCCGGGTGGGACCCGGGGTGGTGCTGGTGGTGGTGCCGGGCATGCCGGGGCTGGTGCCGTCGAGCACCTCGACCAGGCCGCCGGTCAGGGTGCGCCGGACGGTGAGCTGCGGGTGGTAGACGGCGTGGATCGGCCGGTCCTGCTGGGTCAGCGCGGCGGTGACGGAGTCGACCAGGAAGGGCATGTCGTCGGTGACGATCTCGACGATGGTGTGGCCGGAGGACCAGCCGTGCTCCTCCACGGTCGGGGTGTAGACCCGGACGCTGGGCCGGCCGGGCGGCCGCTCGACGGCCAGCGCGTAGTGGGCGACCGCGGCGCCGTACACGTCCAGCGGGTCGCGGCCGGCCATCTCGTCCGGCGGCACGTGCCGGTAGTACTGGCGCAGGAAGTCCGCCAGCCCGCCGTCGCGTAGGCCGTTGGCGGGGTGCCCGCGGTCACCCACCGCCACCGCCCGGGCGAGCAGGTCGTTCTTGGCCTCGATCCGGACCTTGTCCAGCTCTCTGAGCATGTCCGTCGCCTCCGTCACGCGCCGTCGCGTGTAGGGCCGACCGCCGGCTCCCCCGCTCCACTGACCGTAGCTCGTTCCGGGTTGCGCCCGCTGGCCCGGACCACTACCTGCGGCCAGCGACCCTCGGTGGCCTGCCTTTCCCGGGTGTGGGAGTGCCGGCCGTGACGCCGGGATACACCGCACGTGTGGGAACCCGGCTGGAGGAGGGCGACGGCCGGCGGCGGCGATCTCTCAGCGGCGATCGTTCTCAGTCACGCATCTGAGGTATCTAGGAGGTAAACGGGTCTTGTGCCGGTCTAGCCAGATTGGCCGCACGCGATTACTTTCAGCATTCGTCCGCTACTGATTGTCCCCATCCGCATGTCCCCTCACGCGCGGTCTTGGAGGCACTGGTGAAGTTATCCTCCCCTGCACTTGAGAGACGGTGTTGCCCACAACGTCGACTGGGCCTACTGGTGGGGTCAGGGCAAGAGGTTCGCCTACGTCAAGGCGACCGAGGGCACGACGTACCGCAACCCGTACTTCACCCAGCAATACAACGGCTCGTACAACATCGACATGATCCGCCATGGCCCGCACCGGTCGGGACGCGGTCATCTACTCCACGACCGACTGGTGGAGCACCTGCACCGCCACAACGGCTCCTTCGGCGCCACCAGCCCGCTGTGGATCGCTCGCTACGCGCCCGACCCGGGCACCCTGCCGAACGGCTGGTCCTACTACACCTTCTGGCAGTACACCTCGACGCCGCTGGACCAGGACTACTTCAACGGCGCCTACGACCGGCTTCGCCGACGTCCGTGGCCTTGCCGATGGCGACGATAATGGCCTCGACAAGGTCATCAGGGACGTGTGCGCGGACTTCGGCGCTGAATGCGTCAGCGCCTATTGCCTGACGAACACGCTTGAGCCAGACGAGGTCGTCGTCAGACCAGTTGCCGGCCACGCGATACCAGCTCACGGCGGCGTACAGGAGGATACCTGCGGCTTCGGTATTCCGCTTGAGCTGGGCTAGAAGGATACCGAGCCGCGTAGCACTGGTAGACGCGCTGTGGTGGTCGTTGAACTCCAGCTTGATGTCGAGTGCGTGGCGGTAGTGGGCCTCGGCTTCGTCGTAGCGTCGTTGTTCTTGGGCGATGATGCCGAGGTTGTGGTAGGTGCGGGCGGCGCTGTGGCGGTCGTTGAACTCCAGCAGGATGTCGAGTGCGTGGCGGTAGTGGGCCTCGGCTTCGTCGTAGCGTCGTTGCTCTTGGGCGATGATGCCGAGGTTTTGGTAGGTGCGGGCGGCGCCGTGGCGGTCGTTGAACTCCAGCAGGATGTCGAGTGCGTGGCGGTAGTTGGTGGTGGCTTCGTCGTAGCGTCGTTGCTCTTGGGCGATCGCGCCGAGTTGGTGGTAGGTGCTGGCGGCGCCGTGGTGGTCGTTGAACTCCAGCAGGATGTCGAGTGCGTGGCGGTAGTGGGCCTCGGCCTCGTCGTAGCGTCGTTGCTCTTGGGCGATCATGCCGAGCTGGTGATAGATCGCTCCCAGCATTTGTCGATTTCCGCCATCGTTGTATAGCCGTTCGGAATTCTCGTAATGCGACTTGGCGTCCTGTAGCCGGTGCTGGGCCAGCGCGGTGGCGCCTGCCAACTCGTGCAGGAAGGCCAGCTCGAACTGTTCTTCAGGGCCGGTAGCGTTGGCGCAGGCGGCAATAGCATGGTCGAGGAGTTGGCGACGAGCGATTTGCTGCTTCGTCTGATCAAGATACGCGTGTAGCGGCTCGATCAGTTGACCTATCCGCTGACGGGTTTGCAGGCCGTGGTCGAGGGCTGCGGTCAGGTTGGCGTACTCGGCCCGGGTGGCCGCCTGCCCGATGGCACGCTCCGGTGCCTCGCGGGAGACGAGCAGCCCGTGCAGCACCCCCCCGAACTCGACGTAGAGCCGGTAGTGCGCCTGCACGGCGGCGGCGAGCAGGTCGGGCTGGTCCTTTAGCCGGTTCCGCAGGAAGTAGGGCAGCACCGGCTGCACCTGGACGCTGGCGCTGAGCTGCGGGTGTGGGGTGGCGAGGCCGACGGCGACCGCCTGCCGGACCGCCGCGTCCAGGTCGATCTCGCCGAGACCACGGACGGTCTCGTCCTCCAACAGGAGGCCCCCGTAGACGTCAAGGGCAGGGCCAGTGCCGATGATGCCAAGGAACGGCACCAGCAGCAGCAGCGAGTTCTGGATGGTGGGGTCGAGCTTGCCGTGGCTGTACTCGATCGCCTGGCGGATCCGCCCGACCGGGTCGGGGGCCGGATCGCCGGCTCGCAGCTCCGCCAGCACCGTGGACGGTGTCGAGGTCTCCAGGACCGGGAGCACGACGGTCAGCGGCAGCGGGTAGCCACCGAGCAACCGCACCATGTCGTCGAGCGCGGTCCGCTCGGCGGGGTCGTCCAGGTGCCGGGTGGCGCGGCTGTTGCGCAGGATGCGCTCGACCAGCACCGATGCCGCCTGCGGGTCCAGCCCGGGCAGCGGGTAGACGTTGGAGCCGAAGCTGTCCGCGGCCAGCCATGCCTCGTCCTGCCGCGAGCCCAGCAGGACGAGCGTGCGTCCGCCGCGGAGCCGGGCGAGGAGTCGGCCGAGCCGCTGCTGCTCCGGCTCTGACAGGGCGTGCGGGATCGCGGCCGGGCTGGCCGTGATCGACTCCGCGTTGTCGATGACGAGCAGGTGCCGGTGCGCCCGCAGCAGCCGGGCGACCCGCTCCAGTTGGGCGTCGTCCGGCAGTGCGTCCAGCCGGGCCTGCTCCACTCTGTCCAGCAGCGTGGCGCCGATCTCGCGGAGCATCTGGCCGGTCGTCCACGCCCGGTCCTCGTAGCTGAACCGGAAGACCTGCTCCACCAGCCCGGTGCGCTGCCACCACCAGCCCAGATGGTGCAGCAACGTCGACTTTCCCGCGCCGGCCATGCCCTGCACGAGCAACTGGTTCGGGCTGCCCCCGATCAGCAGCCGCCGTTCGATCGCCTGGATGTCCAGGTCGCGGCCGACGAACCCGTACTCGGTGCGCGGCTCGTCCCCGACGGCGACCTCCCGCTGGAGGAAGCGGCACTCCTCCTCGCCGGTCATCTCCCGCAGCCGGAGCTGGACCGGCCGCTGGCCGAACATGACCGGCAGCATCCAGTCCTCGAGGTCGAGCTGCTGGTCGAAGTACGCCTGCCGGGCACGGTGCTGGAACAGCTCCCGCCGTACGGCGTGAACTCCGGCCACCGGGTCGGCCCCGCGTGCCAGCCGCCCGTACAGCACCGGCATCGCCCGCTCGGCGGCCGACACGGTCACCGAGTAGGCCATTCCCACCGCCACCGGCACACCGGCCTCGACCAGATTCTGCGCCAGGCTGGCCTCGCTGGCCGTCTGCATCGCCGACTGGCAGGCGTTCAGCACCGCCACCGGGACCCGGTGCTCGGCCAGCAGCGACGCGATCGCGCCGGCCGAGACCGGTTCGGCCCGCCCATCTTTCGACGTCTCGAAGAACAGGAACCCGCGCTTGCCGTCGAACCGCTCCGGCTCGCTGGCCTGGAACACCAGCCGCCCGGACCGGTGGCCCTGCTCCAGCCAGCCGGCGTCACCGAACGCCCCGTGCAGGTCGAAGTGGACGACCTGGTACCAGCCCGACCCGTGCCGCTCGGTCGCCGACCGCAGGTGCGCCCGCAGCTCCTCCCACGTGCCCGGCCGCACCAGATCCACCGCGACCGGCAGGTCCGCCTGCCGCAGCGAGTCCAGCAGCGGCCGGGAGATCGTCCGGTAGCCGACGTCCGTCGGCCCGTCCGGCCGTGCGGTCACGACCAGGATGTTCAGCGTCTCCCGCTCCGGGGGCAGCTCGAACCGCAACGGCACCCGTTCCACCCGCCGGGTGATCGGCAGCCGGACCGCGAGCGGCGCGTCCAGCTCCGGATCCCGCAGCGCCTCCCAGTGCAGCCGGTGGAACGCCGCTGAGCCCGACACCTCCAGCCGGCACCCGTCGAACGCCCGGTCCCGCAGCCGGCGGTAGTCATGGTGCACCGCACCGCCGAAGACCTGCGCGAACAGTGTCTGGCCATATTCGGCGATGTGCCGCACCGCGCGGCGTTCCCGGTCCTGGTCGAGAAACGGGAACCGCAGGTGCTCCTCGAAATACCAGGCCAGCTCCTGCTCCTCGGCCGGGTCCGCCAGGTCGGTGACGGTCACGTCGTACTCGGCGCCGTCGTCGAAGACCACCCGGACCGTGCACGACCCGTCCGGATTCCGGCCCCGCTCGCTGAGCTGAATTGTCGTCATGACCGCAGCAGGCCCGACAGCCGTACCACGAGCACCCGGTCACCCTGTTGGGTGACCACCTCGGTCAGCTCCAGCTCCGCACCATCCCGCGGCCTGGGCCGCAACCGGCGCACCAGCCGGCTCACCACCTCGCAGAGAGCCGCGCTGGCGACGTTCACCACCAGCGGGATCGCCACCAGCTCCACCAGCCCCGGGAGGAACTGCTCGCCGGACGACGGCTCCACCGCCGCGGCGCCCAGGGCACGTGCCTGCTCGTCCGTGTCCCAGTGCGCCGCCAGCTCCGTCGCGCTTAACCCGACCTCAGGATCCAAGGCGACCAGAACCCGCCCCATCCGCAACACCCCCGCATCGCGCCTGGCAATCACCGGCCAGGCATCGCAAATTTGTGTGTTCACCCTATCCGGCGCACCTGGCGCGTATCGCCTTTCCCCCCTGAGCCGCTGAGGTGACGTGGCTGGAGGATTAGGCTGCCGTGCGTGCCCGCCGCCCTGGTCATCGCCGGTGCGTCGGCGTCCGTGCTCGCGTGCTGGCAGCCAGCGGGCTGACCGAGGCGGCACTGACAGGCAGCGAGCGAGACCGGGCCGACGCCTCCACTTCGTCCGTTGGGGTGGACGACCTGGCCGGGTTGTACGCGAGCGTGCTCGCCCCCGCGAGGTGGAGGTGCGGGCCGCGCCCGGATCCGGGTGCGGCGTTCCGCCGGTTCTGGGTGCACAAGGAAGCGGCGGTCAAGCTGTGCCCGGCCACCCTGGACGCCCTGCCCGACCTGGGTTGGGGGATGGACAGTGACTGGTGTGTCACCAGATCACAGGCCGCGGCCACACAGTCTTAGAGATGACCGACAACCAACAGCGAGCGGTCATCCTGTACGATTTCCACCCAGTTTCCATCCGGATCGGAAACGAAGAAGTATTCTACGCCAGTTCTGCCCCGCTGGATCTCGGTCAGCTCCACGTGCCCGATTGACAGAAGCTCGGCTCGCGCGGCACGAACATCGGCGACTCGCAATGCGATGTGCTTTACTCCAAGTTCGTGTAGATTGTTGCCGATATCTAGCTCGGGCCGGGGCAGGCCACCGTTTTCGTGATAGCTGAACATCTCTAGGATGAAGCCGCTTTCATCTGCGAGATGGGCGATGACCAACGAGTTGTCCGGAGCATCCCACCGCAGCGCCAGCCTGAATCCGAAGATTCCGTAAAATGCGGTAGAGTCGTCGACGTCGCGCACACTTACGGTGAAGTGGTGAACGGCGAACCTCTGGCCCATTGGCGGGTCACCTCTCAGCGCAGACCAGACGGCGGGGCGAGTCGGGAAACGTCTCCTCGTCGAACAGCACCCACTCGTCCACGCAAATCTCATAGAGCCGCAAGGGCGTGTCATCTCGGGCGACTCGGTTCACCGTGATGCTGTTGCGCGCGTGTGGCCATCGGACCAGAAATTCTTCAAGCTTGTCCTGCGCACTGACGCCCAGCTCCGAGGCTCTTCCTTTGAAGGTCACGCCGGTCACCTTCTGGCCGAGCCCGATCAGCGGAATAGTCACAATCCCGCCGGCGACCCGCTCGTCACGCCGGATATTGTCAGAGTGCGCACGGTCACGCCGAGATATGAAATAGAGCCGGTCCGGCCGAAACTGGACGTGATACCAGACGTGGCACAGCGCTGGACAGCCCGTCTCGGAAACGCTCGAGACCTGCATCAGCTTCCCGTCGCTTACGTACTCTTCGAGGATCCTCCGCGCAGCGTCCGTCATGTTCGGCCGTCCTGCCTGGAAGTCATGATCTTCCTGCCGTACATCTCAGCCAGGACTAGTCGCCATTCGCGAGTTTCGTGCGACTGTATGCCCCGAACAAGCTGGTCGAACCTCCAAGCGTATGCTCGCACAGTCACACCATGGTAGGTGTTGGGATCAAGAATGGCATCCGTCGCGACGCGGCTTGCCTCGGGGACCTCGCCTGCCAGGGCAAGTCCGCTTGCCCGTTCCAGCCGCGCCAGGGTCGGCTCGGTGGTTTCGGAAGGGTCGTACAGCGAGAGGGCGCGGTCTGCGGCACTAATCGCTCTGCTCGGCTGGTTAAGCCGCACCGCTCCTGTAGCCTCGTAGAAGGCGAGCTTCTCGGGAAGGAACGAGAAAATGCCCGGAGCAACGAGCTCCGCTCGTGAGCGGGTCAAGGACTCCTGTGCGCACTCAATGGAATACTGGAACTCATCCGGCTCGCCGAGCGCCGCGTGTGCTCGCGCCTTGAACCCCCAGAGCCACGCAACTGCGGGTGATGGCGCTGGACCACTGTCGAGGCGCGGTGCCAGGAGTGCCAGCACGCCACGCGGGTTGTCGGAGTACGTCGGCAAGTACGCCTGGCCGGCCAGCGCAACATCCAGAAGATAACGGTCACCCGCATCATATGCTGCATGTTCCGCAATCTTATACCACTCGTTGGCTTTCCCGAACCGGCCCAAGTTGAACATTATTTCGCCTACAACTGTGCCAACCATTGCGCTCGCCTGGAGCAGTCGAACCTGCTGACGCGTGGGCTGTCGTTCCTCCAGAAGAGTTCGGATGCTGCGTAGAGTGCGTAACGCGGGCTCGATGAGCGCCGGGGGCGCAACCTGTACGACCTGGACCCCTAGATCCTTGGCTTCTCCCGCGAGGTGTGCAGTCCTTTCCTCGCTTGTCGTGCCTCGATCTATGGTCATGTGAGTCATGTCAAGCTCATCTTCGAGCATCTCAAGGACTCGACCCGCTACTGCAAGTCCGCCAAGTGCAAAGATGTCACGGCGACGCGATGAGCTCACCTCTTCTGGTTGAACGGCCGGGCCGCCCTCTCCATCAGTTGAGTCATAGAGATCATTGGCCCGGTCAGGCTCGCCTAGGTCGAACCATAGTAGCCGCCTCGGGATACGAAGCGTATGCGCCCAGTGCATGAGCCGTTGCAGGTTGTGCAGCGGCGGGCCGGACTCGATTCGGCTGAGCTGTGCCTGACTAATGCCCGCCCATCTCGCGACGATTGCTTGCGGGATGGGCGTTCCATGAAACGGATGAGTTCGGTAGGCGTTGATTATCCGACCCATGTGACGGCTGGCGAACGCATCACGCATCCGCGCCGCCATCCAGAACTTGGGTGGAACGGCTGGGGAGGTGACAAGACGCCCTCCCGCCGACTTGCGTTGGCATGCCGAACAAAGCAGCCCAGCGTTGTCCCTGGCCAGACGCGTGCCACACCGGCACAAGCGAATCTGGTTGCCTGCCTCCATCATCCGGCCTCCATCATCGGGCCTGACGCTCCCCCCAAGTCGGATTGTCATCGTCGTCAGACAGTCTAGCTCTGGATCACACGGTTACTTGGCCGCCGATATGCATGACACGCATCGATGATCATGGCTGGCCTGCATCGTCGTCCGGCCAGTGTCGCCACATCCTTGGGCTATCCGCTTCGGCACTTGGCCGGCGCAGGTCCGTGCCCAGACTCCCCGCGCACCTGCCCAGCCCTGCCCGGGGCGGCCACCGATGTCGCCCGGCTGCTGCTCGCCCTGGCCGACCACCCCGACCCCGCCGGCCCGATCGACTGACCGCTACCCACCACGACCACTGCGATGACGACGGATGGAGCGACACCTCATGTCAATGCCAGACGCCGGCCACAGCAACGCCATGCCCCCGCCGTGGCGGCGGCCGGATCCGCGCCGGCAGCGGCCCGACCCGCAGACCTGGGAGGAGCCGGAGATGCTCACCATGCTCGCCAGGCGGGACATCACCCGGGTCTACCGGCTGCTGCACTCCCACGGCTACAGCCAACAGCACATCGCTGCCCTGACAGGACCAGTCGCAGCCGGAGGTTTCGGCGATCATCCACGGCCGGCAGGTCATGGCTTACGACGTCCTCGTCCGGATCATTGAGGGCCTGGGTGCGCCCCGCGCCTACGCCGGTCTGGCCTACACACCCGACCCGGCCGCGCCCCGGCTCGGCCACGACTGAGCCGATACCGTGCCACCGCCGAGCACCATGACCGGGGAGGAGGTTCGCCGGTCGAGCCAGGCGAGTGCCGGTTCCCCTACGGCCGGCCGGGCCGGGTCTGCTATGTGGAGCACCGGCCCGACGGGCTCGGGCAGTGCCGGACGGTCGCGAACCTTCGGGACGCCCTGGCCAGGGCGCGCTCCGGCGAGACCCTGCTCTACGCCGTGTGGCCAGGCCAGTGGCAGTCCGACCGCTATCTCGTCGACGACCTCGACACCCTCGCCGCGGAGGTCGGTCTCCCCGCCGGCCAGCCACCAGCCGAGCTGGCCCCGCCTTCCCGGTTCACCGACCTGCCCCACGACATCCAAACCAGCCTCGCCCGCGCCCTCAAACACTCCGTCGGCCGCGCCCTGTCCGCCGGCTGGCACCTCGACGCCACCGACGACGGCGCCGAGCAGGTCACCATCTACCCCTACAAGCCCGGCGGACGCGGTCGCCCCGTCGGCGGCGGCACCTGGCGCTGGGATCCCAACCGCGCCGCCTTCGACCCCGTCGAGCTCTGGCCCAAGCCCAGCTCCCCACTCGGCCGCGACCCCACCGTCCGCTCCTCTCCCCGCCACCCACCCCACACAACCCCACGCACGCGAGAACAACCCGGCCCGACCAGAACCTAAGGAGCCCCACCGCGACATGATCCAGGCCCTCCACCGGACTTTGGGCGGGTTAGGCTGCCGGGCGTGCCCGCCGCTGTGGTCTTTGCCGGTGCGTCGGCGCCCGTGCTCGCGGTGCTGGCGGCCGGTGGGCTGACCGAGGCGGCACTGACCGACGGCGAGCGGGACCGGGCCGACGCGTTCCACTTCGCCACCGACCGGACCGACTTCGTCGCCGCGCACCTGCTGGTCCGGTACGGCGTCGGGCGGCACACCGGCCTGCCCGCCACCGAGGTGATGATCCAGCAGCGCTGCGACGAATGCGGCGAGACCACGCACGGGCGGCCCACCGTGCCGGGCGTGCCGGTCCGGCTGAGCTGGGCGCACGGCCGGGGCTACGTGGCCGCCGCGGCCGCCGCCGTACCCATTGGGGTGGACGTCGAGCGGCAGGACCGGCCCGACGGCGCAGCCGATCTGGCCGGGCTGTACGCCAGCGCGCTCGCTCCCCGCGAGGTGGACCTGGTGCGGGCGGCGCCGGACCCGGGCGCGGCGTTCCGGCGGTTCTGGGTGCGCAAGGAGGCGGCGGTCAAGCTGGGCCTGGCCACCCTGGACACCCTCTGTGACCTGGACCTGTCCGCGCTCGGGCTGGCCACCGGAGCAGCCCGCTGGGACGGGCTGCACCTGCTCGACTGGACGGACCTCGGCGACACCGTTGCCGGCGCGGCCGTCAGCACCGACCCGCCGGTGCTCACTCGACTGGGCTGATCCCGTTGCCAACCCTGCCCCACCCGAGTGATCATCCGGCCCACCCGGCCCAGGACGCGCCGGTCCGGGCATACTGCTCGCCGAGGTGGGTTCCGGACCAGCGGGACCGGCCGGACCGGAGGTGACCATGAGCGAGCGGGCAGGTGCCGAGCTGGCAGGCCGGTCCCGGCGGGGCGACGAGATGCCACGCTGGCTGCCGCGGGCGATCCTGCTCGCCGCGGCCGCCGTAGCTGGGCTGTTCGCCGCCGGCTGGCTGTTGGACCGGCTGCGTGACCTGCTGCTGGTCCTGCTGGTGTCGTTCATACTGTCCCTGGCGCTGGAGCCGGGGATCAACTGGCTGGTCCGGCGGGGGCTGCGGCGCGGCGCGGCGACCGGCCTAATGTTCGTGCTGGTGTTCCTCGGGCTGTTGGTGTTCCTGTTCGCGCTTGGCTCGCTGTTGGTCTCCCAGGTCGCCGACCTGGCCAAGAGCCTGCCGACGTACGTCACCGGCGCGATCGACTGGCTCAACAGCACCTTCGGCCTGCACATCTCTGCCGAACAGGTGCGCCAGCAGCTCACTGGCAGCGGGCGGCTGCAGTCCTTCGCGGAGCGGTTCGCCGGTGGCGCGGTCGGGCTGTCGGCCACCGTGGCCGGTGCGCTGTTCGGCCTGCTCACCGTGCTGCTGTTCACCTTCTACTTCGCCGCCGAGGGGCCGCGGCTGCGGCGGTGGGTGTGCTCGCTGTTCCCGCCGGACCGGCAGGGCGAGATCCTGCGGGCGTGGGAGATCGCCCGGGACAAGACCGGCGGCTACGTCTACTCCCGGGTGCTGCTGGCCGTTGCCTCGCTGGTCGCGCACTACGCGATGCTGCGGCTGGTCGGCGTGCCGTACGCGCTGCCGCTGGCGCTGTGGGTGGGCGTGGTGTCGCAGCTTATCCCGACGATCGGCACCTACCTGGCCATGGTGCTGCCGCTGCTGGTCGCCGTCACCGCTCATCCGGTGGACGCGCTGTGGGTGCTCGGCTTCATGATCGTCTACCAGCAGGTGGAGAACTACCTGCTGCAGCCGCGGATCACGGCCCGGACGGTGGACATCCATCCGGCCGTCGCGTTCGGCTCGGTGATCGCGGGGGCCGCGCTGCTCGGGGCGTTGGGCGCGCTGGTCGCGATCCCGTTGGTGGCCAGCATCGAGGCGTTCGCCGGCACCTACATCCAGCGGTACGCCGTATCCGAGCCTGACCTGGAGACCGGCCCCGCCCGATGATCAGTGCTGGGACGTCAGGACGTAGACCAGCGTGGTGGCCGCTACCAGCGTCAGCCCGGCGCCCAGCACGGGTGTGAGCACCGAGCGCGGCAGGGGTTGGCCCAGCCGCATGGCCCGCTCATATCGCACCCACTGCGGGTAGGCGCTGGCCGCCAGCGCAAGGGCCAGCCCGATCAGCGCACCGCCGAGGGCGTGCCGGCCCAGTCGAGTGCCGAGGTCCGGCAGGAGCTGACTCACGCCTACCCCGGCCGCAAGCAGCGCCAGCGCGGTGCGAACCCAGGCGAGGAACGTCCGCTCGTTCGCCAGCGAGAAACGGTAGTCCGGCTCCTCGCCGACATCGCGCAGCCGGGCCCGGCCCTCGGATGCCATCCGCGATACCTCCCGCTTCCGGTCTGCCCTCCGCCCGGAGGGTACGGCAACTGTGGTCACCTCAACGCCGTGTGGTCACCTCTTGGGGGTGTGGCGGCCCCGTGTGGTGACCTCAACGCCAAGTGGTGACCTCTTGGGGTCCGCAGGCAACGACAGGTGACCACAACGCCGAGAGGTGACCACACCGGTAAGGCGGGCTCAGTCCTTCGGGCCGCCGGCGACGTAGATCACCTGGCCGGAGACGAACGCCGCGTCGTCGCTAGCGAGGAACGCCACCACCCCGGCGATGTCGTCGGGGGTGCCCACCCGGCCGATCGGGATCTGGGCGGCGGCCAGCGCCTTGTACTCCTCGAAGTTGGCGCCCACCCGGGCCGCCGTAGCGGCGGTCATCTCGGTGGCGATGAAGCCGGGAGCGACCGCGTTCGCGGTGATGCCGAACTTGCCGAGCTCGATCGCGAGGGTCTTGGTGAAGCCCTGCATGCCGGCCTTGGCGGCGGCATAGTTGGCCTGGCCACGGTTGCCCAGCGCCGACGTGCTGGACAGGCTGACGATCCGGCCCCACCCGGCCGCGACCATGTGCTGCTGGGCGGCCTGGCTGCACAGGAACGCGCCGCGCAGGTGTACCGACAGCACCGTGTCCCAGTCGTCGTCGGTCATCTTGAAGAGCAGGTTGTCGCGGGTGACGCCCGCGTTGTTAACCAGGATGTGCAGGCCGCCCAGCTCGGCGACCGCCCTCGCGACGGCGGCCTCAACATGGTCGCGCCGGGACACGTCGGCGCCAACGGCGATGGCGGCGGCACCCTTGCCGGTGACCGCCTCGACGGTGCTGGCGCAGGACGCCTCATCCAGGTCGACCACCGCGACCGCGGCGCCGTCTTCGGCTAGCCGGACCGCCGTCGCCGCGCCGATACCGCGAGCCGCCCCGGTCACCAGGGCCACCCGCCCGTCCAGCCGCGCCATGTCAGCCCTCCCGTCGCCGCTCCTCCGGATGGCCCTGAGACTACGCAGTCCCCGCCGCTCCCCCGAGGCCTTGGCCGGGTCGCCTCCGGTGGCGGCGCGATTCCGTACACTCCGCGGCATGCTCTCCGATGCCGACGAGGAGTTCCTCACCCAGCTTCACCGCAACTGCGAGCTGCGTGACATCGGCCCGGGCGACGAGCGGTATGTCCCGCTTGAGCGCTATCCCGAGGCGGTGGGCCCGGACTCCGTCCGGTATCTGAGCCGGTCGATCGCGCGCACCTCACGCGGGTCGGTGTTCTTCCTCTCCGGGCTGCGGGGCTCGGGCAAGACGACGCAGTTGGCCCGGCTGCAGATCGAGCTTCGGGGCAAGGGGTTCGCGGCCGTGCGAATCGATGCCGAGCAATATCTCAACCTCCGGCAGCCGGTCGATATTGTCGAGTTTCTGTTCTTCCTGGTCGGGGGCATCGCGGACGCCGTCGACGAGGCTGGCTGGGCTCCGGAGCAGAAGGCAAGCACCCGCGCCTGGGAACGGCTGCGCCAGTGGCTGCAAGGGTTGCCGCGTCGGCTCAGCGTGCGGACCGAGGCCGAGCTGGGTGGCGGGTTCGACCTTCCCGGGCTGATCGAGGCGAAGGTCAACCTGAAGGCCGAGATCGCGCGGGACGAGTCTTTCGTGGCCGAGCTGCGGCGGTTCCTGGACGGGCGCCTCAGCGAGCTCGCCGCCGAGGCCAACAGCGTCGTCGAGCAGCTTGTGCGGGAGCTGCGGGATGCCTGGCCAGCGCGCGGCCAGGGTGAGTGGCTGGGCCTGGTTGTGCTCGTTGACTCGCTCGACCACGTCCGCGGGTCCGACTTTCTGGCAATTCGCCGGGCACTCGTCGACCTGTTCGACAAGCAGGCCAGGGTGCTGACGCTGCACGCCTGTACCAGCGTCTTTATCGTGCCGCCGTACCTGCACCCGGGCTATGGCACGATGCGCAAGCTGACTAACATCAAGGTCGCCGACCGCGACCGAGTGCCGTTCCCGCGCGGGATCGAGGCGCTGCGGGAGGTGGTGACCCGGCGGTTCCCGGACGGCGCCATCGACCGGATGTTCACCGACGAGGGGCTGCTGGAGGGGCTGCTGCTCACCTCCGGCGGGAACCTTCGCGACCTGCTGCGGCTGGTCACCGAGGTCGCCACCCAGGCTGAGTCGCTGCCGGTCGACGCGACGACCGTCACGGGCGCGATAGCCCAGATCCGCAACAACCTGCTCCCCCTCTCAGACGACGAGCGGGCGGCGCTGGCGCGCGTCGCGGAGGAGCATCGGGCACCCCTGCATTCGCAGGACAAGTGGTCGGAGCTTTCGAACCTCTTCGACCGGCATCTCGTGCTGGGCTACAGCAATGGCGAGACGTGGTATGACGTACACCCGTTGATAGCCGACGAGGTCAACGCCAAGGGTGCGCCGCCAGATGAGCCGTTCACGACCGGCCGGGGCTGAGAGGTCGAGGTGCCGGACAGCCGCCAGCGAACCAGTGACGAAGCGCAGACGCTTGACGCCGCTTGGGGCCGGCTACAGCGCCATCTCAACCGGGCCGACAACTTCTGGCTGGGCGCCATCTTCACGGCACATCTCGATGCCGCAACGACTCTCCGCGAACACGCCGAGCTCAACTGCCAGCGCCGGTCCGCACCGTTTGTGTTCTTCCGACCCGGTACGTCGGCGGAGTTCGCCGATCTGCTGGACCGCATCGAGGCCGAGGGCGCACCCCCTAGCGGGTGTACGTGGGTTGAGGCACTACATCACAGCGCCAATGCTGCAGAGAAGAAAGCCTGGGACTCGGCATGGGCCACCTTTTTGCAGGCGCTGAACCATCGGCGTGACTTTCTTCGGTCCACACTCGGCGGACTGGTTCTCGTCGCACCGCCGCAGGTCAAGCCGGTCGCCATGCGGGTGAGCACCGACCTGTGGTCGGTGCTCGCTTTCCTCGCGGAGGTCGCGCCGATCGTTCACGCCGACAGCAGACGGGCAAGCGGTGAGCTGGTCGAGCAGTCGACTAGTTCGCCGGCCAGCGTCCAACCTCCGGTTGTGGCGTGGGAGGAGAACCTGCCCGATGACGTGTCGCGCGAGGTGTCGGCGCTCATGGAGGCCGCCGACCAAGCGCTCCTTGAGCCACCGCTCAGCGCGCGGCTGGATGCCCGAGTCAGGTGGGCGCTTGACGAGGGATGGCCCGCGACCGCTGCGGCCCTGCTGGTCCGGCACGCCGAGGCGGCCGCGGTGCTCGGCGACTATGGCACGGCCGCCCAAGATCTCTCGCGCGCAGCGGCTCTCTACCGGCGGCTGGCCGAGGCCAACCCGGCCGCGTACCAGCCCGACCTGGCCATGTCGCTGAACAACCTCTCGATCCGGCTGGGTGAGCTGGGACGGCGGGAGGAAGGCCTGGCCGCGATCCAGGAAGCGGTGGAGGCGTACCGGCGGCTGGCCGAGGCCAACCCGGCCGCGTACCAGCCCGACCTGGCCGCATCGCTGAACAACCTCTCGAACCGGCTGGGTGAGCTGGGACGGCGGGAGGAAGGCCTGGCCGCGATCCAGGAAGCGGTCGCCATACTCACGCCGCTGGCCGCGCACCTGCCGGCCGCGTTCGCCGAACGGCTGAACGTCGTACGGGGGACGATGGCCGACATCCTCGACCAGTTGGGACGCGCCGACGAAGCCGAGCAGGTTCGGCAACAGGCGACGTAACCGCCGACGTCCTGCTGGCCGGGTCAGACGCCGAGCTCGCGGGCGATGAGCATCCGCTGCACCTCGGAGGTGCCCTCGCCGATCTCCAGGATCTTGGCGTCCCGGTAGAACCGGCCGACCGGAAACTCGTTCATGAAGCCGTACCCGCCGAAGATCTGGGTCGCTTCCCGCGAGTTGGCCATCGCCGCGTCGGAGGCGACCAGCTTCGCGATCGCGGCCTCCTTCTTGAACGGCTCGCCGCGCAGCATCTTCGCCGCCGCGTGGTAGTAGGCCAGCCGGGCGGTGTGCGCCCGCACCTCCATGTCGGCGATCTTGAACCGGATCGCCTGGTGCTCCCCGATCCGGTGCCCGAACGCCTCCCGCTCCCGGGCGTAGCGCAGCGACTCGTCCACGCAGCCCTGGGCCAGCCCGACCGCCAGCGCCGAGATCGCGATCCGGCCCTCGTCCAGGATCTGCAGGAACTGCGCGTAGCCGCGACCCCGCTCCCCGAGCAGGTTCCGCTCCGGCACCCGGCAGTCGGCGAAGGACAGCTCGCGGGTGTCGGAGGCGTTCCAGCCGACCTTGGAGTACTTCTTCGACACGGTGAACCCCGGCGTACCCGACGGCACGATGATCGCCGAGATCTCCTTGCGCCTATCGGCTGCCGCGTCAGCCGGCTGGCCGGTCACCGCCGTCACCGTCACCAGCCCGGTGATGTCCGTGCCGCCGTTGGTGATGAACGCCTTGGTGCCGTTGACCACCCACTCGCCGCCGTCCAGCCGGCCGGTGGTCCGGGTGGCGCCCGCGTCCGACCCGCCGCCCGGCTCGGTCAGCCCGAACGCGCCCAACATCTCGCCCGTGGTCAGCCGCGGCAGCCACTCGGCCTTCTGCTCCGGGGTGCCGAACCGGTAGATCGGCATCGCCCCGAGCGACACCCCGGCCTCCAGCGTGATCGCCACCGAGGAGTCCACCCGGGCCAGCTCCTCCAGCGCCAGGCAGAGCGCGAAGTAGTCGCCGCCCATGCCGCCGTACTCCTCCGGGAACGGCAGCCCGAACAGCCCCATCCGGCCCATCTGCCGGACCAGGTCGTAGGGGAGCTCCTCACGCTCGTAGAACCCGCCGATCACCGGGGCCACCGCCTCGCGGGCGAACTCCTCGACGGTCTTGCGCAGCGCCTCGTGCTCGTCGCCGAGCCGGTGGTCGATCATCGTCGCTCCTCCTTCAGAGCCTGGACGGTGCGCGACGGGCTGGGGCGGCCGAGCCACTCGGCCATCCAGGCGCTGGTCGCGACGAGCTTGCCGAGGTCTACGCCGGTCTCGATGCCCAGGCCGTGGAGCTGCCAGACCAGATCCTCGGTGGCCAGGTTTCCGGTCGCGCTCCTGGCGTACGGGCAGCCGCCGAGCCCGCCCGCAGAGGCGTCCACCGTGGTCACGCCGTACCGCAGCGCGGCCAAGGTGTTGGCCAGCGCCTGCCCGTACGTGTCGTGGAAGTGCACCCCGACGGCGTCGAGCGGTACGCCGGCCCGGGTCAGCGCGTCCAGCAGGGCGACGACGTGGCCGGGCGTGCCGACGCCGATGGTGTCGCCGAGCGACAGGCTGTCGCAGCCCAGCTCGACCAGTCGGGTCGCCACCGCCACCACCTGGTCGATGGGTACGTCGCCCTCCCACGGGTCGCCGAAGCACATCGAGACGTAGCCCCGGACCGGCAGCCCGGCGGCGCGCGCCCGGCCGACGACCGGCGCGAACATCGCCAGCGCCTCGGCCACCGTCCGGTTCAGGTTCGCCTTGGCGAAGGACTCGGTGGCGGAGGCGAACACCGCCACGTCGGTGACGCCGAGGGCCAGCGCCCGGTCCAGGCCCCGCTCGTTCGGCACCAGCACCGGGTAGCGGACGCCGGCCCGCCGGTCCAGCGCGCTCATGAGCTGCTCGGCGTCGGCGAGCTGTGGCACCCACTTCGGGTGGACGAAGCTGGTGGCCTCGATGGTGGCCAGCCCGGCGTCGGCCAGCCGGGCGATGAGCTCCGCCTTGACCTCGACCGGCACAATGGCGGGCTCGTTCTGCAGGCCGTCGCGGGCGGCCACCTCGTAGATGCGGACCCGGCCCGGCAGCCCGGCCAGCGGCACCCGCTGCGGCGTCCTCATGCCGGCTCCCCCGGGACCACGACCGCATCCGCGGCCGTCGACGCCGGATCCGTCGACAGCGCATCCGCCGGCACCGGATCCGCTGACACCGGATCCGCTGACACCGGATCCGCTGACACTGTGGCGAGCAGCTCGTCGACCCGGACCCGCTGCCCGGGCCGTACCTCGACCGCGGCCACCATGCCGTCGACCGGGGAGGTCAGGGTGTGCTCCATCTTCATCGCCTCGACGGTCACCAGCGGCTGCCCGGCCGCCACCTTCTCCCCCGCCGTGACGTGCACAGCGATCACCGTGCCGGGCATCGGGCTGCGCACCGCACCATGCGCCGCGGCGGTGACGTGCCGGGCGGTGGCCAGCCGGTCGGCCTCGCCCAGCGCCCAGGCGTGCCCGTCCCGGCCGAGCCAGAGCACGTCGCCGTCCCGGGCGACGGCGTACCGGGTGGTCCGGCCGCCGTAGGTGACCAGCAGGTCCGCGCCGTCCCACCGGGCGCTGCCGGGCGCTGCCGGGCCGCCGGGCCGCACGCTCACCTCGGCCGCGCCGGCCGTGCCCCGGACCCGCACCTCGGCCGGCTCCTGGCCGGCCGGCTCGATCCGCCAGCTCGCCCAGGCCGGCTCGCCGAGCCGCCAGCCACCGGGCAGGTCCCACGGGTCGACCGGCCCGGCCGGCGGCGGGCTCAGCGCGAGCAGCCGTTCCAGCCCGGCGGCGGCGAACACGTCGTCGGGCAGGGCACCGACGAGATCGGCACCGGTGAGCTCAGCCAGCCTGCGCTCCACCAGACCGGTGTCCAGCCGGCCGGCGACCACGTCTGGGTCGGCCAGCAGGGCGCGCAGGAAGGCGAGGTTGGTGTGCAGCCCGAGGATGACGGTGCCGGCCAGCGCGCCGTCCAGCCGGCGACGGGCCGACTCCCGGTCGGGGCCCCAGGCGATCACCTTGGCCAGCATTGGATCATACGTCGATCCCACATCGAGACCTTTGATGAGACCGGAGTCGAACCGTACGTGCGGGAGATCCGGCTCGACCAGCGCCAGCACCGGCCCGCCGGTCGGCATGAACCCGCGCTGCCCTTCCCCCAGAGACACTGCCTCGGCGTACACCCGCGCCTCGATGGCGTGCCCGGTCAGCCGGACGTCGTCCTGGCTGAAGCCGAGCGGCTCCCCCGCCGCCACCCGGAGCTGCCACTCCACCAGGTCCAGTCCGGCGACCAGCTCGGTGACCGGGTGCTCGACCTGGAGCCGGGTGTTCATCTCCAGGAAGGAGAAGTCCTCCGGCGCGTCAGCGGGGACGATGAGCTCCACCGTGCCGGCGCCGGCGTACCCGACCGAGCGGGCCACCGTGACGGCGGCGACGGCCATCCGGGCCCGCAGGTCCGCGCCGTCCGCACGCCCGGCGAGCAGCGGCGACGGCGACTCCTCGATGATCTTCTGGTGCCGGCGCTGCAGGCTGCACTCCCGCTCGCCGAGGTGTACGACGGTGCCGTGGCCGTCTGCCAGCACCTGGATCTCGATGTGCCGGGGCCGCTCGACGTACCGCTCCACCAGCAGCGTGTCGTCGCCGAAAGCGCCGCGCGCCTCCCGCCGGGCCGCCGCAACCTGCTCGGCCAGCCGGTCGGCGGAGCGCACCAGCCGCATGCCCTTGCCGCCGCCGCCTGCCGAGGGCTTGAGCAGCACCGGGAAGCCGACCTCGCGGGCCGCCGCGGCGATCTGCGCGTCCGACAGCCCCGGCTCGGACCGGCCCGGCAGCACCGGCACCCCCGCGGCGGACACCCGCTGCTTGGCCCGGATCTTGTCCCCCATGACCTCGATCGCGCCGACCGGCGGCCCGACGAAGACCACCCCGGCCTGGGCGCACGCGGCGGCGAAGGCGGCGTCCTCGGACAGGAAGCCGTAGCCAGGGTGGATCGCCTGCGCCCCGGTCCTGTCGGCCGCGGCGAGGATCCGCTCGGCCGACAGGTAGCTCTCGGCGGCCGGGGCCGGCCCGAGCCGGACCGCGACATCGGCCTCCCGGACGTGCCGGGCCTCGGCGTCGGCGTCGCTGAAGACCGCGACCGACCGGATCCCGAGCGCGCGCAGCGTGCGGATGACCCGGACGGCGATCTCGCCCCGGTTGGCCACCAGCACCGACTCGAACATCAGGCCCCCCAATCCCGCCGATCATCGAGCTGTTGTCGCTAGTTGATCTCCTCGGACGACCACAACTCGATGATCGCCGAGGGAAACACGGTCACATCCGGAAGACGCCGTAGCGGACGGGCGCCAGCGGGGCGCTGGCCGCCGCGGACAGCCCCAGGCCGAGCACCATCCGGGTGTCCATCGGGTCGATCACGCCGTCGTCCCACAGCCGGGCGGTCGAGTAGTACGGGCTGCCCTGGGCCTCGTACTGGTCCCGGATCGGCCGCGTGACGTCCTCCTCCTCGGCCGCCGACCACGGCTCGCCGCGCGCCTCGGCCTGCTCCCGCCGTACGGCGGCCAGCACCGAGGCGGCCTGCTCGCCGCCCATCACCGAGATCCGCGCGTTCGGCCACATCCAGAGGAACCGCGGCGAGTACGCCCGGCCGCACATCGAGTAGTTGCCCGCCCCGAACGAGCCGCCGATGACCACGGTGAACTTCGGGACCCGGGCGCAGGCCACCGCGGTCACCATCTTGGCGCCGTGCTTGGCGATGCCGCCGGCCTCGTACTCCCGGCCCACCATGAAGCCGGTGATGTTCTGCAGGAACACCAGCGGGACCGACCGCTGGTCGCACAGCTCGACGAAGTGCGCCCCCTTCAGCGCGGACTCGCTGAACAGGATGCCGTTGTTCGCCACGACCCCGACCGGATGGCCGTGGACCCGAGCGAAGCCGGTCACCAGCGTCGCGCCGTACTCCTTCTTGAACTCGGCGAACCGCGACCCGTCCACCACCCGGGCGATGACCTCCCGCACGTCGTACGGCGTGCGCGGGTCGGCCGGCACCACGTGGTACAGCTCGGCCGGGTCGACGGCCGGCTCCTCGGTGCGGACGACGTCCCACGGCCGGGGCGGGCGCGGGCCGAGCGTCGAGACGATGCCGCGGACGATCCGCAGCGCGTGCGCGTCGTCCTCGGCCAGGTGGTCGGTGACGCCGGAGACCCGGGCGTGCACCTCACCGCCGCCGAGCTCCTCGGCGCTGACCACCTCGCCGGTGGCCGCCCGCACCAGCGGCGGGCCGCCGAGGAAGATCGTGCCCTGGTTGCGCACGATGACGGCCTCGTCGCTCATCGCCGGCACGTACGCCCCGCCCGCCGTGCATGAGCCGAGCACGGCGGCGACCTGCGGGATGCCGCGCGCCGACATGGTGGCCTGGTTGTAGAAGATCCGGCCGAAGTGGTCGCGGTCGGGGAAGACCTCGTCCTGCATCGGCAGGAAGGCGCCGCCGGAGTCGACCAGGTAGAGGCAGGGGAGGTTGTTCTGGAGCGCCACCTCCTGGGCGCGCAGGTGCTTCTTGACCGTCATCGGGTAGTATGTGCCGCCCTTGACCGTGGCGTCGTTGGCCACGATCACGCACTCCCGGCCGGACACCCGGCCGACCCCGGTGATGATGCCAGCGGCCGGCGCCTGGTCGTCGTACATCCCGGTGGCAGCCAGCGGGGCCAGCTCCAGGAACGGCGACGAGGCGTCGACCAGGGAGTCGACCCGGTCACGGGGCAGCAGCTTGCCCCGCTCGACGTGCCGGGCCCGGGCCCGCTCGGAGCCGCCGAGCCGGGCGACGGCCAGCCGGTGCCGGAGGTCGTCGACCAGCTCGGCGTGCTCCTTGGCGTACCGCAGCGCCGACTCCGAGCGCGGGTCGGCCGTACTGCGCAGGCTCGGCACGTCCATGGTCGCGGGTGGGCTCCCCTGTCTTGGCGGCGCTGTGTTGGCCGGCGCTGTTGGCCGGTGCCGGCTGATCCGGGCTGAGGTTAGCCAGCGTTAACATCCGACCCGATGTTAACCAGGACTAACCCCGCCCGTCCAGTGCGCCGGTGGTGCCCTATTGGACCCGGCTCAGCCGATGGAAGCGTTCAGGGCGGCCAGGTACCCGTAGCGGTAGCCGTTGACGGTCGGATGGTAGGACTCGGACAGGTGGAACCAGTCGACGCTGTGCAGCCACCACTCGCCGGAGGCGCAGATCTCGTGCCCGGTGTACACCCCGCGCGTGTCGACGTAGCGGAACCCGCCGAACTTGGCGACCTCGGTCGCGGTCACCGAGGCCAGCACGTCCGCGCCGTAGTTGATGTAGCCGCGCTTGGTGTCGGAGATGCCGACGACGCAGGTGCCGCCGATCCTGTAGAAGTGCGGGTAGCCGAGCACCACCACGGTCGCGTTCGGTGCCCGGCCTCGAATGGCGGTGTAGACGTTGTCCAGCCGGCCCGGCAGCGTGCCGCGGGCGAACGCGACCGCGCTGTCCACCGCGGACTTGCAGCCGGCGTCGCTCTGCAGGACGCAGTTCTGCATGACCGTGGTGAAGCCGGCGTCGTTGCCGCCGATGGTGATGGTGACCATGGTGGTCGCCGCGGACAGCCCGCCGAGCTGGTTGTTCAGGACGTCGGCGGTCTTCGCCCCGGAGCAGGCGGCGAAGGTGAGGACCGCGGCATGGGAGGCGGACCACAGCGACGGGTAGCCCTGCGAGCTGCGCTTACAGCTCCCACTGTCGCTGTAGTAGTTGTTCGTGCCGACGCCGGATGAGTAGGAGTCGCCGAGTGCAGCATAGACCGGGGCGGCGGCGGACGCGGGAGCGGCGGCGGTTGCGAGCGCGCTGGTGAGGACGACGGCGAGCGCGCTCAGGGACGCCGTGCGGGTGAGGGGACGCAGGTGCATGACGGGCCACCTCCAGGGGGCCGGAACGAGACCCCAAATAATGACAAAATTCGCGGTATTTCGGAAGCATCTGGAGTAGTGAACATCCGCCGAACACACGGCGCCACTCAGCCGGCCGGCCGGATTAGTTAACGATGGCTAACCAGCTCGGCTAGCATGGCCCGGATGAGCAGCGCACCGGCCGGGTCCCGCCGCGACCAGATCGTCGCCGCGGCGGCGGAGCTGTTCGCCCGTCGTGGCTTCCACGGCGTCGGGATCGACGACATCGGCGCGGCGGTGGGCATCTCCGGCCCAGGGGTGTACCGGCATTTCCGCAGCAAGGACGCGGTGCTCGGCCACATGCTGGTCGGGATCAGCGAGAAGCTGCTGGCCGGCGGGCAGGCCCGGACAGCCGCCGCCGGCGACCCGGCCGAGGCGTTGCGGGCGCTGATCCGCTGGCAGGTCGACTTCGCGCTGGACCACCCGGCGCTGATCACCGTGCACGCCCGGGACCTGGCCAACCTCACCGAGACCGACCAGCGCCGGGTCCGGCGGCTACAGCGGGCCTACGTCGAGGTGTGGGTCGTGGCAATCGGACGGACCGTGCGTCCTGCCGGCGGGGCTGGCACGGGCCCCGACCAGGCGGGGCTGCGGGCCGCGGCACATGCCGTGCTCGGGCTGATCAACTCCACCCCGCACAGCGCGGTGCTGGACCGGCCGTCGATGGCCGCACTGCTGGAGCGGATGGCCTACGCCGCGTTGACAGTGCCGGGCTGGTAGGCAACGCCCTGGCAGGGCGTCGGTCCGGGAGGCGGCTCCGGTCTGGGAGACGGCTCCCGGTCTGGGAGACTGGGCCGCATGCTCAGCTTCGACAGGCCGTACTGCCTGCTGCACCGGGATGGGACGACGCACTACGCCAGCGGCAGGGTACGCACGGTCTGGTGGCTGGCGGAGGTGCCCCGGCCGGCCGCGCCGGACGGGCTGCCGGTGCTGAGCATGGTGCCGTACTCCCAGCTCCGCGAGCGCGGCTTCGCGGTGCACGACGGCGGCGAGCCGATCATCACCATGGCCACCGCCGAGTACCGCGAGGTGTCGCTCGACGAGATCCTCACCGGCGACCCGGAGCCGGTGGTCCGGCTGGCCGCCGAGCCGACGTTCGATGTGACCGACGAGCAGTACGCCGAGTGGGTGCGGCGGATCGTGGCGGAGGAGATCTGCCAGGGCGAGGGGTCGAACTTCCTGCCCTCGCGGCGGTCCCGCCTGCGGATCGCCGACTTTTCCGCCGCGGTGGCCAACGTGATCTTCGCTCGGCTGGCCCGCAGTGAACTCGGCGCATACCTGACCTTCTGCTTCCACGACGGCGAGCGGTTCTTCATCGGCGCCTCACCGGAGCGGCACATCACCGTCGAGCGCGGCGTCGTCACCATGAACCCGATCTGCGGCACGCTGCCCAAGTCGGCGCTGACCCGGCGGGCCGACCTGGTGGAGTTCCTGTCCGACCCCAAGGAGATCAACGAGCTCTTCCAGGTGGTCGACGAGGAGCTGAAGATGATGTCCCAGATCTGCGCCGAGGGCGGCACCATCCACGGGCCGTACCTGAAGGAGATGGGCTCGGTCATCCACACCGAGTACGAGCTGTCCGGCCGCACCACGATGGACCCGGTGGACGCGTTCCGGGAGTCGATGTTCGCCGCCACGATGATCGGCAGCCCGCTGCAGAACGCTGCCCGGATCATCCACAAGTACGAGGCTGACTCGCGGCGGTACTACTCCTCGGCGTTGCTGGTCATGGGTCGGGACAAGGGCGGGGCGGAGCACCTCGACTCCGCGATCACGATCCGGACGATGGAGGTCGGGCCGGACGGCGAGGCCACCATCCAGACCGGGGCCAGCATCGTGCGCGACTCCGACCCGGAGAAAGAGTGCCAGGAGGTGCGGGCCAAGGCGGGCGGGCTGCTGCGGGCGCTGTCCAGCGGGGAGCCGGCGACCGTCATGCTGCCGGGCTACGTCGACCAGCTCGTCACCGACGTGCTGGAGTCGCGGAACAAGTACCTGTCCCGGTTCTGGACCGAGCGGCAGGACCGGCCGGCGGTCAAGTCGGAGTTCGACGGTACGTCGATCACGATCATCGACAACGAGGACCAGTTCACCTACATGCTGCGGCACGTGCTGGACCACCTCGGCCTGACCTCGACCGTGCGCCGCTGGCACGACCCGGAGCTCGACTCCGACCTCGCGGGCGCCGACCTGGTGCTGGTCGGGCCGGGGCCGGGCAACCCGCTAAATCTCGCCGACGCCAAGATGGCCCGGGTGCACGGTGTGGTGGCGGACCTGCTGGCCGGCCGGCGCAAGTTCCTCGCGGTCTGCCTGGGCCACCAGATCCTCTGCCACCAGCTCGGCATGCGGATTGTGCGGATCGACCCGCCGCTGCAGGGCGTGCAGCAGTCCATCGACCTGTTCGGGCGGGACGAGCCGGTCGGGTTCTACAACACGTTCGTCGCCACCCGACCGGCCGCCGTACCGGCCGGGGTCGAGCTGGCCGCCGCGCCGGACGGTGGGGTGATGGCCACCCGGTCCGGTCACTTCGCCAGCTTCCAGTTCCACGTGGAGTCGGTGCTCACCACCAACTGCGCCGCGATCCTGCGCGAGGCCCTGACCTGGCTCCTGCGCTAACAGCCCGCCACCCGTTGTGGTCACCTCTGCGCCGTGTGGTGACCTCTCGTTGCCCGAGTCGCCCGTGTGGTCACCTCTCGGCGTAGTGGTGACCTCTTGTTGTGCGGCGACCCCGAGAGGTCACCACATGGGCCGGAGCGGCTGGTCAGCCCTGGGGCAGGGCGGGGCGGACGGTGCCGTCCGGCAGCACGGTGCCCAGCCAGAGCGGGATCTCGGCGACCTCGGCCTGCTGCGGCACGTCGGTCAGCCGGGTCGGCCAGCGCAGCTCGCGCGCGGTGTAGTACGGCGGCGGGCGGCCGGGCGCGTCGTCCCGGGCGGCGGTGACAGCCGCGCCCTCCCCGTCCGCCGTTCCCGCGGGCCCAGCCGGACCAGCCGGACCAGCCCACGGCACCTCGATGTGGTCCTGGGTGATGACGTACAGCCGCCGTCCGTGGTCCAGCACAGCGGCCCGGATCCGTGCCAACTGGCCAGCCGTGGGGTGGTCGATCGCCTGCGCCGGCACCCCGCACACCGACCGCATGGTCTGCAGGTACGCCCCCGCCATCCCCTTGCCGATCACCAGCACCGCACCGGCGTCGCCGACCCGCTCGCAGACCAGCCGGACCTGGGCGAGCTGCGGCACGTACTGCCGGACGTTCTGCATCGGGTGGGTGATCGCCGCCGGCCCGCCGACCAGCAGCGCGGCCAGCCCGAGCGCGACTGCCCGGCCCCACTGACGGCCCCGCCACGGCGGCCGCTCCCACAGCACCGCCAGCAGGTACGCCGCCGCGGCGAGCAGGCCCGGCACCACCACGGGCAGGTACCGGCGCATCGCCCACACCTGGTCCGGGGTGATCGCCGCGTGCCACAGGTATAGCGCGCACATGATCAGGGTCATCGCGACCGGGCCGAGCAGCCACAGGTCCAGGCTGCGCACCGTGCGCCAGACCAGCAGCGCCAGCCCCAGCACGCCAAGCACCACCGCGGGCCAGCCGAAGTACCACGCCAGCCAGTGCACGGTGTACTCGTCGTAGGTGCGACACGGCTCGATCGGCTGGCCGAGCACGGCCTGCACCTGCGGCACGAAGCTGTTGCAGCGATCCAGACCTACCTGCTCGTGCGCGACCTGCCACCACGGCCGGCTCACCAGTAACGCGAACGACGCCACCACGCCGACCGCCGCCAGCCAGGCCCAGCGGGCCCGGGCCGGTCGCCCGGCCACCCACCGGGCCAGCCGGGCCGGGCGGGACACCGACCCGCGCCAGCGCCAGGCCAGCGCCACCACCACCGCCCCGAGCGGCACCGCGGCCGCCGTCGCCGCGAGCAGCGGCAGGATCTGCGACCGCAGGTCGCTGTAGTAGCCGCTGGACAGCCAGGCCACGTCGAGGTAGCCCAGCACCGACGGCAGCGCCAGCCCCAGCACCAGCAGCCCGGCCCGGCGCGCGGCGGCCCGGCGCTCCCCCAGCCCGGCCCGGGCGGCGTACCCGATGCCGACCACCAGCGCGGCGAGCAGCGGGGCGTAGCCGTCGACCCGGTCCATCACGCTCGCCCCGACGGTCAGCCCGGCCAGCGCGAACTCCGCGGGCCGCCCGGACCGCACCGCCCGGCACAGCACCGACAGCCCGCCGAAAAGCAGCAGCAGCGCCAGCGGCTCGGTGTAGGCGTCCCGGCTGAACGCGATCATCGGCATCGAGACTGCCAGCGCGGCCGTCGCCACCAGCGCGAACGGCGGCCCAGTGAGCCGCCGGGCCAGGCCGAAGAGGGCCAGCAGGGCCAGCGCGCCGAGCAGCGCGTTGGCCTTGAGCAGCACCCCGACGCCGCCCAGCCAGCCGGCCACCGCGAGCAGCGCCGGCAGCAGGTGGTTGCCCTGCGGGTACACCGTCCCCGGCTCGAACAGGTCCGGGCGGAAGCCGGCCGAGTCGCCGTACGTCGGCCCGCCGGTGCGGGACGAGCCGAACACCTCCGGCTGGGTGTCGACCGGCAGGCTGGCGTGCTCGGTCAGCCACTGCCCGGCCAGCACGTAGGTGGCTGGGTCGCGGGCGGCGTACAGATCCTGGCTAGCGTAGCGGGCGTTCACGCAGAGCGACAGCCCGGCGAGGGCCAGCGCCGCGACCGTCCAGCCCCGCCGGCCCGGCCCGGCCAGACCGGGCTCCGGGCCGAGCAGCCAGACCGCGAGCGCCGCGCCGGTACCACCGAGCAGGAGCACCAGCGGCAGCACGAACCAGCCGGCAAGCAGCAGCCCGACCGCGGGCACGGCGAAGCCGGCCGTAGCCACGGCGAAGGCTTCCGGGGCGGACGCCCACCAGCGCTCGCCCACCGTTGGGGGTGGCGGCACCGGCGACACGATCACTTCCGCCGGCTCGGTACGGAGCCGGGTGTCGGCGCGGGACATGCACTCTCCGGACAGGGGCCACCGGGGCGGCGGGCCACCGAGCAAGGGGGCTGGCGCAGGCGACGATAACGACTTCGCCGCGATGCCGCAGGTTCGGGTCGGTCCGTTGGCCCAGCTCGGCTCCCTTAGGCTCTACAGAATGATCGAACGTCCGATTCGCGCGCGGGTCGTGGTGGCCTCCAACCGGGCCTCTGCCGGCGTGTACGCCGACACCAGCGGGCCGATCATCGCAGCCCGGCTACGCGAGCTGGGCTGCGAGGTGACCGGGCCGGAGGTGGTGCCGGACGGCGAGCCGGTCGGCGTGGCGATCCGGGCTGCGGTGGAGGCGGGCGTCGAGGTGGTCATCACCTCGGGCGGCACCGGCATCTCACCGACCGACCACACCCCCGAGGTCACCCGGGCGCTGCTGGACTACGAGGTGCCGGGGATCGCCGACGCGGTCCGCGCTTACGGCGTTCGGCTGCTGCCGACCGCGATGCTGTCCCGAGGCGTCGCTGGCGTGGTCGGCCGGACCCTGGTGGTCAACCTGCCCGGATCCACCGGCGGTGCGAAGGATGGCATGGTGGTGCTGGGCCCGGTCCTGCGCCATGCCGTCGACCAGCTCCGCGGCGGCGACCACCCCTGACCATTGTGGTGACCACAGCGCCTTGTGGTGACCTCTGGGGGTTTCGCGGCAACAAGAGGTGACCACAACGCCGACAGGTGACCACACGGGCGGCACGACCAACAAGAGGTGACCACAACGCCGAGTGGTCACCTCAGGCTGGTTAGCCGCCGATTGCGGACATCGGGCGGTCGGGCCGCAAGAAGGACGGGTCGTTGATGCCATGCCCGGGCAGCTTGTGCCACATCGCTGCCCGCCAGCGCACGGCCAGCTCCTCGTCGCTGGCGCCGGCCCGCAGCGCCGTCCGCAGGTCGGACTCCTCCCGGGCGAACAGGCAGTTGCGGACCTGCCCGTCCGCGGTCAGCCGGACCCGGTCGCAGGCGCCGCAGAACGGTCGGGTCACCGACGCGATCACCCCGACCCGGCCCGGCCCGCCGTCCACCAGCCAGGTCTCGGCCGGCGCCGCCCCCCGCTCCCCCGGGTCCTCGACCAGCGAGAACCGCTCGGCCAGCCGGGCCAGGATCTCCTCGGCCCGCACCATCTCGGCCCGCTGCCAGGCGTGCTGTGCGTCCAGCGGCATCTGCTCGATGAAGCGCAGCTCGTAGCCGTGGGCCAGGGCGAACTCCAGCAACGGCACGGCACCGTCCTCGTTCACCCCGCGCAGCAGGACGGCGTTCAGCTTGACCGGCTCGAGCCCGGCGGCCCGGGCGGCGGCCAGCCCGGCCAGGACGTCCGGCAGCCGGTGACGCCGCGAGATCAGGGCGAACCGCTGGGCGTCGAGCGTGTCCAGCGAGACGTTGACCCGGCACAGCCCGGCCGCCGCCAGCGGACCGGCCAGCCGGTCCAGCCCGATCGCGTTGGTGGTCAGGCTGACCTGCGGTCGCGGCACCAGCTCGGCGGTACGCCGGACCAGGTCGACCAGCGTGGGCCGCAACAGCGGCTCGCCGCCGGTGAACCGCACCTCGGTGACCCCCAGGCGGCAGACCGCGATGCCCAGCAGCCGGACCAGCTCGTCGTCGCTGAGCAGCTCCGGCCCGGGCAGCCAGGGCACGCCCTCCGGCGGCATGCAGTAGGTGCAGCGCAGGTTGCACCGGTCGGTCAGCGAGACCCGCAGGTCGGTCGCGATCCGGCCGTACCGGTCGGCGAGCGGCAGTAACGTCCGGCCCTGCCGCACACGTGTCATGCGAGCGAGACTACGCCGCGACCGCCCGGGCCACCCGGGCAGCGAAAAAGGCAGCCGATCTCCAGCCGGTGCCCGACCGGACCGGTATCTAGCCGACGGATTGACCCCTCTAAGCGAGCGTCACACCTACCGCATCTACCACGATGGGGCCATTCGGGTGAATCTGGACACCATGCCTGCGTCAGCCGGCTCCGACCGCGACTCTGGTGTCATGCGGCTGTCCCAGCTGCTCGCCGTGCCGTCCATGCGCCGCCTGCTGGTCCCTGCCGAGCCGGTGCGGGACAACCTCGTCCGGTCGGTCCTGCTCGTCGAAGACTTCGAGGACCTGGCCCGGTCACCCGCCGAGTCGGTCGCGGTGCTGACCCGGCACGCCGCCCTGTCGCTGCGCGGCGAGCGGTTCGACGCGGCGTTGCGGCGGTCGGCGGAGCAGGGCGTGGTGGCGGTCGTGCACGACGGTGCGGCGCCGCTGTCCCCGGCCGGGAGCACGATCGCCCGGCATGGCGGCGTCACCCTGGTCCGCGCCCGTGACGGGGTGACCAGCGGCGAGATCGTGCAGGCCACCGACCGCGAGCTCGGCGGCGGCGCGCTGGCCGCCCTACACCGGGGGTCCCGGGCACTGGGCGAGCTGCGCGAGGCGGAGATGCTGCGCTGCCCCGAGAGCGAGCTGATCAAGACGGTCGCCGACGCGCTCGGGCTGACGCTCAGCACCAGCGAGCACGCCCAGGGCGGCTGCTGCGTGCCGGTCCGCGTCGACGGCGACGTACGGGAGTGGATCAGCGCGGGCGCGGCCGGTGACCCGCTGAACCGGGTCGCCGACCTGGTGCTGGAGTCGCTGGCCGCCGCGGTGGCCCGCAGCGCCGAACGCCGGCACCGGGCCGAGGCCGCGCCGTCCCGCTCCCCCGGCCAGGTGCTCACCGAGCTGCTCTCCGGCGACCTGACCCGCGACGTCGAGCTGGTCGCCCGGGCCCGGGCCGCCGGCCTGCCGGTGGAGGGCTGGCACGTGGTCGCCCACCTTGAGGTGGAGAACCTGTCCACCGCGTCCAACGGCGACGAGCTGCTGGCCAGCGGGCTGCTCCGCGACATCGCCTCGATCGCGCTGCAGCGGGTCCGGTCGGTCCATCCGGACTGGCACCGGGCGCTGTCGGTGACCGGCGTGACGCTGGTCCGGATGTTCCGGGTGGCCCCGGGCGAGCAGGCCACCACGTTGACCGCCGCGGTGGTCGGCGGCGCGCTGGCCCGGGTGCTGGAGCGGCACCCGCAGCTTCGGATCCGGTGCGGCGTCGGCAGTCCGCACTCCGGTCCCATCGGGCTGGTCCGGTCCTACGCCGAGGCGCGTACGGCGTTGGCGGAGGCGCGCCACACCTCCCGGGTGAACGCCCCGGTGGTGTTCGAGCCGACCGGGCTGCGCCGCACGCTGGCGGACTGGTACCACGACTCGACCAGCCGGTACGCCGTACAGAGCGTGCTCGACCCGCTGGACTCGTTGGGCTCCCGGTCCACCGAGGCGGTCCGCACGTTGCAGGTCTACCTGGACAACCGCGGCTCGCTGGCCCGCACCGCCGAGCTGCTGCACCTGCATCGCAACTCGGTCGCGTACCGGCTGAAGCGGATCTTCGAGCTGCTGACGGTCGACCCGGAGGACCCCGACGACCGGCTGCTGCTGCAGCTCGCCTGCCGGGCCAGGTTGATGCGATGACAGCCAACGGACCCCTCCGCCGTTCCGACCAGGCCTGTTCGCCCCTTCGGGCAGCCAGACTGTGCCGTGCGCACAGTGCCCAGTGGAGCGTTGGGCCGCGAGCACGAAGATGTTACCTACCTATTGTCTTTAGTCTTCAACCGGGTGATCCGGGTGGACGAAATGATCGCCTGCATTTCTAGCTGGGGGGCAACACCATGGAACGCATTCCTGTCCTGGTCTGCGCGATGGACCCAATCTCCAGGGTCGGGGTGGCCGCCGCACTGCGGTCCCGGCCCGAGGTCCTGCTGATCGAGAACGAGTCGGACGACCCGCGCGCCGTCGTGATGGTGGTGGCGGACCGGATCGACGACGGGACGATCCGGCTGCTGCGCGGTCTGCAGTGCCGTGGGCTTACCCGCACCGTGCTGGTCACCACCGACCTGGACGACTCTGACCTGCTCGCCGCGGTCGAGGTCGGGGTATGCGCGGTGGCTCGCCGGGCCGAGGCCACCCCGGAGGCGCTGGTCCGGCTGGCCGCCATCGCCGCGAACGGCGAGGGTGTGCTGCCGCCGGACCTGCTCGGCCGGCTGCTGTCCCGGGTCTCCCGGCTGCAGCGGCAGGTGCTGGCGCCACAGGGCCTCAACCTGGCCGGCCTGTCCGACCGGGAGGTGGAGGTCCTGAAGCTGGTCGCGCAGGGCCTGGACACCCGGGAGATCGCCGAGCAGCTCTGCTACTCGCAGCGGACGGTCAAGAGCATCCTGCATGACGTCACCAGCCGGTTCCAGCTCAAGAACCGGTCGCATGCGGTGGCCTACGCCATGCGCGAAGGGCTGATCTGACCTGAATCCGCGAGTAGCGGACGAGTGGGTCTTCGGCTGGTGTTGCTGGCCGAACACGCCGACCCGTAAGCTCTTCACCTGGAGGTGTTCTACCATCCGCGCGATCCTGTTCCTCGCAAACACGATGGTCGCAGGCCAGCAGTACACCAACCACCAACCACACTCCGCGTTACCGCACTATCCGCGGCGGGTCAGGACCACTCTGCCGGGCCGAGCGCCGGTAAAGGGCGTGAGGATTTCGGTGAGCGCTCACCGTGGCTCCGGTGGCAGCACGGCCGGAGACCCGGCCGGCCCTTTCGCGCTGCAGAGCCCTTGGCGCGGCGGCGACCTCCTCCCATGTCATGCGGCTCGTTTTCGGTGTCGGTGGTGGCGGACAGGCTTTCGTTCGGGGTCTATTGATGGTGGGGGCAGGAGCTCGGGTAGTCCGTCTTCTGCTATTCGTCCCAGCCATTATGATGTACGGCGCGGTGGTGGTGTCCGCAGAGGAGGACGCCGTTGTTCTGGTCTGTCCTGCCGCCGTCAGCCCAGTGGACGCAGTGATGGCAGTGGCACCACTGGTACGGCCGGTCGCAGCCGGGGAAGACGCACCCGCGGTCGCGGAGAATAATCGCGCGGCGTGCCGCGCCGACGTAGTGCCGGGAGCCGCGGCCGAGGTCCAGCGGC
>DATILL010000097.1:0-2424 GCA_035476575.1 Mycobacteriales bacterium
TGACACGCGCGCGTGTTGCGCCGGGTCTTCGCGACAGCAGGGGTCAGCGACCGCGGCGGAAGGTGCGGGCGGGCCGCTGGCCGGTCCGGGCCGCCCGGGGCTGGCCCGCCGGGGACTGGCCCGCCGGGCGGGGCCGGGACGGCGGGGTGGGTGGGGCCGGTGGGACGAACGGCGCGTGCGGGCCGACCAGCTCGGTCACCAGCGGGTCGCCGGCAGCCACCGGGACCGGGCCGATGTCCAGCCCGGCATCCCGCAGCAGGCCGTGCACGGTCCGGCGCTCCTCCGGCAGCGAGACGGTGACCACCGTGCCGGCGGCACCGGCCCGGGCGGTCCGGCCCGAGCGGTGCAGGTATGCCTTCGCCTCGCTCGGCGGGTCAGCGTGCACGACCAGGTCGATGCCGTCCACATGGATGCCGCGGGCGGCCACGTCGGTCGCTACCAGGACCCGGTGCCCGCCCTCGGTGAAGCTGCGGAGAGTTCGGGTGCGCGCGTTCTGCGCCATCCCGCCGTGCAGCGCGGCGGCCGGGATGCCGGCGCGGGCCAGCGCCCGGGAGACCCGGTCCGCGCCGTGCCGGGTACGAGCGAACATGAGGGTGCGGCCATGGCCCCGGGTCAGCGCGGCCAGCAGCTCGGCCTTGGCCTCCCGGTCGGCCGCCTCGAAGACGTGGTGGGTCATCGTGTCGACGGCGGGCACCTCGGGGTCGATGGCCACCAGCACCGGCTCAGGGAGGAACTCACGCACCAGCCCGTCGACGTCGCGGTCCAGCGTGGCGCTGAACAGCATCCGCTGGCCGTCGGCCGGGACCTGCGCCAGCAGCGACCGTACGACGGGCAGGAAGCCGAGGTCGCACATGTGGTCGGCCTCGTCCAGCACGGTGATCTCGACTTCGTCGAGCGCGCAGTAACCGCTCTCGATGTGGTCAACCAGCCGGCCCGGGGTGGCCACCACAATGTCCACGCCGCGAGACAGCGCGGTGATCTGGCGGCCCATTGAAGCGCCGCCGTACACCGTGGTGAGCTTGAGACCGAGCGACTGGCCGAGCGGGGCGAGCGCGTCGGCGACCTGCTGGGCGAGCTCGCGGGTCGGGGTGAGGATCAGCCCACGCGGGTGACCGGGGCGGGTGCGCGGCCGGTCGCCGCCCGGCTGGGACGTGGCCAGCCGCGCTAACAACGGCAGCCCGAAGCCCAGGGTCTTGCCCGAGCCGGTCTGCGCCCGGCCGAGCACGTGGTCGCCAGCCAGCGCGTCGGGAAGGGTGGCGCCCTGGATGGGGAACGGCGTGTCGATGCCGTGCCGGGCGAGCGCGGTGACCAGAGGCCGCGGCAGCCCCGCCGCCCCGAACGAGGTGACCGCCAGCCGAGGGTCGCGGGTGGCCAGCGGCGGCTGCGTCGGCGCCGCGGGGTGCGTTGGCGTACGGCGGTTCGGCTGGGCCTGGGCCGGGCCGCGGCGGCGCGGGCGGCGTCGCGGGTTGGCGGGACCGCCCTGGCTAGCGGCATAGCGGGACCGCGGGGTTGCGGGGTGTGACACGAAGTATCCGTCCGGTCGAAGGAGTCAGGCCGCGTCTGTTCCACTACGCGCGGAGCTACCCGGACGGAAGCGGTGTTGCACGACCTCGTGGGCCGGCAGCACCAGCACACGGAAACGGGCGACTCTGAACGTCGCCCTGCGGCCAGTGTACCCGTCCGCATCGACCACGCCGAACCGCGACCCGCCGGCCCGTTCCGCATGTGGTCACCACAACGCCGATAGGTCACCACACGGGCGGCGCCGACAACGTGAGGTCACCACAACGCCGAGTGGTGACCACACCGGGGCCCGGGGGTGGAAATAGTTCAACGTACAACTAGTGTTCCGGGGGCAGCAGAGCTCAGGAGGTTCCTATGCCAGCCGTCACCGTCACCGACGTCAGCATGCTCGACCGGGTTGCCGCGCCCGGCCCCACCGCCACGCCGCGACCGGTGTTGACCGTGACCAGCGCGCCAAGCGGCTACGAGGGCGAGGGATTCCCGGTCCGCCGCGCGTTCGCCGGCGTCGACCTGGCCGCACTCGACCCGTTCGTGCACATGGACCAGATGGGCGAGGTCGACTACGCGCCGGGTGAGCCGAAGGGCACCTCGTGGCACCCGCACCGCGGCTTCGAGACCGTCACCTACCTCGTCGACGGCACGTTCGAGCACCAGGACTCCCACGGCGGCGGCGGGCTGATCACCAACGGCGACACCCAGTGGATGACGGCCGGCGCCGGCATCCTCCACATCGAGAAGCCGCCGGAGTGGCTCGTCACGAGCGGCGGCCTGTTCCACGGGATCCAGCTCTGGGTCAACCTGCCGAAGGCGGAGAAGTGGGCCCCGCCCCGCTATCAGGACCTGCGGGCGTCCGAGGTGTCGCTGCTCTCCTCACAGGACGCGGGCGCGCTGGTGCGCGTG
>DATILL010000098.1:0-1650 GCA_035476575.1 Mycobacteriales bacterium
CTTCAACGGGATGACGGTAGGCATGAGAACCACCATCAAAACCGCGTAGGCCGCATCCGTCCCCACGCCACGCCGCGGACCCGAGCCACGAACTGCCAGGTCAAGACATGATCATCTGACTTTGCCTCGGCCCTGGGTGGACCTGGCACCATTGGTAGGGGCGGTCGCAGCCGGGGAAGACGCAGCCGCGGTCGCGGAGGATAATCGCCCGGCGGGCCGCGCCGACATAGTGGCGGGAGCCGCGGCCGAGGTCGAGCACCTGGCTTTCGCCGCTGAGGACGGCGGGGATGATGTTTGCGTCGCAGGCGAGGCGGCGGACCTGGCTGGCCGGGAGGATGTCGCCGGTGGGCAGCGTGCCGGCGCCGGTGGCGGCGGCGAGCTTGTCGTAGGGCATGGTGACGATGAGGGTGGGGCGTTCGCCGCCGTTGTCGGGCAGGTCGCCCATGCGTAGGGCGCGTTCGGCGAGCTCGACGAGGGCGTCGGCCATGCGTTGCCCGTGGCTGCGGTCGTCGCGGACCCCGGTGTCGGGGTCGGCGGGGCGGGGCGCGGCCAAGGGGTCGAGCGCGACCCGCAGCGTCTCCGCCCCTTCGGTGTCCAGGAACCCCGAGATGCGCTTGAGCCCTGGCCCGGCGGGACAGATCCGCAGGTCACGGCGGCTGTATGCCTCGGCGGCCTCGCGTTCGGCCTGGCGGCGGAGCAGCTCCTCGCCGTGGTCGGGGTCGACCACGTCCAGGACCCGGCGGCCGAGCAGGGCGACCTCGTCGGGGTTGAAGGTGCCGGAGTGCGCGACCAGCTCCCGCTCCGCCGCGGCCCTGGTCTCGGCCGGGGTCTCGGCTGGCAGCGCCCGGACCGCGTCCGCGATCACCTGGGCGTGCTCGACGCTGATGGCGCCGTCGGCCAGCGCGGCGGCCGTCTCCGGCAGGTCACCGTCCAGGGCCTTGGCGAGCCGGAGGAGCCGACCGGCCTCACCCGGCCGCACCAGCAGCGCGTCCCGCAGCCAGGCCGTCATGCTCGGCGCGTCATGCGCGGCGGCCAGCCCCCGGGACTCCGCCTCCCGCACCAGCGGAAGAAGCAACGTCCCCGTGATCTGCCCGAGCTGTTGGTGCACCCGCACCAGCAGGTCCCCCACCTGCGCGTCGGAAAGCCCCCACAAGCAGGCGTCACGACACGAGCCAAGCAGCACCGAGAGCTGCTCAACCACCGACGCGACCACATCCGACATAGGAGAAGAATAAAAGAGGCCACCGACAAAACCGCCCCGCCAACCCCGAGGGCGGGAGAAAAAGTGAGAAACTTCGGTGAGTACAGCGGCGAGCGCCCAGAGTAGCTCCAGCGTGAGGTGAAAGGCGAGAAACTTCGGTGAGTGAAGCGGCAGGTGCCCACAGTAGTCCCGGTGGCACGCCAGCCGCCGAAGGCGACTGGCGCGGCAGCCAAACCACCCGAGCAATGGCCTAAGCACCATCAAGGCGAATGTGCTCGATCCCGGCCGGCGCGGCGACGGCGTCATTACCGGTATGCGGTGGCATCGGTCAGTGGTCTTCGGCTGACCCGAGTCCGCGGACAGTACGGTGGCGCGGGGATGTGGTTTGGCGGTAGGTGTCCTGCTGGCCTGCGATGATCCGTGCTTGTGAGGACAGGATCGGTGCGGGT
>DATILL010000099.1:0-23428 GCA_035476575.1 Mycobacteriales bacterium
CGGCCCAGGCGACGGGGGTTCGAGGCGATCCTCGGCGCCGTCGCCCACGGCACCCCGGCCGGCCCCTGATGCTGCCGGCCAAGACCCACCCGCAACGCTGCTCTTCGGCACGGCTGGAGGCGGACCCTGACCTGCTCCGGCGCTGACGCACGGGCCGGCCTGGCCGAACGTGATGTTTGGGGGCGCCGCGACGGCACGAACCAGATCAGGAGGCGTGCAGCCACCGTCCCATGCAGGTCAGCAGCTCGTCGGCGTCCACCGGCTTTGTCACGTAGTCGCTCGCGCCCGTGCCCAGGCTTTTCTCCCGGTCGCCCTGCATCGCCTTGGCGGTCACGGCGATGATGGGCAGGCGGGTGAAGCGCGGCATCTCGCGGATGGCCGCCGTCGTCGCGTAACCGTCCATCTCGGGCATCATCACGTCCATCAGGATGAGGTCGATGTCCTCGTTGTCGAGCAGCAGCTCGATGCCCTTGCGGCCGTTGGGGGCGTGCAGCACCGTCAGGCCGTACTGCTCCAGCATGCCGGCGATGGCGAAGACGTTGCGGACGTCGTCGTCGATGACGAGCACCTTGCGCCCGTGCAGGTCGTGGTGCGCGGGCTCGTCGATGCTGGCCGGTGAGTCGTCGTCAACCGGGGTCTCCGCCGGCATCAGGGGCAGCACGTCGTTGAGCTCGTCGGCGGACAGGTGCAGCATGATCCGCTCGCGCAGGTCGTCGAGGGAGGGCAGCAGCTCCACCGGCTGGGTGCGGGCGTGGGCCTGCAGCAGCCGGTGCTGAGCGGGGCTGAGCTTGCGGGTGGCGTGCGCGAGCACGGGGACGGCGAGCAGGTCAGGATGCTCCCGGAGCCTCTTGAGGAACGTCAACGCGATCGCCCCGGGCAGGCTGATGTCCAGCACCATGCACCGGTAGTGCTGCGTCGACAGCGCCTCGACGGCCTCGTCCGGGGTGCTGACGGCCTGGATGTGCACCGGGCCGTGAGTCTCGGCCAGGTCCACGGCCACGCTGCGGGCGAGCGGGGTGAGCAGGCCGTTGTGGTGAGCCTCGAGCACGAGCAGGCGGCGCTCCCCGTCGGGTGACAGGTGCGACGCCCCGGCCGGTGGGGGCAGCAGCTCATACCGGCGCTGCGGCGTGCTGAACGTCGCCGGCTCGGTCGGCTCGTCCTCGCCAACGTCGAAATGGGCGACCGGGAGGTAGAGGGTGAAGGTGCTGCCCTTGCCGAGCTGGCTTTCGGCCTGGATCTCGCCCCCAAGCAGGTAGGCGACCTCGCGGCTGATGGACAGCCCGAGGCCGGTGCCGCCGTACTTGCGGCTGGTGGTGCCGTCGGCCTGCTGGAAGGCGCCGAAGATGGTGTGGAGGTTGTCCTCGGCGATCCCGATGCCGGTGTCGACGACGGAGAACGCCACCACCGGGCTGTGCGTACCCGCGGCGGGCAGCATGGCGCCGTCCATGGCCTGCACGCGCAGCTCCACCCGGCCCACCTCGGTGAACTTCACGGCGTTGGACAGCAGGTTGCGCAGCACCTGGCGCAGCCGCTGCTCGTCGGTGAGCAGCTCCTCGGGCACGTTCGGTGCCACCGTCACGCCGAACTCCAGCCCCTTCTCGACGGTGAGAGGCCGGAAGGTGGTCTGCACGTACTCCAGGAGCTGCCGCAGCGGGAACGGCTCGGGGTGGATGTCCATCTTGCCGGCCTCGACCTTGGACAGGTCAAGGATGTCGTTGATCAGTTGCAGCAGGTCGGTGCCCGCCGAGTGGATGACGTTGGCGAACTCGACCTGCTTGGCCGTGAGGTTCCGGCCCGGGTTCTGGGCGAGCAGCCGGGCCAGGATCAGCAGGCTGTTGAGCGGGGTGCGCAGCTCGTGCGACATGTTGGCCAGGAACTCGGACTTGTACTTCGATGCCAGCGCAAGCTGCTGGGCGCGTTCCTCGATCTCCTGGCGGGCCTGCTCGATCTCGAAGTTTTTGACCTCGATGTCCCGGTTCTGGCGCGCTAGCAGCTCCGCTTTCTCCTCCAGCTCGGCGTTGGACCGCCGCAGCTCCGCCTGCTGGTCCTGCAGCTCCTCCGAGCGGGCCTGCAGCTCCCCGGCCAGCCGCTGCGACTCCTCCAGCAGGGAGTCGGTCCGCGAGTTGGCGATGATGGTGTTGACGTTGACCCCGATGGTCTCCATCAACTGCTCGAGGAAGTCCCGCTGCACCGGGGTGAAGTGGCTGAAGGAGGCCAGCTCGATGACCCCGAGCACCTGGTCCTCGAAGACGATGGGCAGCACGATCAGGTTCACCGGGCTGGCCGCGCCGAGGCTGGAGGAGACCTTGACGTAGTCGGGCGGCGTCTGGTCGACCACGATCGGCTTCTTGGTCCGCGCGGCCTGGCCGATCAGCGACTGCCCGAGGTCGAAGAGGCGGGGCACGCTGCCGTCGTCCTGGTGGCCGTAGCTGGCGATCAGGCGCAGCCGGGCGTCGTCCTCACCGGACTCGGTGAGGAAGAACGTGCCGTGCTGGGCGCCGACCAGGGGCGTGAGCTCGTTCATGATGAGCTCGGCGACCGTGCGCAGGTCCCGGTGGCCCTGCATCAGCCCGGAGATGCGGGCCAGGTTGGTGTTGAGCCAGTCCTGCTCCTCGTTGGCCCGGGTCGTCTCGCGCAGGGACTGCACCATCGCGTTGATGTTGTCCTTGAGCTCGGCCACCTCGCCCTGCGCCTCGACCGAGATCGAGCGGGTCAGGTCGCCGGTGGCGACCGCGCTGGTCACCTCGGCGATCGCCCGGACCTGGCGGGTCAGGTTGCCGGCCAGCTCGTTGACGTTCTCGGTCAGCCGCTTCCAGGTCCCGGAGACCCCCTCGACCTCGGCCTGGCCGCCGAGACGACCCTCGCTGCCCACCTCGCGCGCCACCCGGGTGACCTCGGCGGCGAACGCGGAGAGCTGGTCGACCATGGTGTTGATGGTGGTCTTCAGCTCCAGGATCTCGCCCCGCGCGTCCACGTCGATCTTCTTGGACAGGTCGCCCTGGGCGACGGCGGTGGTCACCTGGGCGATGTTGCGGACCTGGCTGGTCAGGTTGTTCGCCATCGAGTTGACGTTGTCGGTGAGGTCCTTCCAGGTGCCGGCCACGTTCGGCACCCGGGACTGGCCGCCCAGGATGCCCTCCGTGCCGACCTCGCGGGCGACCCGGGTGACCTCGTCAGCGAACGCGGACAGGGTGTCGACCATCGTGTTGATCGTCTGGGCCAGGGCCGCGACCTCGCCCTTGGCCTCGACGGTGATCTTCTTCGACAGGTCACCCTGAGCCACCGCGCTGGCCACCTGCGCGATGGAGCGGACCTGGCTGGTCAGGTTGGACGCCATCACGTTGACGTTGTCGGTCAGGTCCTTCCACGTCCCGGACACGCCGCGCACAATCGCCTGACCACCCAGGTTGCCCTGGGTGCCGACGTCGCGGGCCACCCGGGTGACCTCGTCGGCGAACGCGGAGAGCTGGTCAACCATCGTGTTGATGGTGTCCTTCAGCTCCAGGATCTCGCCCCGCGCGTCCACGCGGATCTTCTGCGACAGGTCGCCCTTGGCCACCGCCGTGGTGACCTCGGCGATGGAACGCACCTGGTCGGTGAGGTTGTCGGCCATGACGTTGACCGACTCGGTGAGGTCCTTCCACGTGCCGGACACGCCCTTGACGTCGGCCTGCCCGCCGAGGCGCCCCTCGGTGCCGACCTCCCGGGCCACCCGGGTCACCTCGTCGGCGAACGAGGAGAGCTGGTCAACCATCGTGTTGATGGTGTTCTTCAGCTCCAGGATCTCGCCGCGCGCGTCGACCGTGATCTTCTGGGTCAGGTCACCCTTGGCCACCGCGGTGGCGACCTGCGCGATCGAGCGGACCTGCGCGGTCAGGTTGCCGGCCATGAAGTTCACCGACGTCGTCAGGTCCCGCCAGGTGCCCGCGACGCCCGGGACCTGGGCCTGGCCACCGAGGATTCCCTCGGTGCCGACCTCCCGGGCCACCCGGGTCACCTCGTCGGCGAACGAGGAGAGCTGGTCAACCATCGTGTTGATGGTGTTCTTCAGCTCCAAGATCTCGCCGCGCGCGTCGACCGTGATCTTCTGCGACAGGTCACCCTTGGCCACAGCCGTGGTGACCTGCGCGATGTTTCGCACCTGGTCGGTCAGGTTGCCGGCCATGAAGTTCACCGACGTCGTCAGGTCCCGCCACGTGCCCGCGACGCCCGGGACCTCGGCCTGCCCGCCGAGGCGTCCCTCGCTGCCGACCTCCCGGGCCACCCGGGTCACCTCGTCGGCGAACGAGGAGAGCTGGTCAACCATCGTGTTGATGGTGTTCTTCAGCTCAAGCATCTCGCCCTTGACGTCTACGGTGATCTTCTGGGACAGGTCGCCCTTGGCCACCGCCGTGGCGACCTCGGCGATGTCGCGGACCTGGCCGGTCAGGTTGCCGGCCATCGCGTTGACCGAGTCGGTGAGGTCCTTCCAGGTCCCGGACACGCCGGGAACCGCGGCCTGGCCACCGAGCTTGCCGTCGGTGCCGACCTCCCGCGCGACCCGGGTGACCTCGGAGGTGAACAGCGCGAGCTGGTCGACCATGCCGTTGAAGACCGTGGCCATCTCGTCCATCAACACGTCGTCAACCTGTGGCAGCCGGGTGCTGAAGTCGCCGTCCCGCACGGCCTTGAGCCCCTTGAGCAACTGCTGCAACCGCTCGTCGTTGAGTGAGCGGTCGCTGGCGCCAACCGGGTCTCGCCTCGCCTGAACAGTCCCGCTCTCCACCATCAGCTAGCTCCCCTGCAGCCAGGTACGGGGCACATACGGTCGCCCAGACGTTGGGCATCGCCCAGCAATCTACTTGTCACCAGCGGTAGTGGCTACCAGATGGTCTCGTTGTGTCACTGAAAGGTGTGATTAGGCCACATGGCGCAGTGGAGATATATACCTCGATGCCTGGTACGGGGGCACTCGGCTCCCATCGGGCAGTAACGCTCCGGCATCATCAAAAAGTATGACGCCGTTGCATAAGAGGCTCCAACCCTGCTCCGGGTGGGCCGCGATCACCCGGGCGGCCGTTCGGTCGGGGGCATCCGCCCGTGGGCAGGACTGGTCATGGTGGCACATGGCACGCCTCCGGTTCTACAAGCTGGCGACATAGGGAAGGTTGGCAACCTCGAGGCTGTGACCAGGGTCACGCGACAGGATGCATCCAACCTGTACCCACTCCCGACTCCCTACTTAACCGCGCAAATGGGTGGCGCCGGGCGCGTTATGGTGACCGCTTCCTCGTGCCCCCTCACGGTGGGTCAGCGCCTTGGTGCCGGCGTAGACAGTACGGAGGCGGTGGACGGACGCCGGTGCTCAGCCGACTGTGGCAGCGCCAACCGCTTCCCACCACGGTTCGCAGAACACTCGCTTGGCGTACTCGTGCCCGTTCAGCCAGATCTTGACCGGCACGCCAAGTACGCGCACACCGTGACGAACGCCGGCCCGAACACCTCATCGACAAGGTAGAAGTAGTACGCGGTGACCCACCGGTCGGCTTGGTGTAGCTGAAATGCGCGCGCCACCCCCATCCATACGCGACGTCGTGCCGGTGGCTGATGGGCTGGAGCTCGTCGGCGATGACGATCGGTTGGTCGGGGTCGGGGTCGGGGTCGGGTCGGGTCGGGGTGCTGCCGTTGCGGCCCACCACTGGCAGGCTCGGTGCCTGGTAGCCGCTGGCGGGTGAGCACTTCCTTGGCCTGGACCGCGTTGCTCGAGTCCTGTGGTCAGAGCGTGCCCCTGTCGGTGTCAGGAGATGGACGGCTGATGGGGTGTCGTGCCCGCTGGTGTGCCGGCGTGAGCACCGGTCCATGCGGGCGCTGGGTTCTCCCGCGGGCTGCTGATGTCCGAGCGTAGGCAGAGCGGAGACCACGGTGCTGTTCCTCGGAGACGACTGGGCTGAGCACGGGCGGGCGATGCGCACGGCCCGGCTGCCGGAGGGCGTGGACGGGATGAGGCGGTTCACGAGCTGGTCGCGACGGTCTTGCCGGAGGGCGCCGACGCCTCGCGGGTGCTGGTGTGCATCGAGACCGACCGTGGGCCGTGGGTGCGGGCGCTGGTCGCGGCCGGCTACCCGGTGTACGGGGCCAAGGCCCTGGAGGGCCAGGTCGAGGCGCATTTTGGCCAGCACCCGGACGCTGGGGTCTACCTCAGCTAGCCCGGTGTCGGCGTCATCCTCGGCGCCCGGGTGCTCGCAGAGCTCGGCGACGCCCCGGGCGCTACGCCGACGCCCGCTCCCGCAAGAACTACGCCGGCATCGCACCGATCACCCGCCAGTCCGGCAAGTCAAAGACGGTGCACGCCCGGTTCGTCCACAACAACCGGCTCGTTGACGCCCTCCATATGCAAGCCGGCGTGGCGATCCTGCACGACCCCGACACTGCCCTGCTCGGCACTGCCTACGTTGAGACCGACCTGGGTCAGGCCTGTAGTGTCGGTCTCGATGCCCTGCGCCTGGCTGAGGCTTTCCAGCCCGTTCGCGTTCTTCACTACATTCGTGATGTTCGTGGCCGCCTACGCGAGCGCCACGGCAATGATCCGCTTGTGGAACAGCTCGCTGAACAGACCATGGAGCTGTTGGGAGCCGGATAATGGGAATAATCTATCACATCGCGAGGGCCGCCGACTGGAGTCAGGCACAAGGCGAAGGTGAGTACAGAACATCTACGCGGGGCCGGACGCTGGAGCACCAGGGATTTATTCATGCCAGTACCGCGGACCAGGTTGCGCCGGTCGCGAACACCGTCTACGCCGGGGATCGGGGGCTGCTTGTTCTAGTGATAGACGAGAGCCGGGTCGTGCCCAGGATAGTGTACGAGCCTGTTCCAGGCTGGGACTCTCACTTTCCGCACATCTATGGGCCGCTCAACGTTGACGCAGTGGTAGAGACTCTTCTCTTGGAGCCGGACGCGAGCGGCCTGTTCACGTTCGCGACCAAGCGAGGATCACCTACATGAGCACACTGGGCGGAGCACGGAAGATCACTGGTCTCGTGGTTTCGTTACCGCGAGATCAGTGATTTTCGGGATTGCTGTCGCAAGTTGGCGCTGACGCGGATGGCGAAGTCGCGGTGCCCGGCCATGCCCGTGCGGGTCGGGCCAGCCAGCAGGCTGGCGGCCAGGACTCCTGGCCGGAGGCGCCGTCTACAGGCTGACCGGCTTGGCTGTCACCGGTCGGTCAGGCCGAAGGCGGTGTCGATGTCGGCGGCAAGCGCGTCGGTGTCGGTGGCGAAGGACGCGGTGCGTGCCGCCGGGCCGGCGGCACGTTCCAGCGCGTGCAGCCGGTCCCGCAGGGCGGCGCCCCGGCGCGGTGGGATCCACGTCGCCTGGTCCAGGGCGTGGCCGAGGTCGGTGTCGGCGCGTTGGAGCGCCAGCGCGGCGCCGCCGTCCCCGCTGCCCAGGGACGCGGCGCCGGCCTCGGAGTGCAGCGACAGCACCCTGAGCTGGGAGGTGACCTGCCGGGCCTGTTCCTGCACCGCGGCGACCCGTTGTTCGGGGGTGGGCGCGGTGAGCCGGCCGGCCAGTGCGCCGAGCACGGCGCCGACCACGAGAGCGGCGGCGGCGACCGACAGCAGCCGGCGACGGCGGCGCGCCTGAGGGATGTAGACAGCCATGATCAGTCCCGTCCGATGATGACCGCGGCGCGGCCGGTGCCGAGGGCGCCGGCGATGGTTGCCAGGTCCTCCAGCTCGCGGATCCGGCCCTCCTGCACCAGCCAGGTGGTGGGCGGTACGGTGACCGGCCCGACATGCCGGATGTGGCGCTGCACCAGCGGCTCGAGCAGCCCGGCCAGTGGCGGGTCGCCCGGGCCGCCGGTCAGCACCGCCTCGCCGTGCACGTCCAGCACCGGGTCACCGAACCGGTCCAGCACCAGCACCCGGCCCGCCGCGGCACTGCGGCCGAGCCAGTAGCGGCCGACCTCGTCGGGATGCTCGACGCAGCCGGCCGCCCGGGCCACCGCGGCGATCGCGGCCGGGTCCAGCGGCGGCCGTCCAGGCACCACGCCCGAGCCCAGGAGCAGTGCGCCAACCGCGACCGCCCGGGTGGCGCTGCGTTCGCTGACCCTGCTCACCTGGACCTGCAGGGAGGTTGGTGCGGCGCCGGCGGCGAGCACCTCGGCCTCCACCTCGGCGATCAGCGCGTCGACGTCGGCCGGGGTGGGGTGCGCCAGCGTGCGCTCACGTTCGGCCCGCACCAGCGACAGGGCGTCACCGATCGAGGAGATCACCTCCGCGCCCGGTGGGATCTCCAGGTCCAGGCCGAGGGCGTCGGCGAGCAGCCGGCCGAACACCCCCGCGCCGCCGCCGACGGCCACCAGCGTCGGGCTGGCGAGCCGGTGCTGGCCGGCCACTGTGGTGACCAGGTCGGCCAGCGCCTCGGTGGCGGCCTGCAGCATCCGGCGGGCCACCTCGGTGCCGGGCAGCCGCAGCGCGGCGCCGACCAGGGCGAAGGCGGCGGCCGCGGCCTGCTGGGTGCCCGCGGCGTAGTCCCCGCTTTCCACCAGGCCGAGCGCGTTGGCGGCGCAGGTGGTGGTCAGCGCGGCGGCGGTACCGTCGGCGAGCCGCAGCACGAGGTAGTCCGCGGGGTCGCCGGGTCGCGGCGCCAGCGTCTCTGGCCGGGCGCCGGCCAGCCGGTCCGGGCTCAGGTAGCAGCAGTACGGCAGGCCGGCGATGTGCGCGCTGCGCGGCCCGACGCCGTACACCTGACGGCGGCGTACCCGCAGCATCGAGCCGCCAGCCACGCCGGCCACCTGGACATCCAGCGCCCGTACCGCGGTCGCGTGCCCGCCGACCCGCACGTAGGACAGCGCCGGGCGGCCGGCGGTGATCGCGGCGACGTTCGTGGACGTGCCGCCCACCTCGACGATCACCCCGTCGCCGATCCGCAGCGTGCGCAGCGCGCCGGCCACCGAGGCCGCCGGTCCGGAGTACAGCGTGCGGGCCGGCGCCGAGCGGAACCCGGCCAGGTCGGTAGCTCCCCCGTCACCGCGCATCACCATCACCGGGCTGGCCACGCCCGCGGCGGCCACCCCGGCCTGGACCACCTCGGCGGTGCGCAGCGCGATCGGCAGGATGGAGGCGTTCAGCGCGGCGGTGACGGTACGCAGCTCCAGCCCGTACAGGCCAGTCAGCTCCGAGGACGTGGTGACGGGCAGCCCCTCCTCGGCGGCGAGCCTGCCGACGGCCTGCTCGGTGCTGGCGTCGTCCGGCGCGAACGCCTCGGCCACGCACACCGCCCGGGCGCCCGCCGCGGCCAGCCGGAGCAGGGCCTGCCGGGCCGTCGCGAGGTCCAGCCCGGCGGTGACGTCGAGGAACTCGTGCGCCACCGCGCGGCCGACCGCGGTGCGGCCGCGCGCCTTGCGCAGGTGCGGCGCGCGGCCCAGGCCGAGCACCCCGACCGGTACCGAGTCGCCCTCGAGCAGCGCGTTCACCGCCTGCGTGGTGGAGTGGGTGACCAGCTCGATCCGGTCCGCGCCGACCTGCGCGGCCAGCTCGGCCACCACCTTGACCACCCCGGCGGAGACCCCGTCGGGATGGTCGTGGGTGGTGGGCACCACCGCCCGGCCGGCCAGCGCGCCGGTCGCCGAGTCCACCGCGACCGCCTTGGTGAAGGTGCCCCCGACGTCGACGCCTACCCGGACGCCCACTGTGCCTCCCGGGTGCGCCGCGGGCGGATCACGAACACGTACAGCGTGCCGAGCAGGTACACCCCGACCAGCAGCGCCTGCGCGACGACGGTCTGCACGCTAGGCCAGTACCCCACCGCCTGGGCCAGGAAGATCGGCGCCCGCGGCCAGCCGTCCAGCGGGGACAGCGCCACCAGGTCGGCGGTCTGCAGGCTGCGCACCGCGTTGCCGAGGAACGCCACCGAGGTGGCCATCAGCAGCACCACCGCCGCCGCGAGGAACGCCTTCACCGGCAGCCGCCGGCCCAGCGTGAAGATCAGGTACGACACCACCGCCAGCGCGACGAGCCCCGCCGCCAGCCCGGCCAGCACCCAGGAGCCCAGCCCCTGGCCGAACTCCACCAGCGCCTGGTAGAGCAGCGCCGTCTCCAGCCCCTCCCGGTACAGCGCGGTGAACCCGACCAGCACCAGCGCCGTCGTCGAGCCGACCGACACCGCGTTGAACACCCGGCTGCGCAGGAACTCCATCCAGCGGCGGTGCTCCAGCCGGGTGATCAGCCAGAACGAGATGTACAGCAACACGGCTACCGCGGCGCCGGCCACCACTGCCTCCAGCACCTCGCGGCCCACCGGCAGCACCGCCAGCACCGAGCGCAGCAGCAGGTACGTCACCGCGGTGGCCAGCAGCGCCAGCAGCACCCCGATCACGATCGGCCGCCGGTAGCGCGTCGCCTTCGTCGCCTCCAGGTACCCCAGCAGCGCGGTCAGCAGGAGCACCGCCTCCAACCCCTCCCGGAAGATGATCAGGAACGACTGGCCGGCCACCACCGCCCCCGCGTCCAGGCCGGTGTCGGTCAACCGCCGCTCGGTGTCGTCGATCAGCCGCCGCAGCTCCACGATGTTCGCCCGTACCTGCTCGGCCGGCGCGCCGGAGGTGATCAGGCCACGGATCTCGGCGAACTTCGTCTCCGCCGCCGCGGTCAGGTCCGGCGCGACCACCCGTAGCGGCACCTCGACGTACTCGAAGTGGTCCAGGTACCCGCTGCGGGCCTGCGTGTAGGCCTCCTCGGTGCGGCCCTGCTTGACCAGGTCCAGCGTCTGGTCGATCGAGTCGCGCACCACCGCGAGCTGCCGGATCGCCTCCTGCCGGGTGACCGGTGGGGCGGTCCCCGCAGCCGCTGTAGCCGCCGTAGCCGCTGCTGTCGCGGGGGACGCGGCGACCAGCACCAGCGCCGGGACGAACACGGCGCAGCCGAGCAGCAGGCCGGCCAGGCGGCGGATCATCCCGGGTACTTGGCCAGGTACGCGGCCACCGTGCCGGCCACCGTCGTTGCGCCCTTCACCGCGGTGGCCGCATCGCCGTCGGCGGCCTTCGCTAGCTGCGCGAAGCTGTCCTCCATGGCCAGGTAGGTGTCTGTGCTGTTGGCTTTGACGGTGCCCTCGATCGGCTTCCACTGCGGCTCGATCTGGGCGATCAGGGTCTTCGCCTTGGCGGTGTCGGTGCCGGCAGCCACGATGTCCTTGGCGATCTGGTCGATCTTCCGCAGGCCGGAGGCGACCTGCGCGGCACCGGTCCGCTGATCCTCCGGCGCGGCCGAGGACGGCGTGGGAGCCGAGGAGGTGGGAGCCGACGGGGTGGGAGCCGGCGTGCCGGCGTCGCTGGAGCAGCCGACGACCGAGACCAGCCCCGCGGCGAGCAGTGTCGCGGTCGCAACCCGCCACAGAGATATCGTCATGAACCGTTCCCATCCTCCGAAGTTTGGATAGCCTTACCTAATGCGGGAACCGTACTGAGGGGTAGGTTAACGGATGGCAAAATGCGCCGGCACCCCGCCCGGGCGAGACTGGACGGGCCAGCTCCTGGTGGTGGACGACGACCGCACCATCGGTTCGCTGCTGCACATCAACCTGGCCACCCTGGGACACGAGGTGTCCTGGGTCCGCTCGGGCGGGGCCGCGCTGCGCAGTGCTGCCGCCGTCGAGTACGACCTGGTGCTGCTCGAGCTGGGGCTGCCGGACCTGGACGGCCTGGAGGTGTGCCGCCGGCTGCGGCGACGGTTACCCGGCTGCGTGCTGGTCGCGCTCACCGCGCGGACCGAGGAGGCCGACGTGGTCGCCGGGTTGGCAGCCGGCGCTGATGACTACCTGACCAAACCGTTCCGGTGGGGAGAGCTCACCGCCCGGGTGCGTGCCCACCTGCGCCGCGGCCCAGGCCATGCCGCCGGGGGCGCCGTTGTGTTGGGCGACCTGGTGCTGGACATCGCGGCCCGGCGCTGTTCGGTCGGGGGCGTGGAGGTGCCCCTGCGGGCGCGGGAGCTCGACCTGCTCGCCCGGCTGGCCGCCGAGCCGGGCACCGCGGTGAGCCGGGTGGTCCTGATGGCCGAGGTGTGGGACGAGAACTGGTGCGGCTCGACCAAGACCCTGGACGTGCACGTGGCGACCCTCCGCCGGCGGCTGGCCGGCACGGCCGCGGTTGCGGGTGTGGACGCTCCCTCGATCACCACCCTGCGCGGCTACGGCTACCGCCTGGACGCCCACTAACCTTTTCGGGCGGGCAGGTCGGCCGGTACCGCGGGCGCCCTCGGCGCGGTGCCAGTGCGGGGCCGGTCGAATCAGCGCGAGGTGTCCACACAGCGCGGCGATCCGCCGGCACGTCACAGAAACAGTGCCCGGACAGCGCCCGACATATCTCGCAGAGTGAGATCGTGCCGGCGCCCGGCCGCCGAGTCATCATCGCGGCGGTGTCCAGCACGGGGGGCATGCATATATGTTGGTCAGAGCTGATTGGTTGATCTGCGTGAGTACGGAATGATCTAGACCGTGGAGTTGCCGGTTTATTCGTGCTAGTACCGTGGACCAGGCTGGTCGCCGTCTGGATCGCAAGCCGGCCTGTAGCTACGGCAGACGGTCGACCTCGTGCCCGTATGCCGGCGGAACCGTCCACAGCCCTTCCGGACCGCGCCACCCCGACTGACAATGGTCGCGACATTGTCCCACCAGTCACGGTGCTGTCCTCAGCGGTATGCCACGTGTACGATGCGGGCGTTCGTCGCTCTGAACGGAGGATCCCATGCGGCACCCACAAGGTGGCTCGACGCGGCCGGACCCGTTGTTTCCCGCCGAGGCGTTCCTGCCGTTGTGCGAGGCTGGCGGCGGCCAGCACGCGGTCCCGCACAGTCCAGGGGCACTGCGGCCATTTGCTGCCTCGCTCGGTGTTGTTGCGCTGGTGGAGGCGAAGAAACACGACACCACCGCGTCTCGATGGGCAGAGACCGAGGAGACCGAGCGGTCCAAGGACGGCGAGGTTATACCAGACTCTGTCACTCACGTTTACACTGACACCTGACCTGGTGAGACGACGATTGTGAGTCGTACCCGCACAGTGCTTGTGCTGACTGGACCCGATGACCCGCCTGCGTATCGACGCCTCAACCGGGGCCGATGGAAGCTGGACCAGACAGCTCTGGGCTGGCCAGGTCGCCGTAGAGCTTGGTGAGATATCGTCGGTATATTATCGCCGGCCTACGCGGTTCGCCGTCAGTGACGGCATGTCGGACGGTGGTCGGGCACCGGCCCTTCGGCGTCGCGATCCACGCCGACACCGCGCGCGGCCGGGCAGACTGGCGGGCCGACTACGCCGCGCTGACCTACCACCCGATCGACGTCCCGGACACGCTCACCGCCGGAATGACCCGTTACCTTAACGCGCTCGGCTTGTCGTTCGGCGCGTTCGACTTCGTGGTCACACCGGACAATGAGTGGGTCATGCTGGAATGCAACCCGGCCGGGCAATGGCTGTGGCTTGCCCAGGCCGCGGCGGCGCCCGGCACCGACCTGCTGTGGCCGACCAGCTCATCGACCATGCCAAGCCTGATGGCCCGGATGCTCGGCCTGCTCCAGGTCGCGGCCGGGCACCGGGCGCTGGAGATCGGCACGGGCACCGGCTACCACGCCGCCCTGCTCTGCCACCGGCTCGGCGACACCAACGTCGCGAGCATCGACATCGACCCGACCCTGGTCGAGCAGGCCCGCGCCCGGCTCGCCAGATGCGACTGGCACCCCCACCTGGCCGCCGGCGATGGCACGGCCGGCATCGACACGCTGGCCCCGTACGACCGGATCATCGCGACGTGCGCCGTACCGGCCATCCCACCAGCGTGGATCCGCCAGCTCGGCCCGGACAGCGTCCTCGTGGCCGACGTGCGCGGCGAGATCGCCAGCAGCCTGGCCGTACTCCGCAAGACCGGGCACGACACCATCGCCGGCCCGCTCCTGGCCGTCCCCGGCCACTTCATGTGGCTGCGCCGCGACCCGTGCAACCCGCTACGCGACGGCGGCGCCATCCGCACCGTCTTCGACCACGACGACGCCGAGGCACGCACCACCGACATCGACCCCGCCAGCCTCGACGACCTCGACCTGAAGTTCGTCGTCCAGCTCCACCTGCCTGACCTCGAGCCCCTCACCCACACCACGCGGGACGGCCGCCGCCGGCTACGGCTGCGCACCAACGACGGCTCCTGGGCCGAGGTCACCACCAGCCAGAGCGACCGCCACACCGTCACCCAGGACGGCCCACGCCGGCTGTGGGACCACGCCGAACACGCCGCCCGCCACTGGCACAACCTCGGCCGTCCGACCCGAGACCGGTACGGCCTGACCGCCACCACCAACGGCACACACCACTACTGGCTCGACCAACCCGACAACCCGCCCATCTGGACCGACAAGCGCCCCGGAGCCGCCCACGGCTGGCAAGGCCGTGGGAACAGATCGGCTAACGGACCTCCCCCCTCCTGATGGGCGGCGGGCCGCTGTGGGTGAACCCGATGGCGCGCAGGACCGGGGTGCTGCCGGCCACCCGGGTTGTCAGCGTCAGCTCGTACTGCAGGTACCGCGAGCTGCCCACCACCCGGGCGCCCGGACCCGACAGGGTCCGCCAGCCGCTCCAGGTGCCATCCGGCCGAGGGGTGCTGCCGGTGCGGACCCGCACGGCCAGCGCCGTCCCGGCCGAGACGTCGGCCTGCCAGGACGCCCGGTCCCACGTCACCATGGCCTGCGCGTCCAGCACCCGCGACACCAGCGTCCCCCGGGCCGCGTACCGCGACATGCGGACCCAGTCCACGGCCAGCGGCACCCCGTCGGCCCGTGAGTCCTCCGCCACCGGGCGCATCGAGCCGCCGCCCGAGATCGCCTGCTCGGCCGCCAGCACGCCGTCGACGTAGTAGCGGACCCGCCCGCCGGACCAGTCGATCCGGTAGGCGTGCGGTGTCCCGCTCAGCCCCGCCCGCAGCGTCTGCCACGTCGTGCTGCTGCCGACGGTGGTGGCGGCGTACACCTCGCCCCCGCTCGTCGCCAGCACCGCAGCCGGGCCGGGCCCGGACGGCGACCGCCAGCCGACCGCCTGCGCCGAGCGGGCGTCGAAGGTCGCCGCGAAGGACAGCGACCGGCCGGCACCCACCGCCCGGCGTAGCTGCGCCCGGTCGCCGTCCAGCGTGAGCTGCCCGCCGAGCACCCGCTGCCGGCCGCCGGGCGCCGTCCGGCTGGCCTCCCACGGCCCCGGCAGCGACGGCGTGCCGAACTCCTGGCCTTCCTCCGGCGCCAGCGACACCTCGCCGAAGCCGTCCTGCTGCACGTAGGTGCCGTCCTGCCCGGCCATCCGCAGCTCGGCGAGACCCCGGTCGGCCACGCCACTGCCCGCCGAGACGAACGAGGCGGCCGGCTGGCCGGTGGCGGGCCAGGTCATACGGTTGCCCGCGCGGTCGGTGGACTCGACCCGGTAGTAGTAGGTCCGGTCCGGGTCGAGGTGGGTCAGCACCACGGCATGCGCGGACACCGCCGCGGTGTCGTACCGGGTCTGGTCGAGTCGCGTGGGCGAGGTGCCGAACAGGGCGGTGGAGCCCGCGGCCTCGTCCGTCCGCCAGGTCACCGTTGCGGTGCCGTCCGGCAGGGCGAACGTCGACACGCTCGACACCTGCGGCGCGGTCCGGTCGGGCGCGGTGCTGGCCGGCGCGGTGCTGGCCGGCGCGGTGCTTTCCGACGGTACGGCGGCTGTCCCACCCTGAGCACCGACCGACGCCCCGCCCGCGGCGCCGTACGTCGCGGCGTAGCTCCCGGCCGTGGCGGTGAAGAAGGCGTACTCGACGCCCTTGACGGTCGTCCGGGTGAACGGCACGGCCGTGCCACCCCGGGTCAGCCCGGTCAGGGTCAGGCCGCCGGCCGCGGCGGTCGGCACCATGCCGGTGAGCCCGTTGGCCCCGGTCCCGACCGCGACGGTGAACGACAGCGTGCTGCCGCTCCACCCGATGCTCCCGAACGACGACCCGTTCCGCCCGTCCAGCCAGGTCAGCATCTGCTGCGCCGAGATGATCGGCACGCCCCGCGCGGTGGCCGAGGCGATGAGCTGGTCGTCCTCGAACTCGGTCGCGTTGTCGGTGTGCATGTTCGCGGTGAACGCGCCGTAGTACCCGAGCGGGCCGAGCGCGTTGTCGAGCAACGTGTTCGGCGTCGCCGGGTAGGACTGGCCCGACTCGTCGGTCATCTGGGTCGCCGCCTGGTAGGCGTCGATGATCGTCCCGTTGGTGTCGGCGAACCGCATCGGCATCCCGGAGCCGGTCATGAAGCCCGGCCGGTCGGTGATCCACGAGCTGGGCCAGTAGTAGTAGTTGGCGTCCAGCCGGATGCCGTGCCGCAGCTCGGTCTTCGGCTGCGAGGCCCAGTCGCTGTAGACGATGCAGTGGTAGCGGCTGGTGACCGGGCTTGGCAGGCTGGGCCAGCTCTGGCCGAACTGGACGAGCTGGCTGGCATAGTCGTTCTCCAGCGAGGTCGCGGTGAAGTTCCCGCAGCCGTTCTGCGGATGCAGCCCCAGCTCGAAGCCGCTGGCCCGGTAGGAGCTCGCTCGCGCGTCGGTCAGCGGGGTGCTCGGGTACATGTACGACGTGAAGCGCAGGCAGGTCCAGTTGTCCACGCTGCAGCCGGCCGGGCTGTTCGCCAGGTACTGGTCGAACCGGCCCGCCGTGCCGCCGTTGCCGTGGTCGTCGCCGGTCCCGACCACGACCGCCTTGGCGCTGCGCGGGAGGTACCAGAACCGCGGCAGCGGCATACGGTTCAGTTCCAGCAGCCCGACGAGGTTGGCGAGCAACCGTTGCTGCTCGTCCGCCTGCGGGATGGCGACCTTGCCCAGGTTGACCCAGTCGGTGCTGCTCCCGCCGAAGTACAGGTCGTCGGAGCGGATCGGCGCCTGCCCGTCCCGCTCCTGCCCGGCCCAGGCCGGGTTGCCCTGCCGGGTGTAGACGATGGACTGCGGCAGGTCATAGGTGAACGCCGCGGCCCGCCCGCCACTCGTGCCCACCGACCGCAGGGTCACCGCCGGGCCGGCCGTCGCGGTGGTGGCGTTCGAGTACAGCGTGGCCACGGAGGTGGCCCCGGCCAGGGTGAACTGGTCCGCCACGCCGTGGTACTGGATCGTCTGGTCGGTGATGCCCGCGCCCGGCGCGGCCGCGGTGTTCACCTTCAGGTAGCCGTTGGTCGTGGTGCCCGCCGTCGCGGTCAGGCCGAGCAGCCCGGCGAGCTGCTTGTCCGGCCGGAACGCGACGAGCCGGCCGCCGCCGTTGACCCAGGTGGTGAACATGCTCACCTGGCCGGCGGTCAGCGGCGTCGCGCCGAGGATCACCACGTCATACGGCGCGAGGGTGGCGGCGGTGACACCGGCCAGGTCCGCGGTGGCGAACTCGTTCAGCCCCTCGGCCCGCAGGATCTCGGCCGTGTAGAGGCTGAGCTGGCTGGTCGGGGACGCCGCGTTGCCGATCACCAGGATCGGGCCGCCCGGGCCCTGGGTCGGCGGAGGCGGAGGCGGTGCCGCCGTCGTGAACGACCACGTCACGTTGCCGGCCATCACGTTGCCGGCGAGGTCGGTCGCGCCGGACACGGTGGCCGTGTAGGTCGCCGAGGTGGCCAGCGTGGCGGCGGGGGTGAGCGTCGCGGTGCGCGAGCCGCTGGCGTAGCTGACCGTGCCCGCTACGGTGGCCCCGCCGGCGTCGGTAAGCCGCAGCGTCACCGACGCCGGCTGGACGTCCTCGCTGAACGTCGCCGAGACCGTGCTGCTGGTGGCGACCCCGCTGGCGCCCGGGGCCGGCGTCCGGGCCAGCACCGTGGGCGGCGTCGTGTCCGGTCCCGGCGTGTCGAAGACGACGTCGACCCAGTAGTTGGTGGCCTGGAACGTGTTGGCCGGGAAGCCGCCGCCGCCGTAGGCGTAGACGCCGTTGCCGCCGTCGGTGCCGTTGGCCAGGGCGGTCAGCGGCCCGTTGCTCACTGCCGTGGCCAGCCCGGAGCCGTTGGCCGAGTAGAAGCCGACGTTGGTGTGGTACGAGGCGACGTACGTCGTGTTCGCGTTGATCGACACGGGCGAGGCGAACAGCGCCTGCTGCCACCCGGACGCCGACTCGCCGCTGAACGTCACGGTGGCCAGGCTGGTGCCGGTCCGGCTCCACAGGGTGCCGGTGTGCACCCCGGTGTTCTGCGACCCCTTGTAGAAGCGAATGCCCTTGATCAGGCCGGCGCTGCTGCTGCGGAGCTTCACCCCCAGCTCGACCGCGGAGGCGTCGGCGACGTTGGCGACGGCCGGTGTCGCGGAGCCCGGCCAGATGCTGCACGGGCAGGCCGTCGGCGCCGAGGTGGTGAAGGACCAGGTGTACGGCGCCATGGTGTTGCCGGCGGTGTCCTGGGCGCCGCTCACCGTCGCCGTGTACGACGTCGAGGCAGCCAGCGGCGCGGTGGGCGCCAGCGTGGTCGTCCGGGTCGCCGGGTCGTAGCTCTGCGTCGCCGGGACGGTGCCGCCCCCCGGGTCCTTCAGGGTGAAACCGACCGTGCCGGCCTGTACTGGCTCGCTGAAGGTGGCGCTCACGGTGGTCGTGCCGGGCACACCGGTCGCGTTGGTCGCCGGTGCCGTGGCGGTGACCGTCGGTGGAACGGTGTCGGTGGCCGAGGTGGCGAACACGACGTCCACCCAGTAGTTCACCGACTGCCAGGTGTTGATAGGGAACCCGCCGCCGGTGCCATAGGCGTAGACGCCGTTGCCGCCGTCCGCGCCGTCCCGCAGCGCGTGCAGCGGGGCGTTGTCGACGCCGGCCGCCGCGAAGAAGCCGGCGTCCGCGGCGTAGTGACCGTTCGGGGCGTAGTAGGACGCCACGTACGTCGCCCCGGCCGAGATCGGCACGGGCGCGGAGAACAGCACCTGCTGCCACCCGGACGCGGACTCGCCGGTGAACGTCGCGGTGGCCAGGAGCTGCCCGGCGCGGTCCCACAGGTGGCCGACGTGCGTGCCGGTGTTGCCGGTGCCCTTGTAGAACCGGACCCCCGTCACCGAGCCGGCCACGTCCGACTGGAACTTGACCCCCACCTCGACCGCGGCGGTGTCCGGGTCGGACGGCGTGGCCGGGGTCGCGCTGCCGGCCCAGATGGTACACGGGCAGGTGGCGGCGGCGGCCGGGCTGACGGCGATCGGGGTCAGCACCCCGACGCCGACCGCCAGCGCGGCGGTGCCACCGGCCAGCATGCGACCGCGCCGCGGCCGGGACCAGGATGCGGGCAGCATCGCCCCTCCTCAGATCTACGTGCTCAGATCTACGGGGTGAACGTCACGTCCACCCAGTAGTTGCTCGACTGCCAGGAGCTGTTCGGGATGCCGCTCCCGCTCGGCCCGTAGCGGTAGACGCCGTTCGGGCCGTCGACGCCATCGGCGAGAGCGTGCAGCGGGCCGCTGTCCACCCCGTGCCCGGCGAAGTAGCCAGCGTCCCCGGCGTAGTGGCCGTTCGGCGCGGAGTAGGACGCGACGTAGGTCACGCCCGGGCTGATGGCGACCGGGGTGGAGAAGGTCGCCTGCTGCCAGCCGGTCGCCGACTCGCCGGTGAAGGTGACCGACGCCAGCAGCGTGCCGGTCGCCGTCCACAGGTGGCCGACGTGGGTGCCGGTGTTGCCGGTGCCCTTGTAGAACCGGACGCCGGTGACCTGCCCGGCCAGGTCCGACCGGAACTTCACGCCGACCTCGACGGCGGCGGTGTCGGGGTCCGCCGCGACGGTCGGGACGTCGGTCGGCCGCCAGATCGTGCACGGGCAGCCGGGCGGTGGCGGCGGGCCCGCCGCGGTGGTGAACGACCAGCTCACCGGGGACATCTGGTTGCCGGCCAGGTCACGGGCGCCGGTCACCGTCGCGGTGTACGCCGTCGAGGTCTGCAAGGCCGCGCCGGGGGTGAACGTCGCCGTCTGGCTGGTCCCGTCGTAGGCCGTGCTGCCGGCCACCGCCGCGCCGCCGGCGTCCCGCAGCGACATCGCGACCGTGGCCGGCTGCACCGGCTCGCTGAAGGTGGCGGTCACCCGGGCGGCCGTCGCGACGCCGGTGGCACCGGCCGCCGGGCTCTGCCCGGTCACCGTGGGCGGGGTGGTGTCGCCGCCCGAGCCGGACGGCGAGAACACCACGTCGACCCAGTAGTTCGCCGACTGGAAGGGCTGGTCGGGGAAGCCGCCGCCGGTGACGTACCGGTACACGCCGTTCGGCCCGTCGACGCCGTCCCGGAGCGCGTGCAGCGGCGGGGCGTCGAAGCCGGCGGCGGCGAAGTAGCCGTCATCCTCGGCGTAGTGGCCGTTCGGCGCGTAGTACGACACCACGTACGTCGTCCCGGCGCTGACCGACACCGGGGTAGCCAGGTTCGCCTGCTGCCAGCCGGTTGCCGACTCGCCGGTGAACGTGACGCTGGCGAGCTGGGTGCCGGTCGCCGTCCACAGGTGGCCCAGGTGCGTGCCGGTGTTGCCGGTGCCTTTGTAGAACCGGATGGCGGTGACCTGGCCGGCCACGTCGGCGCGGAACTTCACGCCGAGCTCGGTCGCGGCGGTGTCCGGGTCGGCGGCGACCGCGGGCGTCACGCCGCCGCCCCAGATGCTGCACGGGCAGGTCCGCGGCGTGATCGTGACCGAGGTCGACGCAGGGGCGCCGATGTTGGCACTGTCGTCGGTGGCCCGCGCCCGGATGGTCACCGGCCCGGTGGCGGCCGGCGTCCAGGTGTAGGTCCAGCTTCCGCGGCCGGCCGCGGGGTGCCAGGTGGTGCCGCCGTCGGTGGAGACCTCGACCTCGCCGACCGTCCCGCCGCCGGTGTCCGCCGCGGTCCCACTGACCGTGACGGGCGAGCCGGCCTGGATCGAGGCGCCACTGGCCGGTGCGGTGACTGCCGCCGCCGGGGCCGTGGTGTCGCCCGACATGGTGGCCGTGGCGAGACCGGCCTGGATGGTCACCGGCTGCACTCCCATGTCCGCGAGCAGGTTCACCGTCGCCTGCCGCATCGACGGGTCAGCGGCGCCGGAGCCGCGGTCGTGGTTGCTGTCCAGACCCCACGACCACTGCACCGTACCGGCGCCGAACACCAGCGCCCCGCTGGGCGCGCGGTACAGCGTGAGGTGGTGCGTCGCGTTCCCGCTGCCATAGGTCGACCCGTAGTCGAGGAGGATCTGCGCACCGCTGACCTGGGTGGTGGACAGGTCGATCAGGCCGGCCGGGCGCGAGCCGTTGTCGAGGTCCTCGTCCCACTCATAACCGACGGTGCTGCTGGCCAGGGTCGCCGTGGTCCCGGGGGCCAGCGCCGCCACCGGGGTGCCGCGCCAGAACCGGAGCCGGCCGTCGGCCGCCGGGACCTGCAGGTCCGCGGTGCCGGCGTTGACCATGAAGATGGTGCCGGTCATGGCGTTCTCCGGACGGCCGCCGTCGGCCGGCGGGCTGAAGCGCGGGTCCCGCCAGGTGCCGGTCCAGGTCGGCGGGTCGGCCGGGTCGATGACCGCGTTGGCGTGCGTCTCCTTGTAGCAGACGAGCGTGCGGTACGGCGTCCCTGAGCCGTCGGTGCCGTTCTCCCAACGGGTCTTCCAGAACGACTCGTTGCCGCTGAAGAAGGCCAGGTTGACGCCCCTGTCGCGGGCCGCCTCGACGTTGGCCCGCTGGCCGCCGGACCAGTACTCGTCGTGGCCGACCGACAGGAACACCTTGTGGTTGGTGAGCAGGGCACCCCGGCGGTCGGTGTCGGCGCCGGAGAAGTAGCTGACGTCGTAGCCGTTGGCCTCCAGGAAGCGGACCATCGGGTACTCGGAGTTGAAGACGAAGTCCTCGGCGCTGGTCCCCCGGGTGGTGAACGGCCGGTTGTAGCTGACCTTGTAGGCGCGGCCGGCCGGTGCCCCGACGTACAGGCTGTTGCCGCCATAGGTGTTGTACGCCTGCCAGGTGGTGTCCGAGGTCTGGACCAGCAGGTCGGAGTGGCGGGCGTCGTCGCGGACCACGAAGAACACGTGGCTTGTCCCGGTCGTTCCGTCGGTGCGGACCAGCCTCGCGAAGTAGATGCCGGACACGGCGCCCGGCGGCACGGTCCAGGAGGCGGAGACGGCCCAGCTTCCGCAGTCGACCAGGCCGGTGGAGCTGTTGGACAGGCAGGCCGGCTGCGACTGCGGCAGGGTGGCGGACGGGGTCACCGAGGCGATCTTCCGGGCGCCGCTGCCGCCGTAGTAGCCCATCCGGTAGATGTCCAGCCGGTACGACCGGGCCGGCGTCTTGATCTTGAAGGCCTCGGTCTCGCCGAGGTTGACGCTCATCTGGGTCGCGAACCCCTGGATCGTCGAGCTGCCGGAGCCGGAGACGTCCCACTCGCTCTGCGGGTTGCCCGGCCGGGTGTTCTCGCACGCGACCGGGCTGGTGACCGGTGCCGCGCACGGGTCTGTCGCGGCCGCGGCCCGCCCAGCGCCGGGCAGCAGCACCGACGCCATGAGCCCGCCCACAACGGCCAGCCGGAGGCTCCGCGCTAACGTCGCCCGCGGTAATCGAGACCGCCCTGTCGCAGAAGTACGCACGCCGACCCCCCAGCCGTGCGCGCCCCGGCGCACAGGTCTCATCTGGCGCCCGTGCCGGGCGCTCGCTCGTCTCCCCGCGGGGAAAACTAGGCTCCCCTGCGGGGCCTCCCTGCGCGAAGACTAGGCCGCGGGGCAAGATCGGTTCGGTGAAAGCCGAAAGTTTGCCCGACCTGGCTACCGCCGCGGAGGCGAATCCGCCCCGCGTCAGGCCAGTTCGGCCACTTGCGCTCATGCTGTTCGTTTCGGTGCTGGTGGTGTCGATGGTGTCGATGGTGCCAGTGGTGCCGCAGCGTTTCGGTTCGGAGTCTGTCGATCTTGCCGGACCGGGACTCTGGCAGCCTTCATCGCCGCCGCCGCGACAGCCAAACCCCCAGCCTGGCCGGTGGCGCGCCGGCACCCGTCCGATCGCGCCGCCGCCCACCAGCGCCGTCCGGATCCGGCGAACCCCAGCCTGGCTGGTGGCGCGCCAGCACCCGTCCGATCGCGCCGCCGCCGCGACTGCCAAACCCCCAGCCTGGCTGGTGGCGCGCCGGCACCCGTGGCGCCGGCGGTCGCCCTCTCCCGTCTCCCTTTTCATGCTGTTCGTTTTCGGTGTCGGTGGTGCCGGACGGGTTTGCGTTCGGGGTCTATTGATGGTGGGGGCAGGAACTCGGGTAGTCCGTCTTCTGCTATTCGTACGTCCCAGCCGTTGTGGTGTACGGCGCGGTGGTGGTGTCCGCAGAGGAGGACGCCGTTGTTCTGGTCTGTCTTTCCGCCGTTGGCCCAGTGGACGCAGTGATGGCAGTGGCACCACTGGTACGGCCGGTCGCAGCCGGGGAAGACGCACCCGCGGTCGCGGAGAATAATCGCGCGGCGTGCCGCGCCGACGTAGTGCCGGGAGCCGCGGCCGAGGTCCAGCGGC
>DATILL010000100.1:0-88645 GCA_035476575.1 Mycobacteriales bacterium
GGACCGGGCCGGCCGGCTGGCCGAACGCGCTCGGCTCGGCGACCTCGGCCAGGACCTCGTGCCCGAGGTCGGCGACCACCGCCCTCAGGTGCTGCCGGCCCACGTCCACACCGACCGCCAGCCCGGCCCGCGGGCCGAGCCGGATCACCCCGGGACGCCGCCCGCCGCCCGGCCCGCCGGGTGCGGACTCGCCGGTCTCCAGCACCAGCCCGAGGTCGAGTAGCTGGGACAGCGCCGCCGACACGGTGGCCCGGGACAGTCCGGTGCGGGCCGCCACCTCAGCCCGGGTGGCTGGCCCGCTGTGCCGCAGCGCCTCGGCGACGCGGCGCGCGTTTCCGCGCAGCGACGGGTCCGGCCGGGCGCCGATGGGCATGGCCGGATCGTCGGCGTACCTCGCGTGTTCTGTCAAGAACGGACGCTACCTGCCTATTCTGATGGCGCAATCGACCTGATAGATCCTTTTGCATCTCACCATCGACACATCGCTGACCATCTGCCGCCTTCGTTACGTCCAACTCTTGACAAATATGGGCGCGCGGCTCAATGTCGGTCGAGCGTGGCCCGCTGCCCTCCCCGCGTCCCAGGCGGCAGCGCTTCGCTCGCTCGGTTCGCTCGGCTCATGGTTCCGCTTCGGTTTGGAGGAGCACCCGGTGATCGCCTCACGTCGTCTCGCCCTCGCCCTCGTCCTGCTGGCGACGGCATCGGTCCTGGCCGCGTGCAACAGCACGTCGAACGGCTCAGCCGGCCGGATCAAGGTCGCGCTGCTGCTCCCCGAGACGCAGACCACCCGCTACGAGTCGTTCGACAAGCCGCTGTTCGAGGCCAGGCTCAAGGCGCTGTGCGGCGAGTGCGACCTGGACTACAAGAACGCCAACGGTGACAAGACCCAACAGCAGAACCAGATGGACGCCGTGCTCGCCAACGGCGCCAAGGTCGTGGTGCTGGACCCGGTCGACAGCCAGAGCGCCGGGCTGCTGGTCGACAAGGCCAAGGCCAGGAACGTCCCGGTCCTCTCCTACGACCGCCTGGTGGCCAACGCCGACCTGGACGCCTACGTCTCCTTCGACAACGAGAAGGTCGGGCGGCTCCAGGCGCAGTCCCTGGTGGGCAAGCTGAGGGCCGGCGGCACGACCGCCGGCACCATCGTCATGATCAACGGTGACAAGGCCGACAACAACGCGCTGCTGTTCAACAAGGGCGCGCACGCCGTCCTCGACACCAGCGGGTTCACGCTGTACCCGAGGCAGGACTACTGGTCGGAGTGGAAGCCGGCCAACGCGCAGGCTTTTATGGAGTCCGCGATCGCGCAGCTCGGTGCCCGCGGCTTCGTCGGGGTCTACGCCGCGAACGACGGCACCGGCGGCGGCGCCATCGCCGCGATGCGGACCAAGGGGATCAAGCCGATCCCGCCGACCACCGGCCAGGACGCCGAGCTGGCCGCCATCCAGCGAATCCTGTCCGGCGAGCAGTTCATGACCGTCTACAAGGCGATCAGGCCGGAGGCCGAGCAGGCCGCCGAGCTGGCGGTCAGCCTGGCCAGGGGCCAGGCCGTCAACCCGCCGGCCAAGGTCAGCAACGGCCGCAAGGACGTGCCCAGCGTGCTGCTGGAGCCCAAGGCCGTGACCAGGGACAACCTCAAGGAGACGATCTTCGCTGACCGGTTCTACACCGCGGCGCAGGTCTGCACCGGCGAGCTCGCGCAGTCCTGCGGCGCCCTCGGCATCTCCTGAACGCGCGAGACCTCCTGACCGGAAGGTGTACGGGTGAACGTCGCAGCGGCCGCGCCGGGCACCGCGGTGCTCGTCATGCGCGGGATATCGAAACGGTTCGGCGCGGTACAGGCGCTGGCCGGGGTCGACCTTACGGTGAGGGCGGGCGAGGTGGTCGCGCTGGTCGGTGACAACGGCGCCGGCAAGTCGACCCTGGTCAAGGTGATCGCCGGAGTCGAACCGGCCGACGACGGCGTCATCGAGTTCGAGGGCCAACCGGTGACCATCACCTCCCCGCATGACGCCCAGGCACGGGGGATCGCCACCGTCTACCAGGACCTGGCGCTCTGCGACAACCTCGACGTGGTCGGCAACCTCTTCCTCGGCAGCGAGCTGCGCCGCCATGGCCTGCTGGACGAGCCGGCGATGGAGAAACGGTCCTGGGAGCTGCTGCGCGAGCTGTCCGCGAAGATTCCCAGCGTGCGGATCCCGGTGGCGTCGCTGTCCGGCGGCCAGCGGCAGACGGTGGCGATCAGCCGGTCGCTGCTGGGCGATCCCACGCTGGTGATGCTGGACGAGCCGACCGCCGCGCTCGGCGTGGCCCAGACCGCGCAGGTGCTCAACCTGATCGACCGGCTGCGCGAACGCGGGCACGCGGTGCTGATGATCAGCCACAACATGGCCGACGTGTTCGCCGTCGCGGACCGGGTCAGCGTGCTGCGGCTCGGCCGCAACGCCGGCGACTTCGTCGTCGCCGAGACCAGCAACGAGGAGGTCGTCGCCGCGATCACCGGCGCCGCCGACAACGTCGTGACGCAGCGCCAGCGGCGTACCGAGGGCAGGTCGCCGGGAGGCCCGCGGTGACCGGGCAGAACACCGCCGGGGGCCAGGACACCACCCACGGCCAGGACCCCGCCGACGGGGCGGTCGCCGCCGGGCAGCGGCTCGCGCTGGACCTGGCCGATCCCCGGCTGCTGCGCGAGCAGGGCCTGGCCGGCGTCGCCCGGGCCACCATGGCCCGGATCCGGGCCGGTGACGTCGGCTCGCTGCCGGTGATCGTCGGCCTTGTCGTCATCGTGGTGATCTTCCAGGTCGCCAACCCGACGTTCCTGTCCAGCGCCAACCTGGTCAGCCTGGCCAGCCAGGTCGCCTCCACCGGTGTCATCGCCCTCGGCGTGGTGCTGGTGCTGCTGCTCGGCGAGATCGACCTGTCGGTCGGCTCGGTCAGCGGCGCGGCGGCAGCAATCCTGGCCGTGTCCAACGTCAACCACGGCCTCTCGCCCGGGCTGTCGGTACTGCTCGCGGTCGGTGCCGGTGCGGTGATCGGGCTGGTGCACGGCCTGCTGTTCACCCGGTTCGGGGTGCCGTCGTTCGTGATCACCCTGGCCGGGCTGCTGGTCTGGCAGGGCGTGCAGCGCCAGGTGCTGTCCCGGACCGGCACGATCAACCTGCCGCGCGGCGGCGGCCTGCTGCGGTTCGGCGAGTTCAGGTACTTCGGGTACGTCGGCAGCGCCGTCATCGCCGCGGTGCTGGTCGGGGCCTTCCTGGCCACCCAGCTCACCCGCCGCCGCGAGCGGATCCGGGCCGGGCTCTTGGCGCCGCCGCCGTCCCTGATCGCGATCAAGGCCGGCACGCTTGCGCTGCTGGCCGCCGCGGTGATCTACACGCTGTGCCAGGACCTGGGCGTCCCGTACATCTTCGTGGTCTTCCTGACCCTGGTCGTCGTGGTCGAGTGGGTGCTGCGGCGGACCCGGTACGGGCGGGCCATCTTCGCCATCGGCGGCAACATCGAGGCGGCCCGCCGGGCTGGCCTGCGAGTTGACCTGGTGCGTGCCTCGGTCTTCGTGCTGGCCTCCACCCTGGCCGCGACCGGCGGGGTGATCGAGGCCATGCGGTCCGGCTCGGCCGGCCGTGACACCGGCACCGGCGACGTGCTGATCAACGCCATCGCCGCTGCGGTCATCGGCGGGGCCAGCCTGTTCGGGGGGCGCAGCCGCCGCTACGCCGCGCTGCTCGGCATCCTGGTCATCGGCGCCATCCCGAACGGGCTGAACCTGCTCAACCTCTCCGACGAGCTGCGCTTCATCATCACCGGCTCGGTGCTGCTGGCCGCGGTCATCGTGGACGCCGTGACCCGCCGCGGCCGCGAGGCCACCGGCACCGGCTGAGCCGCTGGAAGCGAACGCCGTACGCCACCGTCGAATCCGGCGTTTCCGACCGGAGGCGCGTCTAGAGTATCGGGCGTGGCTGACAAACTGCGACGAAGCCCGCTAGCTCGGATCCGCTCGCCGTACGACGTCAAGCGGCTCACCCCGGCACAGGCGAGCGAGCTGGCGGCGGAGATCCGGGACTTTCTGGTGCAGAAGGTGTCCCGCACGGGGGGCCATCTCGGCCCCAACCTGGGCGCGGTCGAGATCACCCTCGCGCTGCACCGGGTCTTCGACTCGCCGACTGACCGGATCCTGTGGGACACCGGCCATCAGGCGTACGTGCACAAGATCCTGACCGGCCGGCAGCACGGGTTCGACCGGCTCCGGCAACGCGGCGGGCTGTCGGGGTACCCGAGCCAGGCCGAGTCCGAGCACGACATCATCGAGAACAGCCACGCCTCCACCGCGCTGTCCTACGCCGACGGGATGGCCAAGGCATACCGGCTGCGGGGCGAGCGGCGGGCCGTCGTGGCGGTGGTCGGTGACGGCGCGCTGACCGGTGGGATGTGCTGGGAGGCGCTGAACAACATCGCCGTCTCCGACCTGCCGGTGGTGATCGTCGTCAACGACAACGGCCGGTCCTACGCGCCGACCATTGGCGGGCTGGCCGACCACCTGGCCTCGCTGCGGCTCAATCCGGGCTACGAGAAGGCGCTGGAGGTCATCAAGGAGTCGCTGTCGCGCACGCCGGTGGTCGGGCCGCCGCTGTACGACGCGCTGCACGGGGTCAAGCGCGGGCTGAAGGACGTGCTGGCGCCGCAGGGCCTGTTCGAGGACCTGGGGCTCAAGTACGTCGGCCCGGTGGACGGGCATGACCTGGCGGCGGTGGAGCACGCGCTGCGGCGGGCCCGTGACTTCGGCGGTCCGGTCATCGTGCATTGCGTGACCCGCAAGGGCCAAGGATACGAGCCGGCCGAGAACGACCATGCCGACTGCCTGCACGGGCCGGGAGCGTTCGACCCGGTCACCGGCCGGCAGCACGCCAAGCCCGGCCGGCGGTGGACCGAGGTGTTCGCCGACGAGATGGTTGCGATCGGCGCCGACCGGCCAGACGTCGTCGCGATCACCGCCGCCATGCTGGAACCGACCGGGCTGGGCGCGTTCGCCGCGGCGTACCCCGGCCGGATCTTCGACGTCGGTATCGCCGAGCAGCACGCCGCCACGTCGGCCGCCGGGCTGGCGCTGGGCGGGCTGCACCCGGTGGTGGCGGTCTACGCGACCTTCCTGAACCGCGCCTACGACCAGTTACTGATGGACGTCGCCCTGCACCGGCTGCCGGTGACCTTCGTGCTGGACCGGGCGGGGGTGACCGGCGACGACGGGCCGAGCCACAACGGCATGTGGGACCTGGCCATCCTCGGCGTGGTGCCGGACCTGCGGATCGCCGCGCCCCGGGATGAGGTCACCCTGCGCGCGGAGCTGCGGGAGGCGGTCGAGTGGGCCGCCGGGCCGACCGTGGTGCGGTACCCGAAGACGCCGTTGGGCCCGGAGGTGCCCGCGGTCGGTCGGCTCGGCGGGGTCGACGTGCTGCGCGCGGCGCCGGGCGCGGACGTGCTGCTGGTCAGCGTCGGCGCGATGGCACGCGACACGCTGGAGGTAGCCGACCGGGTGGCGGCGCAGGGCATCGGGTCCACCGTCGTGGACCCACGCTGGGTCGCCCCGGTGGACCCGGCGCTGCTGTCCCTGGCCGCCCGGCACCGGCTGGTGGTGACGCTGGAGGACGGCGTCCGGTCCGGTGGCGTCGGCGCCCGGCTGGCCCAGGAGCTGCGCGACGCGGGCAACGACGTGCCGACCCGGGAGGTTGGCATCCCGCCGCGGTTCCTCGGCCACGGCACGGTGGCCGAGGTCAAGGCCGAGATCGGGCTGACAGCGCAGGACATCGCCCGCCGGGTGGTCGAGTGGGTCTCCCGGCTGGATGGCGGTCAGGACCCGGCATCGGCCCAGGACTCCTCGGGCCAGCCCGCCGAGTCCTGACCCGCCCCCCCGACGATCATCGAGTTGTTGTCGTCGGCAGAGATCATCTAGCGACTACAACTCGATGATCGTCAGGGGAGGGTGGCCGGAAAGGGGTGGGCGGTGCGTGTTCTGGTGGTGGAGGACGAGGCCCAGGTCGCCGACGCGGTGGCCCGTGGGCTGCGGCGCGAAGGCATGGCGGTCGACGTCGCCTACGACGGCCTGGCCGGGCACGAGAAGGCCGCCGTCACCCGGTACGACGTGGTGGTGCTGGACCGCGACCTGCCCGGCATGTCGGGCGATGAGCTGTGCCGCCGGCTGGCTGACGAGCGCACCCTGACCCGGGTGCTGATGCTGACCGCCTCGGCCGGGGTGGCCGACCGGGTGGAGGGCCTGTCCCTGGGCGCGGACGACTACCTGGCCAAGCCGTTCGCGTTCGCCGAGCTGGTGGCCCGGGTGCGCGCCCTGGGCCGCCGCGCGGTGCCGCCGACGCCCCCGGTGCTCACCAGCGGCGACCTGGCGCTGGACCCGGCCCGGCGGACCGCGAGCCGTTCCGGCCGGCCGCTGGACCTGACCCGCAAGGAGTTCGGCGTCCTGGAGGTGCTGCTCGCGGCCGGTGGCGCGGTCGTCTCCAGCGAGGAGCTGCTGGACCGGGTGTGGGACGAGAACGCCGACCCGTTCACCACCACGGTCCGGGTCACCGTGATGACGCTGCGGCGCAAGCTCGGTGCGCCGCCGGTGATCGAGACGGTGGTCGGCGCGGGCTACCGGGTCGGCCGGTGAGGCTCACCCTGCGGCTGCGGCTGACCGTGCTGTACGGCGGGCTGCTCGTGGTGGTGGCCGGCGCGCTGCTGGCTACCGCCGCGGCGCTGCTGGACGACACCGTCGCCAAGCTGCCGCAGCTCGCGCCCGGGACCACGGTGCAGCTCCGTACGGCGGACGGGCAGCTCGGGACGGTGACCGGCGAGGAGCTGCGGCAGGCCGCCCGGGACTCGGCCCGCGACCGGCTGCTGCACACTGGCGCGCTGGCTTTCGGCGCGGTGGCCGCGGTCGGGCTGCTGGCCGGCTGGATCCTGGCTGGTCAGGCGCTGCATCCGGTCAGCCGGGTCACCGCGACGGCCCGCAGGCTGTCCACCGACACGCTGGGCGCGCGGATCGCGATGACCGGCCCGAACGACGAGGTCAAGGAGCTCGCCGACACCTTCGACGCGATGCTGGCCCGGCTCGGTGCGGCGTTCGACAGCCAGCGCCGGTTCGTCGCCAACGCTGCGCACGAGCTGCGGACGCCGTTGACCGTGCTACGTACCGAGGTCGACGTGGCGCTGTCCGACCCGGCCGCGACCGCCGCGGACCTGCGCGGGATGGGGGAGGTGGTGCGCGACGCCACCGAGCGGGCCGCCGGGCTCGTCGACGCACTGCTGGTGCTGGCCACCAGCGAGGCGCAGGTCCAGCGGGGGCTGCGGGTCCGCGAGCCGGTCGACCTGGCCGGGCTGGTCCGGCGGGCGGCCGGGGCGGTCGCGGCCGAGTCGGGCCGGCAGGGCCTGACGGTGACCGTGCGGGCCGAGCCAGCGCCGGTGCTCGGCGACCCGGCGCTGCTGGACCGGCTGGTCGGCAACCTGGTGGAGAACGCCGTCCGGCACAACCTGCCCGGCGGCTCACTGACCGTCCACTGTGGACCTGAGCGGCTGGGCGCCGTCCGGCTGGCGGTGTGCAACACCGGGTCGGTGGTGGATCCGGCCACGGTGGAGGAGCTGTTCACGCCGTTCCACCGGGGTGGGCCGGCCCGTACGGCGGGGCGCGGCGCCGGGCTCGGGCTGTCCATCGTCCGGGCGGTCGTGTCGGCGCACGGGGGGACGGTGCGGGCCGAGCCGCTACCGGCCGGCGGTCTCGCGGTCACGCTGGTCCTCCCGACTGCCGGCTGACGGCGGCTGTCGTGCCGGCGACGCGGGGCTGGTCTGCGAGAATGCCGGCCGTGCAGGGGAGGCCGCGACGCGCAGGTGGGCTGCCCGGGTGGACGCGCCGGCCGCTGGTCCCGGGCGCCGTCCTGCTGGTGGCGGCACTGGTCAGTGTGGCGCACGGCCAGCCCTCGCCGGTGGACCGGGCGCTCGGCGTGACCATCCCGGTCAAGACCGGCAGCACCACGCCGAGCGGCATCGGGCCGATGACCCTGGTCACCGGGGGTGGCCTGGTGCACTACGACCGGACCGCGGCGAAGGCGGTGCCGGTCCAGGTGCCGCCCGGTGGCCGGGTGTTGCAGGTCCAGCCGTGCTACCGCGCGCACGCCGTGCTGGTGCGGTTCCCGAGCGGCCGGCTGGTCGGGTACGTCGTGCCTCGGGACGGCGGGCTGGTGCGGCTCGGCGAGGCCCGGGCCATCGTGCCGGACGCGAACAACCTGACGGTCTGGCTGTTCGCTGGGGGCCGGGTGCGGCAGTACCGGCTGGACGGTGCGCCGACCGGGGCGGTGATCGCGGTGCCCAGGGGATACCAGCCGGTCGGCGCGGTGCGCGGCCAGGTGATCGCCAGCAGTGCGGGCGAGCAGGCGATGACCCTGGTGCTGCCAGGGGCCGGGCGGCGCCGGCTGCTCAGCCGGGGCCAGGCGCTCGACGTGGCCTCCGGCGTGGTGCTGCTGCGGATCGACCAGCGGCTGGCCGTGCTGAACCTGCGCACCGGCGAGCTGCGGATGATGCCGTCGCTGTCCGCGGTTCAGGTGACCGGGCCGGGCACGCTGGCCGAGGACGGCGCGGCGTTCGCGGTGCTGGGCCGGGTCAACGACCACGCCCGGCTGATCGTCGGGCCGATCGCGCCGGACTCCGAGGCTGAGCTGCAGGTGGTGGCGCTGGACGGCGGCCGGCCGCTGCCGTACCCGCCGGCCGCCCGCTGGACCGACTCCGGCTCGGTGCTGGCCGTGCGCCCGGACGGGCAGGTCGTCTACTTCACCCCGGGTGAGCGCAGCGGCGCCGTGCTCCACCTCGACCTGCCCGCCGTCACCGGCGTCGCCAACGGCTGACCCCGCTTGTCGCGAAGATCCGGTGCGGCACGCGGGCGTGTCCTGCTGGATCTTCGCGACAAGGCCGGCGTTACGTCGCGCTGCCTGGCTGGAGCCGACGCCCAGACGAGCCGACGCCCAGACCAGTTTGCGAAAGCTAGGCGGCCCGGGTAACCTGCGGACATTACTCCCCGCCATTCTACGGGATTGGCGGGGATTTTTCTTGCGTTCGAGAACTTTTGAGATCGGAGGATCTACCTTGACAGGGACGGCCGAGTCGCTAGTCGACGAGTAATGTCGTCCTGTTAGCTGCACGCGATCGGGAGAATTTCACCGGCTTGCCAAGGGAGCACGGTCATTCGGCTGAGCGGGTGCCGCGAGCCGTCCGTAGGTTTGAAATCATGTGTTTCGGGCTCGTCTGGCGATCTCCATCAACGAGGCGTTCGGACCGCCGCCACGGTCGGGGGTGTGCCTAGCGCTGTCAGTCTGCCTTGATTGGCGATTGTGCCAGATGCCAAGGAAATTAGGCCCTGTACGGGTCCGGTCACTCGATGTGGTCTATTCGGCGCCGGAGGAGCCAACTCCACAGGCGGAGAGAAAGTACGAATGGCTATGCGAGAGGGCCGGGCGGCGCTGTTAGTGCTAGGCTGGCGTTCAGTGGCAAGGCCACCAATCTGGCTGACCGGGAGTTCGGCTTGGCTGTTGGGTAGTTGGGTCTGGACCGTGGGCGCGCAGACCGACGATGACGTCCTACCCCGTCGAACCACCACTGGCGGGGTCCACCGGGAGCGCACGTTCGCCTGGGTACGCGCGAGGCGACGGTGCGAGCCGCATCGCGTCGCCCAAGATGACCCTCGCACTGCCGGTCGGACCGAGAAGGACCACGACTGGGGGGCGAGCAAGTACCACGCGATGACGCGGGTCCGGGATCGTCAGGTTGTCGACGATCACCCAGGACCGTGATGTCGGAGTTGTACCGCTGTGGCTCCATGTCATCGTTCAGCCAACCACCCCGATACCCACCCCCGGCCTGGCCCGGTTGCCCGGCTGACCATGAGTAGCCGCCCGACCGGGTCCAGGATGATCACGTTCGCGCTCGGTATACGAATGCTCACTTAATGCACCCTCCCAGGCACTTGACGTGCCCGCCGTTGCCACTCACCGTTCATGCTGTGACGGTGCCACCCAATATGCCCACGCTGCGCGTGCCGAGTCTGGTCTCCAGCAACTGGCGGTGCTCTGGGTCGATGGATCGGAAATGACCATGCGGCCTGATGGCAGCGGAGTTCGCGTCTCGCGGGACGACAACCGGTCCTCCACGGCGTCGGAACCGGGTCCGTCGCAGAGGCTGACACCGTCCCGCACGGGTCGAGCTCTGCATCCTGCACAGCCGGACACGACTCCGCCGGGAAGCTGGATAGAATTGATTTGCGAAGTCCGAAGATGGTCATTCGTTGAGCTGGCGAAGAGCCTGCTGGCTGTGTGCGTGCCACTTGCCTTGTTTCTTCTTGGCATCGCCCTGGTCGTGCACCTGCTTCCCGAGTCTGGCGGGATCTCCACCGTCCTGGCAGGTCTAGTTGGCGGTGGAAGTGTGGGCGCCGTAAAGGCGGCTGTGTCTGTCCGCCGAAAGCCCATTGGCTGCGAACCTATCGTTGATGACGACTTGTCAGCTCCCCGCTCCAGTGAACTAGGCTGTCGACCACATGAGGACCAGTGACGCAGGAGACTGTCGTTATGACTGCCGCGGCGGTTAGGAGCACTAGTACCTCATGTGAACCGACCAGCCGAGCGGCAACTACACCTGTGAGCAGAGCTGTCAGCCCAGAGACGACGCTGAAGATCGCCTCGACGAACCTCGTTCGTCGAACTTTGGATACTGAACTGTCCAGCGCCACGTGACAGGACTCTACGGCGCATACTGTCGCTCGCAAACCCGAACGACTCAGATTCACTCTGCCATGTCTCTACTCGCTAGCCCCCCAGCAACTGGTGACAGCTTGTCGCTACAGGCAAGCACGGGCACGTCAGGCGTGGGGCAGGCTGGCCACGCCGGGCGGCAGGAACCGCCGGCCGGTCACCCGCTCGGCCACCCCGGTCCGGTCGAGGTACGGCGTGATCCCGCCGAGGTGGAACGGCCAGCCGGCACCGAGGATCATGCACAGGTCGATGTCCTGCGCCTCGGCGACCACGCCCTCGTCCAGCATCAGCCGGGCCTCCTCGGCCAGCGCGGCCAGCGCCCGCTCGCGCAGCTCGGCGCCGCTCGGCCCGCCCCCGCGTGGCCCGTACACCGCGGCGATGTCCGGGTCGAGCACCGGGCTTCCGGTGTCCCACTGGTAGATCGACGCCTTGCCCAGCTCGACCACCTGACGCAGCTTCGCCGAGGTGGCGAACCGGTCCGGGTACGCCTCGTGCAGTGTCTCGGCCACATGCAGCGCCACCGCCGGGCCGACCAGCGCCAGCAGCACCAGCGGCCGCATCGGCAGCCCGAGCGGGTCCAGCGCCTCGTCCGCCTCAGCGAAGTCGGTGCCCTCGTCCAGCGCCCGCAGCACCTCGCCGAGGAACCGGGTCAGCAGCCGGTTGACCACGAACGCCGGCGCGTCCTTGACCAGCACGCACGACTTCTTCAGCTTCTTGCCCACCGCGAACGCCGTGGCCAGCGTCGCGTCGTCGGTCTGCTCGGATCGGACGACCTCCAGCAGCGGCAGCACCGCGACCGGGTTGAAGAAGTGGAGGCCGACCACCCGCTCCGGGTGGGCCAGGTCCGCCGCCATCTCGCCGACCGACAGCGAGGAGGTGTTGGTGGCTAGCAGGCACTCGGCCGAGACCACCGCCTCGACCTCGGCGAAGACCTGCTTCTTCACCTTCATGTCCTCGAACACGGCCTCAATGACGAGGTCGGCGTCGGCGAAGGCGTCCTTGCTGAGCGAGCCGGTGACCAGCGACTTGAGCCGGGACGCCTGGTCCGGTCCGACCCGGCCCTTGCCGGCCAGCTTGTCGACCTCGCCGTGCGCGTAGCTGACGCCCCGATCCAGCCGGGCCTGGTCCAGGTCGGTGAGGACGACCGGCACCTCCAGCCGGCGGGCGAACAGCAGCGCGAGCTGGCTGGCCATCAGCCCGGCACCGACCACGCCCACCTTGGTCACCGGGCGGGCGAGCTCCTTCGGCGGGGCGCCGACCGGCCGCCTGGCCCGCCGCTGCGTCAGGTCGAAGGAGTACAGCCCGGCCCGGAGCTCCGCGCTGGCCAGCAGGTCGGCCAGCACCTCGTCCTCGGCGGCGAAGCCCTCCGCCACCGTGTTGGTGCGGGCCGCCGCGATCAGGTCCAACGCCGCGACGGGGGCGGGCGCGGCACCGTGCAGCCGAGCCGCCAGCCCGGCCCGGCCCCGGGCCACCGCGCCGTCCCACGTCTGCGTCGAGGTGTCGACGGCCGGCCGGGCGACGATGGTCTCGCCGGCCAGCACCCGAGCCGCCCAGCGCAGCGACTCCTCCAGGAAGTCGGCCGGCTCCAGTAGCACGTCTACGATGCCCAGCTCGGCCGCCTGCCTCGGCGAGAGCATCTTGTTCTGCGCCAGCGCGTTGTCGACGATGACCGCGATGGCCCGCTCGGCGCCGATCAGCTTGGGCAGCAGGGTGCACCCGCCCCAGCCCGGCACCAGCCCGAGGAAGCACTCCGGGAAGGCGATCGCGGCGGTCGACCCGGACAGGGTGCGGTACCGGCAGGCCAGCGCCAGCTCCAGCCCGCCGCCCAGCACGGCGCCGTTGACGAAGGCGAACGTCGGCACCGGGGACTCCACCAGCCGCCGGTACACCTGATGCCCGGCCCGGCCGATCCGCAGCGCCTGGTCGCGGCTGGCGATGCGAGCCGCGCCCTTGAGGTCCGCACCGACCGCGAAGACGAACGGCTTGCCGGTGACCGCGATCGCGGCGACGGCCGGCGTACGGGCCTCGATCTCGTCCAGCGCGGCGGACAGCGACGCCAGCCCGGCCGGCCCGAAGGTGGACGGCTTGGTGTGGTCCATGCCGTTGTCCAGCGTGACCAGGGCGAGCTCGCCCGCGGCGCCGGCGCCGACGACTCTCCCGTCCACCGCGGGAAGCTCGACGTACCGGACGACGGACCGGGTGACCAGCTCGTCCGGGAAGAGCGCCGTGACCTCCCCAATGTCCAGCGTGCTCATGCCGATCCCCCCTCGCCCTGCCCGGCGTAGGCCGGGTTCTCCCAGATCACGCTGCCGCCCATGCCGATCCCGATGCACATGGTGGTCAGCCCGTAGCGCACCTCAGGATGATCCTCGAACTGCCGCGCGAGCTGCGTCATCAGCCGTACGCCGGACGACGCCAGCGGGTGGCCGACCGCGATGGCACCGCCGTAGGCGTTGACCCGCGGGTCGTCGTCAGCGATGCCGAAGTGGTCCAGGAACGCCAGCACCTGGACGGCGAACGCCTCGTTGACCTCGAACAGCCCGATGTCCTCGATGGACAGCCCGGTCGTGGCCAGCACCTTCTCGGTGGCCGGCACCGGCCCGACGCCCATCACCTCCGGCTCGACCCCGGCGAAGGCGTACCCGACCAGCCGCATCCGCACCGGCAGGCCGAGCTCGCGGGCTACCGGCTCGGCCGCCACGATGCAGCCGGTGGCGCCGTCGTTCAGGCCGGCGGAGTTGCCGGCGGTGACCCGGCCGTGCGGGCGGAACGGCGTCTTCAGCCCGGCCAGGATCTCGACCGTGGTGCCCGCCCGGGGCGGCTCGTCCCGGCTGGCCACCCCCCAGCCGAGCTCGACCGACCGGGTCGCCATCGGCACCAGGTCCGGCCCGATCCGGCCCTCGGCCACCGCCTTGGCGTACTTCGCCTGGCTGTTCGCGGCGTAGGCGTCGGCGCGCGCCTTGGTCAGCGCGGGGAAGCGGTCGTGCAGGTTCTCCGCGGTCTGGCCCATCACGAGCGCCGAGGTGTCGACCACCTTCTCCGCGACGAACCGCGGGTTGGGGTCCACGCCCTCGCCCATTGGGTGCCGGCCCATGTGCTCGACGCCGCCAGCGATGGCCACGTCGTACGCTCCGAACGCGATGCCGCCGGCCACCGTGGTCACCGCGGTCATTGCTCCGGCGCACATCCGGTCGATGGAGTAGCCGGGCACCGACCTGGGCAGGCCGGACAGCAGGGCGGCGGTCCGGCCGAGGGTCAGCCCCTGGTCGCCGATCTGGGTGGTGGCCGCGACGGCGACCTCGTCCACCCGCTCCGGTGGCAGCTCGGGGTGCCGGCGCAGCAGCTCCCGGATGACCCGGATGATCAGGTCGTCGGCCCGTGTCTCGGCGTAGATGCCCTTCGGGCCGGCCTTGCCGAACGGCGTCCGGACGCCGTCGACGAAGACGACGTCCCGGACCAGGCGCTCCCGGGCTGGGCGCTCGCTGGCTAGGTGCTGGCTGGACTCGTGCTGCCTGGATGTGCGCGCGGTCGGTGTCGCCACAGGTAGCTCCTGGGTGATGCGGATGGTTCGTGGTGATGAGGCGTCGGAGGCCGTGGAGCGGACAGGGTGCGACGATGGTCGCGGTTACTCATGGGTAACAAGAATCGTACCCGAGCGGGGCTGGTGGGTCGCCGCGCGGCCGACGTAATGTGCCCTGGGTCTCGTCTGCCGGGTTAGGCTAGCCTAACCTTTATCTGGTCGCCTTGTTGATCATGGCTCGGGAAGGCTTGAGGCCGCCCTGACCCTGGTCGCCGCCGCGACCGCTGACTCCGGCTGGCGGGTGGTGCTCGGCGCGGCCATCGGCATCGCGATCGCCGTCGGGCTCGGCGTGGCTGCCAACGTCTTCGGCCAGAAGCTGCCGATGAGGTGCGAGATCAGCCACAAGGTTAGGGGTGGAAGCGGTAGCCCATGCCGGGCTCGGTCACCAGGTACCGCGGCGTGGTGGGGTCGGGCTCCAGCTTGCGGCGGAGCTGGGCCAGGTACACCCGCAGGTAGTGGGTCTCCGAGCTGTACGCCGGCCCCCAGACCTCCTGCAGGAGCTGCCGCTGGCTGACCAGCTTGCCCGGGTGGCGGACCAGCACCTCCAGCAGATGCCACTCGGTCGGGGTCAGCCGCACCTCACCGGCCGGGGTGTGGACCCGCTTGGCCGCCAGGTCCACCGTGAACGCCTCGGTGCGCACCATCGGCGCGTCCTCGGTGAGCGTGGCCCGGCGCAGCGCCGCCCGCAGCCGGGCCAGCAGCTCGTCCATCCCGAACGGCTTGGTGACGTAGTCGTCGGCGCCGGCGTCCAGCGCGGCCACCTTGTCGGCCTGGGTCTCCCGGGCGGACAGCACGATGATCGGTGCCGAGCACCAGCCGCGCAGCCCGCGGACCACCTCGACCCCGTCCAGGTCGGGTAGGCCGAGGTCGAGGATCACCAGGTCCGGTGGCCGCCGGGCCGCGGTCGCCAGGGCGCTGGCGCCGTCCGCGGCGGTGTCCACGTCGTACTGCCGGGCCCGCAGGTTGATCCGCAGCGCGCGCAGGAGCTGGGGCTCGTCGTCCACGATCAGCACCCGGGTCACCGGGGCACCGTCGTTCGGGCGACGGGGAGCGTGATGGTCATGGTGAGCCCTCCGCCGGGTGTGTCGGACGGTGCGAGGGTGCCGCCCATGGCCTCGGTGAAGCCGCGGGCGATGGCCAGCCCGAGGCCGACACCACCACGGCGGTCGTCGAGCCGCTGGAACGGGGCGAACGCCCGGGCCCGGTCGGCCGCCGCGATCCCGGGACCGGCATCGACCACGGCCAGCCGGACCAGCCCGTCGGCGGCCCGCGCGGTGACCTGGACCGGCGTCCCGTCCGGGGTGTGCCGCCGGGCGTTGGTGAGCAGGTTCGCCACGGTCCGCTCCAGCAGCCCCGCGTCGGCCCGGACCAGCGGCAGGTCCTCCGCGACGCCGACCCGCACGTCGCCACCGCGTAGGTCCCCGCCGCGGATCTCGACCATCGCCCGGGCCACCACCTCGTCCAGCGCCACCGGGCGCAGCTCGACCGCCAGCACCCCGGCCTGCAGCCGGCTCATGTCCAGCAGGTTCGCCACCAGGCCGGCCAGCCGGTCGGCGGACTCCTCGATGGCGGCCAGGAGCTCCGCCGTGTCCGCCGCCGACCAAGCCACGTCGTCCTGCCGCAGGCTGGACACCGCCGCCTTGATCCCGGCCAACGGCGTGCGCAGGTCATGGCCCACCGCGGCCAGCAGCGCCGTCCGCAGCTCCGCCGCCTGCCGGTCCCGGGCGGCCATGACCCGGCGCCGGGCAGCCAGCTCGACCACGGCAGCAACCGTGCTGGCCACCACGACGAAGACCACCAGGGCGATCACGCTGTCCCGCTGTTCGATCCGGAAGGTGTGGTACGGCGGCGTGAGGTAGAAGTTGGCCAGCCCGAACGACGCCACCGCGGCCAGCAGCGCCGGCCCGAGGCCGCCGGCCACGGCCACCGCGACCACCGCCAGCAGGTAGACCAGCAGCACGCTGGCCAGCGACAGCGCAGACCGGCTGGCCACCAGGGCGGCGGTCAGCGCCGGCAGCCCGAGCAGGGCCAGCGCCAGGCCGGTGACCGTCCTGGCCACCGTCAGGCCGCCGCTCGACCGGGTCCCGTACCGCCGCACCGCCCCACTGTCACACGGCGCCGAGCTGCCACGGCACGCTGGTCACCATCACCCCGCTGGGACAGCATCCTAACGAACACGCAGTGCGGCGCTGAGCAGCTCGGCGGTCAGCTCGATCTGCCAGGGCCGGGCGCCGTGGCCACGCAGCACCGCGCGGATCGCGGCCGGGCTGGTGTCGGGCGGTGGGGTCCAGGCCAGCCGGCGTACCACCTCGGGGGTCAGCAGGTTCTCCACCGGCATCCGCACCCGTTCGGCCAGCTCGCCCAGCCCGGCCCGGGCGCTGGCCAGCCGGGCCGCCGCCATCGGGTCCCGCTCGGCCCAGCGGCTGATCGGCGGCGGACCGTCGCTGGGCACGGTGTGCTGGGGGAGCGCGGAGTCGGGCAGGCCGCGGGCCTGGTGGAGCGCGGCGTACCACCGGCTGGCCAACCGCCGGTGGTGCCGCCCGCCGAAGACCGGCAACGTCTGCAGCTCCGCTGCGCTCTTCGGGTCGGCCAGCACGGCGGCGACGATCGCGCTGTCCGGCAGGATGCGGCCCGGCGCCAGGTCACGGAGCTGGGCTAGGTCGTCGCGGGACTGCCACAGCGCCCGGATCGCGGCCATCTGCCGCCGGTTGCGGATCTTGTGCATCCCTGAGGTACGTCGCCACGGGTCGGTCCGGGGAGTCGGCGGCGGCGCGGCCAGCACCGCGGCGAACTCCTGCCGGGCCCAGTCCAGCTTCCCGGCCTCGACCAGCTCCCGCTCCAGCGCGTCGCGCAGGTCGAGCAGCACCTCGACGTCCAGCGCAGCGTAGTTCAGCCAGGGCTGGGGCAGCGGCCGGGTGCTCCAGTCCGCGGCGGAGTGGCCCTTCTCCAGCCGCAGCCCGAGCACCTCCTCGACCATCGAGCCCAGCCCGACCCGGGCGTAGCCGAGCAGCCGGCCGGCCAGCTCGGTGTCGAACAGCGAGCCCGGCCGCAGCCCCACCTCGGCGAGACAGGGCAGGTCCTGGGAGGCGGCGTGCAGCACCCACTCGGCGTTGGCGAGCGCGACGCCCAGCGCGGACAGGTCCGGCAACGAGATCGGGTCGACCAGCGCGGTGCCGGCCCCGGCCCGGCGGAGCTGTACCAGGTATGCCCGTTGGCTGTACCGGTAACCCGACGCCCGCTCGGCGTCGACCGCGACCGGCCCGGTCCCGGCGGCGTAACGGGACACTATGTCGGCCAGCGCGGCCCGGGTCGTGACAGGGTCAGGTACCCCATCGCGGGGCTCAAGGAGCGGGACGACCGGGTGCTCGGCGTCCAGCGTGGCCTCGGCGTCCATGGGGGGGTGGCGGTCCGTACCGTCCGGCGGTCCGGGCACGACCTGAGGGAGGTCGCTGTGCGGACGCTGGCTCAGCGGATGACACCCGCCCGCATGACCATGGCGACCATCTCGGCCCGGTCACCGGTGCCCAGCTTGCGGGCGATCCGGGCCAGATGGCTCTTCACGGTCAGCGCGGACAGGTTGAGCGACTCGCCGATCTCCTTGTTGGACTTGCCGTCGGCAACCAGCCGGAGAACCTCGATCTCCCGGGCGGACAGCTCCGACACGCCACTTTCGGTAGGGCCGCCGCGTAGCCCGGCGGCCAGCAGTGACGCCACCGAGGGGTCGGCGTACACCCCGCCGTCGAGCACCCGGCGGACACCGTCGGACACAACCGCTGGCGACGCGGACTTCAGCAGGTAGCCTTGCGCGCCGGCCACGAACGCGGCCCGCACCGAGTAGGGGTCGTCCGCGGCCGACAGCACGACCAGCCGGGGCCAACCCCCCGACCGCAGCTCCGCCAGCAGGTCCAGCCCGTTGCCGTCCGGCAGGCCTAGGTCGAGGATGCACAGGTCACGCGGACCACTGGCGTGCGCCCGCGCCCGCGCCTCAGCGATGCTGGCGGCCTCCAGGATCTCGGTCGCCCCCATGGCACGTAGCCGGTTCACCATGGACTCCCGCAACAGAGGGTGGTCGTCCACCACCATTGCGGTGAACGCGTCAGTGCGTTCGGTGGGCACCCCGTTGGGTGCGCTGTGGGTGATGGTCACGTCTGAACCGTGTCCCTTCATCTCGTCGCCTGCCACGACTGCCTCCCGTGGTCTCGGGGGGCGGCGACGATTCCAGCGCCCCCGCGCTGCCCCACGACCCTGTTCCGCACCGAACTCCAGCGAGGTCTGTCTAGAGGTACTCCGTTCGGGGTATTCTACGGCCACGCTCCGTCGTCGTGTCTTGGATTTGGGAAGACTAATGTCGCGGGGTACCGGTGTGCCTGGCTCCTGCCCCGGAACTTTCTAGCTCCCAAGGGGGAGGACCAAATGCGCAAGCGAGTGGTGCGGCTACTCGCGGCGGTGTTGCTCATCGTTGCCGGGGTGGCGGTGACAGCCGTCGCCGCGAGCGCCACCGGTGCCGACGACGGTGCCATCTTCACCAGTGTCCCCGATGCCGTCGGTTGGGACTGACACCCATGGTCGGGTTTGGACGGGAGATCCGATAGCGGATGCGAGGCCAACGAGCGATCGCCACCACGGCAGCCATAGCGGCTGCCGTGGCAGTTGTCATCGCGATCAGTCATCCGTGGGGGGAGATCAGATGGTGGCTCCTGCCTGCGACGGCGCTGGGTATTGCCCTGGCGGAGTGGTACACAGCCCGCTTGGTGGTGGGACGGCAGGGCATCACCTTCGAGCTCACTGACGCGATCCTGGCCGCGTGCCTGATCATTCTGCCCGGCTCGTGGCTCATCGTCGGCGTGGCCATCGGCACCGCGCTGGGCTACGGTCGCCGGCGGCGGCAGTGGCTGAAGCTGGTCTTCAACATCACCAACTTCACCTGTTCGGCTGCGCTGGCGGTGCTGGTCACGCTGGCGTTGGGAAGTGGTGTCGTGCCCTCGGCGGCCGGCGTGCTGACCTTCGTCGCTGTGAACCACATGCTCACCGGCTTCGCGGTTGCGATGGCCGGCGGCCGGCGGTACAGGCAGGTGCTGGCCGACATCGTGTCCATCAGCATCGTGATCACGATCGGCAATGCCTCGGTCGGGGTGCTGGGCGGCTGGCTCGCCGTCCACCAGCCGGCCGGGCTGATCGGCCTGATCGTCCCGGTCGGCCTGCTGTGGTGGTCCTACGAGCAGCAGACCGAGCGGTCCGCGGAGGCCCGGCTGTTCGCCGAGATCGCCCGTGGTCAGGAGACCATTGCCGTGACCTCGGTGGACACTTCGGCCCAGGTCGTGGTCACCGCGGCGGCGCGGGTGTTCGGCGGTGCCGAGGTGGAGATGCTGCTCCGGCACCCCGGCGGCGTGCTGCGCTACCTCGGCGATGAAAACGGCGTGAGCGAGCGTGGTCGCGCCGATGCCGACGCGTTCGGGGCGCCGTGGTCGCTGCGGGCGATGGCGGCGCGGGGCACGATGGCCGGCGTGTCGGCCGGCCAGCCGTTCGTCTCGGCGGTGCTTGGTGACGCCGACCGGCCGCTGGCGGTGCTGATCGTGCGCCGTCCCGCCCGGGCCGGCGCGTTCACCCGGGCCGATCTGCAGCTCGCCGAGGTGCTCGTCGCGCAGGCCGAGTCGTGGTTGTCGGTGGCCGACCTGACCGCACAGGCGGACGAGGTCCGTGGTGAGGTCGAGGTCTACAAGGCAGCCAGCCGGATGCTGGGTGACCTCGGCGACGACACGGCACCGGCGCTGGCCGTGCTGCGGGAGTCCGCCGACCGGTTGGCGCGGTTGGCCAACGGCTTCGACGGGCCGGATCCGGTGAGCGACATCATTGAGGAGCTGCACGCCGTCGAGCGAGCGGTCGCCTCTCTCCTCGGAGCTGTCGCCATGGCGCAGCCCGAGCGGCAGCCCGAGCGCATCCCGACGGCGGAGTGGACGACCACCGGACGGCTGGAGTCGGCTGACGTCCAGTGAGGAGGGGACGGCGACGACTGACGCTTCCGCTGAGCGCCTGGGCAACGGGCGGGGTTGCCAGCACCGTCGTCGCCGTTCTGCTCGTTACCGCCATCGTGCTGGCTCAGGGCGGCTTCAGCCGGGTCGAGATGATGGCGGTCTTGGTCGGCGCGCTGGTGGGCCTGCTCGCCACGGTGGGCACGCTCCGGTGGTCTCGTCGGGTTACCACCGGGCTGCGGGCACTGCATGGCGACGCGGTGCGTCGGCTGCGTGACCCCAGTGCGGCCCAGGTCGGTGGCGAGCAGACCCGGATGGGGACCGTCCTGGCCAGCCAGGAGCTGGCCGGCCTGGCCCGGGTGATGGATGCCTTGCAGCTTCGCGCCCGGGTCGCCGACGAGGTGGCCGAGCAGGCCCGACGCAGTGCCGAGAGCACCAGCGTCGGCATGTTCGAGCTGCTGTCCGGGCTGGTCGCCGCCGAGGAGGCAACCCGCGGCCAGCTCTCCGCCGAGCTGCACGACACCGCCGCGCAGTCGCTGATGGCGGCCCGCTCCCTGCTCGCCGGCCCCGGCCTGTCGACCGAGGACCGGGCCAAGATCCGGGAGTACGTCGAGGACGCCGAGGAGCAGGTCCGGGCGGTGATGGCACGGGCCCGGCCACCGGAGCTGCGGGACGGCGACCTGGCCTCGGCGGTCGGCGCGCTGCGCAGTGACATGGCCACCCGGTACCTCCTCCAGGTGCGGCTGGTCTGGCCTGAGGAGCCGCATCCGCTGCCGCTCGTCTCCGCCGTGACGATCTACCGGTTCTTCCAGGAGGGATTGCTTAACGTCGTCAAGCATGCCGAGGTGGACTCCGCCGAGGCCGTGCTGTCCATCGACGGCGACGGCATCGTGGCCACGGTGCGTGACCGCGGGGCCGGCTTTGACCTGGGGGCCGTGCGTCCCGACGGCGGACGGCACGTCGGTCTGGGGCTGCTGCGGGAGCGCGTGCGGCTGGCCGGTGGAGCGCTGGACATCGACTCGCACCCAGCCGCCGGTACGACGCTGACACTGCGGCTGCCGATGGCGCCGCCCGGGGTTCCCGGCCTGCTGGGCCGCGGCTGACCGATGCCGGCCTCACGGCAGCGGAGCCTCAGGCCAGGCCGTTCTCCCGCAGGATCGGGAAGACCGAGATGCCCTCGGGGGGCAGCCCGGCGACGGAGCAGAGCAGGTCCGCCCAGGCCCGCAGGTGCCCGGTCAGGTCGGTGTCCAGCGGGGTCCAGGACGCGCGCAGCTCAAGATCCAGGGTGGCCTGGGGCCCGGCCAGGTCCCCGAACCGGCTGGACGCCGTCTGGGTGACCGTGCCGCCGGCCGCCGTATATCTCGCCCGGTGCCCGGCCAGCGCGTCGACCAGCCAGCTCCACCCAACCTCGGCCAGCAGCGGGTCGCGACCCATGTCCGGGTCCATCTCGGCCGCGGCGAAGCCGACCAGCCGCAGCGTGCCGTCCCACGACTCGTGCCCGGCCGGGTCGCACAGCAGCACCAGCCGGCCGGAGGCCAGCGTGACGCCGTCGGCCATGACGTCCATCGACAACGCGTACGACCAGGGGGCCAGCCGCTGCGGTGGCTTGATCGGGCCAGCGACCACCTCGGGGCGCAGTGTCGCAACCGCCAGGCTCGCGACCGCCTGAACAAACTCGTCGGGCCGACAGGCCCGGGGAAAGACCTCCGCCACAGTTGCCGAGGGTAGGCCGATCGGTCCATTTCGGGGCGACGGCACGCCGGGAGGGCGCACGCGGGACGGCGCCACGTCAGGCGGCGGTGCTGACCGACACCCCGCCGACCACCGGGGGGGCGAACAGCGCCGGGTCCAGCCCGGCAAACAGTGCCGTACCGCAGTCGACGCAGCCGAGCTCGGGGCAGGCCGGGCCGGGGCCATCGGCGCATGGTGGCGTCTCAAACTCGCGCTCGTCGCCACAGGACGGGCAGTGCCGGAGCACCGTACGCATGAGTCCTCCCCGATCTCGCGGGCACTCCTCGGTCTCGCTCGGTCACGAGGCTGCCACGTGGTCGCGACCCGGGCTGGGAGGCGGCCCGGCGTGTCGGACGATCTGCGACGATGACTGGTCGTGACCCACGCCAACTTGTCGCCGTCCGAGCCCACGCCTCCAGGGTCCGCGCCTCCGGGGTCCATGCTGCCGGGGTCCGCGTTGATCCGGGCGGCCCGCTGCCAGCCGACGCCGTACCGGCCGGTCTGGTTCATGCGCCAGGCCGGCCGGTCGCTGCCGGAGTACCGGGCGCTGCGGGCGAACACCGGCATGCTCGACGCGTGTGCCCGGCCGGACCTGGTCACCGAGATCACCCTGCAGCCCGTCCGGCGGCACGGCGTGGACGCGGCGATCCTCTTCTCCGACATCGTGGTCCCGCTCAAGGCGGTCGGCGTCGACCTGGACATCAAGCCCGGGGTGGGTCCGGTGGTCGCCCAGCCGGTGCGCACCGCGGCCGACGTCGAGGCGATCCGGCCGCTGGTCGCCGACGACGTCCCGTACGTCGCAGCGGCCGTTCGGTCGCTGGTCGGCGAGCTCGGCGGCATACCGCTGGTCGGGTTCGCCGGGGCGCCGTTCACGCTGGCCAGCTACCTGATCGAGGGTGGGCCGTCGAAGGGCCACGCGCGAACCAAGGCGTTCATGCACGGCCAGCCGGCGGTGTGGTCGGCGCTGCTGGCCCGGCTGGCCGAGATCACCACGACGTTCCTGCGGGTCCAGGTCGAGAACGGCGCAGCGGTCGTGCAGCTCTTCGACTCCTGGGCCGGCGCGCTGTCCGCCGCGGACTACCGCCGGCTCGTGCAGCCGCACAGCGCCGCCGTCCTGGCCGGGGTGGCGGACCTCGGCGTGCCCCGGATCCACTTCGGGGTGGGCACCGGCGAGCTGCTGGCGCTGCTGGGCGAGGCCGGCGCGGACGTCGTCGGGGTGGACTGGCGGGTGCCGTTGGGCGAGGCCAGCCAGCGGGTCGGCCCGGCCCGGGCAGTGCAGGGCAACCTTGACCCCGCGCTGCTGCTGGCCGACTGGCCGGTGGTGGAACGGGAGGTGCGCCGGGTGCTCGCCGAGGGCAGGGCGGCGCCCGGCCACATCTTCAACCTCGGCCACGGCGTGCTGCCGGAGACCGACCCGGACGTGCTGACCCGGGTGGTCGACCTGGTGCACGAGGCTGGCTGACATCACTCGGAGGGGCTGACACCCGGAATGCGGGTCGGCGAGGATGGGCGGCGTGCACGTCGTCGTGGTCGGAGCGGGCATCGCCGGGCTGGCGGCGGCGGCCGAGCTGCGCAGCCGGGCGCCGGAGCTGCGGGTGACCGTCGTGGAGGGCGCCGACCGGATCGGTGGCAAGCTGCGGGTCTCGGAGGTCGGCGGGCTGATGGTCGACGAGGGCGCCGAGATGTTCCTGGTCCGGGTGCCCGAGGCGGTCGAGCTGGTCGACCGGGTCGGGCTGGCCGCCGACGTCGTACATCCGGTGACCACCGCGGCCAGCGTCGTGGTGGACGGCGTTGTCCGGCCGCTGCCCGCCGGCACGGTCATGGGCGTGCCGACGCAGGCCGGGCCGGTCCGCGCCGTGCTCGGCGAGGAGGCGGCGCGGGCGGTGCGCGCCGAGCCGGATCGGCCGGGTGAGCCGCTCACCGAGGATGTCGCGGTAGGGGACTACGTGGGCCGGCGGCTGGGCCGGGTGTTCGTGGACCGGCTGGTCGACCCGCTGCTGGGCGGGGTGTACGCCGGCCGGGCCGATGGGCTGTCGCTGCAGGCCACCATGCCGGGCCTGTTCGCCGCCTTGCGGGAGTCTGGGTCGCTTGTTATGGCCGCCCGGGCGGCACAGGGCGCTGCTGGGCGGGGGGATGGGCAGCCTGCCGGCCCGGTCTTCGGCACGCTGGCCGCCGGGCTGGGCACGCTGCCGGGCGCGGTGCTGGCCGCCTCGGGGGCGGAGCTGCGGCTGGGCCTGCCGGTGCGGGAGGTCCACCGCACCGCGGTCGGGTTTCGGCTGGTGGCCGGGCCGGTGCCGCGGCCGACGTACCTCGAGGCAGACGCGGTGATCGTGGCGGTACCGGCGGGCAAGGCCGCGCCGATGCTGCGCCCGGTGGCGCCGGTCGCCGCGGTGGAGCTTGCCGGCATCGAGCACGCCAGCATGGCCGTGGTCACCCTGGTCTTCCCTGATCTGGTCTTCCCTGATCTCGCCATGCCCCCGGGCAGCGGGCTGCTGGTGCCGGCGGTGGAGGGCCGGGCGGTCAAGGCGGTGACGTGCTCCTCAGCGAAGTGGGCACATCTGGGCGGCGGTGGGGTCGGCGTGCTGCGTGCCTCGGTCGGCCGGTACGGCGAGGCCGGCGTCCTGCACCGCGACGACGCGGACCTGGTCGGGCTGGTCCGTCGGGACCTGGCCGCGGTGACCGGCCTCGACGCCCGGCCGCTGGCCACCCGGGTGACCCGGTGGGGGGGCGGGCTGCCGCAGTACGCCGTCGGGCACGTCGATCGGGTGGCCCGGATCCGCGCCGCGGTCGCCGCCGTACCCGGGCTGGCGGTGTGCGGGGCGGCGTACGACGGAGTAGGTGTGCCGGCCTGCATCCGGACCGCGCAGGCCGCCGTGACCCAGGTGCTCGCCAGCTTCCCAGCAGCGGCAGAATCGACGCATGACCGGGAAGAGCGCGCGTGAGCTGAACCAGACGATCCGCTACACGATGTGGTCGGTGTTCCGGGCCACCGCGCCGCTGCCGGACGAGCGGGGCGAGCTCGCCGCCGAGGTCGCCGAGCTGTTCGAGCAGGTCGCGGCCAAGGACGTGGTGGTGCGCGGCACGTACGACGTGCAGGGGCTGCGCGCGGACGCCGACCTCATGATCTGGTGGCACGCGCCGGGCTCGGACGATCTGCAGGAGGCGTACGCGCGGTTCCGCCGGACCCGGCTGGGCCGGCTGGCCGAGCCGGTGTGGTCAGTCATGGCGCTGCACCGGCCGGCGGAGTTCAACAAGAGCCACGTGCCGGCGTTCCTGGCCGAGGAGGAGCCGCGGCGCTACCTCAGCGTCTACCCGTTCGTCCGGTCGTACGAGTGGTACCTGCTGGCCGAGGCCGAGCGTCGGCGGATGCTGGCCGAGCACGGCCAGATGGCCCGCGACTACCCGGACGTGCGAGCCAACACGGTGGCGTCGTTCGCGCTGAACGACTACGAGTGGATCCTGGCCTTCGAGGCCGACGAGCTGCACCGGATCGTGGACCTGATGCGGCACCTGCGTGGCGCCGAGGCCCGCCGGCACACCCGGCACGAGATCCCCTTCTACGCCGGCGCCCGCAAGCCGATCGCCGAGCTCGTCGCCGCCCTCCCGTAGCTCCTTGCGACATGCCTGGCGGGGTTCGCCCACCGTCTCGGCCGTCGACGGCCAGATCTACTGATAGGCATGTCCAGGGTTGAGTCTGGATGTCAGACTGCATGCATGGAGCAGATCAGGGCAGAGAGGCAGACCGTTCCACTCGGCCTGCATGCCCGGGTAGTGTGTGCCTGTGTCGGCACGGTACTTCTCATCGCTGGTGTTGTGGCTGGCTTCGTGTCGGCCAATGGGCTTGGGACAATAGCGATCTTGGCTTTGGTTCGGGATTCTTGGGCACCGCGCTCTTGGGTGCTCTGCCGAGCCGAGTGAAGTTTGGCGACAACGAGCTAGCCTATGCTCAGTTAACCCGTGAGCGAATCGTAGGGGAGCTCCAGCACGACAGCCTTACGGAGTCGAGACGCGCGGTTTCTGATTTGGTTCTGAGAACCAATGAAGGAGCCTTGTCGAAAGGCAAACAACTTCCTGCTGTCGGAACTGTCCTCGGTATAATCGCCTATAAGGCGGCCATCCACATGGCACTCCAGCGTGCTCTACCGGAGGCCACCTCGATAGACCAGTTCGGCGACGAAGATGCAGGAGGGCGAGGGACTGACTTTCGGCTTTTTCTGGGCGGGCGCGAGATCTTGGTTGGAATCGGATATAGAGCGTCCGGACGGCCGATGCCCGGCGCTGTTTTGCAGATGTTTCAGGAGGAGGCCGCGGCGGTAGATCGCCTTCTCGTCGTCACGAACAGGCCTCCGTCCGACTACTATCGGTTAGTTCATTCGCAGGGCCGGATGAACCTTTTCAGCGAGGCCGCCTTGCCAGCGAACATGACGATCGTGAAGTGGGAAACAGGGGCGGACGATGTTGCGCTGAGGAATGCGGTTTTGTCTTTTCTTTCGACCGACGTCGCGGGGTCTAACTCGCCGTCCTGATCGACGCTCAACAGCCGGAATGAAATATGAGTTGATCTTTCTAGACCTTTTTTCGAGCCTGTGACCAGCGAAGATGCCACTTTGCGTGCATTCCTCACGGTACGCCGCTGTTCGTGCGGATCGGAAGCGGAATGCAGGTGGCCAGCGGGTCGGTGGTTTGACACAGTGCGCTGGTCGCTCACCTCAACCCAGGAGGAGCCCGTGCCCGAAATGATCGGGTCACTTGATCTTCAGGCCGAAGAGGAGTGGACTGAGATCGAGGCCGCGTACGAGCGACTGCGGGAGAACACTGAGAGCTGGGCCGAATACCTCGGTGAGCTCCTTGAGTGGGATACGGTGTCTGCGGATCCCGGTGATGCTGCCAGGGAGTGGCCGGAGCACAACCGATGAAGGTTGGTCGTGGCCAACTTGGGCAACAGCGCTCGACCCGACCTGCTGGATCGACTGTGGGTGATCTTGTCCGTGAGCCGTAGGCGTCCTTTCGCAAACCGATTCTGCCGCGAGTCTGTGCCGCAAGTTTTTGGAAGGTAGCGGGTGCCCGATGACACATTTCGAAAAGTTGCTATGGCGCCTCGCGAGCAGCCGACCATCCGGCAACAAGTTCTGAAACTTGCGGCCTTCCCCCGCGCGGCTAACCGCAGGCTATGGGAACGCGCGGGGGCATCGGGGTCAGGGTTGGGCGGGCTCCAGGGTGAGGCTCACGGAGTTGATGCAGTAGCGGTCGTTGGTCGGCGTCGGGTAGCCCTCGCCGTGGAAGACGTGCCCGAGGTGGGAGTGGCAGGAACCGCAGAGCACCTCCACCCGGGTCGTCCCCAGGCCGCGGTCCTCGCGCAGGATCACGTTGTCGGCGTCGGTCGGGGCGTAGAAGCTCGGCCAGCCGCAGTGGCTGTCGAACTTCGTGTCCGAGCGGAACAGCTCGGCGTCGCAGGCCCGGCAGCGGTACACGCCCTCGGTCTTGGTCTCGACGTACTCCCCCGTCCACGGTGCCTCGGTGCCGGCCCGGCGGAGCACCTTGTACTCGGCGGGGGACAGCTCGGCCTTCCACTCGGCCTCGCTCTTGGTCACCTTCGGCGGTGGCATCTGCTGCTGCTTCGACATGCCTCCACGGTACGACGTCCCGGGGGGCGCCAGCGAAGACGATCCGCTGACGTCCTCGGCCAGATGGCCTGCCCTCCGAGTCGGATCCCGGCGAGCCGTGGGGGAGCACCACGTGCGGCTGCAGTCGCTGGCGGCCGTGGTGCTGCTCGACGGGCGGGGCCGCGTGCTGTTGATGTGGCGGCACCGCTTCATCACGAGCTCATGGGGCTGGGAGATTTCCGATGGGGTTGGTCAAGGCCGGCGAGACTCCTTTAGAGGCTGCCCGCCGGGAGCTGGTCGAGGAGACCGGACATCGCCCAGACAGCCTGACACCGTTGACAGCGGGAGAACATCCGTCTCCGGCCGGCCCGGAAATCAGTGATTTCGTGGTCTGGCGACGGTGAGATCAGGGATCTTGTGGTCTGGGCCGGGGGGAGCCCGGCCCGCCCAAGGTGTCGGAGGTGGCCGCGCTGTACCTGGACCAGCCGGCCGGGTCACCGGGAGCTGGCCACGAGTAGCCAACCATTCCGGCGCCGTTTATGAGGCGGGCCTGCGGAGCCTCGCGGCCGAGCCGGCCGAGTTCATCGATGACCGCTCTCCGGTCGCGACGCGCCGTGGTGCTGTGACATGACGACGGGCCCGGACGGACAGTACATGACCTTCGACGGGCGGCTAGCCGAGATTGGGTCTCGGTACGGTCCCGATCATCTGGTGTCCAGGGCGATCGGCTCGGCGGTGGACGACATACGCGCCGCAATGAGGTCCGTGAAGGGGCGTAAAGCCCAGTCCACGTGCGGGTACTCGCCTCGTGCGTAGTCGGCCCGCGACCCCCTCGCCCGCCAGCCACCCCCACGCAGCCGCCCGGGTGCGAGCAGGAAGGCCCCGGCCCCTCTCGCAACGCGTCCCGAGACACCGTTGGACGCACCGTAGGCGCCCGCTGCCAATGAACGTCACAAGTCAGGGCTTGCCGGGGGCGCCAGCGAAGACGATCCGCTGGCGTCCCCGGCACGGCGTAGGCGTACCTCCCGGTCAGAACAGGTTGAGGACCAGCCGTACCACCTGCGGCTCGTGGTCGCTGGCCTGGTCGTTGAACTCGGAGTTGACGTGCACCACGTCGTAGTCGTACCGCCGCGGGCAGATGCAGCGGACCGGCTGTAGCACCGACAACCCGCGGCTGATCAGGATGTGGTCGAGCACCTCGGAGTTGCCCTCGAAGTCGTAGGTGTACCGCTCCGCGACCGGCAGCGTCCGGGGCAGGTCGGTCAGCGCCGTGGCGCCGGTGCCGACCAGGATGTTCGTGGTCTCGGAGAAGTCGAAGTCGTTGATGTCCCCGAGCACCACCACGTTGGCGTCGCTCTGCACGGCCAGGATCGAGTCGACGAAGGACCGCACCGCAGCCGCCTGCTGGTGCCGCTGCGTCTCGCTCGGGAACACCGGCGGCTGCCGGTGGCCGAACAGCGGGTCGTCACCGCCCTTGGAGTTGAAGTGGTTGGCGACCACGAAGAGTGGCAGCCCCCACCAGCGGAGCTCGCCGACCAACGGCTTGCGGGACGTCGTCCACGCCGCGTTCGTCGGGTCGATCCGGCCGGGCGAGACCGAGAGCTGCGGCCGGCCGTGGCTGGTCACCACGCTGGCCGGGGTCAGTGCGTCCCCGCCCGGCCGGTCGACGAAGGACAGCCCGCGGTCGGTGCGGAACAGCAACGCCTGCCGGATGTTGCCGCCCGGCTGGCCGCCGTCGGTGCCGTCGGTCGGGTCGATCTCCCGCCACTGGTACGCCGGCCCGCCGGCCGCGGTGATCGCGTCGACCAGCTTCCGCAGGGTCTGGTCGGCCGCCACCACGCCGTCGTTGACCGGGCCGGTGTTGTCCTGGATCTCCTCCAGGGCCACCAGGTCCGGCGCGGCCAGGTTGCGCACGATCGTGCCGGCCAGCGTGTCGAACTTGGCCTGCGGGTCGAGCGGCGACAGGTTCTCCACGTTGAAGGTGGCGACCGCGAGCTCGTTGAAGCGGGGCGTGCGGGTCGTCTCCCGGGCCAGGCCGCCGCTGTGCAGGGTCGGGCTGGCGGTCGGCAGGAAGAAGAAGTTGCCGAAGTTGTAGCTCAGCACGCCGACGACCGGGCCGGCGAAGCTGTCGCCGACGTTCGCGGCCGGCACGCTGGCCAGGGCGTCATCGACGACGACCCGCTCGGGGTTGAGGTCCCCCGCCTGCGCGACGATGCCGCCGCGGGTGGTGCGCACGCCGGAGCCTGCTGGCACGACCGGCGTCTCGCCGAAGCTGGTCTGTGTCGGGCCGACCACCCGCGGGTCGTCCAGCTCGACCAGCATGCCCTCCATCGACTCCCAGAAGTCGATGCCGTCGGTGGCCGGGTCGAACGTGCCGGAGGTCTCCACCTCGCCGGTCGCGTCGTCCTCGATCACGCTGCCCGGCGGCACCCGGCCGCCCGGCCCGACCAGGGTGGCGGCCGGCAGTGGGTTGCCCGCCGAGCTGACCACGACGGTAGGCGAGCCGATCTCGGTGATGGACAGGCCGGTGCTGCCCGGCCGGAACTCCTGCACCGTGCCGGCGACGGTGACCGCGTTGCCGACCGCGACCGTGGCGGCTGCCGTGCTGCCGAAGACGACGATGCCCTCGCTGGTCGCCGGGTCGGCGTCCGGCACCGGGTCCTGGACCCAGAACTGGCTGCTGGTCTTCGCGGTCACGATGCCGGTGACGTCGATGACCTTCTGCTCGACCAGGGGGGATATGTGCCCGGCGCCCTGGATGTCGTGGATCTTGGCCGGGGTGCCGGTCGGCGGCGGCGGGGGACCGGTGTCCAGCACGGGCGGGCCGGCGGCGAAGTCGGCTGCGTTGTTGTCGGTGTCCGGGCCGGTGCCGTTGTTCAGCCGCCGGGCCGCGGTGGTGTTGGACAGCGTCCCGGTCGGCCCGGTGCCCTCGAAGTCGGTGGCGGCGGTGCCATAGCCGACGTAGTCGCGGACGCCGGCCGCGGCGTGGCAGGTGGCGCCGCAGGCGGCGGTGAGCGCGGTGGCGTTGGTGACCAGCGCGACCTTGCCCGCCGTGGCCGACATGGCGATGCTGCCGGTGGCGTTCGGGGTGGGCAGCGGCGTCGTACCGCCAGCGCCGGCCGCCTCCTGGACCAGGTAGTACCCGCCGGGGGCGAGCGTGTCGGACAGCGCGGTGACCTGCCAGGTCGAGCCGGCGGCCGCGGCGTACTGGACGCTCCAGCCGGTCAGGTCCACCGGGGCGGTGCCGCCGTTGTAGAGCTGGATGAAGTCGTTGGTCAACGTCGCGCCGGAGTTGCCGCCGCCGCCGTACACCTGGCTGACCAGCACGTCCGGCGAGGCCGCTGCGGCGGGGTTGTCGACGGTGACCAACATGACGGCGGCGATGACGGCGGTACCGCAGGTCGCGACCGCGCGACGGGATGGGAACACGTTCATGGGGGTCCCCCTACTGACGGTCGGGCCGAGGCAGGGGCACGTCGGCGGCCCGTCGGCGGGATTCGACCACATCGGGTCGAGCCCCGCCGCGAGTTGGCCGAAAGTTACGGAATGGACAACCTGACGACCTGCGGCTCGTGGTCACTCGCCTGGCCGGCGAACTCGCTGTTCACGTGGACGATGCCGTACTGGTGGGACGTGACCAGCGCGCCGGAGCAGGATGTGGTCGAGCACCTCAGAGCTACCCTCGGTCGACGAACGCCAGCCCTCGGTAGGTCACCACAACGCCGAGTGGTCACCTATGGGGGTCTCTGGGCACGAACCGGGCAACTGGTCCGTCGTCAGCAGGGCAGCCTGGAGGAGTATGCGTGAGATGCGCGTCGATCGCCGAGGAGGAGACATGCCTGACCCAGAGCTCTCCGGGCAAGTGCGGTCCGGCCTGACGCGGCGGGACGTGTTGCGCCGTAGCGGTCAGCTCACCGCCGCGACCGGCGCGTTGTGGATCGCCCCTGAGGTAGCGGCCGGTCCGGTGGCGGAGGCGTCGGGTGGTTCGTCGGTCAAGGTGAGTGAGGGCACGAACATGTCTGCCGCGGTCAGCCCGGACCGCCGGCTGATCACCATCGATCTGTACACCGTGATCTGGTTGGTACCGGTCGAGGGCGGGCCCGCCCGCCGGCTTACCGATGACCTGCAGGACGCCACCTTGCCGCATTGGTCGCCCGATGGGAGACGCCTGGTGTTCCAGGCTTACCGCGACGGCAACTACCACCTGTGGGTCATCGAGGCCGACGGCAGCGGGCTGCGCCAGCTCACCCACGGCCCGTACGACCATCGCGAGCCGAAGTTCGCCCCGGACGGGCGGCGCATCGCGTTCTCCTCCGACCGGGACGGCAGCTACGGGATCTGGGTGCTGGACCTGGCCACCGGCCAGGTCAGCCAACGCACCGCGACCGACGCCGAGGAGGGCATGCCCGGTTGGTCGCCGGACGGTCGGCGGCTGGTTTTCACCGTCGACAATGTGGCGATCGACTCGGTGGGCGAGGCCGGCGACCGGCAGCGGCTGGTGGCCGTGAGCCAGGGTGCGCTGTACGGGCCGTCGTTCGCGCCGGACGGCCGGACGCTCAGCTACAACCTCCTCCAGGGCAGCAGCTCCGATCTGGTGGTCGGCGGCCGGCCGGTGACCCACGGGGAGGACGTCTTCGGTTTCGCCCCGACCTGGCTGTCTCCGGCGGAGCTGCTCTACACCGCGGACGGGCGGATCCGGCGCCGCTGGCTGGCCACCGGAAGCGTCCGTGACGTTCCCTTCACGGCCACCGTGAGCTTCCCGGATCGCCGGTACCGGCGCAGCCGGCCCGACATCGACTCCACCCGGACGCGGACGGTGCACGGCATCGCCAGCCCGGTGCTGTCCCCGGACGGCGGGCAGGTGGCGTTCCGCGCGCTGAACGCGCTGTGGCTGATGCCGGTCGGCGGCGTGCCGCGGCGAGTCGTCGGCGACGGCTTCTTCAGCTCCGACCCGGCCTGGTCACCCGACGGCCGGCTGCTGGCGTACTCCAGTGACCGGGCGGGCACCGCGGACCTGTGGGTGCGCGAGCTCGCCACCGGCGCCGAGCGGCGGCTGACCGCGCTGCCGGGGGCGCAGCTCGCGCCTTCCTGGTCCCCTGATAGCGGGCGGGTCGCCTACACCGACCATGACGGTGGCACCTGGGTGCTGGATGTGGCCAGCGGCGAGGTACGCCAGGTGCTGCCGGCGCTGTTCCTGCCGGGCCGGGCGAGCTGGTCGCGCGACGGCGACACGCTCGCTCTGGCGGCGGTCAAGCCCTACTCCCGCCGGTACCGTGAGGGGACCAGCCAGATCCTCACCGTGCGGCTGAGCACCGGTGAGATCAGCTACGCCGAGCCGATGCCGCACCGGTCGCTGTCCACGCGCGGCGACGACGGCCCGGTATGGTCGCCGGACGGCACCCGGATGGCCTTCGTCGTAGGCAGCGTGATCTGGGTCGTCCCGGTCGACGCGAGGGGCCGGATCACCGCCGCGCCGCGGCAGCTCACCGATGAGGTCAGCGACGCGCCGAGCTGGAGCGGCGACTCCTCGACCCTGCTGTACCTGTCCAACGGCCGGCTGCGGCTGGTTGCCGCGGCCGGCGGCACCCCGCGGACGGTGCCCGTCGGCCTGACCTGGACGCACGTCAAACCCCGTGGCCGTACGGTGATCCACGCCGGGCGCCTGTGGGACGGGCGGAGCCGGCGGCTACGGCCCGACGTGGACATCGTCGTCGAGCGGGACCGGATCGCCGCCGTCGAGCCGCACCGTCCACACCGGACCGACCCCGTCCTGGACGCCGCCGGGCTCACCGTCATGCCGGGCCTGATAGATGCGCACAACCACTGGCACCTGCGCGGTCGGCAGTTCGGCGACCGGCAGGGCCGGCTGTGGCTGTCCTACGGCATCACCACCACCCGGTCACCGGGCGACCCGGCGTACCAGATGGTGGAGACCCGGGAGGCGCTGGCGACCGGCGCCCGGGTAGGTCCCCGTTACCTGGCCACCGGCGAGGCCATCGACGGTTCCCGGATCTACTACAACTTCATGCGGCCCACGCTCTCCCCGCGGCAGCTGGAGCTGGAGCTGGACCGGGCCGTCGAGCTCGGCTACGACCTGATCAAGACCTACGTGCGGTTGCCCGTGGCCTACCAGGAGGTGATCGCCCGGCGCGCACACCGCGAAGGCATCCCGCTTAGCTCGCACTACCACTACCCGGCCGTGCACTTCGGCATGGACGGCATGGAGCACACCGGAGCCACCAACCGGCTCGGCTACTCCCACACCGTCAGCCGGCTCGGCTGGGCCTACGGCGACGTGATCGCGCTGTTCACCGCCTCCGGGATGTCGATGACCCCGACCCTGTTCAACTCCGCCGCGATGTACGCCGAGGACCGCTCACTGGTGGACGACGAGCGGACCCGCATCCTGTTCCCGGCCTGGGAGCACCAGCGCCTGGTGCACAAGGCCGACGACGCGGCAAAGCCGGAGTCGGCCCCGGTCCGTGCCGCCCTGGCCGCGAACGTCGCCACCCTGGTGCGGATCCACCGGGGCGGCGGGCTGATCATCGCCGGCACCGACTCCCCGCTGGACAACGTGGCCATCAGCCTGCACCAGAACCTGCGGGCCGCGGTGCGGTACGGCATGACGCCCTACGAAGCGCTCACCACCGCCACCAGCAACCCCGCACGATGGATGGCGCTGGACGGCGATCTCGGCACGGTCGAGCCTGGCAAGCTCGCCGACCTGGCGTTCATCGACGGCGACCCACTCGCCGACATCCGGGCCGCTGCCAACGTACGGCAGGTTATGGTCGGCGGGCGGCTACATACGGTCGATGAGCTCCTCCAGCCGTTCGCCGCCGGCGCAGCAGCCGCGGCCGCGGCACCGGCGAACCAGGTGCTCGCCCCGATGCGCTCCGTGGCAACGGCCGAACAGTACTGGTGGCACGAGCCGGAATGGATGGTCCACGCCTGCTGCTGCCCGGGCTAACCGATGCCGGCAACCCACGGTGCCGCGGTACGCCCAGGAAGGCGACGTCCGGTCCGCATCGCACGGTTGCGCGCCATGCCGCGATCTTCCCCAGCCCGGCCGGTCAGCTCCGGCGGGCGCGGGCCCGTCGCTTGCCCTCGTGCATGGCCTGGACCCGGGCGACCGGGATGGCGCGGCCCTCCTCGATCAGATCCGCGGCGATTCGCTGCGGCGCGGGCATCCGGTCCGCCCACGGGTCGCCGTCGCCGACCAGCGCCGCCGCGGTGCGCACGGTGAAGTCACCCGGCGCGACCCGGTCGAGGTCCGCCCAGGCGACCGGGAACGACACCGGCGTGCCTGGCCGGACCCGCGGGCTGTACGCCGCGACCACGGTCGCGCCGCCGGCCCGGGTCGAGTCAAGGAACACCTTGCCGCCGCGGTCATCCTTGATGTACTCGGTGGTGGCCAGCGCGGGGTCGATCCGCGCGGCCCGGGCCGTGACCGCGCGGGTGGCCGCCGCCACGTCCTCGATCGGGGCGGCCTCATCGACCGGCACGAACACGTGCACGCCCTTGGCTCCGCTGGTCTTGACCGCGCTCTTCAGGCCGGCGTCGGCCAGCGCCTGGCGGACCAGGAACGCGGCCAGCACGGCCGCCCGGAAGCCGTCCCCCTCCGGCGGGTCGATGTCGAGGATCAGGTGGGTCTGGTGCTCCCAGCGGCCCGCGCGGACCAGGGTCGGGTGGTACTCGACCGCCCGCTGGTTGGCGAACCACAGCAGCGTGCGCCGGTCGTTGCACAGCGCGTAGGACACCTCGCGCTTGGAGGCCTCCGCCCACCGCCGCACCGTCGGCACCCACGGCGGGGTGTACTTCGGGACGTTCTTCTGCATGAACGCCGGCTGGCCCCGCAGCACCCGTACCACCGACAGCGGCCGGTCGGCCAGCTCCGCGATGATCCGGGCGCCGACCGCGTCCAGGTAGTCCACCAGGTCCCGCTTGGTCGCTCCGGCCCCCTCGAACAGCGGCTGGTCAAGGTTGGTCAGCGGCACCCCGTCGCGCTCCTCACCTCCGCCCACCGGGCCAGCCTCCCACCAACCGCCACCTTGGCGCGAGAGCCGGTCCGGCAGCATGCCGGACGGTGGCCGGACTGGAGCTGTGCCAGCACGCCGACCAGGCTGTACGTGCCGTGGTCCTGGCGCACGGTACTTGACATGCATCGCAAGCTATGTTCTGCTATATATAGCACGCTATTAGATCTGCTGAGAGCGGGTGGATGAACCTGAATGGTATCCGTCATGACTGCGCACGGATGCAGCTCGGGTGTACGCCTTGACCGCTGAGCCGACACCGCCAACAGTCCGAACAGCATCCCTAGGGTATCAGGTGAACTATCTCGCCCGGCTCCTTGAGCGCGCCCTGCGGGAAAAGATCGAGGAGTTCGGCGTCGTCCCCGGTCAATTTGCCCAGCTGCTCGCACTATACGAGCAGGACGGGCTCACCCAGCGCGAGCTGTGTGCCCGAGTCCAGATCGAGCAACCGACCATGGCCAACACATTGCAGCGGATGGAACGGGACGGGCTGATCGACCGGGTCCCCGACCCGGCGGACGGCCGGCGGGCGCGCGTGCTGCTGACCGAGCGGGCGCGCGGCCTCGCGGTCGACCTCACCGCCGCGATGCACGAGGTGAACTCGAGGGCTACCCGCGGGTTCGATGAGTCCGAGATCGCCGCGGTCATGCACGCCGTAACCCGGATGATCAGCAACCTGGAAGCGAGGGGCTAGCTCTACCGTCAGGCCGCCAGCACGGGGCCCTTGCCATCGCATGCCGCTGGAGCCCACATGACCAAGTCTCGCATTCACGCCGTCGCTGGAACTTTCGCCCTCATCCTGATCAGCCTGTTCTTCCTGTCCTCGATCGTGGTCGAGGTGGCCGGCAGCGAGCGCGCTGTGGTCGCGGTCAAGACGGCAATCCTGTACGCGCTGGTGCTCCTGGTGCCGAGCATGGCGATCACCGGAGGCAGCGGCCGCGCGCTGGCCGGAAAACGCGGCGGCGGCCGCATCGGCCGGAAGAAACGGCGCATGGCGGTGGTCGCCTTGATCGGCCTGGGAGTGCTCATTCCGTGTGCCGTGACATTGCACCGGCTCGCGGTCGCCGACCATTTTGGAGCAACCTTCTACGCCATTCAGGCGATTGAGCTCCTCGGCGGCGCGGTCAACATTACGCTGCTCGGGCTCAATGTCCGCGATGGCCGGGCGCTGGCCGGGCGGTCCCGGCGTTCCACACAGGCGCCGGAAACCGCGCCGCGGCGCCCAGCCGAAGTGAGCCCCTCGAATTAACCTGTAGCTCGAACAACGACACATCCCGGACGCCTAAGCACTGACCTTGCCGGCCTATCCTCATTTCGACCAGACCGCTTCGCCCGGCGTCAATCTCGAGGACGGCGACCATTAACACGACCAGGCACAGCGTCCGAACGGGCACAGCCGAGATCGCGGCGGCGATGTCCGCCGCGACTGAGGAGGTCCGGCAGCTGGTCCGCGACCGGATCAGCCGGGAGACGCCGGCCGCCGGCCGGCTGCCCGAGGAGATCATCGAGGCCGCGTTCGACCTGCTCTACGAACGGATCCTCATCGCCGCTCGGGGCGCGACCGGCGGCTCTGCCGGGCTCACCGCCGCCGGGCTCACCGCCGCCGGGCTCACCGCGGTCGAGCTCATCGCGATCGAACGGTGGTGCGTCCAGCTCCGCGGCGGGCCAGTGACAATGCCGACCCTGTGCGGCGCGCTGTGCACCGAGTCCATCGACCACGTGCGCAGGATCGGCGAGCGGATCGGTGGCGACCCGGACGCCGTGCTCGACATTGTGAGCGCGGTGTCTGGCGTCCTGGGTTCGGTGCAGCTCGCCTCCAGTGCCCGCGGCCGGGGCGGCGGCGAGCTGGAGGAGGTCGATCTGGACGCGAACCTGCGCGTCATCCTCGCCCGCGCGTTGCTGCTCGGCGGGACGGCGGCGGTCGATCTGTACTCTCAGCTCACCGTCTTCGGAATCGACCCCAGCCGGGACTACGTCGCCTTCCGCGCCCGGCCGCGGCCCGGCCACGACCGGAACGAGCTCGCCCGGGAGCTGGAGGCGGCGCTGGCCGCGGAGTCCAACAAGGGCGTGGTCGCGCATCTGGATGGCGATCTGGTCGGGTTCCTGGCGACGCCGCCCAGCCAGGTGCTGACCGGGGTGGTCGGCATCGGCCCGGCCACGATCCCGGACCGGCTGGACGAGTCGTTCCAGCTCGCCACCCGGGCACTGGCCGTCGCGGGCGCCTGGGGCCTGTCCGGCGTACACCGGTTCGACGAGCTCGGCCTGCTGCCGGCCATCCTGGCCGACGTCGACATGGGTGAGGCGCTACGACGGCGCTACCTGCAGCCGGTCGCCGCGGTGGAGCCGTGGCCGGAGATCCTCACCGCGGTGCGCATGTACTTCAGCTGTGGGATGCACGTGGACCGGGCCGCTGGCCAGATGTCGGTGCACCCGAACACGCTCCGCAACCGGATTCGCCGGTTCGAGGAGCTGGCCGAGGCGGAGCTGCGCGACACCCGGGTCGCGATGGAGGTCTGGTGGGCGCTGCAGAGCGTCGCGCTGACCGACCCGGCCACCGGCCCGGGAGAGACGCCGCCGAGCTGCCGAGAGATCCCGCTGCCGGGTGCCACCGGCCGTCCGCCGCCGCGGGACATGACCCCTGCCCGGTCCAGGCCTGCTCAGCCGGCCCGATGAACGGGCCCGGGCTGGTCGGCACCCTGCTGGCCAGCAGGCGCGTGCTCCGCGCCCGGATCGCCCGCGCGGTCCGGTACCAGGCCCCGTCGGTCCGGCTGGCCGCGGACGCCGAGCTCTCCCGCGAGCTGGACTTCCTGCTCTCGCTGTTCCTGCGCCGCATCAGCGGTGTCCCCAGCCACGGGTCGGACGGTGATGACCAGCGAATGGCCGGGATCGGCGCCGCCTACGCGGCCCGGAGCCACCCGTTCGCCGACCTGCTGGTCGCGTACCGGATCCGGCGGCGGGTGATCGTGGACTACGTGGTCGAGGTCGGCGCCCGGACCGGCAGCGACCCGCACGACCTGCGCGAGACGGTCGACCTGGTGCTCACCACGTGTCACGTGATGGTCGCCGCGATCACCGCCGGCTACCACAGCGTCGAGCCGTACGGCCGCGGCGCCGACCAGCAGCGCGCGGAGTTCGTCCGCGGGCTGCTCTGGGGCACCCTCGGGCCGGCCGAGGTTGGCCGGCACGGATCCGCCTACGGCGTCGACCCCGCGCGTCACTACCTGGCGATGCGGGCCCGCCCCGCGCCCGGCGAGACGATCGACCAGCTTGCCCGGGCGCACGGGTTCACGTTCGGCCGGGCCAACGGTGGCGGGCTCGGCGCGGTGGTGGACGGGGACCTGGTCGGGTTCATCATCGCCCCGCCGGCCGGGCCCGTCCCGGGCGTTGCCGGGTTCGGGCCGCCCCGCCCGCTGGCCCGCCTGGACGAGTCGTTCCGGATGGCCTCCCGCGCGCTGGAGACCGCGCACCGGCACCGGCTGACCGGCGCGCACGAGTTTGGCCGGCTCGGCCTGTTACCGGCGGTGCACGCCGACGGCGCGGTGGGCAATGCGCTGCGCCGCCGCTACCTCGCGCCGCTGGGCGACACCGAGTTCGCGGTCGAGGTCGTCGACACGCTCCGCGTGTACCTGGTCCAGGGCATGCACATCGCCCGGACCGCGGAGCTGATGTGCGTGCACCCGAACACGGTCCGGTACCGGATCGGCCGGTTCGAGGAGCTGGTCGGGGTTGGCCTGCGCAACAGCCCGACGACCGCGTTCGAGGTGCTGTGGGCGCTGGAGCACAGCGCGGTCCCGGCCGCCGTGGCACGGCGGCCGGGACCCGAGGCAGCCGGTCAGGCCGGTGGCATGATCGCCACCACGCGGCACCAGCCGGCGTCGGCGCCGGTGAGCTTGACCGGTAGGCAGCTCACCTGAAACCCGTGCGCCTGGCCGATGGTGTCCAGGTTGGTGAGCCGCTCGAGCTGGCAGTACTCCTGGTCCCGCCCGAACAGGTGGGCAGGCCACAGGTGGGCCTGGTCGCCAGTGCGGCCGTAGTCGTCCAGCATCCGCAGGAACGGCGGGTCGAAGCCGAAGCTGTCCACGCCGATGACCCGGATGCCCTGTTCCACCAGGAACGCGGTCGCCTCCCGGGTGACGCCGCGGAAGCGCTGGAAGTAGCCGGGCTGACCGATCTCGCGGTCACCGGCCGTCCGCAGCAGCACGATGTCGAACGGCTTGAGCTGGTACCCGGCCGCGACCAGTGCCGCCTCGACCTCGGCCCGGGTCACCGGCTGGTCGGCCGGCCCGGCGGTGACGTCGAGCAGCACGCCGTCGCCGAGGCACCACTCCAGGGGCACCTGGCAGATCGTCCGGGCCGGCGCCCCAGCGGTGGTCCGGTCGCCGTAGTGGTACGGCGCGTCCATGTGGGTGCCCGTGTGCGTGGTCAGGGTGTAGTGCATGAGCGACAGCCCCTTGCCGTCGGGGAAGTCGCGGTGGGTCACCCCGCCGCCCATCCGGTGCCGGAGCAGCTTTGCCCACCGGTCGAGCCGGTTCCGGCTGCGCAGGTGCGCGTAGGCCTGGCCGAGCAGGTCCGCACCGTGCCGGTGGTCGACGACCCGGCGGCGCACCGGGTCGGGCTCCCAGTGCGCCGGATCGACCGCGACGCTGAGGTCGACGATGCGCGGCCGCGGGCCAGCCGTCATGCCGCGACCACGCCGAGCCGGGTGGCCAGCCAGTCGCAGAAGCGCGGGATAAAGTCGCCGAAGTAGTTGGTGGCCACATGGCGTTCGCCCGGGTAACGGATCAGCTCGCACTCGCCGGTGGCCCAGTCGAGCATCCGTTCGCACGACTCGATCGGGATGATCGAGTCAAGCTCGCCGTGAATGGCAAGCAACGGGATCGTCAGCGGCGGGATGTCCCGCAGGTGCAGGGAGTTCCGGCACAGCGCCAGCATGGCGTCGTCGTCGTCCAGCCCGAAGACGTACCGGAAGTCCTTCTTCACCATCACGTTGACCGCGTCGAAGCTGTCGTGGTCGAAACCGCCGGACAGGTTGACGCAGGCCTGGAAGCCCGGCACCGTGGCCGCGGCCCGGGCGGCGAGGTAGCCGCCGAAGCTGACGCCGAAGATGCCCAGCCGGTCGGAGTCGACCTCGGGATGCCGGCCGATCTCGGTCACCACGGCCGCCACGACCTGCTCGAACTCGACCACCATCGGCATCCGCCCGATCAGCAGCCCCTGGCCCGGCCCGTCGAACACGACCGCGCCCATCCCGCGGGCGATGAGCTCGCGGGCGAAGGAGTGCAGCTCGACCTCCTTGGCCGAGTCCAGGCCGTTGACCAGGACGACGCACGGCCACGGGCCGGGCCCGGGCGGCGTCATGAGGTACCCGGGCAGGTCCATGCCCTGGTAGGGGATGGACAGCGGGCGCACCGTCTCCCGCAGGTACGGCAGGCCGCGGTCGAACACCTCGGTGACCCGGGCGCGGCTGGCGTTCTTGACCTCCGGGTCGTCAAAGTAGAAGAACTCGGCGACGTGGTGGCAGGCGGTGGCCCGCCGGATGGCGACCCGACCGGTCTCGAGGTACCCGGCCGCGAACGCCTCCGTGGCGCGGCCCTCGTAGTGGACGCCGAGCGCGGACCACTTGCGGTGCCAGTCCGCCCAGTCCTCGTGCGTGCTCGCCTTCCGCACGTCCTTCAGCGCCATCGTGATGTCACCCCAGTCCAGCCCGATCAGGCCGAGCCGGCTGAAGAAGAGCTCGCAGCTTTCGAACGTGGCCGCGGAGATGCCGTTGGCCGCGGTGCGCGGGCCCCAGGCGTCCCGCAGGCCCTCGCCGGAGGTCTCCTGCCCGGCCACAGCGTCCTGGTCAGGCCCAGCGTCCTGCTCGGCCACGATGTCCCGGTCGGCCTCGACCCACCCGCGCAGCTCGGTCAGCACCCGTTCGGTTGTCTGGTGCAGCGTGTCGGACAGCACTGCCGCGCCCGGGCCGGCGTCCTCGACCGGGACGAAGTTGTGCACGACCACGAGCCGCGCGCCACCGGAGACCGGTTCCACCGTCCACACGCCGTCCATGGCCGCAATGGTCGGGGGGAGCGTCAGCATTTCGAACTCGATACGGAGCTGGGCCGGATGGTACCGGCGGTGGGAACGGACTGAGCTGTCGCCGAGCCCGTTCGAGACCCTCATATCCATGATGACCTCGTCCGCGCCGATCACGGTACGACGGATTTCCCGGCAGGTCGGAAAGATGCGCGGCCAGGACTCGATGTCGGTGCAGGACCGCCAGACCCGATCGGCCGGTGCGCCGATCACCACCGAGTTGACCACCAGATTCTTCGCGTTCAGCGTTTGGGTGCTCATTGTTCTCCTCTGTCGGTGATGTCGGTCGGTCAGTACAGGCCGAGCCCGCCGCAGACGTTCAGCGCCTGTCCGGTGATCGCCTCGGCGGCGGGCACCGCGAGGAACCCGACCAGCCTGGCCACCTCGTCCGGCCGCACGTGCCGGCCCAGTGGGAACCGCGCGTTCTGCCGCGCCAGCACCTCGTCGGGGGTGATGCCCCAGGCCTGGCCGTAGCGCTGCCGGGAGCCCAGCGACAGGTCAGTCTCCACGAACCCGGGGCACACCGCGTTCACCGTGATCCCCTGCGGGGCCAGCTCGATGGCCATCGACTTGGTCAGCCCGACCACGCCGTGCTTGCTCGCGGTGTAGGCCACCGCGAGCTGGACGCCCTGCTTGCCGCCGGTCGAGGCGATGTTGATCACACGGCCCCAACCGCGCTCGCGCGCCCCGGAGCGCAGCAGCCAGGTGCGGGTCATCCGGAACACGCCGTTGAGGTTGATGTCGATCAGCCGCTCCCACTCCGCGTACGGCAGCTCATGGGTACGCCCGCCGCCGCCGACGCCCGCGTTGTTGAGCAGCACGTCGATCCGGCCGTGATCGGCCAGGACGCTGTCGAACAGCGCGTCGATGCTCGCCTGGTCGCGGACGTCGGCCACCTGGCCGCTCACCCGGGCCAGGCCCGCGTCCTTGAGCGTGCGCAGGCCGCCGTCCACCGACTCCATGCTGGTGCCGGTGATCACCACGTCGGCGCCCAGCCGGGCGAGGGCGGTGGCACTGGCCAGCCCGATCCCGCGGGTGCCGCCGGTGACCAGTGCGACCTTGCCGGCCAGCGCCGGGCCGTCGGTCGGGTGCGCGGTCATCGGGGGTCCTCGGTCCGGCTGAAGTACTCCGCCAGCCCCTGCAGGTCGCGGGTGGCGTTGGACCGGGTCGCGTCGTCGAAGAAGCACAGCGCGTCGGTGGTGGTGGTCGCGTACCGGTGGGTGAGCACCGCGCGGGTTGTCCCGCCGCGGGCGGAGAACTCCCACCGGCCGGACATCCGGACCAGCGGCGCGACCGGGCCGACCCGAGAGAAGTCGATCGTCCACGCGGTCCGGTCGATGCTGCGGCGCGAACGCCAGGTGTGTCGCTGGTTGTTGGCCTCCGCGGTGATCTGCACGAGGTCGCCGTCCGGCGTCTGCTCGACGAACTCGGCGGAGGTCACCGCCGGCATGTAGTCCGCCCAGCGGCCGACGTCCCGGGTCATCTCGAACACCTCGGCCACCGGGCCGGGGATCACCAGCTCGTGCCGGGCTACGTTGGCGAGGTCGCCAACCGTGGTGATCTCGCTGCGGACGGTGCTCATGGGCTCTCCTTCTGGGTGCGAGCGGTCGACATCGACCTGGTAGCCGCCGCCCAGCGGGACGGCGACGTGAGCTGTGTGGCGCAGTGCGGTGAACAGCCGGCTGGCGATGGACAGGGTCGGCACCCAGCACGGGTCCGGCAAAGCCGGGCCGGCGAGATCGCGGCCGGCATGGCACAGGTTGCGCAGCCGCGACGAGCCCGTGCCGGTCGAGCGGCGCAGCGCGAACATGACCGCGCCCTCGGCCGGGCCGCTCGACGGCAACGGGCCGTCGGCTGGCCAGTCCCGCAGCACGAACCCGTTCACCAGGGACTCGGCCGCCCCGACCACGGCCAGGTCGATGGCATCGCGTTCGAGCGCGTCACGGGCCAGCCACAGGGCCTCCGCGAAACCGGACTCGCGTCCGGTGGTCGTCTTGGCGCAACCGTGCAGGCCCAGCGCGATTGTGACCTCGCCCTGCGCCGCGGCCGGGAACCAGGCGGTGGCCTGGTAGGCGTGCATCGCCGGCAGTCCCTCGCGTACCAGCAGGCCCAGCTCCGGCTCGCCGTAAGACCAGCCCGCCTTGGTGTTGGCGATGAACAGGCCAATCCGATCCGGTGCCGGCCGGGCCGGCTCGGGCACCGCGGCCAGCGCGGCCGAGACGGCGAGGTAGGCCAGCGCGGAGAACCGGTCGATCCGGTGCCGCAGGTGCGGTGGCAGGTCGGGATCCAGCCGCGGGTCGGTGCCGAACGCCGGCAGGTCGAGCCGGCGGCCGGGTGAGCCGGCGCTGACCTGCGCGGTCTCGTCCGTGGCGGGCAGCCGGGCTGCCATGGCGATGACGTCGAGGTCGGTCAGCGCGGCTCTCACGCCGCCCTCCGCAGCACCGCGGCGGTGTGGATCCCGGAGAACCCGCTGCTGGTCTTCACCACGACCTCGGGCTCGGCCAGCCGCGGCTCGTCGAGGACGAGGTCGAGCGGCAGGTCCAGCGTCTCGGCCGTGGTGTTCGCGGCCGGTGGGAGCAGGCCGCTGGGCAGGTACCGGCTCAGCCCGGCGATCTCCAGCAGGTTCGACGCGCCGAGCGCGTGCCCGTTCACGCCCTTCTGCGCGATCACCGGCAGCCGGCCGGCCCGGGCGCCGAACACGTCGTGGTACGCGGCGCTCTCGCTGGCGTCGTTGAGCCGGGTCGAGGTGCCGTGCGCGTCTAGGGCGTCGACCGCGCCGGCGGCTAGCTCCGCGTCGGCCAGCGCCTGCCGGATGGACGCTGTGATGTCCTCGCCCGTGGTCCGGATCCTGGTCATGTGGTAACCGCTGGAGACCGACGCCCAGCCGAGCATCTCGACCAGCGGCCGGCAACCGCGGGCGAGCGCCGCCGAGCGGTCCTCCAGCACCACCGCGGCCGCACCCTCGCCGAGCACGAACCCGTCGCGTTCCCGGGAGAACGGGCACGACGCCCGGTGCGGCTCGACGTCGCGGTCGGACAGCGCGCCGATCTTCTGGAACGCGGCCACCACGATCGGGCACATCGTCGCCTCGGCGGAGACCACCAGCGTCCGGCTGGCCCGCCCGCTGGCGATCGCGTCGAACCCGGCGCCGAGCGCGTCCAGGCCGGCGGTGCACCCGGTGGAGATGCTCAGCGCCCACCCGTCGGGGCCGACGCCGTACCGGGTCCGCGCCCAGTCGGTGATCAGGTCGAAGCCGAACGAACCGGGTGGCAACGCGGCTCCGGACCGGTACGCCTCCTCGAGCTCGACCGAGGCACCGATGGCCGTTGAGGTGAGCAGCAGTGTCTCGGCCCGTTCCCGCTCGTCCAGCCCGGACTCGGCCAGCGCCTCGGCGATGGCCAGGTCGGCGAACGCCACGTGCCGGGGCATGTTCGGCACCGCCGGGACGCACTGGACGGGGACGCCGACGGCCCGGTCGAACGGGTTGAACCACGGCTCGGTCAGCTCCTGGGCCAATGAACGGCCGGCCAGCAAGCCGGCCAGGTGCGCCTTGGAGTCGGCGCCCGCGGGCGACACGGCGCCCACCCCGGTGATCGCTACCCGGGGTCGCATGCCGTACCCGGGACATCGATGTTGATGTGCATCATGAGGTAGTCTCCTCGTGCCGGTAAATATTGTGGGAGTCGCCGAGCTACCGTAACTCGGGCTGGCTGGCAAAAGCGATGGAGCAGGCCACAACATTGCCGGCCGGAATTTGGCGTTACTTCGGTCGGTGACCCGGTCTTGTACGCGGTCACAACGATGTACCCGAATATTTGTGGCGGCCGGCACCGGGTCGCGGACACCTTAGTTCCGACCATTGACAGGTGGTTCGGGTCATGGTCCTATCTGACTGGGAAATTCATTTTTGATTTCGTCCCAGACAATTCTTGCGAGCGGTTAGCCGCATCCCGCCCACTGCCTCTGGAGTTGAGCGATGTCCACCATCCACGACCAGCGGCCACGGCGCGTCGAGGACGCGGGTTGGCTCCAGTGCCCCGCCTGCCGCGACCTGCTGTACGCGAAGAGATGGCTGCGCCACGGTGGCGTCTGCCCCGAGTGCGGCGCGCACGGCCGGCTCACGGTGCGCGAGCGGATCGCGCAACTTCTCGACGCCAGCTCGTTCCGGGAGCTGGTGGTCGACCTCCCGGCCGGTGACCCGCTCGGGTTCGTCGACAGCCGCCCGTACCCGGACCGGCTGCGCGCCGCCCAGGTGGCGACCGGCGAGACCGAGGCGGTCGTCTGCGGCGAGGGCACCGTGGACGGTCATGAGCTGGTTCTCGCGGTGATGGACTTCCGGTTCCTGGGCGGCAGCCTGGGCACCGGAACGGGCGAGCTGCTCGTGCTGGCCGCTGAGCTCGCGCTCCGCCGCCGGCTGCCGCTGCTGCTGGTGACCGCGTCCGGCGGCGCCCGCATGCAGGAGGGTTCGCTGTCGCTGCTGCAGATGGCGAAGATCAGCCAGGCCGTCGCCCAGGTACACGAGGCCGGCCTGCTGTTCGTCACCCTGGTCACCGACCCGACCTACGGCGGGGTGGCCGCGTCGTTCGCCACCCAGGCTGACGTGATCATCGCGGAGCCGGGTGCCCGGATGGGCTTCGCCGGGCCGCGGGTGATCCGGGACATCCTCCGGACCGAGCTGCCCGCGGGTTTCCAGACCGCGGAGTTCCTGCTGGCGCATGGCGCGGTGGACCTGGTCGCCGAGCGCGGCCAACTGCGGGCGGTGCTCGCCGGGCTGTGCCGCGCGGCGGCCGGCGGCGCCGGCCAGGCGCGCCCGGGGTGGGCTGCTGGCGCCGACCCGGCCGACCGGGTCATCACCGACGCCGACCGGCTGCCTGAGCGCGAGGCATGGGAGGTCGTCACGCTGGCCCGGCACGCCCAGCGGCCGACCGGCCGGGAGTACATCAACCTGCTGGCGGAGTCGTTCCTGGAGCTGCACGGCGACCGGCTGCGGGCCGACTCGCCCAGCGTCATCGGCGGGATCGCCGAGCTCGACGGCGTTCCGCTGATGGTGGTCGCGACCCAGAAGGGCCACTCGACCCGCGACCTGGTGGCGACGAACTTCGGGATGGCCGGCCCGGAGGGCTACCGCAAGGCGTTGCGGCTGTTCCGGCTGGCCGAGAAGCTCGGGCTGCCGGTGGTCACCCTGGTCGACACCCCGGGCGCGTTCCCCGGCATCGACGCCGAGGAGAACGGGCAGTCGGCGGCGATCGCCGCGACCATCCTCGCGCTGACCGGGCTCACCGTGCCGGTGGTGGCGGTCATCACCGGCGAGGGCGGCAGCGGAGGCGCGCTCGCGCTGGCCGTTGCCGACCGGGTGCTGATGTTCGAGAACAGCGTGTACTCGGTGATCTCACCCGAGGGCTGCGCGGCGATCCTGTGGGACGCCACGGCCGCGTCCCGGGCCGCCGCGGCGCTGCGGATCACCGCCGCGGACCTGGTCCGGCTCGGGATCGTCGACGGGGTGGTCCCCGAGCCCGGGCCGGGGGCGCACACCGACCCGGTCGCGGCCGCGAACGCGCTCGGCGCGGCCATCAGGACCAGTCTCGCCGGGTTCGCCGGGATGCCCGCCGCCGAGCTGGTCGCCCGCCGCCGACGGCGGCTGCGCCAGGTCGGCCGGCCGCGGCGAGCCAGCCCGGCCGTCCGCGCCACCGCTGGCCCAGCCCGGACGGACGTGCGGAGGTGACGCCCGCCCCGGGTGGCCGCTCGGGCGGAGCGGCCGAGCCGGAGCCGACCCGATCCAGCGGTGACCTGCTCCGCCGGTTGAGCGGTACGGCCACCCGGTTGGCCGCCGAGGTCGGCGGGCCACTGCGCCGGGTGTCGGTGCAGGCCGAGGGCGCCGCGGTGGAGCTGGAGTGGGAGCCGGGCGCGCTGGCCCTGGCCAGCCGCCGGCCTCCGGCCGGCATCGACGGCGGGGCCAACGGCGGCGTCGAGGCCAACGGCGACGGCGACCCGCGCCCGGACCCGGCTCGCGGTGACGACGACGCGGCCCTGGTCCGCTCGCCGATGGTCGGCACCTTCTACCACGCGCCCGCACCCGGCGAGCCGCCGTTCGTGTCGATCGGTGGCGAGGTCGGGCCCGACACCGTGGTCGGAATCATCGAGGCGATGAAGCTGATGAACCAGGTCACCGCCGACCGGATCGGGGTGGTGCGCCAGGTGCTGGTGCCCGACGGCCGCTCGGTCGAGTTCGACCAGCCGCTGTTCGCGCTCGACATGCTGCCCGACCCCGAAGGGAGGGATCGGTGATGTTCACCAAGATCCTGATCGCCAACCGCGGGGAGATCGCGGTCCGGGTCGCCCGGACCTGCCGTGAGCTCGGCATCGCGACGGTGGCCGTGTACTCCACCGCCGACCGCGCCTCCAGCGTGGTCCGCATGGCCGACGAGTCCGTTCACATCGGGCCGGCCGCGGCCAAGCGCAGCTACCTGTCGATGCCCGCGGTGATCGAGGCGGCGCGCACCACCGGGGCGCAGGCCATCCACCCCGGCTACGGCTTCCTGTCGGAGAACCCGGACTTCGCGGAGGTCTGTGCCGACAACGACCTGGTGTTCATCGGGCCACGCCCGGAGGTGATGCGGACTCTCGGCGACAAGGCGCTGACCCGCGCCGCGATGCTGGCCGCCGGCCTGCCGCTGCTGCCCGGCACGGTCGCCGCGGTGGCCACCGCGGCCGACGCGTACGCCGCGGCCGAGCAGGTCGGGTACCCGGTGATCCTCAAGGCGGTCGCCGGTGGCGGCGGCCGGGGGATGACCGTCGTCCGGCACGGCCGGGACCTCGTGGCCGCGTTCCAGCAGACCCGGGCGGCGGCCGCGACCGCGTTCGGCGACGGGCGGGTGTACCTCGAGCGGTACCTGCCAGACGCGCGGCATGTCGAGGTCCAGGTGCTCTGCGACCAGCATGGCAACGGGGTCTACCTCGGCGACCGGGACTGCTCCACCCAGCGGCGGCACCAGAAGTTGATCGAGGAGGCGCCCGCGCCCAACCTCTCCGATCGCACGAGGGCGGCGATGGGCGCGGCGTCGGTCCAGGGCGCGCTGCACGTGGGGTTCAGCGGGGCCGGGACGATGGAGTTCCTGCTCGACGGCGCGGGCGAGTTCTACCTGATGGAGATGAACGCCCGGCTGCAGGTGGAGCACCCGGTCACCGAGATGATCACCGGTCTCGACCTGGTCGAGCAGCAGATCCTGGTGGCGGCAGGGGAGCCGCTGCGGTTCGGCCAGCCGGACGTGACACTGCGCGGCGCGGCGATCGAGTGCCGGATCAACGCCGAGGACCCCGAGCACGGCTTCCGGCCGACCCCCGGCACCCTGGACCGGTTCGTGCTGCCGGGCGGCCCGTTCACCCGGGTCGACACGCACGCCTTCCCCGGCTACCCGATCCCACCGGACTACGACAGCCTGCTGGCCAAGGTCGTGGTCTGGGCGCCGGACCGGGCCGGTGCGGTGGCCAGGGCCCGCCGCGCGCTGTGCGAGCTCGTCGTGGCCGGGCCGCAGGTGCGGACCACCGCGGGCTTCGCCGCCGAGATTGTCGATCACCCCTTGTTCCGGGCTGCCCAGCACACCACCGACCTGGTCGAGCGCGTCTTCAGCGCCCGCCAGGCAGACCGAACCAAGGAGACCCAGATGAAGAGCACTACCAACCCTGCACTGGACACCGGCTCGCTGCGCGACATCCTGGTCAGCGAGGTCGGCATCGACGGCACCCGGCTGGCCGAGCAGCCGCAGTCGCCCCTGGCGGATCTTGGGCTCGACTCGATGGCCCAGGTCGAGCTGGGCGTGATCCTGCAGAACCGGCACGGCGTCGGCGACCTGCCGCACGACGCCAGCACGATGTCGTTCGGCGAGCTGTCGAGCCATCTCTGCGGGCTGGCGGCCTGACCATGACATTCGACGGGAAGGTCGCAATCGTCACCGGAGCAAGCGAAGGTATCGGGTTCGCGGTCGCCACGGCCCTGGTCGCTGGCGGTGCCCGGGTCGTCATGACCGCACGCCGGGAGAGCGTGCTGGCCGCCGCCGCCGAACGGCTCGGCCCGTTGGCGTCCTGGGTCGTCGGCGACGCGGCGGACCCGGACACGGCACAGCGGGCCGTCGACCGTGCGGTCGCCGCCCACGGCGGTGTGGATCTCCTGGTGTGCAACGCGGCGGCGTTGATTCCCGGCGGGATCGCCCGGCAGCCGATGGCCGAGGTGGACCGGATCCTCGCGGTCAACCTGCGCGGCACGATCGCGCTGATGAACGCGGCCGTCCCGGAGCTGGCCCGGCGGGACGGCGCCGCGGCCGTCGTCATCTCCTCCTCGATGGGCCGCAAGCCGGCCGCCGGGCTCGGGATCTACGGCGCCACCAAGGCCGCGCTGCACTACCTGGTGCCGACCTGGGCCACCGAGCTGGCGCCGCTGGACATCCGGGTCAACTGCGTGTGCGCCGGCATCACCGACACACCCGGCCTGCGGGCCGGCGCCGAGCTCATCCCGGGTCTGGAGAAGATCATGATTGGTACCAACCTGGTGAAGCGGATCGCTACCGCGGCGGAGATCGCCCGACCAGTGCTCACCCTGCTGGACAGCACCGTCAGCGGTTACGTGACCGGCTCGATCTGGGACATCGACGGCGGCTACCAGCTCGACAGCGCCGGCTCCGACTCACGCGACGCCGCCTGACATGGGCGGCCTCGCGGTGACCCGGCATGACGTGCTCGTGGTGGGCGGCGGTCACAACGGGCTGACCGCCGCCGCGTACCTGGCCAAGGCGGGGTTGGACGTGCTCGTGCTGGAGGCGAAGGGCTATGTCGGCGGGGGAGTGATCACCCAGGAGGCGACCCTGCCCGGCTTCAAGCACGACATGCACGCGATTGCACACATCTTCATCCAGGGCAACCCGATGATCCGCGACGACGAGCTCGGGCTGCTCTCCCGGTACGGCCTGGAGTACGTGTTCCCGGATCCGAGCATCGCGGTCGCGTTCCCGGACGGCGACTACATCGCGTTCTACCGGGACGTGCACAAGACGGCCGAAACGATCGCCCGGGTGTCCCCGCGTGACGCGGAGAACTACCTGCGCTTCCACGAGTTCGCTGACCAGCTGCTCGACGTCCTGATGGCGGGCCTGTTCTCCCCGCCGCCCCCGCTCGGCGCGTTCTTCGGCCAGCTCGACCAGAGCGAGGTCGGCCAGGAGATGCTGCGCATGCTCATGATGAGCTACCTCGACGTGTGCAACGAGTGGTTCGAGAGCCCCAAGGTGCGGGCCGCGCTGGTCCGGTGGGTCTCGGAGATCCTGGCCGCGCCGGAGGAGGGCGGGACCGGGGCGTTCCTGTTGATGATGGTGCCGGTCATCCACCGCTACGGCCTCGGCTATGCGGTCGGCGGGTCGGGCTCGCTGACCGACGCGCTGGTCGCGGCGTTCACTGACCTGGGCGGGACCATCCGGACCGATGCGCGGGTCGAACGGTTCCGGTTCGAGGGTGACCGGGTGGTCGGCGTACAACTGACCTCCGGAGAACGGATCGACGCGAGCCAGGCGGTCGTCGCCGACCTGAACATCAAGCAGCTCCCCGGCATGGTGGACCACCGCTTCGGGGCCGACTGGGAACGCAAGGTGAACCGGATCAAACCGGCCGGGTTCGCTCTGCTGGTGGGCCACCTCGCGCTCAGCGAGGCTCCAGTCTTCACCGCCGGGCCGGAGGTCGGGGGCGCCGGCTTCCAGGAGATCGCCGTGCCGCTGCCCGAGCTGCTGCAGACCTTCGACGGGCTGAAGTACGGCCAGCCGGCCACGACCATGCCGAGCATCGCGGTGGCCAGCGTCTGGGACCCCACCCGCGCGCCGGTCGGCCAGCACACGTTGTACCTGTTGAGCTACGTGCCGGTCGAGCTCGCGGAGGGTCACTGGGACGAGGCGAAAGAGGTGATCTTTGACCAGGTGTTCGACACGTTCTGTGGGTTGACCACGAACATGAGCCGGGACAAGGTGCTCGGCCGGGTCATCCACAGCCCTACCGACAGCGAGCGCTTCAACAGCTCGTGGCCGAAGGGCGACCCGGGCCATTTCGGCTCGCAGTTGTTCCAGTTCATGGGGTACCGGCCGATGCCGAACATGGGGTACCGGCTGCCGGCCGAGGCGTTCTACCTGGTCGGTCCATCCACGCATCCCGGATCGGGCGTGACCGGCGGAGCACGGGCGGGCGCGCAGGCGATCCTGGGCGATCTCGGCGTCGACTTCCACGACGTGGTCGCCGGGCGTGGCCACCTGGCGCGGGCGTAGGCGGCGACCATGCCTTTCCAGGAGCCGGACCTGCCCGCGGTGGAGCGGGCGGTGATCGACCTGCTGGTCGAGCAGGAGGTGGCCGCGCTCGCCACGCTGTCCCAGGACGGGTATCCGTCCGCGTCCGCGATGCACATCGCCGCGGACCGGTTCACGGTGTATGTCAACACGTTCATCCACCACCGCAAGTACGCCGAGATGCTCGCCGACCCGCGGGTCAGCTATGTCGCGTCCCACCTGCCCTCCGGCGGGTTCAGCGACCGGCGGCAGATCCGCTCGGTCCAGGTCCGCGGCCGGGCGGCGCTGGTCACCGAGCCGGCGGAGCTGGCGCGTGCCGTCGAGGTGAGCCGCGAGCAGTTCCCCTGGCTGCGGGACACCGGGATGTACAACCACGTCACCGTCCCCAGCGAGCAGCCGCGGCAGGTGTTCTTCCGGATCGACCAGGTCGAGGCGGTCTGGGCCGACCACCGGGTGCACCCGTTGTGGCGGGTGATCCTGACCTTCACCGCCGACGGCCGGCAGGTCGCCCGGATGCGGCCGTACCCGAAGCCGGTCGCCGCCGCGCTCCGCGCCTGATCGAACTGCCAGCGAAACCCACAACGAGACCGTCGAGCGTGCCCAGGGACCGGTGGACCGAGCCGTCTGGCTCCAGGTTCACCGGTCCCCTGACGAGGCCGGTCACGCCGATGATCGCCCGGCAGGTCCGGCTAGAGGTCGGCCAGCTCGACTCCCGGAAGGCGGTGCTCGAGAGCGCCGAGTGACAGCCCCGTTGGACACCCTTTCGTCCGTTGTCGGGCACTGCCCGTGACCCTACTGTCGGGGCAGCTCAGATCGGGTGACGGAGGCAACGGTGAACGAGTGCGAAGAGCGGTGTGAAGAACAGTTCGGGCAGTGCGTCAAACATGGCGACAACATGGGCGGCATGCAGTGCCTGGCCCACCGCCAGTACTGCCTGAACGGATGCGCCACCGAGCAGTTCCCGGACGCGGGCAGCGGCGGCGGGTACGGCGGCGGCTACGGCCAGTGTTCGATGAGCGGCTGCCCGACCTGCGCCAGCGACTACTCGCTGAGCAACCCCTGTGCGTACTCCGAGGGCCACGGCGGCGATCACGCCTGCTCCTACAGCCACACCTGGGCCTGACCGGGCGCTAGCCGGTGCCCCGTCGGTGCTGGCTCGCTCTGACTGTGGGTGATCGCTCGCCTGCGGCAGGGCGAGGTGGCCCACGGCTGTTGGTCATGGCGCCGCGGTGTCGTGGGGAGTCGTCGGAGTTGTCGTAGCCACGGGCTAGCGTCAGCCCAGACGGTCCGACACGAGGGAGCACACGATGAGTTACGTCACTGGCAGCCAGCCCAACGGCACCCCGACCTGGGTCGATCTGGGGATCCCCGACCTCGACCGGGCGATGGAGTTCTACGGTGCACTGTTCGGCTGGACATTCGAGGTGGGACCGCCCGAGACCGGGCGATACACGATGTGCCTGTTGGACGACAAGCCGGTCGCCGCGATCATGCCCAACCCTGACCCGGGAGCAACCGACTTCTGGTGGAACATGTACCTGGCCACCGACGACTGTGACGGCACCGCCAAGCGCGTCACCGACGCCGGCGGCACGCTGCTGCAGGCACCGATGGACGTCATGGACCAGGGCCGGATGGCCATCGCCATGGACCCGGTCGGTGCCCAGTTCGGCCTGTGGCAGGCCCGCGCGTTCGCTGGCGCCCAGATCGTGAACGAGCCCGGCGCGCTGCTCCGCAACGACCTCGTCACCCCGACCCCGGCACCGGCCCGGGTGTTCTACGCGATGGTGTTCGACTACACGCTGGACGGCAACCCGGACCTGCCCGGTCTTGACTTCACCTTCCTGCGCCGGCCGGACGGTCACGAGATCGGCGGGATCATGGGTGACCCGGCCGCGGTGTCCTCCCGCTGGGGGACGCTGTTCGAGGTCGCGGACACCGACGCGGCGGTGGCGCGGGCTACCGCGGCGGGCGGCAGCGCCGGTGCACCCTGGGACCTCGTGTACGGACGGATCGCGGAGATCACCGACCCCTTCGGCGCCCGGCTCACCATCGGAGCCCGCCCCCACGACCGGTAGGCCGGGCGCGACCCGCCGGCAGCGTGCCTACCGGGTGTCCAGCCAGGGTCCACATGCGACACCCCCGATCCTGGGCTGCACGATGGCGTTCGAGCGCGCTCAGATCGCTGTCCCGCTCGCCCGGCCGGCGACCACCCTGGCCGCGCTGGACCACCCACCGGTAGCGCTCGGGCACCCCCTAGCCGGCACGTTCTTGCGCGTGCCGGCTAGTGCCCCCGGTGGGATTCGAACCCACACCGTGCGGTTTTTGAGGCCGCTGCCTCTGCCGATTGGGCTACGGGGGCAACACACAGGAACGCCGCCTTAGCCCGGTACGCTTTTCGGGCAGGCGACACACCGCTTGCATACGTTACCGGCTCGCCAGGAGTGACCGTGCCCGACACCCCCGCCCGCCGTGTCCTCATCGCCGAGGATGAGGCTCTCATCCGGCTCGACCTGAAGGAGATGCTGGAAGAGGAGGGTTATGTCGTCGCCGGCGAGGCCGGCGATGGCGAGGCGGCCGTCCTGCTGGCCCACGAGCTCCGCCCCGACCTGGTCATCGTGGACGTGAAGATGCCGAAGATGGACGGCATCACCGCGGCCGAACGGATCGCCGGCGGCCGGCTCGCTCCGGTCATCATCCTGACCGCGTTCAGCCAGCGGGACCTCGTCGAGCGGGCCCGGGCCGCGGGTGCGATGGCGTACCTCGTCAAGCCGTTCCAGAAGAAGGACCTGCTGCCGACCATCGAGATGGCCACCTCCCGGTTCGCCGAGATCGTCGCGTTAGAGAAAGAGGTGCTCGGGCTGACCGACCGGCTGGAGGCCCGCAAGATTGTGGAGCGGGCCAAGGGCGTGCTGATGACCGAGCACAAGATGACCGAGCCGCAGGCCTTCCGGTGGATCCAGCGGACCGCCATGGACCGGCGCACCACCATGCGTGAGGTCGCCGAGAAGGTGCTGGCCGCTGAGGTGCCGACCGGCGAGCTGGGCAAGACGTAACGCTCCGGCGCCCGCACGCCCCAGTCCCGCCGTCGCTGTTGGGTCACGACTTGGGCGAGTCCCGCTCGTGACGCTCGGTGACACGCTACTCTTCGCGACTCAGTAGAACCCGGTTACGCCGCGACCGGCAGGCGATCGGTCGCGTCATCCCTGTCAGGAGGGCACCAGTGCGTCAAATCAAGGCAGTGCTCGCGGGCGCGACCGTCGCCGCGGTGGCTGTCGCGTTGTCCGCGTGCGGGAGCAAGGACGCCGGCACCGGCGGCGGTGGTGGTGGTGCTCCCAGCTCCGTCAAGATCGGCTTCATGGGTGACCTGACCGGCGAGAGCGCGGGGATCGTGGTGCCGCCCGCCAACGGCGCCCAGCTCGCGATCGAGGAGTACAACGCCACCAACCCGCGGACCAAGATCGATCTGGTCAAGTATGACAGCCAGGGCAACCCGACCCAGGCTGTGCCGCTGGCGCAGAAGGCGGTCCAGACCGACAAGATCGTCGGCCTGATCGGCCCGGCGTTCTCCGGCGAGTCGAAGAACGTCGGCCCGATCCTGGAAGAAGCCAAGATCCCGAGCATCTCGCCGTCGGCCACCAACGTCGACCTGGCCAAGAACGGCTGGAAGTACTGGCACCGCGTGGTCGCCAACGACGGCGTCCAGGGTCCCGGCCTGGCCGACTTCGTGGCCCGTGCGCTCAAGCCCAAGGCCGCGTTCGTGATCGACGACAAGTCCACCTACGGCAAGGGCCTGGCCGACGCGGTCACCGCCACCCTGAAGGCCGGAGGGGTCACCCCGAGCACCGACTCGATCGACCCAGCCGGCTCCGACTTCGCCACCACGGTCAACAAGGTCAAGGCGGCCAACCCGGACGTGGTCTTCTTCGGCGGCTACTACTCCGCGGCCGGTAAGCTGCTCAAGCAGCTCCGCGACGGCGGCGTGAAGACGGCGAAGTTCGTCACCGGCGACGGCTCGCTGGACAAGGGCCTGATCGACGGCGCCGGTGCGGCCAACGCCGAGGGCGCCCTCATCGGCTGCCCGTGCCTGATCGCATCCACCTCGACCGACCCCGCCGCGCAGAAGTTCTCGACCGACTACAAGGCCAAGTTCAACGCCGAGCCGGCCGTCTACGCGACCGAGGGCTTCGACGCCGCGAGCGTGTTCATCGAGGCAGTCAAGGCCGGCAACACCACGCCGGAGACGATCAACTCGTACCTCAAGACCGTGGACTACAAGGGTGTGTCCAAGGAGATCAAGTTCCAGGACAACGGCGAGCCCACCGTGAACGACGTGCTCGTCTACCAGGTTAAGAACGGCAAGATCACGCTGGTAGGCAACTCGAAGGAGGCCACGGTCGGCTGACCCCCGACCAGACCGCCCGAGTTTCCGTCTCGACACCAGGAGCGGGAGCGCCGCCAACCGCGCTCCCGCTCCTGCGGCGAAGGCGACCATCCGGCGAAGGTGCCCCTTCAGCGATAGCGAGCCCTGCACCGAAAGCGAGCCCGTGCTGCACGACTTCGTCACCCAGTTCTGGCCGTCCACCATCGACGGCCTGTCCGCCGGCGCCATCTACGCTCTCGTCGCGCTCGGCTACACGATGGTGTACGGCGTGCTGAGACTGATCAACTTCGCGCACTCCGAAGTCTTCATGGTGGGCACCTTCGCCGCCCTGTTCGTGCTCAGCAACGTTCTGGACATCACCCACCCGATCACCGGCATCGCGCTGGTTGGCGTGCTGCTGGCCATGGCCGCCGCCGCGATGATCAGCTCCGGGGTGACCGCGGTGGTGTTGGAGCGGGTCGCCTACCGACCGCTGCGCCGCAAGGGCGCGTCCCGGCTGGCGGCCCTCATCTCGGCCATCGGGGCGTCGTTCTTCCTGCAGGAGCTGTTCGCGCTGTTCGTCATCCCGACGGTGTTCCACCGGGAGCAGCACGGCCGCGACCAGATTCCGGTGCCGCACGTGATGGACAAGGAAGGGCTGTTCAGCATCGGCAACGGCGTCGTCCGCAACGACAAGCTCCTCGTCCTGGTCGCGGCGGTCGTGATGATGGTGCTGCTGGACCAGCTCGTGAACCGCACCAAGGTCGGCCGCGGGATCCGGGCCACCGCCCAGGACCCGGAGACCGCCGTGCTGATGGGGATCAACATCGACCGGATCATCTTGGTCACCTTCGTGGTGGGCGGGGCGATGGCCGGCGTCGCCGCCGCGTTGTACGCGCTGGAGTACGAGAACATCAAGTACAACATCGGCTTCCTGCTCGGCATCAAGGCGTTCACCGCCGCCGTCATGGGTGGCATCGGCAACCTGCGCGGCGCGCTGCTCGGCGGCCTGCTGCTCGGGCTGATCGAGTTCTACGGCGCCAGCGTGTTCGGGTCGGAATGGCGCGACGTCATCGCGTTCACCGTCCTGGTGGTGGTGCTGATGTTCCGCCCGACCGGCATCCTCGGTGAGCCGCTGCAGAAGGCCCGCGCATGACGAACCCCCTGACCCAGCTCCGACGGGCGGCGGGCGGCGGCCTGGACGGCGTGCGGAACCGCTGGGAGACCGCCCCGGGCGCTGTCCGGTGGGCCGTCTACCTGCTGCTCATCCTCGGGGCGCTGGTGCTGCCGAGCGACGCCATCGGCAGCGTGATGTCCCCGCGGACCGACTGGGCGACCCTGCTGTTCAACCCGATCGGCATCTACGTCCTGCTCGCGATAGGGCTGAACGTCGTGGTCGGCCAGGCGGGCCTGCTGGACCTCGGCTACGTCGCCTTCTTCGCCATCGGCGGGTACGCGATGGCCATGCTGGGCACCAAGCTGCACTGGGACTTCTGGGTGATCCTGGTCGCGGGCGTCCTGATCTCCGCGCTGTCCGGGGTCGTCCTGGGCGCTCCGACGCTGCGCCTGCGCGGCGACTACCTGGCCATCGTCACGCTCGGCTTCGGCGAGATCGTCCGTATCGTGGCCAACAACACCGACTCGATCGGCGGGCCGAACGGCATCTCCGGGATCCCGCACCCGCCGACCATCGCGGATGTCGCGATCGGTGACGTGCACCCGCTGCGGTACGGAATCCTCGACCCGCGGCCTTACTACTATTTGCTGGTCGCGATCTGTGTGCTTGTCATCATCTTCGTCCGGCGGCTGGAGCACAGCCGGGTCGGCCGGTCCTGGGCGGCGATCCGGGAGGACGAGGAGGCGGCCGAGATCATGGGCGTGCCGACGTACCGGTTCAAGCTGCTCGCGTTCGCCATCGGTGCCTCGATCGGCGGGGCCGCTGGCGTGGTCTTCGCCTCGAAGGTCATCTCCATCACGCCGATGGACTTCCCGTTCATCCTGTCCGCGACGATCCTGGCCGCGGTGGTGCTCGGCGGGTCGGGCAACCTGCCGGGCGTGATCCTCGGCGCCTTCGTGATGGCCTGGCTGCCGGAGTTCCTGCGCGGTGTCAGCCCGTCCGGCCAGGACTTCTCGCAGTATCGGACGATCGCGTTCGCCGGCCTGCTGGTCGCCATGATGATCTGGCGGCCGGAGGGGCTGCTGCCGTCCCGCCGCCGTAAGGCCGAGTTCGCCGAGGGCACCGGGGGGCTGGGCGGCTTGGGTGCCGAGGTGACTGGGCCGGACACCAGCTCGGCGGAGGTGACCAGGTGAGCGCGGACCCGACGGCGACCGGCGGCCCGCTGCTGGAGCTGCGCGAGCTGACCATGCGCTTCGGTGGCGTGGTCGCACTGTCCACTGTGGACCTCCAGGTCCAGCGCGGTGAGATCTTCGCGCTGATCGGGCCGAACGGCGCCGGCAAGACCACCGTCTTCAACGTCGTGACCGGGGTCTACCGGCCGACCTCGGGCGAGGTGGTCTTCGAGGGCAGCCGGATCTCCGGGCTGAAGCGGTACCAGGTGACCAAACGCGGGGTGGCCCGCACTTTCCAGAACATCCGGCTCTTCCACAACATGTCGGCGCTGGAGAACGTCATGGTCGGCGGCGACGCACACCACCGCACCGGTGTCCTCGGTGCCGGCCTCGGCCTGCCGTGGCACCGCCGCGAGGAGCGGGAGGGCCGGGCCGCCGCGCTGGAGCTGCTGGACTTCGTCGGCATCCCCCGGCGGACCGAGGAGACCGCGAAGAACCTGCCGTACGGCGACCAGCGCCGTCTGGAGATCGCCCGCGCGCTGGCCACCAACCCCACGCTGCTGCTGCTGGACGAGCCGGCGGCGGGGATGAACCCGGCGGAGAAGGAGTCCCTGCAGGAGCTCATCCGGAAGATCCGCGACAGCGGCCGGACCGTGTTGATCATCGAGCACGACATGAGCCTGGTGATGGGAATCAGCGACCGGATCGCGGTGCTCGACTTCGGCCAGAAGATCGCCGACGGGCCGCCGGACAAGGTGCGCAACGACCCGAAGGTCGTCGAGGCATACCTGGGGGCACCGGCCGATGCTTCTTGAGCTGCGCGACATCCGCGTCCATTACGGCAAGATCGAGGCGCTCAAGGGCATCTCGCTAGGGGTCGACGAGCGGGAGATCGTCGCTCTCATCGGGGCGAACGGCGCCGGCAAGACCACCACCCTGAAGACCGTCTCCGGGCTGCGGCCGGTCTCCGCCGGACACATCGTCTTCGCGGGCGACGAGATCACCCGGCTGGCTGGCCACAAGCGGGTGCTGGCCGGCATCGGGCAGGCTCCGGAGGGTCGCGGCGTCTTCCCCGGCATGACCGTCGAGGAGAACCTGCTGATGGGTGCCTACGCGCGGCGCGGGCCGGTCGCGCGGGAGCTGGAGGAGGTGTATGACCTGTTCCCGCGGCTGCGGGAACGGCGCACCCAGCTCGGCGGCACCATGTCCGGCGGCGAGCAGCAGATGGTGGCCATCGGTCGGGCGATGATGACCAGGCCGCGGGTGCTGCTGCTGGACGAGCCGTCGATGGGGCTGGCGCCCAAGCTGGTCCAGCAGATCTTCCACATCATCGGCGAGATCAACCGGCGCGGCACCACCGTCCTGCTGGTCGAGCAGAACGCCCACCAGGCGCTGCGGCTGGCCCACCGGGCGTACGTCCTGGAGACCGGGCGGGTGGTGAAGACCGCGCCGGCCAGCGACCTGCTCGACGACCCCGAGGTACGGGCCGCCTACCTCGGCGGCGCTGGTGGCTCCGGCAGCGCTGGTGGCGCTGGTGGCGCTGGTGGCGCTGGTGGCTCCGGCAGTGGAGGCCGCCACCGCGCCAACTGAACCAGCCCGCCCCCCTCCCGCTGTGGTCACCTATGCGCCGTGTGGTGACCTATCGGGGTCGCCATACAACAAGAGGTCACCACAACGCCGAGAGGTGACCACACGGGGTGCGGGACCAACGAGAGGTGACCACAACGCCGAGAGGTGACCACAGCGATGACGAGGGGGGCGGGGCTGCGGGCTGAGGCCGAGCGGCACCTGCGCGCACTGGCCGGCGAGCGGGCGAGGCTACGCGACGACCAGTGGACCGCGATCGAGGCCTTGGTCGTGCACCATCGCCGGGCGCTGGTGGTACAGCGGACCGGCTGGGGCAAGTCGGCGGTGTACCTCATCGCCGCCAAGCTGCTACGGGAGCTCGGCGGGGGAGCGTCGGTGATCGTCTCCCCGCTGCTGGCCCTGATGCGCAACCAGATCGCCGCGGCGCGCCGGGCCGGCATCCGGGCCGAGACCATCAACTCCGACAACCTCGCCGACTGGGCCGGCATCTACGCCATGATCGCGGCCGGCGACGTCGACCTGCTGCTGGTCAGCCCCGAGCGGCTGAACAACCCCGAGTTTCGCGACCAGGTGCTGCCCGAGCTGGCCGCCGCGGCCGCGCTGGTCGTCGTCGACGAGGCACACTGCATCTCCGACTGGGGCCATGACTTCCGGCCGGACTACCGGCGGCTGCGTACCCTGCTGGCCGGGCTGCCGGCCGCCGTACCGGTGCTCGCCACCACCGCCACGGCCAACGCCCGGGTGGTCGCCGACGTGGCCGAGCAGCTCACCGCCGGTACGGACGCCGAGCCGCTGGTGCTGCGCGGCCCGCTGGACCGGGACAGCCTGCGGCTGGCCGTGGTCCGGCTGGCCACCGCAGAGCAGCGGCTGGCCTGGCTGGCACAGATCCTGGCCGACCTGCCCGGCTCCGGCATCATCTACACCCTCACCGTGGCTGGCGCCGGCGACCTGGCCGCCTTCCTCTCCGACCGCGGGCACCGGGTGGTTGCCTACACCGGCCGCACCGACCCCGGGGACCGGCTGGCGATCGAGGCGGACCTGCTGGCCAACCGGGTCAAGGCGGTGGTGGCCACCAGCGCGCTGGGCATGGGCTACGACAAGCCGGACCTGGGCTTCGTCATCCACCTCGGCGCGCCGCAGTCGCCGGTGGCCTACTACCAGCAGATCGGCCGGGCCGGTCGCGGCGTCGACCGGGCCGAGGTGATCCTGCTGCCGGCCACCGAGGACCGCGACATCTGGGCGTACTTCGCCAGCCTGGCCTTCCCTCCGGAGCGGGTGGTGCGGACGACCCTGACCGCGCTCGCCGACGCCGGCGGGCCGCTGTCGACCGGCAGGTTGGAGACCGCCGTCGACCTGAACCGCGGCCGGCTGGAGGCGATGCTCAAGGTGCTCGACGTCGACGGCGCGGTACGGCGGGTCCGCGGCGGCTGGCAGGCGACCGGCGAGCCCTGGGTGTACGACGCCGAGCGGTACGCCAGGGTGGCGGCCGAGCGGGCCCGCGAGCAGCGCGCGATCCTGGACTACCTGGGCACGGACGGGTGCCGGATGGAGTTCCTCCGCCGGCAGCTCGACGACCCCGGTGCCGCGCCGTGCGGCCGGTGCGACAACTGCACCGGACGGCGCTGGGCGACCGCGGTCGACGACGCCGCCCGCGGCCAGGCCCGGGACCGGCTGTACCGGCCCGGCGTGCAGCTCGCGCCGCGCCGGCAGTGGCCCGGTGGGATGGCCGCGCTGGGTGTCCCGGCGGCCGGGGCGATCAAGGCCGGGGCCGAGCCGGGCCGAGCCCTCGGCCGGCTCACCGACGTCGGCTGGGGCAGCCAGTTGCGTGCCCTGTTCGCCGGCGGCGCGCCGGACCGGCCGGTGGCCGGCGACATGGTTGCCGCTGTGGTCCAGGTGCTGACGGGCTGGGGCTGGGCCGAGCGGCCCACCGCCGTCGTCGCCATACCATCCCGCGGCCGGCCCGAGCTGGTGAGCAGCCTGGCCGGCCGGATCGCGGAGATCGGCCGGCTGCCCTACCTCGGCCCGCTGGCGTACGCCGACGGTGGCCCGGGCCCGCGCCGGCACAACAGCGCCCAGTGGCTGCGGGCGCTGTGGGGCGCGTTCGCCGTGCCGGCCGGGATGGCTGCGGAGCTCGGTCGGCTGGCCGGGCCGGTGCTGCTCGTCGACGACCGGGCCGACACTCGCTGGACGGTCACCGTGGCCAGCACGCTGCTGCGGCAGGCCGGCGTACCCGCTGTGCTGCCGCTGGTCCTGGCGACGGCGGACTGAGCCGGGGCGGCCTGGGCGGTCGCCTACCGGCCGCCGGGCAGGGCGACCTGGCCGCCGGCGCCGGGCGGGTCGGCGAAGAAGCGGATCGCCGTCGGCCGGGCGTCCTTCGGGATGTCGAAGTAGAGGTCGAACTCGATCCGCACCGACGCCCCGACGAGCTGCGTCCAGATCTGCCGTTTGACCGCGATGGCGAAGTCGTCGGGGTGGAAGGACCGCCCGTCGGCGGTCAGCAGGAGCTGGTAGCGGGCCGCGAAGCCCTGCTGCGAGCGGTCAAGGTTCTCCAGCACCAGCCGGATCCGCACGTACTGGCCCTTGGCGAACCACTCCGCGTGGCTGCCGATGATCTCGGCCAGGCCGCCCTCGTACCCGATCACGGTGAACTGGAGCAGCCCGTCGCGCACCGGTGGGGCGTAGACCGGGGTCTCGTTGAGCCGGACCTGGTGCGGCAACGCCGGGTAGTACGGGCGGGTGGGCGCCGGTCCGCCCGCCGGTCCGCCCGGGGCGGCTGAACCGCTGGTCAGCGCGGCCGCCGCAAGGACGGTCGCGGCGAGGGGAAGCACGCGCCGCACCTCCGAGACCCTATCGACCCGGTTCGCAGGTCTTGCGGACATTGCCGAAGGACGCATGTCGGGCCGTTTCACCCGCTAGCCTTCGCGTGCTCGGCGTCGAGAGCCGGGCCGCTTTCCCGGACCCCGGGTGTGGGTGACTCCCTGCGTCGCCCACACCCGGCCAGCGTCATGTCGGGCGACGGCGCCAGGCGGTACGCTCCGGCTCGGCGGTCACCGGCAGTGGTAGCCGCGGTCGGGGTGAGGAGGCGCGGGTGACGCGGAGCTCGGTGCGGGTGCGCGCTGCCGGTCAGCACGACCTGCCGGCTGTGCTCGCGTTGCTCGCCGAGTGTCCCGGGGTCACCAACCGGACCTACCTGCGTCCGCCGACCGGTACGGCGGAGTCGGTCCGGTCGCGGTACGCCGCGCTGCTCGCCGACCCGGACCGCCGGGTGCTGGTCGCGGTCGACGACGGCACCGACGAGGTGCTCGGCCTGACCATCCTGGTGCCGGACGCGCTGGGCGCGCTGCTCGACGAGCGGGCGGTGTACCTCAGCCATGCCCTGGTGGCGCGGCAGCACCAGCGCCGCGGTGCCGGCCGGGCGCTGGTCGCCGCTGCGGTCGGGTATGCCGACGAGAACGGCTACGACCATCTCGTCGTCGGCGTGGCGCCGGGCGTCAGGGAGGCCAACCGCTTCTACGCCCGGCTCGGGTTCGTGCCCATGATGACCAAGCGGATCGCGTCGGTCGCGGTGCTGCGGCGCTCGCTCGGGCCGGCTGACCCGGTCGCCGAGCTGCGCCGGTCCGCCGTACGGCGCCGGTCGCGCGTTGGCGACCTGCTGCCCCCGCGCGTGCTGGCCCGGCCGCGGGCACGCCGCGACAGCGCCTGACCTGCCGGCCGTCCGTTGTGGTCACCTCTCGGCGTTGTGGTGACCTGTCGTCGTTCGCAGGCAACAAGAGGTCACCACAACGCCGAGAGGTGACCACACGGGCGTCGCGGGGAACGAGAGGTGACCACAACGCCGAGAGGTGACCACAACGAACGGCCGGGCTGGGTCTGGCCGGGCGGGTGGGCGTTACCGGGGGGGTTCGGCGGGGCGCACGATGCAGGTCAGCCGGGCCGTGCAGACTCGCCGGTCCTGCTCGTCGGTGATCTCGATCTGGTACGTCGCCAGGGTGCGGCCACGGTGCAGCGGCGTGCACACCCCGGTCACGAGGCCCTCGGTGACGGCCCGGTGGTGGCTGGCGTTGATCTCGATGCCGAGCGTCCGCAGGCCCGGCCCGGCGTTCAGCGCGGCGGCGACCGAGCCCAGGGTCTCAGCGAGCGCGCAGGACGCACCTCCGTGCAGCACGCCGTAGGGCTGCCGGTTGCCGGCGACCGGCATCGTGCCGACCAGCCGGTCCGGGGTCCAGTCGACGATGGCCACCCCGAGCTTGTCGTTGAGCTGCTCGGGCAGCCCGGCCAGGTCAATCGGGCTCTCCACCCGCTCCGTCATCGGCGTACCTCCGCATCCGCCCCACGTTCTTGTCGGCACCCGACCCTAGACTCGGGGCCGTGACTGACACCGAGCGCCCACGGCTGTTGCTGCTCGACGGGCATTCGCTCGCCTACCGGGCGTTCTTCGCGCTGCCGGTGGAGAACTTCTCGACGACGACCGGCCAGCCGACCAACGCGGTCTACGGCTTCACCTCGATGCTGATCAACGTGCTGCGCGACGAGCAGCCGAGCCACGTCGGGGTGGCCTTCGACGTGTCCCGCACGACGTTCCGGTCCGAGGCCTACGCGGGGTACAAGGCGAACCGCACCGAGACCCCGAGCGACTTCAGGGGCCAGGTCAGCCTGATCGAGGAGGTGCTGCGGGCGCTGGCCATCCCAGTGATCACGGCGGTCGGCTACGAGGCGGACGACGTGATCGCCACGCTGGCCACCCAGGCCGAGGCCGACGACCTCGACGTGCTGATCTGTACCGGCGACCGGGACGCGCTGCAGCTCGTCACCGACCGGGTCACCGTGCTCTACCCCCGCCGCGGCGTGTCGGACATGACCCGGTTCACCCCGGCGGAGGTCGCGGCGAAGTATGGCCTGAGCCCGGCGCAGTACCCGGACTACGCCGCGCTGCGCGGCGACCCGAGCGACAACCTGCCCAGCATTCCCGGGGTGGGGGAGAAGACCGCGGCGAGGTGGGTCCGCGAGTTCGGCTCGCTGGCGCGGCTGGTTGAGCGGATCGACGAGGTCACGGGCAAGACCGGCGAGGCGCTGCGCCAGCACGTGGCAGCGGTGCTGCGCAACCGGCAGCTCACCGAGCTGGTGCGTACGGTGGAGCTGCCGGTCGGCCCGCACGACCTGCACCGCGGCACGTGGGACCGGGACGAGGTGCACAAGCTCTTCGACAACCTGCAGTTCCGGGTGCTGCGGGAGCGGCTGTTCGCCACCCTGGTGGCCGCCACGCCAGAGGCCGACCAGGGCTTCGACGTCGAGGCCGTCCGGCTCGGGCCGGACGAGGTCGCGAGCTGGCTGGCCGACCACGGCCGGGACGGGCGGCGGGTCGGGATCGCGGTACGCGGGCGCTGGGGTCGCGGCCACGGCGAGGTCACCGGGCTCGCGCTGGCCGCTGCGGACGGAGCCGGCGGGTACGTCGAGCCGGCCGGGCTGGCCGAGGCCGACGAGCGGGCGCTGGCGGGCTGGCTGGCCGACCCGGCGGTGCCCAAGGCGGTGCACGACCTGAAAGGTCCGCTGCTGGCCCTGCGCGACCGCGGCTGGGAGCTGGCCGGGGTGACCAGCGACACCGCGCTGGAGGCCTACCTCGCGCTGCCCGGCCAGCGCTCGTTCGACCTAGCCGACCTGGCGCTGCGGTACCTGCGGCGCGAGCTGCGCTCCGACGTCGAGGAGTCCGGCCAGCTCACCCTGGACGGCGGGGCGGACGAGGCGGACGAGGCGATCGCGCTGGCCGAGTCGGTGCGGGCCCGGGCGGTGCTCGACCTGGCCGAGGCGCTGGACGCGGACCTGGAGCGGCGCGGCGGCACAGCCCTGCTGGCCGAGATGGAGCTGCCGCTGGTCGACGTGCTGGCCCGGATGGAGACGGCCGGAATCGCCGCGGACCTCGACGCGCTGACCGCGTTCTCCGCCGAGTACGGCGGCCAGGTCAAGCAGGCCGCGCAGGACGCCTACGCGGTGATCGGCAAGGAGATCAACCTCGGCTCGCCGAAGCAGTTGCAGGTGGTGCTCTTCGACGACCTCGGGCTGCCGAAGACCAAGCGGATCAAGTCGGGCTACACCACCGACGCGGAGGCCCTGCAAAACCTGCTAGAGCAGACCGGCCACCCGTTCCTGGAGCACCTGATGCGGCATCGGGACTGGTCCCGGCTGAAGACCGTGGTGGACGGGCTGGTCCCGATGGTCGACGACGCCGCCCGGATCCACACGACGTTCAACCAGACGATCGCGGCCACCGGCCGGCTGTCCTCCACCGACCCCAACCTGCAGAACATCCCGATCCGCACCGAGCAGGGCCGCCGGATCCGCACCGCGTTCGTGGTCGGCGCCGGGTACGAGTCGCTGATGACCGCCGACTACAGCCAGATCGAGATGCGGCTGATGGCGCACCTGTCGGAGGACGCCGGGCTGATCGACGCGCTGTGCTCGGGCGCCGACTTCCACGCCACCACCGCGGCCCGGGTGTTCACGCTCCCGCCGGACGCGGTAGACCCGGAGCTGCGCCGCCGGGTCAAGGCCATGAACTTCGGCCTCGCCTACGGCCTGTCGGCGTTCGGGCTGGCCCAGCAGCTCCGGATCACCCCGGACGAGGCCCGCGGGCTGATGACGGAGTACTTCACCCAGTTCGGCCACGTCCGGGACTACCTGCGCGGCGTGGTGGAGCAGGCCCGCCAGGACGGCTACACCGAGACGATCATGGGCCGGCGGCGGTACCTGCCGGACCTGACCAGCGACAACCGGCAGCGGCGGGAGATGGCCGAGCGGATGGCGCTGAACGCGCCGATCCAGGGCTCCGCGGCGGACATCATCAAGATCGCCATGCTCCGGGTGGACGCCGCCATCCGGGCTGCCGGCCTGGCCTCCCGGCTGCTGCTGCAGGTGCACGACGAGCTGGTGCTGGAGGTGGCGCCCGGGGAGCGGGCCGCGCTGGAGGAGCTGGTCCGCAGGGAGATGGGGGGTGCTTTCACCCTGTCGGTGCCGCTGGATGTTTCGGTGGGTGTGGGCCATACCTGGGATGCTGCGGGACACTAGGCTCCCCGTACGTAGTCCTCCGACGGGTCACGGAGCGAGAGGCGCATGAGCCACCGGTACGCGAGCCTGTCGAGGCGGCTGATCGGCGTTGTGCTGGTCGTCGTCCTGTCCGCGGCCTGCTCGGACCGGCTCCCCACGGCCATCTCGCTGCAAGTGCCCGTGGCCGGGGGCACCAGCACGCCGTCGCTCCCGCATGAGTGCGTCTTCCAGATCTGCCGGGGCACCACGGGTGACTCGGAGTACCGGATCCTGATGCCGGCCCGGTGGAACGGCACGCTCCTGCTGTTCGCCCCCGGGTTCATCAAGGTGTTCAGCACGCCCCGCACTGGCAGGCCGATCGCACTTGGCCCGGCGCCCCCGACGCTGACGCAGTGGATGCTCGACCGCGGCTACGGGCTGGCCGGCGCCACCTACGCGTGGGGCGGCTGGAGCGTCGCCAGCACGGTCACCGCGGCCGAGGTGGCATACGCCGAGGTCACCGCCCGGTTCGGGCCGCCGCGCCGGGTGTACGCATGGGGTGAGTCGATGGGCGGGCTGGCCAGCGTGATGCTGGCCGAGCGGCACCCCGACTGGGTCACCGGGGCCGCCTCGGCCTGCGGGGTGCTCGGCGGCACCGCCCGGTTCTTCGACCTGGCGCTGGACGCGGCGTACGCGATGCGCACCCTGATGGTCCCGGCGCTGCGGATCAGCGGCTTCACCTCCTACAAGCAGGCCGCAGCCGCGTTCGGGCTGGCCCGCCGGACCGTGCGGCAGGCGACCACCGGCACGCTGGCCCAGCGCGCCCAGCTCCTGCTGGTCGCCAGCCTGATCGGGGCACCCTCGATCTCCGGCCAGTGGCTCGGGCAGGACCGCGCAGCCCGGGTCGCGGCCGCGGCGCGCGCGATCGACAGCGCGCTCAGCTTCGGTACCTACGCCCGCTGGGACCTGGAGCGGGAGCACGGCGGGCCGTTCTCCAGCAACGTCGGCGTCGACTACGCCGCCCGGCTCGATGGGGCACAACGGGCCGAGGTCGACGCGGTGGCGCCGGGCACGGTCCTGGCGGCGTTGCGGGCGCTCGCGGCCGGCACGCGGGTCTCAGCGAACCCGGCCGCTCGGGCGCGGGTGACCAGCCAGCTCGGTCCGACTGGGCTGATCAGGCGGCCGGTGGTCACCCTGCACACCGCCGACGACCCGGCGGTGCCGGTCGAGCACGAGGGGGTGTACGCCGCCGAGGTGGCCGGCAACGGCGCCGCCGGCCTGCTGCTGCCGCTCGTCACCGTGCCGCCGTTGAGCTGGTCCGGGCAGCGCCCGCCGTACGGCGCCGGCCACTGCCGGTTCACTGAGGAGGAGCTGGCCGGGATGCTCACCGTGCTGGACCGGTGGGTCGGCACCGGCGTGCGGCCGGACCGGGAGACCATCCTGGCGGCGTTCGGGTCGGACACCGGCCTTGACCTCGGCTACCGCCTGCCGCCCTGGCCAGGCTCGCGCTAGCCCCCACCAGCAGCGCTGGTCCCACCCGCGGCGCTAGCCCCCACCGGCGGCCGGGTGGGCTTGACGCACACGAAGATCGCCGTCCCCGGCAGGATCCGGCCGCGCAGCGGGCTCCACTGGCCCCAGACCCGCTGGTGGCCTGCCGGCCACTCCGGCTCGACCAGGTCCACCAGCGTCAACCCGGCCGCGGTGATCTCGCGGACCCGGTCGCCGAGGGTGCGGTGGTGCTCGACATACGTCGTCCGGCCGCGCTCGTCCCGCTCGACGTACGGCGTCCGGTCGAAGTAGGAGATCTGCGCGACGAGCCCGGCCGGCCCCGGGTCGTCCGGGAACGCCCACCGGGTCGGATGCGGGGTGGCGAAGACCCACCGCCCGCCGGGCCGCAGCACCCGGGCCACCTCGCGCATGACCGCGGCCGAGTCGTGACAGAACGGCACCGCGCCGTGCGCCGAGCAGGCCAGGTCGAAGCTGGCGGCGGCGAACGGCATCTGCTCGGCGTCGGCCTGCACCACCGGCACCCCGATCCCGGTGCGGGCCGAGATCGCGGCGGCGGCCCGCAGCATCCCGCCGGACAGGTCCAGCCCGACCGGGTGCGCGCCGGCCGCGGCCAGCCAGCGGGCGCACTGCGCCGCGCCGCAGCCCACCTCCAGCACCCGCCGCCCGCGCACCGGGCCGAGCAGCCCGGCGGCGGACTCGCGCAGCCCCTCGGGGCACCAGCAGAGGTCCACCTCGCCGAGGAAGTCACCGTGCGTGGCGAGGTAGCTCTCCGCGTCGCCGTCCCACCAGTGCCGGTTGGCTTGGCGGGTCTGGGCCGAGGACGTCGCCTGGCGGCCTGCCTGGGTTATTTCACCCGACTGTGCCGGAGAATAATCGATCACGACACCTCTCTTGGATTGACCCCACCGATGTGAACTTCGTATCCTCGCGGGTGCGCCGTGGGTCTGCGCTGTCTCGGTATGGAGCAGGCCGCGCTCGTCACGCACGTCAACAGGCACCTGCGAGAGTACAGATGTCCCGAGTCGTTCTGGCGATAACCGGATCCGCAGCGTGTGCCTGGCCGACAACCTCACCGCATCCGGAGCAACCGCTCACATGACGTCCACCACCGAGACCCGTCCCACCACCCCTCCCACCACCAAGCAGGTCGCTGTCAACGACATCGGCTCCGCCGAGGACTTCCTCGCCGCGATCGACTCCACGATCAAGTACTTCAACGACGGCGACATCGTCGCGGGCACCGTCGTCAAGGTCGACCGGGACGAGGTCCTGCTGGACATCGGCTACAAGACCGAGGGCGTCATCCCCTCACGCGAGCTGTCCATCAAGCACGACGTCGACCCTAACGAAGTCGTCACGGTCGGTGACGAGATCGAAGCCCTTGTGCTCCAGAAGGAGGACAAGGAGGGTCGGCTGATCCTGTCGAAGAAGCGCGCGCAGTACGAGCGGGCCTGGGGCACGATCGAGGGCATCAAGGAGGCGGACGGCGTCGTCACCGGCACCGTCATCGAGGTTGTCAAGGGCGGCCTGATCCTCGACATCGGGCTGCGCGGCTTCCTGCCCGCCTCGCTGGTCGAGATGCGCCGGGTCCGCGACCTGCAGCCGTACGTCGGCCGCGAGCTTGAAGCCAAGATCATCGAGCTGGACAAGAACCGGAACAACGTCGTGCTGTCCCGCCGGGCCTGGCTGGAGCAGACCCAGTCCGAGGTGCGCACCGAGTTCCTGAACAAGCTGCAGAAGGGCCAGGTCCGCTCCGGCGTCGTCTCCTCGATCGTCAACTTCGGCGCGTTCGTCGACCTCGGCGGGGTGGACGGCCTGGTGCACGTCTCAGAGCTGTCCTGGAAGCACATTGACCACCCGAGCGAGGTCGTCGAGGTCGGCCAGGAGGTCACCGTCGAGGTGCTCGACGTCGACCTGGACCGCGAGCGCGTCTCGTTGTCCCTGAAGGCCACCCAGGAGGATCCGTGGCGGCAGTTCGCCCGGACCCACCAGATCGGCCAGATCGTGCCGGGCAAGGTCACCAAGCTGGTGCCGTTCGGCGCCTTCGTCCGGGTGGACGAGGGCATCGAGGGCCTGGTGCACATCTCGGAGCTGGCCGAGCGGCACGTGGAGATCCCGGAGCAGGTCGTGCAGGTCGGCGACGAGGTCATGGTCAAGGTCATCGACATCGACCTGGAGCGGCGCCGGATCAGCCTGTCGCTGAAGCAGGCCAACGAGGGCGCGGCGGAGGAGTTCGACCCGTCGGCGTACGGCATGGAGGCGCAGTACGACGACACCGGCAACTACATCTACCCCGAGGGCTTCGACCCGGAGACCGGCGACTGGCTGCCGGGCTATGAGAAGCAGCGCGAGGACTGGGAGCGGCAGTACGCCGAGGCGCAGTCGCGCTACGAGCAGCACCAGAAGCAGATCGCCGACGCCCGCAAGGCCGACGCCGAGGCGGCCGGCGAGAGCGAGGCGCCGAGCGCTGGGGGGACGTACTCCACGGAGCCGGCCGAGGCCGGCGGCACGCTCGCCTCGGACGAGGCGCTCGCGGCGCTGCGGGAGAAGCTGGCCGGCGGTCGCAGCTAGCCCGGCAGCCAACGCGAAGATCGAAGGCCCGTCGCGAACCGCGGCGGGCCGTTCGCGCGTGGGCCGCAACGGTGGACCGAGCCGATACGGTGGGCGCATGGTGCGCGGCGGTGCGGTCCTTACGGGGTTGTCGGTCGTCCTGTTAGTCGCGGGGTGCGGGCAGAAGAGCAGTGGGGGCAGTGGCGAGCCGTCGCCGCCGGCCACCTTGCCCGGCTCGGCGCCGGGCGCCGCCGGCGGCTCGCCCGCTCCGAGCGGCAGCGCGGCTCCGGCCACCCTGCCGGACACCTGTGCCGATGTGCTCACCCTGGACGAGCTGGACAAGGTAGTCGGCCACACCGTGCCTGGCCGGTCGGTCTACATCCTGGGCAAGGATGAGCCGAAGATCCACCGGACCGGGCGGGTGACCTGCCGCTACGGCGTGCACAAGCTCGGCAGGACCACTGTGGTGCCGGTCGAGGTCGGGCTGTCGGCGTACTCCGACGTGGGCTCCGCGGCGGACCGGATCCGGGTCACCGTCGCCGACCAGCGCACCCATGGCGCCACCCCGGTGGACGTGAGCCTCGGCGGCACCCCGGGCACCGTGCTGCTCAACCCGGCCACGGCGCTGCTGGTCTTCGTCACCGGCCAGCGGACGGCCGCGATCAGCATCACCAAGGACGTCGCGACCGGGGACAGGGCCAGGGACGTGCTCATCCAGCTCGGCACCGCGGTGCTGGCCCACGTCGGCTGAGCTGGCGGTCGCAGGGGCGGTGGTGGGGCCGGCGGGCTACATCGAGGCGATCAGCACGAGTGCCAGCCGGGGCCGGTCGCCGCTGCGGGTCAGCGTGGCGACGGTGTGCCGGCTCTGATCTCGGAACAGCGCCATCAGGGTGGGACGCAGGGCGGCCAGCCGTCCTTGGACCAGCTCGATCTCGCTGCAGTGCACCAGCCCCGGCCTGCCGTAGCAATGCCGCCCGTGATGGGGCCGGTGGACGTGTTTGCCCATGTGTTACACACCTTCAGGGATGGGGAAGAGCCGCCGCGCGACAGAGTAACGGGCAGTGACCGAGAACGGAGAACATGCCACGCCGGTAGGCTGCGACGCGTGGTCACGATCGGGCTCACCGGAGGGATCGGCGCGGGCAAGAGCGTGGTCGCGCGGCTGCTCGCCCGGCACGGCGCGGTGGTGGTCGACGCCGACCTGGTGGCCCGTGAGGTGGTCGCACCGGGCAGCGCGGGGCTGGCCCGGCTGGTTGCGGAGTTCGGACGTGAGGTTCTTGACCCGTCCGGCGCACTGGACCGGGGCCGGCTGGCTGGGATCGTCTTCGCCGACCCGGTCGCCCGGGCTCGGCTGAACGCCATCGTGCACCCGCTGGTGGCGGCCCGGACCGCCGAGCTGTTCGCTGCCGTCCCACCGGATGTGGTGGTCGTGCACGACGTACCGCTGCTGGTCGAGAACGGGCTCGCGCCGGCGTACCCGCTCGTGCTCGTGGTCGAGGCGAGCGAGCCGGTCCGGCTGGCCCGGCTGGCGGATGACCGCGGGATGACGGAGCAGGCCGCGCGGGACCGGATGGCCGCGCAGGCGAGCGACGCCGACCGCCGGGCGGTGGCCGACCTGGTGATCCAGAACGACGGCGACCTGGCCGAGCTGGCGGCCCGGGTTGACGCCATGTGGCGAGACCACGTGCTGCCGCTCGCCGGCCGGGGATGCTCACGTGGCGTGAGATCGGACGCCGTTCGGGAGGCGTGATGGGCCAGGAGGGCTGATGGACTTCGGGTACGACGCCGGCACCGAGGACCTGCGGGCCAGGATGCTGGAGCTCATGGACGCCCGCATCTACCCGGCCGAGCCCGTCTTTGCCGCGCAGGCCGCGGCGTTGGCCGACCCGTGGGCCGTCCCGGCGGTGGTCGAGGATCTCAAGGCGGCGGCCCGCGACCGCGGCCTGTGGAACCTCTTCCTGCCCGGTCCCGTCCCGGCCGGTGGCACCCGGCACGGCGCCGGCCTGACGAACCTGGAGTATGCGCCGCTGGCCGAGATCATGGGCCGCAGCCCGGAGCTGGCACCGGTGGCGACCAACTGCGCCGCCCCGGACACCGGCAACATGGAGGTGCTCGCCGCGTTCGGCACCGACGAGCAGAAGAAGCGCTGGCTGGAGCCGTTGCTGGCCGGCGAGATCCGGTCCGCGTTCTGCATGACCGAGCCGGACGTTGCCTCTTCCGACGCGACCAACATCAGCACCCGGATCGAGCGGGACGGCGGCTCCTACGTCGTCAACGGCCGCAAGTGGTGGTCGTCGGGCGCGCTGTCCCCGAGCTGCGAGATCCTCCTCGTGCTGGGCAAGACCGACCCGGGCGCCGACCGGCACCGGCAGCAGTCCATGATCCTGGTGCCCAGGGACACCCCGGGGGTGACCGTCCGACGCGGCCTGCACGTGTTCGGTTACCGCGACGGGCCGCACGGCGGGCACGCCGAGGTGGACTTCGTGGACGTGCGGGTGCCGGCGGAGAACCTGATCTCCACCGAGGGCTCCGGCTTCGCCATCGCTCAGGCCCGGCTCGGTCCGGGCCGGATCCACCACTGCATGCGGCTGGTCGGGATGGCTGAGCGGGCGCTGGAGCTGATGTGCCGGCGGGTTGCCGGGCGGGTGGCGTTCGGCACGCCGCTGGCCCGGCAGGGTGTCGTACGGGAGTGGGTGGCCGAGTCGCGGGTGCGGATCGAGCAGGCCCGGCTGCTGGTGCTCAAGACGGCCTGGCTGATGGACACCGTGGGCAACCGCGGGGCGCACGCCGAGATCCAGGCCATCAAGATCGTGACGCCCCGGATGGCGGAGTGGGTGCTGGACAAGGCGATCCAGGCGCACGGCGGCGGGGGCGTCAGCCAGGACTTCCCGCTGGCCATGCTGTGGTGCCACGCCCGCACCCTGCGGCTGGCCGACGGCCCGGACGAGGTGCACCTGGCCTCGCTCGGCCGTCGCGAGCTGCGCGGGTACGAGGAAGGGTAGCCGGTAGCTCACGCGGCCCGGCCCGGCGGAAACTGTCGGAGCGCGGTGTGAGACTGCCTGGTATGGCGACCTGGGAGCAGTTCGAGGCGGAGGCGGCCGGGCTCGCGGCTGCGGTGCGAGCGCGGTTGGAGGCGGCCCGGCACCATGTGCTGGCGACTCTCCGGCGGGATGGTTCGCCCCGGGTCAGCGGCATCGAGGTGCGGTTCGCCGGGCCGGACCTGGTGCTTGGCTCGATGTGGGGCGCGATGAAGGCGGGCGACCTGCGGCGGGACGGGCGGTTCGCGCTGCACTCCAACCCGGGCGACGGGTCGATGTCCGGCGGCGACGCCAGGGTGTCCGGCCGGGCGGTAGAGGTGCTCGACCCGGGCGCGCTGGCGGCGTTCGCCGACGCGGTCGATCCGCCGTCACGGCAGTTCCACCTGTTCCGGCTGGACATCGGCGAGGTGGTGCTGGTCTCGGTCGATGAGGAGCAGGAGCGGCTGCTGGTCGACCTGTGGCGGCCGGGCGGCCCGGCCCGGCGGTTCACCCGGGGCAACGGTCCGGAGCCGCCGGCCGAGATGGCGGGGTAACGGCCGGGCGGTAATTGGGGCGACGGCCGGTACGTCACGCGGGTAGCGTGGGCCGCTCGCGCGCGGGCCGGGCACACCCCGCCTCGCCGGCCAAGGGGGAGTCCGTGGCGACCAGCGCCGACCTGTCCACCGAGCTCGACGCCGAACGCCGGCACCTGCTGCTGGCCCGCGACTGCCTGGACCGGATGCGGCTGCGGGCTGAGCGGCTCAACGACACCGCGGGGGACGAGCTGACCGCGTGGGCGCTCGGCCGGACCAGGGCGCACCGGCTGGCGGCGTTGGCCATCGGCCCGGACGTGCCACTCTTCTTCGGCCGGCTGGACCTGCGCGACACCGAACGGCTCCATATCGGCCGCCGGCACATCCGCGACGACGCTGGCGAGCCAGTGGTGATCGACTGGCGGGCGCCGGTCGCCATCCCCTTCTACCGGGCGCACCCCGGAGACCCGATGGGGGTGGCCCGGCGGCGCCGGTTCGGGTTCGTGGGTGCCGCGCTGACCAGCTTCGAGGACGAGGCGCTGGCCGCCGGCACCGACAGCCCAGCCGGTGGTGCGGGCACAGCCGGTGGTGCGAGCCGGATCGTGCTGGACGAGATCGAGCGGCCCCGGGTCGGCCCGATGCGCGACATCGTGGCCACCATCCAGCCGGACCAGGACGAGCTGGTGCGGTCCAGCCTCGACCAGTCGCTGTGCGTGCAGGGTGCGCCCGGCACCGGCAAGACGGCGGTCGGGCTGCACCGGGCGGCGTACCTGCTCTACACCTACCGGGAGCGGCTGAGCCGGTCCGGAGTGCTGGTCATCGGCCCGAACGCCGCCTTCTTGCGCTACATCGCCGGGGTGCTGCCGGCGTTGGGCGAGGTCGGCGTGACCCAGTGCACGGTCCCCGAGCTGACCCAGCGTACGGAGCCGACCGTGTCGCGGACCCGGGCCGACGAGCCGCCCGAGGTGGCCACGCTGAAGGGCGACGCCCGGATGGCCACGGTGCTGGCCCGGGCGGTCAACCTGCTCGTCGTCCGGCCGGCGGAGGAGCTGGTCGTGCCATTCGTCGGCCGGCGGTACCGGATCTGGCCGGAGGAGCTGCGGCGCTACGTCGACGACCTGCGCCGCGACCCGGCCGTGCGGTTCGGGACCGGCCGGGAGCGGCTGCCGATGACGATCGCGCAGCGGGTCCGCCGCCTGGCCGAGGAGGACGGCATGAGCCCGCCGGACCGGGCGGTCGAGCGGCTGGCCCGGTCCGGGCCGGTCACGGCGTTCGTGGACACGCACTGGCCGGCGCTGGACCCGGCCACGCTGCTGGCCCGGCTCTACACCGAGCCGGACTTTCTGGCTACCGCGGCCCGTCGCGACCTGACCGCCGAGGAGCAGGCCGTGCTGCGTCGACCGGACCGGCCGCCCAGCCTGCGGGCGGCGCGCTGGACGGCCGCCGACGCCGTGCTGCTGGACGAGCTGGCCGCGCACGTCGAGCGTCCGGAGAGCTACGGGCACGTGGTGCTGGACGAGGCACAGGATCTCTCCCCGATGCAGCTCCGCGCGATCGGGCGGCGGTGTCCGGGCGGGTCGATGACCGTGCTGGGCGACCTGGCCCAGGGCACCGCGCCGTGGGCGGCCGGCGACTGGGAGTCCGTGCTGGCCCTGCTCGGCAAGCCGGACGCCGCGATCTCCTACCTGACCACCGGCTACCGGGTGCCGGCTGAGGTGGTCGAGCTGGCCAACCGGCTGTTGCCGCATCTGGCCGTCACGGTCCCGCCTGGCCGGGCGCTGCGGTCCGGGACGGACACGCTGCGGGTGCGGGCCATGGCCACCCCTGCCGGCCTCGATGCGGCCGTGCTGGCGGCGGTGCGTGACACGGAGGAGGGGTCGGTCGGGGTGATCGCGGCCGATGCGGCGGTGCCGGCGCTGGCCCGTGCCCTGGCCGCGGCCGGTGTCGCGGTGGCGTCGCCCGACCATCCGGAGGCGGCCGAGCGGGTCACCGCGATCCCGGCCAGCCTATGCAAGGGGCTGGAGTTCGACCACGTGGTGCTGGTCGAGCCGGCCGCGATCGTCGCCGCCGAGCCGCGCGGGTTGCGCCGGCTGTATGTTGCCCTGACCCGTGCGGTGTCCCGGCTGACCGTGCTGCACAGCGACCCGCTGCCCGCCGAGCTCACCGCCGCCTGAGGCTGGCCAGTACGACGGGCGGCCCGGGCCGGTTGGTCGGTGCGGGCGTCGCCTCCGCGACGACGAACATGCTCGGGCCGGTCATGTCCGTCTCCGTGAGGTCGGGGTCGTCGGACATCTGGAGCACGTGGAAGCCGTGGGTGGATAAGTGGTGGGCCAGCTCCGGGGGGTACGGCAGCCGGAACCGCACGTGATCGTGCACCTGCTCGCCCCGGACGGTCCAGGTGCGGCGCCGTTCCAGCAACTGCGTGTAGTCGACGCCGATGCAGCCCGGACAGAGCCTGGCGACGTACTCGAGGTCCCGCCCGATGCTGCGGCCCAAGTCGAGCAGGCTGTCCGGGGTGCGACCGAGATGCCGCTCGAACAACCGCTCACACATCCGCGGCACCGCGTTGGCGGCGCCGTCGTAGATGGCCTCGTACGGCTCGGGTCGGCGGTACAGCAGGTTTGTGACGGATGGTTCCATGACTCCTCCTTCCACTCTCGCGCGCTCGGCGACGGAGGGCACGAATTGGAGCCTTTCGTATCCATCGTGACACCGATATGGTTGCCGATCACTACAAGTGAGTTTCCCTTTACCTTAGGATGAGACCCGCCGGTGAACTGGTAACAGCGGTCGCGGTCCGTAGCATGCCTGTGATCGAAGTGCGATCCAGTGCCACGGGCCGTCGCCCGCTGACGTATCCGTGCGATGCCGTTACCCCCCGGTTCATGGTGTTCGTTTTTGGTGTTGGTGGTGTCGGATGGTTTCCGTTCGGGGTCGGTTGATGGTGGGGGGAGGAGCTCGGGTAGCCCGTCTTTTGCTGTTCTCATGTCTCGGCCGTTGTGGTGGACGGTGTGGTGGTGAGATGAACACGGCAGCGCGTCGTTGTTCTGGTGGGTTCTGCTGTCGTTGGCTCAGTGGGTGTGGTGGTGGGTGTGGCACTGTTGGTGGGGACGGTCGGAGCTGGGGGAGGCGCATCCGTGGTCGCGGAGGATGAGGGTGCGGCGGGCGGCGTCGATGTGGTGTCGGGAGCTGCGGCCGGGGTCCAGGGGCAGGCTTTCGCCGCCCAGGACGGCGGGGGTGACGTGCGCGTCGGGCAGGCGATGCGGCGTGCCTGGCTGGCGGGCAGGATGTCGCCGCTGTCGAGCGTTTCGGTGCCGGTGCCGAGCTTGTCATGCGGCAGTTGTGGCGATGAGGGTGGGCGTTCGGCGCTGTTGTCGGGCAGGTCCCCTGTCCGTAGGGACGGGTCGGTGAGCTTGACGGGCGTGTCGGCTGTCCGTTGGCTGTGGGTGCGGTCGTCGCGGGTGTCGTTCTCTGGGTCTGCCGGGGTGGTGCGGCGGGTGGGTCGAGGGTGACGTGTGGGGTGGCGGTGCTTCGGTGTCGAGGAGCCGGTGGCCCGGCTCGGCCTGGGCCTGGCGGGGGTGATGCGCGGGTCGCGCCGGGTGTGGGCCTGGGCGGCTTGGTGTTCGGCCTGGCGGTGGAGGAGTTCCTCGGCGTGGTCGGGGTCGACGATGTCCAGGACATGGCGGCCAGGCATGCGGGCCGCGTCCGGGTCGGCGGTGGCGGCGTGTTCGGCCAGCGCCTGTTCCGCTAACACCGGGGTCTGGGCCGGGGTCTCGGCGGGCAGCACCCGGACAGCGCCGGCGACGGTGTGGGCGTCCTCCCGGTTGGGCCGCCCGTGGGCCAGCGCCGCCGCGGTGACGGGCAGCTCCCGGCCCAGCGCATGTGCCAGCCGCCCCGCCTCACCCGGCCCAAGGCGCAGGTGGTCCCGCAAGCCACGCCGTCGTGCTCGGCGCATCATGCGCCCTGGCCAGGCCCCCGCGCGTCGGCCACCTGGGCCAGAGGCAACCCAGCACGCCGGCCAGCCCGAACAACGGCGTGTCGACACGAGAGCCGACGGCCGAGCGAACCTGCCCGACCGCGCGGGTGACGATGACCGACACAGGGCAAGGCTAAACGGGGCCACCGACAAACCGGAACGCGAGCCAACCCGTCCGAAAAGAACAAAGTGAGAAACTACGGTGAGCGAGGCGGCACGCACCCACAGCAGTTCCCGGTGACCGCCCATCGACGAGGTCGATAAGGCGGCAGCAACACAGCCCGCACCATCCCCCAACAGGTCACCACACCGGCGCCACCCACAACGACAGGTCACCACAACGCCAACAGGTCACCACACCGGCGCCCCGCACAACGACAGGTCACCACAACGCCGAGAGGTGACCACACGGCAAATCACCCGAATGGGTGGCTCCCACCGATTCGGCCCGCACCGGTCGGGCGCTGCCGTAGCGTCAGCGCCCAGCACATGCTGGGGGGAAGCGGGGAGTTGGGTCGGTCTCGTCGCGCGCCTCCGTTCGGGTTGGGCACTCGGGAAAAGGATGGCGGCGGATGAGCGCGGAAGGTTCTCGGCCGGGCCGTGGCTGGCATCGGCTCGGCGAGCTCGGGCCGGCCTGGTTATCGGGCATCGCGGCGGTCGTCACCGCGCTGACCAGCGCCGGATACGTGGTCGGAAGGGCCACCGCCCCGCCGAGCGCCACTCCAGTTGTGTCGTCGGCGCCGGCGACCACCACGCCCGCCACCCCCACAGCTCCCAGCCCGACGCCGACGGACACCTCCCCGCCCAGTGGCGCGAGCCCCGCGCCGGGCAATGGCACCCAGCTCGCCAGCTATGACGTCTCGCTCGCGGCCGGGTACGGCTTCGACACCAAGCTGACCAAGCCCGGTCAGGCCGACATTGTTAACCACGGCGGCACTGACCTCTACTTCTCCGGCTTTTTCTACACCAAAGATCGAATAGTCATGCTCCCCACCAACACCACGCCCACGTACCCGGCCTGCCAGGCCAACACCATTTTCTCCTACCAGACGCCCACCGTCGTCCAGGGAATGACCTTCTGTCTGGTTGAGAACGGCGCCTTGGCCGGCGTCAAGGTGACCGACCTGGGGCCGGCACGCGCCAGCACAACGGTGCGCGTCACCATCTGGCAGAACTCCTGACCTTCCCCGCCCACATGTCGCGACGATCCAGCCGGACACGCCGGCGTGTTTCACTGATCTTCGCGACAAGCGGCGAAGCTAGTCGTCCGCGGCGGGCCCGGCCGGCGCGGCAGGCCCAGCGATGGTGACGGCGGTGTCGCCACTGGCCTCGATCGAGCCAAGCTCGTCCAGGTTCAGCACCCGGATGTGGGCGGAGGTGCGGCCCTGTAAGGCGGCCCGCAGGCACCGGTGCAGGCCGTCCTCCAGGTAGAGTTCGCCCTTCCACTGGACGGCGTGCGGGAACAGGTCGCCGTAGAACGTCGAGTCCTCGGCCAGCAACCGATCCAGGCCGAGTTCGCGCTTGGTGGTGATGAGAGTGTCGAGGCGCACGGGCCGGGGCGGGATCCCAGCCCAGTCGCGCTGGGAAAGGGCGTGGTCCGGATACGGCCGGCCCTCCCGAACCTCCTTGAAGATCACGTCGCTCCTTGTGTTGCCCGCCCCCCGCATCCCGTCAGCGTACCGGGGCAGGCCAGCTTGTGGCCGAGACCGACACCCCCCTTCCGACGTACACTTGGCACTCAGAAATCGAGAGTGCCAGGAGGTGGCCCCGGATGACCCTCGAAGATCGCAAGCTCGAGGTGTTGCGGGCCATTGTCGAGGACTTCGTGTCCACCCGGGAGCCGGTCGGCAGCAAGTCGCTGGTCGAGCGGCACAACCTCGGCGTCTCCCCGGCGACCGTGCGCAACGACATGGCCGCGCTGGAGGAGGAGGGATACATCACCCAGCCGCACACCAGCGCCGGCCGGATCCCGACCGACAAGGGCTATCGGCTGTTCGTCGACCGGCTCAGCCAGCTCAAGCCGCTCACGCCGGCCGAGAAGCGGGCCATCCAGACCTTCCTGGAGGGTGCGGTCGACCTCGACGACGTGCTGTACCGCACCGTCCGGCTGCTGGCCCAGCTCACCCGGCAGGTCGCGGTGGTGCAGTACCCGTCGCTGTCCCGCAGCGTGGTACGGCACCTGGAGGTGGTCCACCTGGCCGCCGGAAGGTTAATGGTGGTGCTGATCACCGACACCGGCCGGGTGGAGCAACGGATCGTCGAGCTGCCGGTCGGGGTCAGCGACGAGGACGTGCTGGGCCTGCGGCACACGCTCAACGCCAAGCTCAAGGGCCGGTCCCTGGCCGAGACTCCGGACATCGTCGCAGGCCTGCCGGACGCGGTGGTGCCCTCGCTCCGGCCGGTCATGACCGTGCTCGTCGGCGTGCTGCTGGAGACCCTGGTCGAGCGGCAGGAGGCTCGGGTTATGCTCGGCGGCACGGCCAACCTCACCCGCAGCGCGCTGGACTTCCCCAGCATCCGCCCGGTGCTGGAGGCGTTGGAGGAGCAGGTCGTGCTGCTGCGGCTGCTGGAGGAGTCGGACAACCCCAGCCGGGTGCATGTCAGCATCGGTGAGGAGAATGAGTTCGAGGGGTTGCGGACGGCGTCGGTGATCTCCGTCGCCTACGGGCTGGAGGACCGCACCCTCGGTGGGCTCGGCGTCCTTGGCCCGACCCGGATGGACTACGGCAGCACGATGAGCACGGTGAGCGCGGTCGCCCGGTATGTTGGCCGGCTGCTCGCGCTGGGCTAGGCAGCGCAGGACCCACGCTAGGCGGACCAACAGGCTAGGGGATACGTGGCGAACGACTACTACGCCGTTCTCGGCGTCCGGCAGGACGCGACCGGTGAAGAGATCAAGCGGGCCTACCGTCGGCTGGCCCGCGAGCTGCATCCGGACCGCAATCCCGACCCGGAGGCGCAGGAGCGGTTCAAGGAGATCACCCACGCCTACGAGGTGCTGTCCGACCCGGAGAAGCGCAGGATCGTCGACCTGGGCGGTGACCCGTTCGGCGGCGCGCCGGCCGGTGCCGGCGGCCCGTTCGCCGGGTTCGGCGGCCTCGGCGACATCATGGACGCCTTCTTCGGGGGTGCCGGCGGTGGCGGGGCGACCGGGCGGGGGGCGCGGTCTCGGGTCCGGGCCGGGTCCGACGCGCTGCTGCGGGTCGAGCTCGAGCTAGCCGAGATGGCGTTCGGCGTGACGAAGGACTTCACCGTCGACACCGCGGTGGTGTGCCAGGTCTGCCACGGCGCGGGCACCGCGGCCGGCACCCACACCGACCGGTGCGACACCTGCGCCGGGCGCGGTGAGGTGCAGAGCGTGCAGCGCACGTTCCTCGGCCAGGTCGTCACCGCCCGGATCTGCCCGACCTGCAACGGCGTCGGCCAGACCATCCCGCACCCGTGCGCGGAGTGCGGCGGCGACGGGCGGGTGCGCACCCGCCGCACCATCAGCGTGAAGATCCCGGCCGGGGTCGAGGCTGGCATGCGGATCCGGCTGTCCGGGCAGGGTGAGGTCGGCTCGGGCGGCGGCCCGGCCGGCGACCTGTACGTCGAGGTGCACGAGCAGGAGCACGACATCTTCACCCGGGAAGGCGACGACCTGCACTGCCGGGTCAGCCTGCCGATGACCGCCGCAGCGCTCGGCACCTCCCTGGTGGTGACCACGCTGGACAGTGACGAGACCCTGGAGATCCGGGCCGGTACCCAGCCCGGCACCGAGCTGCGGCTGCGCGGCCGCGGCGTGCCACACCTGCGCGGGGTCGGCCGCGGCGACCTGATCGTCCACCTGGACGTGCGTACGCCGACCCGGCTGGACCCGGACCAGGAGCGGTTGCTGAAGGAGTTCGCCGCGCTGCGTGGGGAGGACCTGCCGCACACCACCCGGCCGGGCGGCGGGTTGTTCTCCCGGGTGCGGGACGCGTTCAACGGTCGTTGACGCGGCGGCACAGCCATGACGCCACCCGTCTTCCTCGTCGCGACGCTGCCCAGCTCCGACCAGTACGTGCTGGACGGGCCGGAGGGGCACCATGCGGCCACCGTCCGCCGGCTGCGGCCGGGCGAGCCGGTGCGGCTGTCCGACGGGTACGGCGGCCTGGCCGAGTGCACCGTGGCCGGCGCGGAGCACGACAGGCTCACCCTCGCGGTGGTACGGCGGACGGTGCTGGAGCCGCCGCGGCCGCGGCTCGTGGTGGTGCAGGCGCTGGCCAAGGGGGATCGGGGCGAGCTCGCCGTGGAGCTGTTGACCGAGCTCGGGGCGGACGAGATCGTGCCGTGGGAGGCCGCCCGCGCCGTCGTCCAGTGGCGGGGCGAGCGGGGCGGGCGGGCGCTGGCCCGCTGGCGGTCGACCGCCCGGGAGGCGGCCAAGCAGAGCCGGCGGGCGTTCCTGCCCCACGTGGCCGAGCTGCACTCGACCGCCGCGGTGGGCGCGCTGGTCGGGCGGGTGGTCGCCGAGGGTGGGGCCGCGGTGGTGCTGTCCGGGGAGGCGGGCACGCCGCTGGCCGCCGTACCCCTGCCGGCCGGCGAGGGGGAGCTGGTGCTGGTGGTCGGGCCCGAGGGCGGGCTGACCGAGGGTGAGCTCGCCGCCTTCTGCGCGGCGGGGGCGCGGGCCGCCCGGCTCGGCCCCACCGTGCTGCGCACGTCAACCGCGGGTGCCGCTGCCCTGGCTGCCCTGGCTGCCCGCACCGGCCGCTGGACCTGACTCCCGACGATCATCGAGTTGTGGTCGCGATTGGAGATCGACTGACGGCAACAACTCGATGATCGTCGGGGGGAGGGGGCAGGGCAGCGTCAGGCGAGGGGGACCGGAGTGGCGACGAACTCCAGCACGAACCCCGTGCTGTCCACTGTCCACGCCGCGATGGTGTCGGCGGCGGCGAGCTGGCCGGCGTCCACGCTCAGCGTCGTACCCCAGGAGAAGGTGTCCGCCCGGCTCGGGTCGCGCCGTGGCTCGGCCAGGTTGAAGCCGACGTGCTGGGCGGCCGTGGCGTCCCGGACCTCCACCTGAACGCTGACCGGTGCCGGCTCGCCCGGCCGCACCGACCGGCCGGTCACGCTGATCCGGTCGGCGGTCGCCCCGAGCGGCTCGGCCGGCGGCACCACGGTGAGCTGGTACCGGTCGCCGTCCAGCGACGGCCGGCTGGCCGCGGCCACGACGTACGGCGAGTCGACGGCCCTGCGCACCCGCACCAGGTACACCTGCGACACCGCATGCCGCGTGCCGTCCGGCAGGTCCCGGTAGACGACGACGCCGATGCCCTTGGACAGCGGGCCGGCTGGCCGCGCCGACAGCGGCACGTCGGCACCGACGTAGGACCGCACGAACGTCACCGCGGCCTGGGTCGGCTGGGCCAGCTCGGCGTGTACGCCGGCCCGTACGTCCCGGTCGGCCTTGGCGGTGCCCTCGCCCCGGCTGGCGTACGGCCACACCGTGCGCATGTCGTGGAGGTCGCCGCTGCCGGAGATGGTGGTCCGGGCCTCGGTGGGCAGCGGGGCAGTCCCGGTCGGGGCGGCGGACGCCGGGGTCGGGTGCGTGCCGCCGGAGCCCGCCTGGTGGGGAGAGGGGCCACCGGAGTCCTTCAGCACCGCCGGGACCAGCACGAACGCGGCCACCGCGGCGGCCGCGGCGGCGATCGTCAGGCCGGGCCGCGAGAAGGCCAGCTTACGCCGCCGGCCCTCGACCCGTTTCCGGATCCGGGCCAGCCCGTCGCCGGCCGGCACGTGCCGGCCGGCCTCGGCGACGAGCGACTCGCGGAGCAGCGCGGCCAGGTCGGCGTCGTCCGGGGGACGGTCGTCTCGGCTCATGACGTGTCCTTCGTGATCGCGGAGCGCAGGGCGGCCATGCCGCGGGAGGCGTGGCTCTTCACCGCCCCCGCGCTGATCCCCATGGCCGCGGCGATCTGGGCCTCGGACAGGTCGGCGTAGTAGCGCAGCACGAGGCACTCGCGCTGTCGCGGTGGCAGCGTGCGCAGCGCCCGGATCACCCGGTCCCGCTCGATCTTGACCAGCGCGCCGTGCTCCGCGGACGGGGCGTCCGGCATCGGCTTGGGCGGGTGCTTGGCGACCACCATCCGGTGCCGCAGCCGGGAGCGGGCGAGGTTGACCACGGTGGTGCGCAGGTAGCCTTCGGCGGCGGCTGGCTCCCGGATACGGCGCCATGCCCCGTGCATCTTGACGTACGCGTCCTGGACGACCTCCTCGCTGGCACCGATGTCATCCAGCAGGAGCGCGGCGATGCGGACCAGCTTGGGGTAGTGGGCGGCGTACAACGCCGTGAGCGCCTCGTCCGCGTTCAGGGCGTCGTCTCGCGTCACGGTACCGATGGCCGGCCCCACGGTCTCATACAGCGCAAGTGTGCCCGTCACGACCGACAAGACGTGCACTGGGCGGTCCCGGTTTACCCGATGGCGGCAGGATGGCGGCCCGGCGGCGCGAGACGGCGCCGGGTATGGTCGTGGCGCCTCGGGACGACGCCGGTTCGGCTAGCCTCTGGACTCATGGCCGACTGCCTGTTCTGCCGGATCGTCGCCGGGGAGATCCCGGCGAACCTCGTACACGAGGGAAAACGCACCATTGCCTTCCGGGACATCGGCCCGCAGGCGCCGACACATGTGCTGGTGGTGCCGCGCGAGCACGTGGAGAACGCCGCCGCCCTGGCCGCCGCCGACCCGAGCCTGCTGGCCGAGATGGTCACCGCGGGTGCCCTCGTCGCCGCGGCCGAGGACATCGCGGAGTCCGGGTACCGGCTGGTCTTCAACACCGGGCCGGACTCCGGGCAGTCCGTGTACCACGTCCACCTGCACCTGCTCGGCGGCGAGCAGCTCGGGCATTTTGGAGCGCTCGGCGCCTGAGCACGCGGGTAAGCTCGACGGGTACCCCATCGCCGCATCCAGGAAGCAGGCGCCACTCAGCCCGTGCCCAAGACCACCTCCGGTGCCGCCGACCCGGCGGTTCCCAGCGTTCAGCCCAAGAGCGTCCAGACGAAGATCGTCGTCCCTGACCCGCAGGCGATGCTCGCCCTGCTGGGATCCGGAGACCGCCTGCTCCGGCAGGTCGAGGTCGAGCTGGCCAGCGACGTGCACGTGCGCGGCAACGAGATCACCATCACCGGCTCGCCGGCCGACAACGCCTTCGCCGTCCGGGTCTTCGAGGAGCTGCTGGCCATGATCGAGGCCGGTCACGCGCTCTCCCCGGAGGAGACCGAGCGGATCGTCGGGATGCTGCGCAGCGGCTCGGCGGAGCGTCCGGCCGAGGTGCTCACCCTCAACATCATCTCCCGTCGGGGCCGCACCATCCGGCCGAAGACCATCAACCAGAAGCGGTACGTCGACGCGATCGACCAGCACACCATCGTCTTCGGCATCGGCCCGGCCGGCACCGGCAAGACCTACCTGGCGATGGCCAAGGCGGTGCAGGCGCTGCAGGCCAAGAGGGTCAACCGGATCATCCTGACCCGGCCTGCGGTCGAGGCCGGCGAGCGGCTCGGCTACCTGCCCGGCACGCTGTACGAGAAGATCGACCCATACCTGCGGCCGCTGTACGACGCGTTGCACGACATGGTCGACCCGGAGTCGATCCCGCGGCTCACCCAGTCCGGCACGATCGAGGTCGCCCCGCTTGCCTACATGCGCGGCCGGACCCTGAACGACGCCTTCATCGTGCTGGACGAGGCGCAGAACACCACGCCGGAGCAGATGAAGATGTTCCTCACCCGGCTCGGCTTCGGCGCCAAGATCGTGGTGACCGGCGACATCACCCAGGTCGACCTGCCGCACGGCCAGCGGTCCGGGCTGATCGTCGTCAAGGACATCCTGGACGGCGTCGAGGACGTCCATTTCAGCCTGCTGACCAGCCAGGACGTCGTCCGGCACAAGCTGGTCGGCGAGATCGTCGACGCCTACGCCCGCTGGGACGCCACCCGGGCGCCGGGCCCAGGCACAGCGCCGGCACGGCCGGAGCGCCGGGCGGGCCGGCGTTCACATCGCTAAGGCGTTAGGCACACTGGTCCAGTGACGATCGAGATCGCCAACGAGTCCGGAGAGTTCGTCGACGAGACCGCCCTGGTGGCGCTGGCCCGGCACGTGTTGGACGAGATGGGGGTGCACCCGGCCGCGGAGCTGTCGGTGCTGCTGGTCGACCTCGTGGCGATGTCGGCGTTGCACGAGCGGTGGATGGGCGAGGCCGGGCCAACCGACGTGCTCGCCTTCCCGATGGACGAGCTGGAGATCGTGTCCGGCCCGGACGACGCCGACAACGGGCCGGCGCTACTGGGTGACGTGGTGCTCTGCCCGGTGGTGGCCCGGCGGCAGGCCGTGGCGGCCGGGCATCCGGTCCAGGCTGAGCTGCACCTGCTCTGTACCCACGGCATCCTGCACCTGCTCGGCTACGACCATGCCGAGCCGGACGAGGAGCGCGAGATGTTCGGCCTGCAACGGAAGATCCTGGCGAGCTGGCGAGCCTCCGGTGCCTCCGGCCGGGTCGCTGGCCGGGTCGCTGACGGGGGCACCGGCGGAGGTGGCGGCGGCTCGGGCGGGGGCGCCTCGTCGTGACGCTGACCGACGTCGTCCTGCTGGTCTTCGCGGCGGCGCTGGTACTGCTGGCCGGGCTGTTCGCGGCGATGGACGCCGCGCTGGCGATGATCTCGCCGGGCCGGGCGAAGGCGATGGCCGACGCCGGATCCCGACCGGCCCGCGCGCTCGGCCAGCTCCTGACCGACCGGCCGCGCTACACCAACCTGCTGCTGCTGTTGCGCGTGGCGTGCGAGCTTCTCGCCACCGTGCTGGTCGCGGCGGTGCTGGTCAACGCGCTCGGCTTCGGCTGGCTCGCGCTGGCCCTCACCACCGTGGTCATGACGATCGTCAGCTACGTGCTGGTGGGGGTCGGGCCGCGCACGATTGGCCGGCAGCACCCGTACCCGGTGGCGCTGGGCACCGCGGGGGTGACCCGGCTGCTCGGCCGGGTCTTCGGCCCGCTGGCCAGCCTGCTCATCCTGATCGGCAACGCGATCACGCCGGGCCGCGGGTTTCGCGAGGGACCGTTCGCCGAGGTGGAGCTGCGCGAGCTGGTCGACCTGTACGAGGCCCGCGGGGTGGTCGAGCACGACGAGCGGGAGATGATCCACTCGGTCTTCGAGCTCGGCGACACGATCGCCCGTGAGGTGATGGTGCCGCGCACCGAGATCGTCTGGATCGAGTCGGAGAAGAGCGTCAAGCAGGCGCTGGCGCTGGCGCTGCGCAGCGGCTTCTCCCGTATTCCGGTGATCGGGGAGAACATTGACGACATCGTCGGGCTGGTCTACGTCAAGGACCTGGTCCGGCGGATCCAGGACCCGAACGACCCGCACGGCCACACTGCGGTGACCGAGGTGCTGCGGCCGCCGTCGTTGGTGCCGGAGTCCAAGCCGGTGGACGAGCTGCTGCGGGAGATGCAGGCCCGGCGGACCCACATGGCGATCGTCATCGACGAGTACGGCGGCACCGCCGGCCTGGTCACCATCGAGGACCTCCTCGAGGAAATCGTCGGCGAGATCCGGGACGAGTACGACGTCGAGTCCGAGACCGTGATCGACGAAGGAGACGGCACCTTCGTCTTCAGCGGCAAGGTGAGCGTGGACGAGGTGAAGGATCGGCTCGGCATCGAAATCGAGCGCGAGGGATTCGAGACCGTGGGTGGCTACCTGCTTTCGCATC